>NZ_JBEUJY010000004.1:0-363701 GCF_043356775.1 Salmonella sp. SJTUF15581 | reverse complement strand
ACCTCCTGCCTGTACACTGACCAGGATAACCAGCCAGAACGCGTTGCTTACTTCGGTCAGATGATGAAAACCGCGCGTATCCTGATCAACACCCCGGCCTCTCAGGGTGGTATCGGTGACCTGTACAACTTCAAACTCGCACCTTCCCTGACGTTGGGTTGTGGTTCCTGGGGTGGTAACTCCATCTCTGAAAACGTTGGTCCGAAACACCTGATCAACAAGAAAACCGTTGCTAAGCGAGCTGAAAACATGTTGTGGCACAAACTTCCGAAATCTATCTACTTCCGCCGTGGCTCTTTGCCCATCGCGCTGGATGAAGTGATTACCGATGGCCACAAACGTGCGCTGATCGTGACTGACCGCTTCCTGTTCAACAACGGCTACGCAGACCAGATCACCTCTGTGCTGAAAGCGGCTGGCGTTGAAACCGAAGTCTTCTTCGAAGTTGAAGCCGACCCGACGCTTTCCGTTGTTCGCAAAGGCGCTGAGCTGGCGAACTCCTTCAAACCGGACGTGATCATCGCGCTGGGCGGTGGTTCCCCGATGGACGCCGCGAAAATCATGTGGGTCATGTACGAACATCCGGAAACCCACTTTGAAGAGCTGGCGCTGCGCTTTATGGACATCCGTAAACGTATCTACAAGTTCCCGAAAATGGGCGTGAAAGCGAAAATGATCGCCGTCACCACCACTTCCGGTACCGGTTCTGAAGTCACACCGTTTGCGGTTGTGACCGACGATGCAACCGGTCAGAAATATCCGCTGGCTGACTACGCCCTGACCCCGGATATGGCGATTGTCGACGCCAACCTGGTGATGGATATGCCGAAGTCCCTGTGTGCGTTCGGTGGTCTGGATGCGGTAACTCACGCTCTGGAAGCTTATGTTTCCGTACTGGCTTCTGAGTTCTCTGACGGTCAGGCTCTGCAGGCCCTGAAACTGCTGAAAGAAAACCTGCCGGCGTCTTACCACGAAGGGTCTAAAAATCCGGTTTCGCGTGAACGTGTTCACAGTGCAGCGACTATCGCCGGTATCGCGTTTGCCAACGCCTTCCTCGGTGTATGTCACTCCATGGCGCACAAACTGGGCTCTCAGTTCCACATTCCGCACGGTCTGGCGAACGCCCTGCTGATTTGTAACGTTATCCGCTATAACGCGAATGACAACCCGACCAAGCAGACCGCTTTCAGCCAGTACGATCGTCCGCAGGCACGCCGTCGTTACGCTGAAATTGCTGACCACCTGGGCCTGAGCGCGCCGGGCGACCGTACCGCCGCTAAGATTGAAAAACTGCTGGCATGGCTGGAAAGCATTAAAGCTGAGCTGGGCATTCCTAAGTCTATCCGTGAAGCAGGCGTGCAGGAAGCTGACTTCCTGGCACACGTTGACAAACTGTCTGAAGATGCCTTCGATGACCAGTGCACCGGCGCTAACCCGCGTTATCCGCTGGTATCGGAACTGCGCCAACTGCTGCTGGCAAGTTTCTACGGCGAGGCGTTTGCTGAACAATAACGCATGGATCTCCGTCGCGGGGCGTCATTTTCCCCGCGGCTCACCGTAAGGATAATTTATGCGCCGCATCACAAAAACTGCTACACTCCGCCCCTTCATGACATTGTGGTTTTTGTCATTCCAAATTTGAGCATCTCCCTGAAAACTACACCGGCAACGGTCGGGGCGGTCCGGAGTAGTTATGTCTTTTGATTCCCTGGGATTAAACCCTGATATCCTGCGCGCTATTGCCGAGCAGGGTTACCGTGAACCTACCCCTATTCAGCAACAGGCGATTCCCGCCGTGCTGGAAGGCCGCGATCTGATGGCCAGCGCCCAGACTGGAACCGGTAAAACGGCGGGTTTTACCCTGCCATTGTTGCAGCATCTGATTACCCATCAGCCGCACGCTAAAGGTCGTCGCCCGGTGCGTGCGTTGATCCTCACGCCAACCCGCGAGCTGGCGGCGCAAATTGGCGAAAACGTCAGAGATTACAGTAAATATCTCAATATTCGCTCGCTGGTGGTATTTGGCGGCGTAAGCATCAATCCGCAGATGATGAAACTGCGCGGCGGCGTGGATGTGCTGGTGGCGACGCCGGGACGTCTGCTCGACCTGGAACATCAAAATGCCGTGAAGCTGGATCAGATTGAGATTCTGGTACTGGATGAAGCCGACCGTATGCTGGATATGGGCTTCATTCACGACATTCGTCGCGTGCTGGCGAAACTGCCGGCGAAGCGTCAGAATCTGCTGTTCTCCGCCACGTTCTCCGACGACATCAAAGCGCTCGCCGAAAAGCTGTTGCGCAACCCGCTGGAAATCGAAGTGGCGCGCCGCAACACGGCCTCAGAGCAGGTAACGCAGCACGTGCACTTTGTCGATAAAAAACGTAAGCGCGAACTGCTGTCACAAATGATTGGCCAGGGCAACTGGCAGCAGGTGTTGGTCTTCACCCGCACCAAGCATGGCGCGAACCATCTGGCGGAACAGCTTAATAAAGACGGTATTCGCAGCGCGGCGATCCACGGTAATAAATCGCAGGGCGCACGTACCCGCGCGCTGGCCGATTTTAAATCCGGCGATATTCGCGTGCTGGTGGCGACGGATATTGCGGCGCGTGGTCTGGATATTGAAGAACTGCCGCACGTGGTCAACTATGAACTGCCGAACGTGCCGGAAGATTATGTACACCGTATTGGCCGTACCGGTCGCGCGGCGGCAACTGGCGAGGCGCTGTCGCTGGTCTGTGTTGACGAACATAAATTGTTGCGTGATATCGAAAAGTTGCTGAAAAAAGAGATCCCACGCATTACGACGCCGGGCTATGAGCCGGACCCGTCGATTAAAGCGGAGCCGATTCAGAATGGTCGTCAGCAGCGCGGCGGCGGCAGTCGTGGACGCGGACAAAATCAGGGAGGAGCGGGGCGCAGTCAGCAGCCGCGACGTCAGGATAGTGGGGCAGCGAAGGCGAAACCAAAACCGCGCACAGGCGAGGGGAAACCCGCTGGCGACAAAGCTCGTCCGCCGCGTCGCCCGCGCAGAATCACGCCTGCCCAGTAAATTTTATCCGGCAACATGCCCGGTAGCGCGACGCTTACCGGGCCTACGGACTATGCAAATACGTAGGCCCGATAAGGTGCTTGCACCGTCATCCGGCAAAATACACATCGCGTTGCGAGCCGCCTTCCAGAACCGGTAAAAAAGGTACTTCCCGCCCCTGAAATGTGACACAATAGTGGCTGTTTATACAGTACTTCAGGTTTTCTCATGGCATTGACCGCTGCGCTGAAAGCGCAAATCGCCGCCTGGTATAAGGCGCTTCAGGACCAGATTCCCGACTTTATTCCCCGTGCGCCGCAGCGGCAGATGATTGCTGACGTCGCCAGAACGCTGGCCGGGGAAGAAGGGAGACATCTGGCTATTGAAGCGCCGACCGGCGTCGGGAAAACCCTCTCCTATCTTATTCCCGGTATCGCCATTGCCCGGGAAGAGCAAAAAACACTGGTGGTCAGTACTGCTAACGTGGCGTTACAGGATCAGATCTTTAGCAAAGATTTGCCGCTGCTACGAAAAATCATCCCCGATCTGCGCTTTACCGCCGCCTTTGGCCGCGGGCGTTACGTGTGTCCGCGAAACCTGGCGGCGCTCGCCAGTAGCGAGCCTACGCAGCAGGATCTGCTCGCCTTTCTTGATGACGAACTGACGCCTAACAACCAGGAAGAGCAAAAGCGCTGCGCCAGGCTGAAAGGGGATCTTGACGGTTACAAATGGGATGGTCTGCGGGATCATACCGACATTGCTATTGACGACGATCTGTGGCGGCGATTAAGTACCGATAAAGCCAGTTGTCTGAACCGCAACTGTCACTATTACCGCGAATGTCCATTCTTTGTCGCCCGACGTGAAATACAGGAAGCGGAAGTCGTGGTGGCGAATCACGCGCTGGTAATGGCGGCGATGGAAAGTGAAGCCGTACTGCCGGAACCAAAGCATCTGCTGTTGGTACTGGATGAAGGTCATCATCTGCCCGATGTCGCGCGCGATGCGCTGGAGATGAGCGCGGAAATTACCGCCTCCTGGTATCGCTTGCAACTGGATCTGTTCAGCAAACTGGTGGCGACCTGCATGGAGCAGTTTCGCCCTAAAACCACGCCGCCGTTAGCGAACCCTGAGCGACTTAACGCCCATTGCGAGGAGGTGTACGAACTGATCGCCTCGCTCAATGCCATTCTTAATCTGTATATGCCCGCAGCGCAGGAGGCGGAGCACCGTTTTGCAATGGGCGAGTTGCCTGATGAGGTCATGGAAATCTGCCAGCGACTGGCGAAGCTGACCGAGACGTTGCGTGGGCTGGCGGAATCCTTTCTCAACGATCTCAGCGAAAAAACCGGGTCGCACGATATTGTGCGTTTGCATCGGGTGATTTTACAGATGAACCGGGCGCTGGGAATGTTCGAGGCGCAAAGTAAATTATGGCGGCTGGCTTCGATGGCGCAGTCTTCAGGCGCGCCGGTGTCCAAATGGGCGACGCGTGAAATACGCGAAGGGCAACTCCACGTCTGGTTCCATTGTGTCGGTATCCGCGTCAGCGATCAGCTGGAAAGATTGTTATGGCGCAGCGTACCGCACATTATTGTCACCTCGGCGACACTGCGCTCGCTCAATAGCTTTTCGCGTCTGCAGGAAATGAGCGGCTTAAAAGAAAAAGCCGGCGACCGCTTTGTGGCGCTGGATTCGCCGTTTAATCATGTGGAACAGGGGAAACTGGTGATTCCTCAAATGCGCTACGAACCCACCATTGATAACGAAGAGCAGCATATTGCCGAAATGGCGGCCTATTTTCGCGAGCAACTGGAGAGCAAAAAACATCATGGTATGCTGGTACTGTTCGCCAGCGGGCGGGCGATGCAGCGTTTTCTGGAGCATGTCGCTGATGTGCGCTTACTCCTCCTGGTCCAGGGCGACCAGCCGCGTTACCGGCTGGTGGAGCTGCACCGTAAACGGGTGGAGAGCGGCGAACGCAGCGTGCTGGTTGGGCTTCAGTCTTTTGCCGAAGGGCTGGATCTTAAAGGCGAGCTGCTGACGCAGGTCCATATCCATAAAATTGCCTTCCCGCCGATCGACAGCCCGGTCGTGATCACCGAAGGCGAATGGCTAAAAAGTCTGAATCGTTATCCGTTTGAGGTACAAAGTTTACCAAGCGCGTCTTTTAATTTAATTCAGCAGGTAGGGCGATTGATCCGTAGCCACGCCTGTCGGGGAGAAGTGGTCATTTATGATAAGCGTTTGTTGACCAAAAACTACGGACAGCGTTTACTGAATGCCTTACCTGTTTTTCCGATAGAGCAGCCTGCCGTGCCAGACGTTATAGTAAAACCAAAAGCAAAACCTGCACGCCGCCGACGGCGTTAATGCTGTGAGCACACTTCAAGGAGCTTTCAATGGATTATCGCAAGATCATCAAAGAGATCGGGCGAGGTAAAAATCACGCCCGCGATCTGGATCTGGATACCGCGCGCGGTTTGTATACCCGAATGCTGAATGGCGACGTCCCCGACCTGGAGATGGGCAGTATATTGATGGCGCTGCGTATTAAAGGCGAAGGCGAAGCCGAAATGCTGGGCTTTTATGAAGCCATGCAGAATCATACCATCAAACTGACACCGCCCGCAGATAGGCCGTTGCCGGTCGTTATTCCCAGCTATAACGGCGCGCGTAAACAGGCGAATTTAACGCCGTTGCTGGCTATCCTGCTGCATAAATTGGGCTTTCCAGTTGTAGTACACGGCGTCAGTGAAGATCCGACCCGCGTACTGACGGAAACAATATTTGAGCTGATGGGGATTGTGCCCACCCTACACGGCGGACAAGCGCAGGCCAAACTGGACGGGCGCCAGCCGGTGTTTATCCCGGTGAGCGCGCTCTGCCCGCCGCTGGAAAAACAGCTGGCGATGCGCTGGCGGATGGGCGTGCGCAACAGCGCGCATTCACTGGCCAAGCTGGCGACGCCATTTGCTGAGGATGCCGCGCTGCGTTTATCAAGCGTTTCTCATCCTGAATATGTTCCGCGTGTGGCGACCTTTTTTAGCCGCATTGGCGGGCGGGCTTTGCTGATGCATGGTACCGAAGGCGAAGTCTATGCCAACCCGCAACGCTGTCCGCAAATTAGCCTGATTGATAGCCGCGGCGTGCAGGTACTGCATGAGCGCCAGAGCGACACGTACGACGAGCCGCTTTCACTGCCTGCGACTAAAGATCCTGAAATCACCGCGCGCTGGATTGAGCGCTGCCTTGCCGGCCACGAGTCGGTGCCGCAATCATTAAAAACGCAAATGGCCTGTTGTCTGGTTGCGACGGGAGAGGCGGCGACGTTAGAAGACGGGCTTGCGCGCGTCGAACAGGCTTTTAGCGAATAAAAAAAGCCCGTCCAGTGGCGGACGGGCAAATAAGGGTAACAAACAGGGTTAATGAGGGTTGGAGCAGTGGGTCTGTTGGCAAACAGACGAGGGTAATACCCGTCAGAATTCAAACAACAGCGATGTTACAGCCTGAAATCTGGCGGGCAGGTAAATTATTTATAAATCACCGCAGTGCCGCTCATTTTGTCATTACCTACGGCGGAGGTGATGTTATAAGCGCTTGCGCCAGCAGCGGCGGCTTTTTCAGCCAGTTTAGCTTCCAGGCCATCCAGCGTGGTGGCGCCATCGGCAGACACTACGCCGATTTTATGCAGGTTTTGCGTCTGAGACGCGCTAACCGGTTCTGCGGCAAAAGCGCCAAAAGAAAGGGTGGAAAGCGCGATGGCTGCAACAGCATATTTAATGGTTTTCATGATTAATCTCTCGCAGGTTATTCTGTTTATGGGACGATGTTCCGTCGATGTGATGAGTATCACGGTTTTTTGCGAAAGATAAAATCGAATAGAATTGACTGCCTTGCTCAAAATTTTTGAATGACAAATAACCTATTGATTATTAATTAATTCAACGGTTGAATTTACCTTTCTTGTCATCTGGCTTTACAGAGTCGAGGTTAACGGCACATTCTGCGACGCAGAACGCTAAAAAGCATGAGCGTAAAGGAATGGATAATACTGGCGGTTTCGGTAAAGAAAAGTCAGCGTAACTGGCTGTCTTTTGAACCTCTACGATTATATCCTGAAAATGTTGCGTTATGTAAATCTTTCTCCTGTTGGCAGGCTATGCATAACCGAACGCCCGGCACGGCTTTACGCCGCGCTTCAGGGATAGGGTCGCCGCACGATTCGCATTCATCGCGACTTTCGCCGTGGGGAAGTTCGCCGCGAGCGCGGGCAACGGCATCTTCAATGGTATTGTTGATTTGTTCATTCACTGCGTCATCATTTGCCCAGCCGGATGCCATCACGCTCTCCTGATTTTAGGGTACCTGAGGTTAAGTGTAGCGCCGTCAGGTGAAAAAATCGCATCGCGCGATCTTTTCAGACCATGAGCAGAACCAATGTCATTCAGATATCCGATCAAACGAGCGAGGCAGGGAATTCGCGGTGGTATATTTACCCCGTGGCGTTATACGGGTATCTTACGCCGCTGCTAAAAGGAGAATGCCATGTCCGCCCAGAAACCGGGGTTACACCCGCGCAACCGCCACCAACACCGTTATGATCTCGCCGCACTGTGTCAGACCACGCCGGAATTGACGTCCTTTCTTATCCGCACGCCCGCCGGTGAACAGAGCGTTGATTTTGCTAATCCGCAAGCGGTAAAAGCGCTCAATAAGGCGTTGCTGGCGCATTTTTATGCCGTTACACACTGGGACATTCCGCCAGGGTTTTTATGTCCGCCGGTGCCTGGTCGTGCGGATTATATCCATCATCTGGCGGATCTGCTTGGCGAAACGACAGGGAGTATTCCGGCGCAGGCAACTATTCTGGACGTGGGGGTGGGCGCCAATTGTATTTATCCGCTTATCGGCGTCCATGAATATGGCTGGCGATTTACCGGTAGTGAAGTCAGCGACGCAGCGATGTCCAGCGCGCAGGCTATCATTCAGGCTAATACGGGGTTAAGCCGCGCCATTCGTCTGCGTCGGCAAAAAGATCCGGCGGCCATTTTTACAGGTATCATTCATAAAAATGAATTTTATGACGCAACGCTTTGTAACCCGCCTTTTCACGACTCCGCCGCCGCAGCCCGCGCGGGCAGCGAGCGTAAGCGCCGCAATTTGGGGCAGAATAAAGATGATGCGCTGAACTTTGGCGGTCAACAGCAGGAGCTATGGTGCGAAGGCGGCGAAGTCGCCTTTATTAAAAAAATGATTGCTGAAAGCCAAACTTTCCGCCGTCAGGTGTTGTGGTTTACGACGTTGGTGTCGCGCGGCGAAAATTTACCGCCGCTTTACCGGGCGTTGACGGAGGCTGGCGCGGTGAAAGTGGTGAAAAAAGAGATGGCCCAGGGGCAAAAGCAAAGCCGCTTTATTGCCTGGACCTTTATGGATGACGACCAGCGTCGCCGTTTTATCACCCGTAAACGCTAAATCGTCGGTTCGCGCGGCGGCAGTGAATCAGGCGACGGGCCGCCGGCGGGGGCGGGTAGAACCTGATACGTTTGCACCGGCGCGCGCACATTGGCCAGATCAAAATGCTTTTTCACCTGGCTATCAAGGGCAAAACGCACCGTCCACTGCTTGAGCGGTAGCGTGGTGAACGACACGCGTAAAGTAAACGCCGTGTTCGTTAAACCGACAATACCGGCGAACGTGGGTTCGCCGATAATCAGCCCGCGAATATCCTCCGTCTCCATCAGCGCCGTTACCGCGTCTTTCAGCGCCTGATTCGCTTTATCCGCATCCTCATGGCGATCCACGTCATAGTTGGCGACAACAGAGCCGATACCGCGCACAAAGTTGGCGAAAGTGGTGATCGAGGACCACGGGATAATATGGTATGCCCCGGTATCCTGCCGCACGCCGACGGAACGAATCGACATTCTTTCGACCGTCCCCGTCAGCGGGCCTATGGTGACTAAGTCGCCGGTATTCATCCCGTTTTCAAACTGAATAAAGACGCCGGTAATAATATCTTTCACCAGGGTTTGCGAACCGAAAGAGATAGCCAGACCTAACGCCCCCGCGCCAGCCAGCAATGGCGCGATATTGACGCCGATTTCCGATAACACGATCATGATGGTTATGGTACTGATAATCACTGCCAGCGCATTGCGGAACAGCGTCAGCAGCGTGCGCGTGCGGGCGCTGGGTAGCGGGCGGCCATGAATATCGGAGGCCAGGCGATTCTCAATCAGACTGGCGAGAATCGTCCATCCCACGGCGGAGAAGAATAAGATTAACGCGATACGGATGAGGATATCGACCATCTTTTCCCCCGCGCCATAATGTAGCCAGTGCCAGAAATCGAATAATCCCCAGGCGTTGAGCAACAGCATAACGGCGACGCAGACGGTCAAAAAGCGTGCGACTTTTAGCGCTGAGGAGAGCCAGCCGTTAAGCCGCTTTTGTAATTCCGGGTAGTTGCGCTGCGTATGGGGCGACAGGGTGATGGTTTTCGCTATCCAGCGGGTAAACATACCGGAGATAAACGCCGCGATGCCAATAATCGCCAGACTGCGCACGGTCGCGCCCATCATAAACTTCAGACTATTGCCTGGGTCGAATAACGAGAAGAAAAACAGCACGATAAAGTAGGCGCTGGCCAGCCAGTGCCACACCAGCGCAAAGGCGCGGATAAACAGGCTAAAAAAGGCTAATGATCGTTCCGCCAGACTTAATAAATGTTGCGTAATCTCCGCTTTGTTTTTAAAGATCAGGTACAGCGCCCAGATGGTGATGCAGAGCATGATCGCCACATTCGCCATCGCGCCAACCTGAACATTCACCTGGTTGGAAATAATCGGAACGGCAACAATCAGCCCGTAGCCAATCAAACTGCTAAGGGAACTCATACGGCGATTCCAGTAACGCGCTGTCGCATCCTGAATCGCGAATGGGCGTAATTCCGGTACATTAGGGCAAAAAATAAGCCGCAGAATCGCTTTAAAGAATTCTATCAGCGCGAAGGCATTCAGGAACAGGCTTTGCTGAAAAGCGATAGTTCGACTTCCGGCATGGAAATTATCACTGAGCATCTGACCGATAAATAAGGTGAGCGCCAGTAGCAGCAGGTCGATAATAAACGCGCCGACGATCATCGCCGGGAGCTGTAACCAGTTGCTGCGTTCACGGTTTTTCTTGCGCGCCCACAGGCCCATTTTTCGATATAACGGCAGGGCGCAAAGCCGTATCACGCTATAAAAACCAAATACCGCGGCGGCCAGAAATAAAAAGTGGGTTAACGCGTTGGTGAAGGTTTGCGAGTTAAATGGCTTGTGCGGCGCATCGGTGATGTTGCGATAAAGCTGGGCGAAACGGGTAGCGAAAGCATCGCCGTACTGACGGGTAACGGTGGTGACGTTCTCCAGTACCGTTTTCTCATCTTTGGCCGCAGGCGGCGCAAGCGCTGGCGCCGGCTCGGTCGGCGGCGTGGTTGAGGCTTCGCGGAGTTGCGCTATCAATTCGTTACGTGAAGCCTCGTTCTCCAGTACGTCAGCCAGGGCCGCATAGGCCGCTTTTTTTTGTTCAGGACTGGGCTCTGGCGCTGCTTGCTGGCTGGTTGATGTCCCCGTGGTCACGCCGGGTATGGCGACCGCATGGGCAGGCGCGCCCAGTAGACAAAAAAGGATGAACAGGGTCCACCGCATGACTCCTCCAGTGAGAAAAGAGACGCAAAACACTAAGTATAGATGGCGCAGGGGAGGGAAAATGAAATGGGACTATTCCATGATGCCCTTCCTGCCGCAGGGCAGGAAGGGCGATATCTCAGGAGACGTGCTGTAAAAATTCCTGTAAACGTGGGCTTGGCGGGTTTTCGATCAACGCCTGCGGACTGCCATCTTCGGCAATACGGCCTTTATCGATAAAAATCAGCCGTGAGGCGACTTTTTCGGCAAAGCCGATTTCGTGAGTGACAATGACCATGGTCATGCCTTCTTCCGCCAGATCCTGCATGACTTTCAGCACTTCATGGCGCAGTTCAGGGTCCAGAGCGGAGGTTGGCTCGTCAAAGAGCATCATTTTCGGCTTCACTGCCAGCGCTCGGGCAATGGCGACGCGCTGTTGTTGACCGCCGGAAAGCTCGGAGGGGTAGTGGTGCGCTCGTTCCGCCAGTCCAACTTTCGCTAACAGAGCTTTCGCCTGTTTTTCCGCTTCTTCTTTCTTTACGCCGCGCACGCGCAGAGGACCGAACATCACGTTTTCGAGCGCGGTCAGATGCGGGAACAGATAAAACTGTTGAAACACCATGCCGGCTTCCTGGCGAATCAGCCGTTCGTCTACTTTAGGATCGTTGACTTTCAGACCATCGACAATCAGATCGCCGGAGGTGATCTCTTCCAGTTTATTGATACAGCGTAATAATGTGGATTTACCCGAACCGGAAGGGCCGATAATCACAACCACTTCGCCCTGACGGATGTTTAAATCAATGTTATGTAGCACCTGGGTGGGGCCAAAGTGCTTGGAGACGTTTTTAAATTCAATCACAGGATTTTCATCCTTCTTTCAAGACGACGCAAAATAAAGCTCAACACCAGCGTAATGATCAAATAGAAGACGGCCACGGCGCTCCAGATTTCCAGGGCGCGAAAGTTACCGGCAATAATTTCCTGGCCCTGACGGGTCAGCTCGGCTACGCCGATAACAATAAACAACGAGGTGTCTTTGATGCTAATGATCCACTGATTGCCCAGCGGCGGCAGCATACGGCGCAGAGCAAGCGGTAAAATAACATGGCGGATGGTTTCCCGGCGAGAAAGGCCCAGCGCCAGACCCGCTTCGCGAAAACCTTTGTGAATGGATAGTACTGCGCCGCGAGTAATTTCCGCGATATAAGCGCCGGAGTTAATCATAATTGTCACGACCGCTGCGCTGAACGGATCAATACGCAAATCATTAAATGCCATCGGCAGGGCAAAGTAGATAAACATGACCTGGACAACGATGGGCGTGCCGCGAATAATTTCAATGAAAACCAGGGCGATGTGGTTGGCGAACCAGCCGCCAAACGTACGGGCAAAACCTGCCGCCAGTCCAATAACCAGGCCGCCAGCCAGACCGAGGACCGAGATCCACAGGGTCATTTTAGCGCCCTCAAGTAAAAGCGGAATGGCGGGCCAGATGGCGCTCCAGTCAAACTGCATATGTCGTTCCTGTTACCGTGGTGTAAATAGTCAAATGCTCTATCCGGTGCGGAAATGGCGTGAAAGTGTCTTATCCGTCACGGAAAAGAGCTGTAGGCCCGGTGAGCGTCCTCACTACCGGGCCACAAGCCAACATCAGGTCGTTTTATTTAGGTTCTGTACCGAACCATTTTTTGTAGATTTCGTTATAGGTGCCATTCTCACGCAGCGTTTTCAGCGCGCCGTTGACTTTCTCGCGCAGTTCATCGCTGCCTTTCGGGAAGGCAACTCCGTATTGCTGTGCTTCCAGCGATTCGCCTACCGCCTTGAACTGGCCGTTGCCTGCGGTTTTGATAAAGTACAGGATGTTCGGCGTATCGTGCAGAACGGCGTCTGCGCGGTTGGTGCCTAATTCCATGTACGCGTTATCAATGTTCGGGAACTGACGCAGGTCTTTAGTTTTGATGTTCGCTTTCGCGTAATCCACCGACCCGGTTCCGCTCTTCACGGCAACGACTTTGCCATCGAGGTCTTTAACGCTTTTAATATCGTTATTGTTGGCTTTCACCATCACGAGCAGACCGCTTTTGTAATAGCCATCGGAAAAGTCGATCGCTTTTTTACGCTCGTCCGTAATCGTAATACCCGCCAGCGCCAGATCGATATTTTTGGTTTGTAATGCCGGAATAATGCCGCTGAAATCCATCGGTTTCAGGGTGTAGTCCAGCTTCAGTTCTTTCGCGATAGCGTCCCACAGATCAACATCAAAACCGACGTATTTGTCGCCCTGTTTAAATTCAAACGGAACGAACGCCGTATCGGTTGCCACCACGAGTTTCTTATCCGCAGCGTGCGAAGACACCGCAAAAGCCAGGGTAAGTGCAGCCAGTGAAACTTTTAATAGAGACTTCATAGCATTTCCTTTTCTATCCACGGGGCGATCCCCTGCGAGAACATGTAGCGTAATGAAAAAATCATGCCAATTATGTAACTCATTGTTTTAACAGAAGCGTGAACCATTCCTGTGCACAATAAGTCGGGCAAAACCAGTATGCCGCACCGTTTTGGGGCACTGATTTAGTGCATGAATAACAAAGTAGAGATACAGGGTCTATTTAGCGTAAAAATTGTTGTTAAAACAATCTTTAATTAACGATTGTGTGATGTAATTATTACAAATAATTCACTTTTATCGGAGGGGAGTACAAGACGTGTGCACTATTTAAGTGCAAAACCCCTGTGCCAGGCAGGGGTATAGGGATGACTTATATACCTGTGTACATCAAGTTGCAGGTGCGTTCGCTTCAGTGACCGACGGAAGTCAGGCTTCTGCGGATTCGCTGCGTTTGTACCTTCCTGCAACTCGAAGTATTCAGGGTAGAGATAGATTTATTCGATGTTGGATTCGATAAACCACAGGAATTTATCGAGGTCGCGTGATGCGGCGGTAAAGATATCGGCAGTGTCTTCATCTTTGGCTTCACCAATAGCTTTGCGAACATCATTAGCGACAACAGCGTAGCGATCGGCCAGTTCTTTTAAGTGATCCTGCACGTTATGGATGTCGAGCGGATAGCTTTTCAGTGGAGTTTTGCTGTTGATAACTTGCGTGGTGCCTAACGCCACACCGCCAAGCTGTACGGCGCGCTCGGCCATAGTATCCAGATGATCGGTCAGTGCGGTACGGAAGCCATCCAGCATCTCATGAACGGCAATAAAGTTAGCACCGCGCATGTTCCAGTGGGCCTGTTTCGTGATCAGCGACAGGTCAATGAACTGGATCACCTGACGATTAAGCAACTCAACCGTCGCTTTTTTATCGCTCTCTGATACATCGTTACGGGTATAAAGCAGATTAGACGCTTTTGTTTTTACCAGTTTAGCGGTACTCATAATCTCATATCCTCTTGATGTTTGTGTCCCAGGTAATTAACGAAAATAAGTATAGCACCGGTTTTTAACTTTGCTTTTTTGAATTTACCTATCACTTTAATAGTACAGACAAGATTTAATATTTATTTTGATTAAAAATCAATTGGTTAGACGAGTTTGCTGTTTGGTGGGTAATAATTCTCATTTTAATGTAAAAAATGAGAAAAAATATGACAAAAAATGACGAAGTAATAGCGCAATAATAAAAGGTGAATAACGAGGTGATATTCTGCATGATTATGCACATCATGCAGAATAAGAAACTATTTTACGTCAACTTGTTTAATTTGCGGTTCGCGTCGAATCGTTAGGGTAGAACCCATTGAGGCGGCAATGATGGCGCACAGGGCCAGGATTTGTATGCCCGTAAGCGTTTCGCCCAGAAAAATCATCCCGGAAACGGCGGCCAGCGCGGGTTCCATGCTCATCAGCGTACCGAAGGTGCGGGTTGGCAGGCGCGTCAGCGCAATCATTTCCAGTGAATAAGGCAGCGCCGTAGAAAGCACAGCGACCGCTAACCCTAAGGGAAGAATCGACCAGTGCCATAGCGCGTCGCCAGCCTGAACTGCGCCAATCGGCACGAAAATGATGGCGGCAATCAGCGAGCCTACCGCCACCGTGGCCGGACCATGTTCCGCGCCTGCTCGCTGGCCGGTAAGAATATAGACAGCCCAACAGGCGCCAGCGCCGAGCGCTAACGCGGCCCCGGTAAGATCGACGTGAGACATATCTTGCCCTAATGGCAGCAGGAACCAGAGCCCAAGCACAGCCAGTACGACCCAAATAAAATCTACCGGCCGCCGGGATGAAAACAGCGCGACCGCCAGAGGACCGGTAAATTCCAGCGCGACCGCAATACCCAACGGCACCGTCTGAATCGACAGATAGAATAGATAGTTCATCCCGCCCAGCGACAGACCATAAAACAGTAAAGGCAGCCGCTGCTCTTTGGCAAAACGCAAACGCCAGGGTTTGAAAAAGGCGATAAGGATAAGCGTTCCCAACGCCAGACGAAGCGCCGTTACGCCCGGCGCGCCGACAAGAGGAAATAACGATTTCGCCAGTGAAGCGCCACTCTGAATAGAGGACATGGCAATGAGCAAAACCAAAATGGGCAACCAGACTGGTAGTTTACGTGTTGACCCCGGCATCCTTTCTCCTGTCAAAAAATGTCAGTACGAGTAAAGGTGGCAGTGTAATGGAAATTCCCCGTGGCGGTTGAGGATTCGTTGAAAAAAAATTTCCAGGATTCCATAAAATGAACTTAAATTGATGGATAAATAGACTGTTAGTTTAGGAATAATCTGGATGAATGTATCGCGTCGCACGCGCATTATTGGTGCAATCAGCCGGAAAAGTGATGTTAATTGAATAAGATAGCGCGATATGGAAACGTTCTGTTACATGAAAGGCGCCCTTAGACACCGTGAATCGCAAAGAGTTTCCCATTAATTTTTGATATATTTAAAACTTAGGACTTACTTGAAGCACATTTGAGGTGGTTATGAAAAAAATTGCATGTCTTTCAGCACTGGCCGCTGTTCTGGCTTTTTCCGCAGGTACTGCAGTAGCTGCTACTTCTACCGTTACCGGTGGTTACGCTCAGAGCGACGCGCAGGGCGTAGCGAATAAAATGAGCGGTTTCAACCTGAAGTATCGTTACGAGCAGGACGACAACCCGCTGGGCGTAATCGGTTCCTTCACCTACACCGAAAAAGATCGTACTAACGGTGCGGGCGATTACAACAAAGGTCAGTACTACGGCATCACTGCCGGCCCGGCTTACCGTCTGAACGATTGGGCGAGCATCTACGGTGTAGTCGGTGTGGGTTACGGTAAATTCCAGACGACCGATTACCCAACCTACAAACATGACACCAGCGATTATGGCTTCTCCTATGGCGCTGGTCTGCAATTCAACCCGATGGAAAATGTTGCTCTGGACTTCTCTTACGAGCAGAGCCGTATTCGTAGCGTTGACGTTGGCACCTGGATTGCTGGCGTGGGTTACCGCTTCTAATCACGTCGGTGAAAATGAAAAATCCGCCTTTCGGGGCGGATTTTTTTTGCCTGAAACATGCATTATTTTAGTGAAAAAATATCGCTGCCCAGATGGTTATAGTCCACTTTTTGTAATTTGAAATTGGTGATATAAACGGGCCCGGCTTTCTGCTCCGAAATAAATCGATAGCGATTTTTGATCTCTTTAGCGCTAATTCCTGTCCATTGCGAGAAAAAACTCAGGAAATCGTTCGCGGAACGGCGAGCTTTAATGATCCGATGCGCTTTACTGTCGCTGGATAGCACCATAAACGGCACCTGGAAGTTTTGCTGGAATTTGTCGTCATGCGCCAGGTACTGTACCGCTTTGCCGCGCTCTTTAAACGCCAGCCCGTGATCGGAGAAATAGACGAGCGAAAAACTGTCGCCGCTATGACGAAGCTGAGTATAGAGCTGACGGAGCAAATCGTCGGTTTGCGTCATGGTGTATAAATAACAAGACGTCTCTTTCGACTGGACAAACGTCGCGTATTTTCCCTGAGTACGGTCGCAGGCCTGGGGATGCGACCCCATTAAATGCAACACAATCAACTGCGGTTGCGTGCGTTCTGTCGCCAATACCTGCGCCGTCATGGTTAACAGCGCGTCGTCGCGAGTATTTTTATCCGCTTCAAAATCGCCGTTTTTCAGGAAATGCGCTTCATCGGCGCGTTTGGCGATACTGGCGATGGCCGTGTCGTATTCGCCGATTTGCCCCTGATTGGAAAACCACCATGTCTGAAAACCGGCGCGGTTAGCCAGCGTGACGAAGTTATCCTGATACTGCGGTTTGTTATCCACCACGCGATTGAGCGTTAAACCGAGCGATTTTTGCGTTGAGCCGCTGGCGGCGATGTAATCCATAAAGAAGTCGCCATTCACATGGCTGGCGAAGGGGGTATTATCCCAGTGGCCGCCGAAAGCGCCCATGGCATCCCGTCGCGCGCTTTCACCAATCACCACGACATAGATGTGATATCTGGGTTTCACCGCAGTAACCGTCCAGCTATCTTTTATGCCGGATAGCTGCGCCATACGGTGCTGCTCTTCAATGACTTCGTTGTTATTGACGATAACGTCTTTAGCGAAGCGAAAAACCGGATAGCCGGTATCAATAACCTTAAAAACGCCGCCCCACGCCAGATTTTGTACCGGCGCGACGAAAAATGCCGCGACGCTAATCAGCAGGCACAGGCTGTCGAGGCTATTCCAGCGCGGCCTGACCTCTTCTTTTCGGCGACGAAGCGCAATAATACCCAGCGCAAAAATAAAAAGTCCGGTCAGGTAGCTATACCACGGGAAGATGGTCAGGATTTCGCTCGACTCTTCCATATTGGTGGAGTGCAGCGCCAGCAGCGTATTAAAGTTCGGCGCGCCGTAAGCCTGTCCAAAGGGAAAATAGCAAGCGGCTACCAGCGAACAGATGCCGAGCAGCGCTTTTTGTCCGCGGGGCAGGTAGCGCCAGAGCAGCAGCAACAGGCAGGTAAACGCCGCGGTATAAAGCAGGCTAAAGGGGTAGCCGAGCGCGAGGTTAATCAGCAGCGACTGTAAAAAGTAGAGGCCCGCCCACGGGCTTACAGCCCGACGACGGGCGAGAAGTGAATCGATAAGGGTTGAATTCATATGCCACTATTGCAAAAACGCCATGTGCTAACCCTGGCGCGAAGGGTCATTACCTGCCTGATTATGCGTAAAAAAGGTATTGGGTTCGCAACGGCGAGTCGCAAAATATTCAGGGCTGCCAGAAGATAGAGCGTGCGGGTAAGAAGGTCAACCGCCGGAAAGAAAATGTTTTGCGAAGAGAATAGCAAAACCACAAAAAAACAGGGGAAATGGGCGCCATTTCCGTTGAGGATGCAAAATAAAGCGGCGTACCGCACCGCCGCGTTATTTCGTGGAAGGGTTATCCTGCTCCGGTTTGCCGTTGATCATATCGCACAACATAGAGAGCAGCATTAACCGGACTTTAAAGGGAGAGTGACTGAACACGCGTATACACCTCTTAAATTCGTTCATATAAACCTCCTGATGTTTCTATCCCATCGATCCGTGAGGGATGTCTGCATTACATACAGATATAGCACAGGCTATGTTTTATAGCTATTGCTAAAACGTTAATTTTTTGTGCCCGGACAACTCTGGTTTACAATGAGCGCTCTGTCAGCTGACGCGTTAACGCGTCACAGAAACGAGGAAGCAAAATGGGTCGTCGCGCAGGTACGCCAACAACAAAAAAAGTGACGCAATTGGTGAACGTAGAAGAACACGTTGAAGGATTTCGTCAGGTCAGAGAGGCGCATCGCCGTGAGTTGATAGACGATTACGTTGAGCTGATTTCCGATTTAATTATTGAGGTAGGGGAAGCGCGTCAGGTGGATATGGCGGCGCGGCTCGGCGTCTCCCAGCCGACTGTGGCCAAAATGCTTAAGCGCCTGGCATCGTTAGGATTTATTCAAATGATCCCCTGGCGCGGCGTTTTTCTGACGCCGGAAGGGGAGAAGCTGGCGCAGGAAAGCCGCGAGCGGCACCAAATTGTCGAAAATTTTTTACTGGTATTAGGCGTAAGTCCGGAGATCGCGCGTCGTGATGCGGAAGGGATGGAACACCATGTCAGCCAGGAGACATTGGATGCCTTTTTGGCCTTCACGCAACAGCATGGAACATCTGCAGAATGAATCTGGCTTTTTTACGGGCGCTGCGGCGTGACCGTTTTTTTCAGTTGTTGATCATTGTGGGGATGGCGTTAAGCCTGTTTGTTCCTTTTGCGCCCCGCGCCTGGCCTGGCGCGATTGACTGGCACACCATTATTACCCTCAGTGGGTTAATGTTGCTCACTAAAGGCGTTGAGCTGAGCGGCTATTTTGATGTGCTGGGACGCAAGATGACGCGCCGATTTCATACCGAGCGGCAACTGGCGATGTTTCTGGTGCTGGCTGCGGCGGCGCTGTCGACCTTTCTGACAAACGATGTCGCGCTGTTTATCGTTGTGCCGCTGACGATAACGTTAAAAAAACTGTGCGCGATTCCGGTCAACCGATTGATTATTTTTGAAGCGTTGGCGGTGAACGCTGGTTCGCTGCTGACGCCTGTCGGTAATCCGCAAAATATTCTGTTATGGGGACGCTCCGGCTTAAGCTTTGCTGAATTTAGCGGGCAAATGGCGCCGCTTGCCGTCATGATGATGCTGACGTTACTGCTCCTGTGCTGGTTTTGTTTTCCGGGTAGGGCGTTACAGTATCATACCGGTACGCGTTCGCCGCAGTGGCAGCCCCGTCTGGTGTGGAGTTGCCTGGGATTATATGTCGTTTTTCTTACCGCGCTGGAGCTCAGGCAAGAGTTATGGGGATTGGTGTTGGTGGCGGCTGGGTTTATTGTGCTGGCGCGCAGGGTGATAGTCAGCGTGGACTGGACGCTGCTGCTGGTATTTATGGCGATGTTTATTGATGTCCATCTGCTAACGCAATTGCCGGCGTTGCAGGGCGTTTTCAACCAGGTTGGCGCACTGTCTCACCTGGGGCTTTGGCTAACCGCTATCGGCCTGTCGCAGATTATCAGTAATGTGCCCAGTACCATTCTCCTGCTGAACTATGTACCGGCCTCGACGCTGCTGGCGTGGGCGGTGAATATCGGCGGGTTTGGTCTGCTGCCGGGGTCGCTGGCAAATCTTATTGCTTTACGGATGGCGAACGATCGCCGAATCTGGTGGCGATTTCATTTCTATTCGCTGCCGATGCTGGCATGGGCGGCGCTGGTGGGATATGGATTATTGCAACTGATGCCGTAAGAGAAGCCCGATAGTATCTATCGGGCTTCGCAGGCAGAGTCTGTCAGTTCAGACGAACCGGCATCCCGGAACGATCCTGAACCGCCTGTTGTACGACGGTCTGATCAACGTCAGGCTCGTTGGTGACGGCCAGGATACTCTTATTAAGCGTGATCGGCACCGCTTCCTTACCTTCAAACTGCGCTTCCGTCGTTGACAGCGGGTTATGCACCTCAATGTAACGGCTACCGTCCGGCTCGGTGGTGGCTTTTACCGGTTCATCGATAAACTGCACGCGGGTACCGACCGGCACATTTTCAAACAGGAATTTGATATCGTCGTTGCGCAGACGTACGCAGCCGTGGCTCACGCGAAGCCCGATGCCGAAGTTGGCGTTGGTGCCGTGAATAGCATACAGGCGACCGATGTACAGCGCGTACAGGCCCATCGGGTTATCCGGGCCCGCAGGTACGACGGCAGGCAACGGCTCGCCGGCGGCGCGATATTCAGCGTGCATTTTTGCCGTAGGCGTCCAGGTCGGACCGGCTTTTTTACGTTCAACTTTGGTCGTCCAGTTGATAGGCGTGTCTTTACCTAACTGACCGATCCCAATCGGCAGGACGATAACGGTGTTTGTGCCTTTCGGGTAGTAATAGAGGCGCATTTCCGCGCTATTGATGATAATGCCTTCGTGTACGGTATCCGGCAGGATCAGCTGCTGCGGAATATTCAGCACGGTACCGCCCTTCGGCAGGAAGGTATCCACGCCCGGGTTGGCTTCCAGCATGTTGGAGAGCCCCATCTGATACTCCGCGGCAAAATACTCCAGCGGCTGGGTATTGCCCTCCGGAACGGTGATGACCTGATTTTGCCCAATTAAACGGCTACCATCGGTAGGCAGCGGGTAAGTGACTGCTGAGGCTGTTTTACAAAAACCAACTACAGCGAAAGCCGCCGCGAAAAGCGTTGTTAATTTCATATTCATGTTATGCGAGATTCTGTGCCAAGCAGGCTAGTAGGTTGAGAATTCTGTCATGTTGGGAGCGCATTATAGGTGCATTCCAGTAAACAGGGAATTCAGATGTGTACGAAATCACGTTTTTTTCCCTTACGGTTCAGTGTAGCCCTTTGTACAGGGCGCGATCTTATTTCAGACTTGTGGCATAATAAGCGGTTTGTCACATCTTTTTTCAGGATAAGCCTGTGTTAGTTTCCAGCAACGTTACCATGCAGTTCGGCAGTAAGCCGCTGTTCGAAAACATTTCCGTCAAATTTGGCGGCGGCAACCGTTACGGCCTGATCGGCGCCAACGGTAGCGGAAAGTCCACTTTTATGAAAATCCTCGGCGGCGACCTGGAGCCGACGCTGGGCAATGTTTCCCTCGATCCGAATGAGCGCATCGGTAAGCTGCGTCAGGACCAGTTCGCTTTTGAAACATTCACCGTACTTGATACTGTCATTATGGGGCATGGCGAACTGTGGGAAGTCAAGCAGGAGCGCGACCGTATCTACGCCTTGCCGGAAATGAGCGAAGAAGACGGCTATAAAGTCGCCGATCTGGAAGTAAAATACGGCGAGATGGACGGTTATTCCGCTGAGGCGCGCGCGGGCGAACTGCTGTTGGGGGTGGGCATCCCGCTGGAGCAGCATTACGGTCTGATGAGTGAAGTCGCGCCAGGCTGGAAATTGCGTGTGCTACTGGCGCAGGCGTTATTCTCTAATCCGGACATCCTGTTGCTCGACGAACCGACCAACAACCTGGATATTGATACTATCCGTTGGCTGGAGCAGGTGCTGAACGAGCGCGATAGCACGATGATCATCATTTCGCACGACCGTCACTTCCTGAACATGGTTTGTACGCATATGGCGGATCTGGATTACGGCGACTTGCGCGTCTATCCGGGTAACTATGATGAGTATATGACGGCGGCGACCCAGGCGCGTGAACGTCTGTTGGCCGATAATGCGAAGAAAAAAGCGCAAATTGCCGAGCTGCAATCTTTTGTTAGCCGTTTTAGCGCCAATGCCTCTAAATCGCGTCAGGCAACGTCGCGCGCGCGGCAGATCGATAAAATCAAGCTGGAAGAGGTGAAAGCCTCCAGCCGTCAGAACCCGTTCATCCGTTTTGAGCAGGATAAAAAACTGTTCCGTAACGCTCTGGAAGTGGAAGCGTTGACGAAAGGTTTTGATAACGGTCCGCTGTTTAAAAATGTCAATTTGCTGCTCGAAGTCGGCGAGAAGCTGGCAGTACTCGGCACCAATGGCGTGGGTAAATCTACGCTGCTGAAGACGCTGGTTGGCGATCTGGACGCCGATCATGGCACCGTTAAATGGTCGGAAAACGCGCGTATTGGTTACTACGCGCAGGACCACGAATATGAATTCGAAAATGACCTGACGGTGTTTGAATGGATGAGTCAGTGGAAGCAGGAAGGCGACGACGAGCAGGCAGTGCGCAGTATTCTGGGCCGCCTGCTATTTAGCCAGGATGATATCAAAAAGCCTGCGAAAGTCCTCTCCGGTGGCGAGAAGGGCCGTATGCTGTTCGGCAAACTGATGATGCAAAAGCCGAATATCCTGATCATGGACGAACCGACTAACCACCTGGATATGGAGTCGATCGAATCGCTGAATATGGCGCTGGAGCTGTATCAGGGCACGCTGATCTTTGTTTCGCACGACCGTGAGTTCGTCAGCTCGCTGGCAACCCGCGTCATTGAAATTACGCCGGAGCGCGTGGTGGACTTCAGCGGCAACTACGACGATTATTTGCGTAGTAAAGGGATCGAGTAAGTTATTGTCTGTAACCCCGATAGCGTCGGGGTTACAGAATGTTAACAAGATAATTTTTATTTTTTCCGAATGCAATGTGAAAATTATATATACTCTTAATATTCGATTTTAAAATTAAATGAAAGAAGAGGAACTATCATAAAAATTGCGAATATATTTTGTGGTAAACATATTGTAATGTTATTTTCTTTATAAGAATTCAAGTGCTATTTTATATTCCTTTATTGTTCAACAAAAGGAATAAATATGAGCATTTTGGAACGCTTTTTTGGCCGTAAAGAAAAAAACTCATCTAATATACAAGGTGTTTTAGTAGCGAATGCTGAAATTGATAACCCACTAAGTTTAGTTGTTGTATTTGATACTCTCCCGGAAAATAATTCAAAAGAACTCACCCGCTTGTTGCGTAATTATCATTCCAGTATGAAACAGGCAACGTGTGAACTTGTCCCTGAACTGGATTTTTTTGGTTTAGCAGGATGGGGTAAGCATGTAATATCGATGGTTGGATTTAAAACGCCTTACCCCCAGGAATCAATCGAACAATGTGTCGCGCCAGCTCATTATCCCCAGGAAGTAAAAGAGCAAGTACAGGCAACCAGTGCAAATATTATTTTATATTATAAGGGGTATGATACTTCACCTTTAGAGCAATATGTTGCGTTGGCTGTGGTTGCAGGTGCATTAAGTAACATGGGGGCTGTCGCTGTATTAAATGAATCGGCTCACACTTCATTACCTGCGGGGGTATTTAAGTCTCAGGAGTTGGGTAAGCATAGTCTGGAAATGTTGCGTGAAGGTTTCCCGCTGACCTCTCTATTTTGTGGATTTGTGAAATATGAAGTGGAGGATATCGAAGGCGTATGGATGCGTACCTATGGTGCTGATTGCTTTGGACTACCAGATTTCGCAGCACACGCACAAGGTCATCACGAAGGGCAAAAATATTCTGATATTTTCAATAATGTTCTGCGTTACCTGCTTGAAAGTGGAGCAGAAATGGCTGCCGGGCATACCATGCAAGTCGGTAAAACGACATTTATGAAACTGCGCGATCCCCTTGACGATGAATATTACTTACAGGGGCCTGGAACCACATTAGTGGTTGAACTGATTGAAGAAGATGAGTGTAATGCTCATTGAGAAATCGGGGCGATTGCCCCGACTCTCGTTAAAGTGTAAACGGCACCTTATTTTCCAGCATAGCCTGAATCACATTCAGTGCGCCTTCATGCTTATTATTATCGGTAGCGTAACGGGCGATTTGTTTAATGTTTTCTGCGGCATTGTCCATCGCAAAGGAATAATGCGCCATTTTAAGCATCTCTGCGTCATTGCCGCTGTCGCCAATCGCTACCATATTTTGTGGCGACAGATCCCAGCGTTTCAGTAACCGCGAAATACCGTTTACTTTATGCAGTCCCGGGATAATCAGGTCGATAAAACCGAAGCCGCTGGTGACGGGCTTCATAATGCCATCGAGCGTAACGTGTAGTTTGTCGATCACTAACGGGATTTGTTCATCCGGTAGGTTGAGCGAAAACTTGAACAGTACGTCATCAATCTCCTGATAATCTTTTACGGGTTTCAGGCGATGGTAGTGTTTTGCCATCAGGGTAACGAATGCTTCTGGCGCATTTTCGCTGACATATGCACTTTGCAGACCGCAGGCGACAAAATTAAGTTGCTTATCTTTCAGCAACTCGCCAATAACAATCCGCGGGTCAGTTCGCCGTGGAACAGTTGCTTGCCATGTTCGTAAACCAGTGCGCCGTTTTCCGCGACAAAAGAGATCTCATCCTTTAGCTCAGGAAAGAGCGAAATAAGCTGGTAATACTGACGCTGGCGACAACGAACTCAATGCCGCGCTTTTTCAGTTCCTGAAATTACGCCGGAGCGCGTGGTGGACTTCAGCGGTAACTACGACGATTATTTGCGTAGTAAAGGGATTGAAAGCTAAACACTGACGCCCGGTGGCGCTGCGCTTACCGGGCTAACGTATCCTGGCGCGTAGGTTCGGTAAGACGGGTGCGCCCAGGTAAAGGGCACACCGCAGGTGAGCGGGAAGGGCGGTACGACCGTCAAACGTCCATACCTAATGCCCGCTTGCCGTGAATATTCAGATCGCGCAGCGTGAAGCGCCCTTCCCAGGTGGTTTCATAGTCCTCGCGCGGGAAATCGCCCGGTGATGCGCCTGTCTCCAGCGCCGCTTTCACCTTACGCGCATAGGCCAGGTTTTTCTCACACATTGGCGCGGCAGGAATGTACATCACATTGCCCCAGCCCTGCTGATTTTCGACGGGGGCGACGGAGTGGATGACATCGCAATGCCACCATACGGAATCCCCGGCTTCCAGCGGCGGAATGCTGGTTAACGCCGCCATCAGTAAAGGATGCCACTGTTCAGAAATCGGCAGCACCCGGCCCGGCGCGACGCCGCATAATTCATCTTCCGGGACATCATCCAGCAGCGGGCGCAGCAGAATATACGCCATCGCCTCCGGGATAGGGACGACATGAAGCAACCCCTGACCGGGCAGCATATCGGAGAGCGCGGTCCAGCCCTGGAAGGTGCGAAATACCGAGCATTTGGTGGTGTTATCCACCGTATACTCTTCAACTTCGGTACGGTGTGCCGCATTCCACGGATCGTACTGCTCGACGTTGCCGTTAAACACGCTGGCAAATACCCGCTGATAGGCTGGCAGCAGCCAGCGCTCCAGCGCGCCGGAGTCGGTATGCGCTCCCAGTCCTTTGGATGTGGTGCCCGGCGGGCGGCGACGGATGCGATCCGGGTAAATGATGCTGATATCCGGATTAAACCATCGCTTGCCGTCGTGCTCTACCTGCCATAGACGGTTGAGGAACGACTGCGCCAGCGCCATCTCTTCACTTTGGCGGGCCTGCATTTGCGCCTGCGACCAGTAGACAGGATAGATTTCAGGCCGGGAGGCGCTCAGCGTACCGAAAAAATTATCCCCCGGTCCTTTATACACCGCGTCAAAATGGTTCTTGTCCAGATAGTCGAGCATCGACTGGTCCCATGCCAGCGCCTGTTCGCGTGGAAAATGACCTTTAATCACCGCGCACCCGCGGCGCTTAACCTCGGCGCGGGTGGCATCGCTAATGTTGCCCATCGCCAGTTCGCTAAAAGGGATAATTGGCCATACCGGCTGTCCCTGCGCCTTCAGATCGTTAATTTCCGCCACCCGGGCTGCTATGGTGGCGCTCAAACGGTCGAACACCGCCTGTACGTCGCCGATTTGCGCGCGTAGCGCCTGCTTCATCTGACGAATGGCCGCTTTTGGGTCGGCGGGCAGCGTTTCGTGGGTAAAAGGAGTCGTCATATCAACCTCATCATCTTTCGTTCGAAAGTAAAATTAGTTACATGTGATACTTTAAGTTAAAATAAGGTTAATGCAAGTTTAAAATATTGCAGGGGCGCACAAAGAGGGAAGCGAGAGGAAAACGTAAGGTGGCCAGGACGCCTTAATGTCTTATGCGGCTATTCCTTTCGTTCAGCTACTTTTCATTCGAAATAAATTTGTGGTTCTGCTCACATTGTTATTAAAATGTTTCTGGTCGCAGTTACAGCCAGGAGCTTAAGTATGACCGTTAACGTTGTCGTTACCGATATGGACGGCACTTTTCTCGACGATGCCAAGCAGTACGATCGTGTACGCTTCATGGCGCAATACCAGGAACTGAAAAAACGTAATATCGAATTTGTGGTCGCCAGCGGTAATCAGTACTACCAGTTGATCTCCTTCTTCCCCGAGCTGAAAGACGAAATTTCCTTTGTCGCAGAAAATGGCGCGCTGGTGTATGAACATGGCAAGCAGTTGTTTCACGGGGAGCTAACCCGGCATGAATCGCGTATTGTGATTGGCGAACTGCTGAAGGATAAGCAGCTTAACTTCGTCGCCTGCGGTCTGAAAAGCGCTTATGTCAGCAAAAACGCTCCCGAGACTTTCGTGGCGCTGATGGCCAAACATTATCACCGCCTGCAGCCGGTAAACGATTATCACGACATTGACGATATCCTGTTTAAGTTCTCCCTGAATTTGCCCGATGAACAAATTCCGCTGGTTATCGACAAACTGCATGTATCTCTGGATGGCATCATGAAGCCCGTCACCAGCGGCTTCGGTTTTATCGACCTGATTATCCCGGGACTGCATAAAGCGAATGGCATCAGTCGTCTGTTAAAGCGCTGGAACAGGTCGCCACAGAATGTCGTCGCCATTGGCGACAGCGGTAATGATGCGGAAATGTTGAAAATGGCGCATTACTCTTTTGCCATGGGCAATGCCGCAGACAATATCAAAGCGCTTTCACGTTATCACACTGATGATAATAACCATCAAGGCGCGCTCAACGTCATTCAGGCCGTGCTTGACGGCACCGATCCCTTCTGATTAACAGGCCTGCGTAGGCCTGTTAAACGTAGCGCCATCAGGCAGTTCGGACATATTGCCGATGGCGCCAGGGAAAATTACAGCATATGTTCGGTACGGGCGATGATATCGTCCTGCGCATCCGGCGACAGCGCGGTGAAGAAGGCGGAGTAGCCTGCCACACGCACGACCAGATCGCGGTACTGGTCCGGATGTTTTTTCGCATCCAGCAGCGTTTCGCGTGACACGATGTTGTACTGAATATGCCAGCCTTTATGCACCTCAAAGAACGTCCGTAGCAGAACCATCAGTTTCTGTTTGTCGGACTCGTTTTCCAGCGTCGTTGGGTTCAGTTTCTGATTGAGCAGCACGCCGCCGAGAATGGAACCGGTAGGTAATTTGCCTACGGAACCAATCACTGCCGTCGGGCCGAGATGATCCGTACCCGATGCAGGGCTTGCGCCTTCCGCCAGCGGCGTATGCGCTTTGCGACCATCCGGGGTAGCCATAGTCGCGGCGCCAAACGGCACGTTTGCTGAGATAGAGGACGTACCGGCGTAATAGTTGCCGCCGACAGGGCCACGACCGTAGCGCGGGTTATGATATTGCTTCAGCTCATCAATATAGGTCTGATAAGCGCGCGCCAGCAGGGTATCGACGGTATCATCGTCGTTACCGTACTTCGGCGCGCCGTTAATCAGACGCTGGCGCAGCTGCTCATGGGTCAGCCCGTCAAAGTCATCGGCCAGCGCGGCGGCAAGCTGCTGTTGACCGATAACGCCCTGTTCGAAGACCAGTTTTTTCACGGCGGCGAGGCTGTTGCCCAGGTTTGCGATACCGACCTGAAGACCGGATACCCAGTCATATTTAGCGCCGCCTTGCTTGATACTCTTCGCGCGTTCAATACAGTCGTCTACCAGCGCTGAGCAGAGAATATCGTGGACGTTCTCTTCCAACATGGTGTCGACCACATACTCAATTTCGATCGATTTGCGCGTGTAGTAGCGAATTTGGGTATCCCAGGCGGCCATCACTTCGTCAAAATTGTTAAAGTTGCCTGCGGAGAGCGCCTTTTCCTGCGGCAGAAATACCTTGCCGCTGGTGGCGTCGCGACCGCCTTCCAGCGCCGCCAGCATGACGCGGGCGAAGTTAATAAAGCTCATGCCGGTGCAGCGATAACCCCATTTCCCGCCGACGGCGGTTTCGATACAGCCGATCGCCGCGTAATCGTAAGCGTCCTGCGGTTCGATCCCCAACTTGATAAATTCCGGGATGACGATTTCATCATTGTTAAACGCCGGCATCCCAAAGCCGCAGCGGATGACCTGGACGCAGGCGTCAAGGAAATCGTTACTCATTCCGGCGTGATAACGTACACTGAGGTTGGGCTGGGTAGAACGCAAACGTCCGCAGGACTCCAGAATGGCGTAAGACAGCGGATTCACTGCGTCCATTGGCTGACCGTTGATAAGATTCTGACCGCCAATGGTGACGTTTTGATACAGCGGGCTGCCCGCGGAAGCTTTGGAGTGCGAACCGGAGCGGATCTTGTTTACTTCCAGCAGTTTCAGCCAGCAGCTGTGCAGCAGTTCAATGGCGTGCTCACGATCCAGCGTCTGGTCTAGTTCGACATCGCGACGATAATAGGGGTAAAGATACTGGTCCATACGACCAAATGACACCGAGTGACCGTTAGACTCAATTTGTAGAATCAGTTGGATGAAGTAGCACAATTGCAGTGCTTGCCAGAAGGTCTGCGGCGGTTGGTGGGCGATCACCTCGCAGTTTTCCGCGATGGTAAGTAGCTCTTTACGACGGCTTTCACGGGACTCTTCGCCTGCCATCTGGCGCGCCAGCGCGGCAAAGCGCGTGATGTGCTGGCTTACCGCGTCCAGCACAATATCAATCGCCTTCAGGAACTGCTCGCCATGCAGATCTTCCAGCACGGTCAGGTTGATGCGTGAGCGGCGCTCGGCGACTTTATCGCGCAGGCCATCAAGCCCTTTTTCCAGCAGCAGCGGGAAGTTCACCGCCAGGTGCGCGTCACCGGAGGTCATATTGCCTTCGGCTTTGATAATGCCAGTCGCCAGAAGCCCTTTTTGTTCATCGGTAAACATGCCGTAGCAGCGATCCTGGACGGTTTGACCGCGCCACCACGGACAGACGTCGTGCAGAATACGTTTGTTTTCTTCACTTACGGAAAAACCTGCGCCGGGCCGGTCTGCCAGGTCGTCGATCTCTTTTTCAATCCACGAGACGGTATATTCCGGGAAAATCGGCGCGGCGCGGACTTCACTTGCCTGGTTGCCGACGATCAGTTCATCGTGTTTTATCCAGATAGTGCGTTCCGCCAGGTGATGGGCCAGCGCCAGCGCGCGGCGTACCGGAATCGGTTTATCCAGATGCTGCTGATACATTTCGGTATAATGCTGCGCGCGTTCGGTACAGACCGGCGGTTTCACGATATGTACCAGCGCGGTTTTGTGCGCCTTAATGCGGTCACTGAGCGTGTCCAGTTTCAGTTGGGTCATGATAATTATCCTCGTAGGGTCGCGGTTAAACCTTTTTGGCAGGCGTACTTCTGGGCAAAATCAAGTAACGCCGGCGCATCCAGTGGTTTATCCGGGGCATGATAGGGCTGACTGAGTAAGTGGTATTTATTGATGCCCAGCGTGTGGTAGGGCAGAAAATGAATTTCCCCGACGTGCAGTTCATCGGCGGCAAAGTCGGTAATGGCTTTAATGGTCTCCTCATCGGCATTAAATCCCTGAATCAGCGGGACGCGAATCACCATTTTTTTGCCCGCGGCGGCGAGTTTCCTGAGATTTTCCAGCACCCGCGAGGCGCTACCATCGGTCCACTGCTTAAACGGCCCGTCGGCGACATGTTTCAAATCAGCCAGAAACAGATCGATATAAGGCAGTGAGGGCGCAATGTATTTCCATGGAACATGCAGACAGGTCTCAACCGCTGTATGAATACCGGCGTCATGGCTGGCTTTAAACAGCTCTGCCGCCAGTTCCGGCTGCATAAACGGTTCGCCGCCGGAAAGCGTAAGACCGCCGCCGCTGCGATCGTAAAAAGGTTTATCGCGCAGTACCGTCGCCATGATCTCATCCACGCTTTTTATTTCGCCGCACACGGTTAACGCCTGTGTGGGGCAGCAATGCGCCAGGACTGAAAAATGGGCGTCGGTCAGTTTTTCGCGATGGATGAGCAGGCCGTTTAGCGCGCGCTCAATGACGTCCGGCGCGGCTTGCGCGCACAGGTCGCATCCTTCGAGACACAGCCGCGCGTCGTATAACAGATCCTGAGCGCGGGCGCGGCTTTCCGGGTTCTGGCACCAGCGACAGCCCAACGAACAGCCTTTGAGAAATACTACGGTACGGATACCGGGGCCATCGTGGGTAGAATAGCGCTGAATATTGAAGATCATAAACGGCCTCTCTTATTTCATATAAAGATTAAATTACTTTCGAATGAAAGTTGTCTTGATGTGCGTCAACGAATGGAGAGGTTCTGACAAAGAGGCGTTAAATGAGGTACAACATCACGGTTTGAGGCTGTGATATGGCGTTTAAGATGATGCCGCGCTGCTTGAGCCGATCGTCAGTCGGAGCTTGGGTAAGCTGGCTTTGCGTCTGATGACAGTAATTATCTGTTGATACAGCACGGCCATAAACCGTGCTTTGGTATGTTTATCCGTAAAGTGGCTACTGTCCGCAGACTTCACAGCCGGGGTTGCGCATTAACTTCATTTCGCGGAACTGACAGGTCATCGCATCGTACATGACGATTTTTCCGCTGGCAGGCTGACCGTAATGCGCCAGCAGCTTAATGGCCTCCATTGCCTGTAGCGAACCGATCACGCCAATCAGCGGCGCCATCACCCCTGCCTCTACGCAGGTCAGAGCGTTTTCGCCAAACAGACGGCTCAGGCAGCGGTAACAGGGTTCGTTTTCCCGATACGTAAAGACGGTAACTTGTCCTTCCATACGAATTGCCGCGCCGGAGATTAGCGGCACTTTCGCGGTATAGCACCCGGCGTTAAGTTGATTACGTACGCTAACGTTATCAGTACAGTCCAGTACCAGCGAATGCCCGGCAATCAGGCTGGTCATAGCGTCGTCGTCCAGCCGCGCGTTAACGGGCGTAATGGTAATATGCGGGTTGATTCGCGCCAGCGCGTCGCGGGCGGACTCTACCTTTGGCTGCCCGACCGTGGCGTCGCTGTGCAAGGTTTGACGCTGGAGATTGGAAACGGAAACGGTATCAAAATCGAGTAGCGTCAGTTGCCCGACGCCAGCGCCGGCCAGATACTGCGTTGCCGCGCAGCCGAGTCCGCCCAGCCCGACCACTAATACCCGCGCATCTTTTAACGCTTCCTGCCCTTCAAAATCGAAGCCGCGCAGAATAATTTGTCGGTTATAGCGCAGCATCTCCTGGTCGCTAAGTTCCGCCATTACAGGCCTCCGAACAGAGCATTAAACGGCTCGACTTCCACCCATTCTCCCGGCTCAACATTGCCGCGTTCACGCTCCAGCACAATAAAGCAGTTGCCCAGACTAAACGAGCTGAAAATATGTGAGCCCTGGTGTCCGGTGGTCGTGACCTCCAGTTCGCCGTTGGCGCTACGTTGCAGGATGCCGCGCTGGAAATCGAGACGCCCCGGCGTTTTCTTCAGGCGAGATGCTGTGCGTACACGCTGGCGCGGCGGTACAGCGCTTGCCGTGTTGCCGCCAAGCTTCGCCAGTAAAGGCTGAACCAGTTGATAAAACGTGAGCGCCGCAGAGACTGGATTCCCCGGCAGGCCACAGAACCAGCTATTACTGAGTTTGCCGAAGGCAAACGGTTTGCCTGGCTTGATAGCCAGCTTCCAGAAGGCGATTTCGCCCAGCTCCTCAAGGATGGTTTTGGTATAGTCCGCTTCACCAACCGAGACGCCGCCGGAGCTTATCACTACATCGGCCTGGCTGTCGGCGTCGATAAATGCGGCGCGAAGCTTACCGGGATCGTCAGGAATAATGCCTAAATTGATCACTTCGCAGCCAAGCTGTTGCAGCATCAAATGTATAGTTAGACGGTTAGTGTCATAAATTTGTCCCGCCTCCAGCGGCTGGCCCGGAAGCTGGAGCTCGTCGCCGGTCGAGAACAGCGCTACGCGCACTTTACGTACAACCTGCGCATCGGCAATTCCCAGCGACGCCAGCACCGGCAGTTCGGCAGTAGTCAGGCGCGTACCGGCCGGAAAGACCACCGCATCCTGGCGAATATCCTCGCCGCGGCGGCGGATGTTTTGTCCGCAACGAACATCGGCGGTAAAACGCACGCCGTCATCGGTTTGTTCCGTCTGCTCTTGCATAACTACCGCCTCGCAACCTGCCGGTACCGGGGCGCCGGTCATAATGCGAATGCAGGTGCCCGCAGGCCACTCTCCCTGGTAAGGCTGACCGGCAAATGCTTTGCCGGCGACGGGCAGCGGCTTATCGGCGGACAAATCCGCCACGCGTACCGCATAACCATCCATAGCTGAATTATCAAAGCCGGGGACATCAAGGGGAGATACGATATCGGTCGCCAGGATGCGGCCAAAGCAGTTCACCAGCGGCAACGTTTCTACGGCGGTGAGCGGGGTAATACGTGAAAGCATCTGGGTCAGCGCCGTTTCAAGCGGCATCAATCCGGCGGAAAATTCCATGAACATACTCCTGCGAGGCAAAATCGAATCCGGCTATTATGTCAGAAAACAGTGGCGGGCAGTATGCTACCTCGGTCTTAGAGACGGCCTTGCGCCTTTACATACCTTACGCATCTTTCTATATTCAAAAATCGAATGAATAACTCACAACAATTCTGATAGTTATAGTAAAAGTTGTGTGCCACCGTTAATGGACCCTAAAAATGAATAAAGCAGTGATTGCGATTCACGGCGGCGCAGGCGCGATTGCTCGCGCGCAAATGAGCCATGAGCAGGAGCTACGCTATATCCAGGCGCTGTCAGAGATTGTCGAAAGCGGGCAAAAGATGCTGGAAGCGGGTGACAGCGCGCTTGATGTAGTGACGGAAGCGGTGCGCCTGCTGGAAGCGTGTCCGCTCTTCAATGCGGGTATCGGCGCGGTCTATACCCGAGACGGAACTCATGAACTGGATGCCTGCGTGATGGACGGCAATACCCTGAAAGCCGGAGCCGTCGCGGGCGTGAGTCATGTTCGCCATCCTGTGCTCGCCGCCAGACTGGTGATGGAGCGCAGCCCGCATGTACTCATGGTGGGGGAAGGGGCGGAAAACTTTGCCTTTTCACAGGGGATGGCGCGCGTTTCGCCGGATATCTTTTCCACCCCGGCGCGTTACGAGCAATTGCTGGCGGCGCGTGCGGCGGGTGAAATGGCGCTCGATCACAGTGGCGCGCCGCTGGACGAAACGAAAAAAATGGGTACAGTCGGCGCGGTGGCGCGGGATAAATTCGGTAATCTGGCGGCGGCAACGTCTACCGGCGGGATGACCAATAAATTGCCCGGGCGCGTCGGCGACAGCCCGCTGGTCGGCGCCGGGTGTTATGCCAACAACGCCAGCGTCGCCGTTTCCTGTACCGGAACGGGAGAGGTCTTTATTCGCACGCTTGCGGCTTACGATATCGCCGCATTGATGGAATATGGCGGACTCAGCCTTGCCGACGCTTGTGAGCGCGTGGTGATGGAAAAATTACCGACGCTGGGCGGCAGCGGTGGATTAATCGCCGTTGATCACGAAGGTAATGTCGCGTTGCCGTTTAACAGCGAAGGGATGTATCGCGCCTGGGGATATGCCGGGGATACGCCGACCACAGGAATTTACCGGGAATAAGGAGCCGCAGGTGCCGCACAGCGATGAACTGGATAGCCGCGATGTTCTGTCCGTCAGTGGCCTGAATATCGCGTTTCACCACGAAGGGCAACAGGTAGACGCCGTGCGTAATGTGTCATTACGCCTGAAGCGTGGAGAGACTCTGGCGATTGTCGGCGAGTCGGGATCGGGAAAATCGGTGACGGCGCTGGCGTTAATGCGGCTGATTGAGCAGTCGGGCGCGAACGTGCGCTGCGGCGAAATGCTGTTGCGTCGGCGTAATCGCCAGGTGATTGAGCTGTCTGAGCAGAGTGACGCGCAGATGCGGCGTGTGCGCGGCGCGGATATCGCCATGATTTTCCAGGAGCCAATGACCTCGCTCAACCCGGTATTTACCGTTGGCGAGCAAATTGCCGAATCTATTCGTTTGCATCAGGGCGCCAGTCACGAAGAGGCGCTGGCGGAAGCGAAACGTATGCTCGATCAGGTACGGATCCCGGAGTCGCAGGCGATTTTATCGCGTTATCCGCATCAGCTTTCCGGCGGGATGCGCCAGCGGGTCATGATCGCGATGGCGCTATCCTGCCGTCCGGCGGTATTGATTGCCGATGAACCCACCACGGCGCTGGATGTCACTATCCAGGCGCAAATTCTGCAACTTATCAAAGTGTTGCAGCAAGAGATGTCGATGGGCGTGATTTTTATCACCCACGACATGGGCGTCGTGGCGGATATTGCCGATCGCGTGCTGGTGATGTATCAGGGCGAGGCCGTGGAAACCGGCAGCGTAGAGCAGATTTTCCATGCGCCGACGCATCCTTATACCCAAACGTTACTGGCCGCCGTCCCTCAGCTTGGCGCGATGCGAGGCCACTCGCTGCCACGCCGTTTCCCGTTGATTTCCGCTGACGAACCGGCCCTTTATGAATCGCAGATTGAGCAAGACACGGTGGTGGAAGGCGAACCTATTCTCCAGGTTCGGGGGCTGGTGACGCGATTCCCGCTGCGTAGCGGTCTCTTTAACCGCGTTACGCGTGAAGTTCATGCCGTTGAGAATATCAGTTTCGATCTCTGGCCCGGCGAAACGCTATCGCTGGTGGGCGAGTCCGGTAGCGGAAAATCGACGACCGGACGCGCGCTGCTGCGGTTGGTTGAATCCCGGCAGGGGGAGATTATCTTTAACGGACAGCGCATTGACACGCTGTCTGCGGGTAAACTCCAGCCGTTGCGCCGCGATATTCAATGTATTTTCCAGGACCCTTACGCCTCGCTCGACCCGCGCCAGACCGTGGGGTATTCCATTATGGAACCTTTACGGATTCATGGCCTGGGGCAGGGGGACGCTGCGGCAAAGCGCGTGGCCTGGTTGCTTGAGCGTGTCGGATTACGTCCTGAACATGCCTGGCGTTATCCGCATGAGTTTTCCGGCGGTCAACGTCAGCGCATCTGCATTGCTCGCGCGCTGGCATTGAATCCTAAAGTGATTATTGCTGATGAGGCGGTCTCCGCGCTGGATGTTTCCGTTCGCGGACAGATCATTAATTTACTGCTCGATTTACAACGGGAAATGGGGATCGCCTACCTGTTTATTTCGCATGATATGGCGGTCGTGGAGCGAATTAGCCATCGCGTAGCGGTGATGTATCTTGGTCAAATTGTTGAGATGGGGCCGCGGCGCGCCGTTTTTGAAAATCCGCAGCATCCTTATACGCGTAAATTGATGGCGGCGGTGCCGGTTGCCGATCCTTCCAGACACCGGCCGCGGCGCGTTCTGCTATCAGATGATATACCCAGCAATATTCATAAACGTGGCGAAGAGACGCCCGCCGTTTCATTACAGTTGGTCGGGCCGGGACATTATGTTGCGCGGCCGCTGCAGGATAATGCGCTCTCGCGCTTATAACATTCAGACAGGCAGGGTTTCAGGAGAACAACATGACGCAATTTATTACGCATAAATGGCTGGCGGCGCTGGGACTGGCCTCATCCATTGCGGCTTTTCCGGCCCTGGCGGCCAAAGATGTGGTGGTGGCGGTAGGGTCTAATTTCACCACGCTCGATCCGTATGACGCCAACGATACACTCTCGCAGGCGGTGGCGAAGTCATTTTATCAGGGGCTGTTTGGCCTGGATAAAGACATGAAGGTAAAAAACGTCCTGGCGAAAGGCTATACCGTTTCTGATGACGGTCTGACCTACACCATTACCCTACGACAGGGGGTGAAATTTCAGGACGGCGCGGATTTTGATGCGGCGGCGGTGAAAGCGAATCTCGATCGCGCCAGCAATCCGGATAACCACCTCAAGCGTTATAACCTGTATAAAAATATCGCAAAAACGGAGGTTGTCGACCCGGCAACGGTAAAAATTACCCTGAAACAGCCGTTCTCCGCTTTCATTAATATTCTGGCGCACCCGGCGACGGCGATGATCTCGCCGCAAGCGCTGGAAAAATATGGCAAGGATATTGGTTTTCATCCGGTCGGCACTGGTCCATATCAGCTTGAAACCTGGAATCAGACCGACTTTGTCAAAGTGAAAAAGTTCGCCGGTTACTGGCAGCAGGGCTTACCCAAGCTGGATTCTATTACCTGGCGTCCGGTTACTGACAACAATACCCGCGCGGCGATGCTGCAAACTGGCGAAGCGCAATTTGCTTTTCCTATCCCTTATGAGCAGGCCGCGTTACTGGCGAAAAATAAAAACCTCGAACTGGTCGCCAGCCCGTCCATTATGCAGCGTTATATCAGTATGAATGTGACGCAGAAGCCGTTTGATAATCCTAAGGTGCGTGAGGCGTTGAATTACGCTATCAATCGCCAGGCGCTGGTTAAAGTGGCGTTTGCCGGATACGCCACGCCGGCGACGGGCGTGGTGCCGCCGTCGATAGCCTATGCGCAAAGCTATCAGCCGTGGCCCTATGATCCGGCTAAAGCGCGCGAACTGTTGAAAGAGGCGGGGTATCCAGACGGTTTCAGTACCACGCTGTGGTCATCGCACAACCATAGCACCGCGCAAAAAGTGTTGCAGTTTACCCAACAGCAACTGGCGCAGATTGGCATTAAAGCCCGGATAACCGCGATGGACGCCGGCCAGCGCGCCGCGGAAGTCGAGGGCAAAGGGCAAAAAGAGAGCGGCGTGCGAATGTTCTATACCGGCTGGTCGGCGTCGACGGGCGAAGCTGACTGGGCGTTATCGCCGCTCTTCGCATCACAAAACTGGCCGCCGACGCAGTTTAATACCGCTTTTTACAGCAACAAGCAGGTCGACAGCGATTTAGCGGCGGCCTTAAAAACCAACGATCCGCAGGAGAAAACACGATTGTACAAAGAGGCGCAGGATATTATCTGGAAAGAGTCGCCCTGGATACCGTTGGTGGTGGAGAAATTGGTTTCTGCGCACAGTAAAAATTTGACCGGTTTCTGGATTATGCCGGATACCGGTTTCAGCTTTGACGATGCGGATTTGAAGTAAGTAATGCGATGGGGCTGGATGGCGCGCGCGTTGTCCGCCATCCGGTAAAAGGTTCGTGTGATGCTTAACTATGTTCTCAAGCGCCTGCTGGGATTAATTCCTACGCTGTTGATTGTGGCAGTGCTGGTGTTTTTATTTGTTCATTTGTTGCCCGGCGACCCGGCGCGGCTGATAGCCGGACCGGAAGCCGACGCGCAGGTGATCGCGCTGGTTCGTCAGCAGCTGGGGCTTGATCAGCCGCTTCATGTCCAGTTTTGGCATTACATCACCCATGTTTTACAAGGCGATTTCGGGACGTCAATGGTTTCCCGCCGCCCGGTTTCTGAGGAGATCGCCAGCCGCTTTTTGCCGACGCTGTGGCTGACGATAACCAGTATGATATGGGCGGTGCTGTTTGGCATGGCGATCGGCATCGCCGCCGCCGTGTGGCGTAATCGCTGGCCTGACCGGGTAGGAATGACGCTTGCCGTGACCGGCATTTCTTTCCCGGCTTTTGCGCTGGGAATGTTGTTAATGCAGATTTTTTCCGTGGATCTGGGCTGGCTACCGACCGTGGGGGCGGATAGCTGGCAACATTATATTTTACCCTCCCTGACGCTTGGCGCGGCGGTGGCATCCGTCATGGCGCGTTTTACGCGCTCCTCGTTTGTCGATGTCCTGAGCGAGGATTACATGAGGACCGCGCGGGCGAAAGGCGTCAGTGAAACGTGGGTGGTGTTAAAACATGGCCTGCGCAATGCAATGATCCCGGTCGTCACCATGATGGGACTGCAATTTGGCTTTTTGCTTGGCGGATCGATCGTCGTCGAAAAAGTGTTTAACTGGCCGGGGCTTGGGCGATTACTGGTCGACTCCGTCGACATGCGCGACTACCCCGTGATTCAGGCGGAAGTGCTGCTGTTTTCTCTGGAATTTATTCTTATCAACTTAGTGGTGGATGTCCTCTATGCCGCCATTAATCCGGCTATCAGGTATAAGTAAGGATGCGATTATTTAACTGGCGCCGTCAGGCGATTTTACATGCTATGCCGGTGGTAAAACCCGACCAGATACGCACGCCGTGGCGGGAGTTCTGGCGTCGTTTTCGCCGCCAGCATGTCGCGTTGGTCGCCGGGGGATTCGTACTGGCGTTAATTCTGGTGGCGATTTTTGCCCGTTGGCTGACGCCCTACGATGCGGAAAACTATTTTGACTACGATAGCCTGAACAATGGCCCCTCTTTGCAGCACTGGTTTGGCGTTGACTCGCTGGGAAGAGACATCTTTAGCCGGGTTCTCGTTGGGGCGCAGATCTCACTGGCGGCGGGCGTGTTCGCGGTATTTATCGGCGCGATAATCGGTACGGTGTTGGGATTGCTGGCGGGATATTATGAAGGCTGGTGGGATCGTTTTATTATGCGCATTTGCGATGTGTTGTTCGCCTTCCCCGGCATTTTGCTGGCGATTGCCGTTGTGGCGGTGTTAGGCAGCGGTATTGCTAATGTGATCGTTGCGGTGGCGATTTTCTCTATTCCGGCGTTTGCTCGTCTGGTGCGCGGAAATACCCTGGTCTTAAAACAGCAGACGTTTATTGAGTCTGCCCGCAGTATCGGCGCCAGCGACACGACGATTTTGTTTAGCCATATATTGCCGGGAACGGTCTCGTCAATTGTGGTTTTCTTTACGATGCGTATCGGTACGTCAATTATTTCCGCGGCAAGCCTGTCATTTCTCGGATTAGGCGCGCAGCCGCCAACGCCGGAGTGGGGAGCGATGCTCAATGAAGCGCGGGCGGATATGGTCATCGCGCCGCACGTAGCGCTCTTCCCGGCGGTGGCGATTTTCCTGACTGTGCTGGCGTTTAACCTGTTAGGCGACGGGTTGCGCGATGCGCTGGACCCGAAGATTAAGGGGTAAGCCAGCCCGGTGGCGTTGACGCCTGGCGGGCCTGGAACGGCCTCGTCAGGCGGGATAACACATCCGGCACCCGCGCCGGGGGAGGTGGCGTTAAACCCGACTGCCCCACAAATCATATTCGTCGGCGTTTTCCACTTTCACGCGCACGATATCGCCCGGCTTGACGTTGGTTTCGCCGTTCAAATAGACCGCGCCGTCAATTTCCGGCGCATCCGCCATGCTACGCCCGATAGCGCCTTCTTCGTCAACCTCATCAACGATCACCAGAATTTCGCGGCCCACTTTTTCCTGCAAGCGCTCAGCGGAGATTTGCTGTTGCAGTTGCATAAAGCGGTTCCAGCGCTCTTCTTTCACCTCTTCCGGCACCTGATCCGGCAGCTCATTCGCGCCTGCGCCTTCCACCGGGCTGTACTTGAAGCAGCCTACACGATCGAGGCGCGCCTCTTTCAGGAAGTCGAGCAGCATCTGGAAGTCTTCTTCCGTTTCGCCGGGGAAGCCGACAATAAAGGTGGAGCGTAGGGTCAGTTCCGGGCAGATTTCGCGCCACTGCTTAATGCGCGCCAGCTGGCGGTCAACGGAACCGGGACGTTTCATCAGTTTAAGAATCCGCGGGCTGGCATGTTGCAGCGGAATGTCCAGATAAGGCAGGATTTTGCCTTCCGCCATTAGCGGAATCACATCATCAACGTGTGGGTAGGGGTAGACGTAGTGCAGACGTGTCCAGACGCCCAGTTTTGATAACTGCTCGCACAGGCTCACCATACTGGTTTTCACCGGTTCGCCATTATGGAATCCGGTGCGGTGCTTCACATCTACGCCGTAGGCGGAGGTATCTTGCGAAATCACCAGAATCTCTTTGACCCCGGCATCAACCAGACGTTTCGCTTCGCTTAATACGTCGCCAATCGGACGGCTGACCAGATCCCCGCGCATCGACGGGATGATGCAGAACGTGCAGCGGTGATTACAGCCTTCAGAAATTTTCAGATACGCATAATGGCGCGGCGTCAGTTTTACACCCTGTTCCGGTACGAGGCTTAAAAATGGATTGTGCTTCGGCTTCGGTACGTAATGATGTACGTGCTGCAGAACTTGCTCATAGCTATGCGGCCCGGTGATTTCCAGTACTTTCGGATGCACTTCGCGGATCTGATCTTCTTTTGCGCCCAGGCAGCCGGTGACGATTACCTTACCGTTTTCGTTCAGCGCTTCGCCAATGGCTTCCAGCGACTCTTGTACCGCGCTGTCAATAAAGCCACAGGTATTAACGATAACCATATCCGCATCGTCATAGCGTGGCACAACGTCATAGCCTTCGGTACGCAGCTCAGTCAGGATGCGTTCCGAATCAACGAGGTTTTTCGGACAGCCCAGGGAAACGAAGCCGATCTTTGGCTGGTGGGTTACATTACTCATAGCTTAAAAAGTGTTCATTTATTGGAATGGTCAGGGCAGGGATTCTACAGATATCCGAACAAAAATTGTATCGCAATCTCATCAGGAGCGGCGGCATCAACCGTTGTGGTTATCAGCAAAAGGTGAAAAAGGGCAATTCTAAGAAAATTCTTGATCTCTGACACCCCTTTGTCTAAAAAACGACCATACTATTAAGTTGAACCCTGGTAGAAAAGAGGAGGAAAAAAGGTATGGTCGTTGACAGACTGAGAACCGATCTTCTCAACAAGCTGATAAACGCGCGTATCGATCTTGCCGCTTATCTGCAATTGCGAAAAGCGAAGGGGTATATGTCAGTCAGCGAAAGTGACACTCTGCGTGACAATTTTTTTGAACTGAATCGCGAGCTCCACGATCACGCTTTACGGCAGGGACTGCATCTCGATCAGGAAGAGTGGAACGCGCTGCGCCGTGCCGAAGGCGCGCTTGCAGCCGCCGCCGTTTGTTTAATGAGCGGACACCATGATTGTCCGACCTTTATTGCCGTCAACGCAGATAAACTTGAAAACTGTCTGACAACTTTGACGCTGAGTATTCAGAGTCTGAAAGCACATTCACCGCTTACACAGGTCTGAATAAGGGGGAGGCGACTCCCCCTTTTTACCGGACCGCGCCGCTTAATGTTTTGTAAAAATAAACCGACCTCTTGCGATGCTGACTACGCTTTAACGCAGAGCCCTGAAGGAGGCGGTATGCGTCGAATACTTCTCGCGATAGTTTCATTCTCTCTTTTCTCTTCATGGGCGAACGCCAATCTTGCGCCGGTGAACGTTGAGGTGCTGCAAACCCGACTCGATCACCCGTGGTCGCTGGCTTTTTTGCCGGATAACCGTGGGATGCTCATTACCCTGAAAGGGGGACAACTGCGCCACTGGCAGACGGGGAAGGGACTTTCCGATCCGCTGGCTGGCGTACCGAAAGTGTGGGCAAACGGGCAGGGAGGTTTGCTGGACGTCGTGCTGGCGCCTGACTTTGCCCAGTCGCGCCGCGTCTGGCTGAGCTATGCTGAAGCTGACCGCGAAGGAAACGCCGGTACGGCAGTCGGTTTTGGACGGCTGAGCGACGATCTTCAGCGTCTGGAGCATTTTCGTACCGTGTTTCGCCAGATGCCTAAGCTGTCTACCGGCAACCATTTCGGCGGACGTATGGTATTCGATGCGCAAGGGTTTCTTTTTATTGCCCTGGGTGAAAATAACCAGCGCGCTACCGCGCAGGATTTGGATAAATTACAGGGTAAGCTGGTGCGCCTGACCGGGCAGGGCGAAATTCCGCCGGATAATCCGTTTGTGCATCAGGCGGGCGCGCGTCCGGAAATCTGGTCTTACGGTATTCGTAATCCGCAGGGGCTGGCCATCAATCCCTGGAGCGGCGCGCTATGGCTGCATGAACACGGTCCGCGCGGCGGCGATGAAATTAACATCCCGGAAAAAGGCAAAAATTATGGCTGGCCGCTGGCCACATGGGGCGTCAACTATAGTGGTCTGAAAGTGCCGGAAGCCAAAGGTGAAATTGTCGAGGGAACGGAGCAACCGGTTTACTACTGGAAGGATTCTCCGGCGATCAGCGGGATGGCTTTTTATGCCAGCGACGTTTTTGCGCCGTGGCGGCACAAACTGTTTATCGGCGCGCTAAAAGATAAAGAGGTCATTGTGATGCGCGTCGATGGCAATACGGTGACGGAAGAAGGCCGTATTCTGGGTGACAGAAAGCAGCGTATTCGGGATGTGCGTGTCGGACCTGACGGCTACTTATATGTGTTAACCGATGAGTCCGACGGGCAGTTACTCAAGGTAAGTCCTGCAGCCACGCGTTAGGTCACCGGGATCATCACCACTTTGCGAAAAGCAGGGCGCTCGGTAAGCTGTTGATACCAGCGTTCCAGATTCGGGCGCGGCGTCCATTTCAGACCCACGTTCAGTAGGTTATAGACGAAAGGCGCAATAGCAATATCGCCGGTGCCAAAGTTATCCCCGGAGAACCACGGCTGGTGGGCCAGAGCGTCATCAAGCAGCGCAAACAGGCTATCACACTTTTCGATACCAGCTTCAATTGCCGCCTGGTCGCGTTTTTCCGGCGGGGTTCTGACCAGTCCCATCAGGATCACGCGGTGCGCCGGGCTTAACGTTTGATTCGCCCAGTCCATCCATTTTTCGCCCTCCGCACGCCGCGCCGGATTATCAACCCATAGCCGGTTCTGGCCGTATTGCGCCGCCAGATAGCGGACAATGGCATTGGATTCCCACAATAACAGGTCGGTTTCATCATCTTTAAGCAGCGGCACCAGCCCATTAGGATTCATCGCCAGATAGTCGGCATCCTGGTTAACGCCGAATTTTCCGCCTGCCAGAATTTGATCGTATGGCAGTTCCAGCTCTTCAAGCGTCCACAACACTTTTTTAACATTAGTCGAGTTGTTCCGGCCCCACAGCGTAATCATATTAACCCCTTCTGTTTTATCAGGATGATGACAGTAATCGGCCTACCGTGAGATAAACCTAACATTTACACAATGGTCTGTAAAAAAATCGTTATGAAGGAAGCGTAACGGGATGTTATTGCATAAACTTTAAAAACTTTACCAAGTTACGGTTTCTTTAACGTCGTGAGTGCGTTATTACTCACCGCACTTATTACACGGTGATGTGACGTGTGTTTTTGGAATGGATACTCGGGTGGTACTATGACGCAATACGCTTCTTCCCTTCGTAGCCTCGCGGCAGGTTCGGTTCTCTTATTCCTTTTCGCTTCGCCTGTAAAGGCAGAGGAACAAACGATCGCGCCGCCGGGCGTTGATGCGCGAGCCTGGATCTTAATGGATTACGCCAGCGGTAAAGTACTGGCGGAAGGCAACGCCGATGAGAAACTCGACCCTGCCAGTTTGACAAAAATTATGACCAGCTACGTGGTGGGCCAGGCGCTGAAGGCAGGGAAAATCAAGCTGACCGATATGGTGACGGTGGGCAAAGATGCCTGGGCGACGGGGAACCCGGCGCTACGTGGGTCGTCGGTGATGTTTCTGAAGCCAGGCGATCAGGTGTCGGTTGCGGATCTTAATAAAGGCATCATCATTCAGTCAGGTAATGATGCCTGTATCGCGCTTGCCGACTACGTCGCCGGAAGCCAGGAGTCCTTTATCGGCCTGATGAACGCCTATGCGAAACGACTGGGATTAACGAATACAACCTTCCAGACGGTACACGGTCTTGATGCGCCAGGGCAGTTCAGTACCGCTCGCGATATGGCGTTGCTCGGCAAGGCCTTGATTCACGATGTGCCTGACGAATACGCCATTCATAAAGAGAAAGAATTTACTTTTAATAATATTCGTCAACCAAACCGCAACCGCCTGTTGTGGAGCACCAATCTGCATGTCGACGGCATGAAAACGGGGACAACGGCTGGCGCTGGGTATAACCTTGTCGCCTCCGCCACCCAGGGCGATATGCGCCTGATCTCTGTCGTGCTGGGGGCGAAAACGGACCGTATTCGTTTTAATGAGTCAGAAAAACTGCTGACCTGGGGTTTCCGCTTCTTTGAAACGGTCACGCCGATTAAACCTGACGCGACATTCGTGACGCAACGGGTCTGGTTTGGCGATAAGCGTGAGGTCAATTTAGGGGCGGGCGATGCGGGGTCAGTGACGATTCCACGTGGGCAGCTTAAAAACCTGAAGGCCAGCTTTACGTTGAACGAACCACAGCTCACGGCGCCGTTGAAGAAAGGGCAGGTTGTCGGCACCATCGATTTCCAGCTTAACGGAAAATCCATTGAGCAACGCCCGTTAATGGTGATGGAAAACGTCGAGGAGGGGGGATTTTTCAGCCGGATGTGGGATTTTGTGCTGATGAAACTCCATCAGTGGTTTGGCAGTTGGTTCTCGTAAAATAACTCCGTTGCCGGGTGCGCGTCGCATCCGGCTACGGGCGGTTAATACATCAGAGTAATTTGTTGCGCTTTAGCGTAGGCCACAAAGGCCTCATCGGGACGGCGGTCGCTGATAATCGTATCAAAGCGTGATAATTCCCCCATCCGCGCCGGACGTACCTTGCCGAATTTACTGTGATCCACCACCAGTACATGGCTCTGTGCCATTGTCATTGCCCAATGTTTTACCGGCAGCTCTTCCAGATTAAAGCAGGTAGCGCCTTTACTGGTATGAACGCCGGCGGCGGAATAAAACGCGATATCCGGACAAATATTGTTTAACGTTTCATGGAAATCAAGCGGCTTGAAAATGGCGTTGCTGGCGTGAAACTCCCCGCCGCTGAGGATGGCGCGGCAATGGGGTTTGTCCTGCAGCGCCAGAAAGGTATTAAGTGAATAGCACACCGCCGTAAAGGGAAGGTCATTATCAATGGCTTCAATGATCCACGGCGTGGTGGTGCCGCAGTCAATAAATACTGTCTGATGCGCTTGTACCAGGCCCGCAGCCAACTGAGCGGCTCGGCGTTTTTCTTCCACCAGACGAGATTTTTGATCGCTTAACAGATAATGACTGGCGCTGCGGGGCTCCAGTACGATATAGCCGCCCAGCAACACGACAGGCGCGCTTTTATGGTTCAGGTCGCGACGAATGGTCATTTCAGAGACGCCCAACAGGGTCGCGGCTTCTTTAAGATGAAGTTTATCGCTGCGTTTTAAGGCCTGCAGCAATTGACCAATACGCTCGTCGCGTCGCGTTTCCATAGTTCCCCTGGAGAGTTAAATAAGCGCTCCGCACCATACAGAGCGCTTAATATTACTCTTTTTTTCGCTGGTTAGTCACGTACCCAGCCTTTTCGAATGGGCAATGCGAAACAGAAACGGTAACAACGTTGCAGCGCCTGGTAGAGCGGCGCGCCGTACCATTGCCAGATCAGCTGTGCGCTCAGGCAGCCAAGCATCGCTACCAGCAGCGCGCCAATCATATCTAACGGCCAGTGTACGCCGAGATAGACGCGCGACCAGGCGATGGTAATAGCTATCGCCATCATCACGATGCCTGACCAGAGGCGGTGCCAGAACAAAAACGCCAGTGCAAAGGTAAAAATCACCGTACCGTGATCGCTGGGGAACGAGTCATCGGCGGCATGATGCAGGAAGTTATAGCCGATATGATCGACAAACGGACGGTCGTGCGGGAAAAGGTGTCCCATTGTCCAGGAGACCGCCAGACTGATAATCAGCGCGATGCCGATTTTAACGATCAGCTGGCGCTGGGCGCAGACCCGATCGCGGGGCCCCCACAGCCAGAGTACCACGGCTAAGAGCGGGACGATGTTGATGACATCTTTGGCGATAAAGATAGCGAGCGAAATCGTCCACTGCGCGGAATCAGGCGTGGCGTTAATAAAATAAAACAGCGAGTTGTTAAGGTTTTCCAGCATAACATCCAGGCTCGGAGCAATGAAATCAAAAGGGATAGCCAGCTCATCCCCGTGCAAACTGAGCATAAATGCAGCGTAACAGAGAGGAAAAGCAGTATTGTCTTATTTGGCGGCAACATGAAGAGATTTAAGACAATGGCATAAAATAATGTCGATGATAACGGCGCAAACTTAAATTAACCTTAAAGTACGCAAGCGCTAAGCGGCTTTCTGTAAAAATGTGCGCTATTTCCCTTGCAGCCTCATAATTCGCTATCTCAGTTCCCCGACTTTCATTACACTCTGCGCGGTTTTTATTGGCGAAGAGATGGTATGCAGAATCGTTTACAATCAGGCGGCAGGCTGGGACGTCAGGCGCTGCTTTTTCCTCTCTGTCTGGTGCTGTACGAGTTTTCTACTTATATTGGCAACGACATGATCCAGCCGGGTATGCTGGCGGTGGTTGAGCAGTATCAGGCGGGCCTGGACTGGGTTCCGACGTCCATGACCGCTTATCTGGCGGGCGGTATGTTCTTACAGTGGCTGCTTGGCCCGTTGTCTGACCGGATTGGCCGTCGTCCCGTGATGCTGGCGGGCGTCGTGTGGTTTATTGTCACCTGCCTGGCGACGTTACTGGCGAAAAACATCGAACAATTTACATTCCTGCGTTTTTTGCAAGGGATTAGCCTGTGTTTTATCGGCGCTGTAGGGTATGCCGCGATTCAGGAATCCTTTGAGGAAGCGGTGTGTATAAAAATTACCGCGCTGATGGCGAACGTGGCGTTAATCGCGCCGCTACTGGGACCACTGGTTGGGGCGGCATGGGTGCATGTTCTGCCGTGGGAGGGGATGTTTATTTTATTTGCCGCACTGGCCGCTATTGCCTTTTTCGGGCTACAGCGCGCAATGCCGGAGACCGCCACGCGGCGGGGCGAAACGTTGTCATTTAAGGCGCTGGGCCGGGATTATCGGTTGGTGATAAAAAATCGGCGGTTCGTCGCAGGGGCGTTAGCGCTGGGATTTGTCAGCCTGCCGCTGTTGGCCTGGATTGCGCAGTCGCCGATTATCATCATTAGCGGCGAACAGCTCAGCAGCTATGAATATGGTCTGCTGCAGGTGCCCGTTTTTGGCGCGCTCATTGCCGGTAATCTGGTGTTGGCGCGTTTAACCTCCCGGCGTACGGTTCGCTCGCTGATCGTGATGGGCGGCTGGCCTATCGTCGCGGGGCTGATCATCGCCGCGGCGGCGACGGTGGTTTCATCCCATGCTTATTTATGGATGACGGCGGGATTAAGCGTATACGCTTTTGGCATTGGGCTGGCGAATGCCGGACTGGTGCGTCTGACGCTCTTTTCCAGCGATATGAGTAAAGGAACGGTCTCGGCGGCGATGGGAATGCTACAAATGCTGATTTTTACCGTTGGCATTGAAGTCAGTAAACACGCCTGGTTAAGCGGCGGCAATGGGTTATTTAGCCTGTTTAATCTGGCAAACGGTATTCTTTGGCTACTGCTGATGCTGGTCTTCTTAAAAGATAAGCGGACGGGGAATTTGCAAACAGTCTGAGAGAGCGGCTACGCCTGATAAGCTTTCTGTTATCAGGCATAGAGAGGCATCCGCTAGACGTTGAACGGCGGCTCGTTGTTTAATACGCTGTCGATGATATCCAGCACGCCTTCCTGGTTGTTCGATCCGGCGCGGTATTTCGCCGCCGCCGCGACCGCCTCGCTGGCGTGCGACATGGCAAAACTAAACCCGGCCTGACGCAGCATCTCAATATCGTTGCCGCCGTCGCCGAATACCACCACTTCACTATCATGAATGCCCCAGCGCTGCTGTAACAGACGCAGGCCGTTGGCTTTATGCACGCCGGGAATTATTAAATCAATACTGCCATAGCCGGTATGAACGGGGACCATGATATCGCCAATGGCGTCGTGCAGCGCCGCCTGTACTTCCGGTATCCGTTCATCGGTAATATTAAGGCCGAATTTGAAAAAGACATCGTTGATATTATTAAAATTATCCACAAACTCCAGACGATGATAATACATTGCCGCAACGGCTTTTAACGCATCGTTGTACCGTTTCAGCGTATAGGCGCTGTTTTTTCCACAGGCGATAATCTCCACATCGGCGCGTGTGAGCAGGTGTTCGACAACCGTCTGGAAGTCGGCTTTTGTCAGCTCGCCGTTAAAAATATCCTCTCCTTCGCTGACCACCCAACCGCCGTTTTCCGCGACAAAAGCGATTTCGTGCGCAATTTCCGGAAAGAACGAGATTAACTGGTAATACTGGTTGCCGCTGGCCACGACAAAGCGAATGCCTTGCCGCTTCATTTGTTGGTACTGCGCCATAAACCGGTCACGGTTATAGGTTTTTTGATCGCTCAGAAACGTGCCGTCCATGTCGACGGCGATTAATTTGATACTCATGCGTTATGCTCCATCACCGGTTGCGGAGTCGATACAGGTTTGGCGACGGCCTTCGCCACCAGCGCCGCCAGAATAACCAGCGCCAGCACAACCATCATGGCGCTGCGTAATCCATAATGTTCTCCCAGATAGCCCAACAGCGGCGGCCCGACCAAAAACGCCAGATAGCCGGTCGTGGCGACAACGCTCACGCGCGTCGGCGCGTCGGGACCGGTATCGCTGGCGGCGGAAATGGTCAGCGGGAAGCCGAGCGAAGCGCCTAAGCCCCAAAGAATGACCGAGACGCCGGCGACCCAGTCGCTATCGACAAAAATAATCAGGCCAATGCCCAGCGCTCCCATCAACGCGCTGGCGCGAACAACCGTCACCCGGCTATAGCGGTCAATAAACCAGCCGCCGGTAAAGCGGCCAACGGTCATACCAAGCGTGAAACCGGCGTAGATCAGAGAGCCGGAGGTTGGGCTAAAACCGTGTCCGTCTACCATCAGTAGCGGCAGCCAGTCATTCGCAGAGCCTTCGGCGAATGCCATTGCCAGCACCACCACGCCAATAAGCAAAAGCTGGATGTCCCGATAAAAAGGTAATCCTTTTTCCTGAAGGTGAGCATCTTCCGATGCGTTTTTACCCGTACCGTCAGGGATCGCCCGAATGGCGATAAAAATGGGCGCGATCGCCACGGCAGCCGCGAGGATGATATGGATGTTAGCCGGGACGCTTAATGCGGTTAACGCCATGCCGACACCAGCGCCCGCCAGCGTGCCGAAACTGTAGAAACCATGCATCATCGGCAGAACGGTTTTATTCAGCTCGCGTTCGACCGCCGCGCCTTCGACATTAATCGCCACTTCGGCGGCGCCAAAACTGGCGCCGAAAACGGCTAATCCAAGGGCAAAAATCAGCGGCGAGGCGCACCACAGCGCGACGCTAAGAATAACCATCCCGGTTACTGCGCAGGTCATCGTCGTGCGAATAACCTTCCGGGTGCCAAATCGTTTCACCAGCCAGGCGGAACAAAGAATACCGCTCATTGAACCGATAGAAAGCCCGAATAAGACCGCCCCCATTTCCGCGGTAGAGACGGAAAGAATATCCCGAATAGCAGGCGTTCGGGTTGCCCAGGAGGCCATCAGCAGTCCGGGTAAAAAGAAGAACATAAACAGCGCCCAGGTACGGCGTTTTAAGGTGTTACGTGAGGAGAGGACGGTCATAGCGTCAGGCCAGAAAATAGAAGCGAGAGGTAAACATTAGCAAGCTTGTGTACATTTGTACATATCGTCGTCATACTTCGTTGTGCAGACAGTTTTTACTGTCTGTTTTTTCAGCGTAAGCGGCAGGCTACTATCGCCTGCATCCTGAATGAGATGTGGAACTCATCATGAAAGAAAATGCCGTAAGACGCGCCAATGATCCTAAGCGACGGGAAAAAATAATTCAGGCCACACTGGAAGCGGTAAAGACTTATGGCGTTCATGCCGTGACGCACCGGAAAATCGCCGCTATCGCTCAGGTGCCGCTTGGCTCGATGACCTACTATTTTGCCGGTATGGATGCGTTATTGAGTGAAGCTTTTACACTTTTCACCGAGAACATGTCGCGTCAATACCAGGATTTTTTTGCGCAGGTGACGGATGCGGAGGGGGCGTGCCAGGCGATAACGGAAATGATTTACGGCTCGCAGGTTACGACGCCGGATAATATGGCGTTAATGTATCAGTTATATGCCTATGCCAGCGATAAGCCAGCGTTAAAAATAGTCATGCAAAACTGGATGCAGCGTAGCCAGAATACGCTGACGCAGTGGTTTGACGCACAGACCGCCCGCGCGCTGGATGCGTTTATCGAGGGGATGACGCTGCATTTTGTAACGGATCGAACGCCGCTGGCGCGTGAAGCGATTTTACAGATGGTAAAGCGAATCGCCGGAGCGTCAATGTCGTGTCACTCTGCGTCAGGCAACAAAAAACCCACCAACCTTGAACCGAAATGGCGGGGTTGATGGGCTCCACAAAATGGGGACATCAAAGAAAAGCAGTGGCAATAGGTATGACTGATGCTTTAACGAAAAGTTCGACCTATTGGCAAAATTTTTTCACTTAAAGGCAAACTTCAGTTTTATCCTAACCCCGGCCAGATGATGACAATAAGCGTCCCCGCCAGCGTTAGCAGAACGTTGGCGATAGCGTAAGTCCCCGCATAACCCAGCGCTGGAATATTACTGCGCGCCGTATCGCTAATGATTTCCATCGCCGGGGCGCAGGTACGCGCGCCCATCATGGCGCCGAACAGCAGCGCCCGGTTCATGCGCAGCACATAAGCGCCAAACAAGAAGCAGATCACCACCGGTACCAGGCTGACGACAAGCCCGGCGATCAGCATTTGTCCGCCGACCGCGCCCAGACCGTTGCTGATACCGCTGCCAGCGCTTAAACCAACGCCTGCCATAAATACCATCAAGCCGAATTCTTTCACCATGTTAAGCGCGCCCTGCGGAATATAACCAAAGGTAGGATGGTTAGCGCGCAGGAAACCGAGCATGATCCCGGCGAACAGCAATCCGGCCGCGTTGCCGATGCCGAAACTAAAATTGCTGAACTGGAAGGTAATCATCCCGATCATTAACCCGATGATAAAAAAAGCGCAGAAGGCGAGCAGGTCCGTCACCTGACTATGGATCGAAATAAAACCAATGCGATCGGCGATGGTTTTTACGCGTCTGGCGTCGCCGCTCACCTGTAACACGTCGCCTTTATTCAGCACGACGTTATCGTCGATAGGCATTTCGATCTGGCTGCGGATGACGCGGTTAAGGAAGCAGCCATGATCGGTCAGCTTGAGCTGAGCGAGGCGGCGACCGACCGCATTGTGGTTTTTCACCACAATTTCTTCCGTTACGATGCGCATATCAAGCAGATCGCGATCAAACACTTCCTTACCATTACGGAAGCTGGGATCGAGCCTGGCGTGCGCGTCCGGATAGCCGACTAGCGCAATCTCATCGCCCATTTGCAGCACCGCATCGCCATCCGGATTCGCCAGAATACCGTTACGGCGAATACGTTCGATATAGCAGCCTGTCTGGCGGTAAATACCCAGCTCGCGCAGGTTTTTACCGTCAGTCCAGGCCACCAGTTCCGGACCAACCCGATAGGCGCGGATAACCGGCAAATAAACCTTGCGATTAGCATCGGTATCCAGACCGCGCTCGCGGGCAATTTGCTGGGCGCTGGTTTGCAAATCCTGATGCTGCAGTTTAGGCAAGTAGCGCGCGCCCACGATCAGACTGACCAAGCCAATCAGATAGGTCAGGGCATAGCCCAGGCTCAGATTATCAAGAGCGGAGGAGAGTTGGGTGCTGGCGATGCCGGAATGTCGCAGGGTATCGCCTGCGCCAACCAGCACGGGCGTGGAAGTCATTGAGCCGGCCAGCATACCGGCCGTCAGGCCGATATCCCAGCCGAATAGCTTACCAAGGCCTAAGGCGATTAGCAGAGCGCTACCGACCATGACCAGGGCAAGCATCAGATAATTTTTACCGTCGCGAAAAAAAATCGAAAAAAAGTTGGGGCCAGCCTCGACGCCGACACAAAAAATAAACAGCATAAATCCCAGATTTAGCGCGTCGGTGTTAATACTAAAGTGTTGCTGCCCTAATAATAGAGAGACCACTAAAACGCCAATGGAATTACCAAGTTGGACTGAACCCAGACGTAACTTGCCAAGACACAGGCCAAGAGCCAGGACCACAAATAATAACAGGATGTAATTCCCATTTAACAAATCTGCGACGTTTATATTCACGGAGACTAACTTCTTGTTTACGAGTAAGCTGTTGAAAGAAATGGTAATTTACGCTACTGTTTTTATCATGAATTAAGGGTGCAATCGTATTGCATACAGCATCCAAATAAAAACAACACAACAATATATCCTGCTAGTTTAATCTTATTGCGTACTAACGGCTATAAGAATCGTGCAGGTGTGTTTTTGGCATGGAATGCCACATGACTTTATCTGACTGGATGCCTCACGGCGGAAAGCGTGTTCGATAGAGAGTGTCAGGAGGAACGATTGAAACATAAACACGGGTGGGCAAGCGTTGTCTGCTGCTTTGTACTCTTTATTGTGGTGTGTCTTTCATTAACTATGCATGTACAAGGCGCTTTTCGCGCGGCAGGGCATCCTGAGATTGGACTGTTATTTTTTACGTTACCTGGCGCGGTGGCCAGTTTTTGTTCTCACCGACGCGAGGTGATCCGACCGCTGATCGGGGCGATGCTGGCGGCGCCGTTTTGCCTGGTGTTAATGCGCGTGGTATTTATGCCTACCCGATCGTTTTGGCAAGAACTGGCGTGGTTATTTAGCGCCGTATTCTGGTGTGCGTTAGGCGCGCTCTGCTATTTGTTTATTAGCAGCCTGTTTAGCCACCGGCGAAAAAAACGCCGATAGCGCCCTCCGGCAGAGGGCGTTGCCAGAGCAATCAGGCGAAAAGATTCAGATTTTCTTTTGCCCATGCTTCAAAATCCGTACAGCCGCCGATATGTTTTTGATCGACAAAAATCTGCGGTACGGTTTCTACAGGTTTACCTACGGTTTTTTCCAAATCCGCTTTAGTAATGCCTTCAGCATGGATATCAATATAGCGGTAGTTGAAATCGTCGCGTTCTTTGCTCAGTTTTTCCGCCAACTCTTTTGCACGCACGCAATAAGGGCACCCTGGGCGGCCAAAAATAACAGTAAACATATCTCTCCTCGAACATAAAGCCAGACGGCGAACAGGTGTTATCATGCCGCGATTTACGGCAGATGAAAAGCAGGTTACGCCTGTTCCTTTGATAACCCAGGGCTATATCTGTTAAGCACGCCGGACCAGAACGTTCTACACTGTGCGTCAGTTAACCGGGAGGCTTGATATGCGCACGATTGGCGTGTTACCCAAAAGCATACTGATACTGGAATGCCTCGGTATGATTTTGCTGGCGCTTGCTCTGCTATCGCTTAATCATTACCTTACGCTGCCCGCGCCGTTCAATACGTCGCTGGCTGGCGTATTGATGGTTTTCCTCGGCGTCGTGTTGATCCTCCCCGCCGCGGTGGCGATGATGTGGCGTATTGCGCAGTTACTGGCGCCGCAGTTGATGAAACGTCCACCCGACATTTCTTCCCGTTCAGATAGAGAAAAGCATAATGAGTCCGACCATTGAACTTCTTTGTGGCCATCGTTCTATTCGCCATTTCACCGATGAACCCGTGACTGACGCGCAGCGAGAGGCCATTATTGCCGCCGCGCGCAGCACGTCCAGTTCCAGTTTTTTACAGTGCAGCTCTATTATCCGTATTACCGATCGGGCGCTGCGCGAGGCGTTAGTGCCCCTGACGGGCGGGCAAAAGCATGTGGCGCAGGCCGCTGAGTTCTGGGTATTTTGCGCCGATTTTAATCGTCATTTGCAGATCTGCCCTGACGCGCAGTTGGGGCTTGCCGAACAACTGCTGCTCGGTGTCGTCGATACGGCGATGATGGGGCAAAATGCGCTGACGGCGGCGGAATCACTGGGGTTAGGCGGCGTGTATATCGGCGGCATCCGTAACAATATTGAATCTGTTACAGAACTGTTAAAATTGCCGAAGCATGTATTGCCGCTCTTTGGCCTGTGTTTGGGATGGCCTGCGGATAATCCGGATCTGAAACCGCGCCTGCCTGCCGAGCTTGTGGTTCATGAGAACCAGTACCAACCGCTTGATGAAAAGCTGCTGGCGCGCTATGACGAGCAGTTGGCTGAGTATTATCTGACCCGCGGCAGTAATACGCGACGCGATACCTGGAGCGATCATATCCGTCGCACCCTGATTAAAGAAAATCGCCCATTTATCCTTGAATATTTGCATAAACAGGGCTGGGCGACGCGCTAAAACCTGCGGGCCAGTGTATGATACGCGGGCTTTTCAGGGTTTTCAGCGAGGTGCAGGGTGAAAATTGCCATATTGTCCAGGGATGGAACGCTCTATTCTTGCAAACGTCTGCGCGAAGCGGCGATGCGGCGCGGCCATCTGGTCGAGATACTCGATCCTCTTTCCTGCTATATGAATATTAATCCGGCAGCGTCGTCGATCCATTACAAGGGGCGTCGTCTGCCCCATTTTGACGCCGTTATTCCCCGTATTGGTTCGGCCATTACCTTTTATGGTACCGCTGCGCTACGTCAGTTTGAGCTATTGGGTAGCTATCCGCTGAATGAATCCGTCGCCATTACCCGCGCGCGCGATAAGCTGCGATCGTTACAACTTCTGGCGCGCCAGGGGATCGATCTTCCCATTACCGGGATCGCCCATTCGCCGGATGATACCAGCGATCTTATTAAGATGGTTGGCGGGGCGCCGCTGGTCGTGAAGCTGGTAGAAGGCACGCAAGGGATCGGCGTGGTATTGGCGGAGACGCGTCAGGCTGCTGAAAGCGTTATTGATGCGTTTCGGGGGCTCAATGCCCATATCCTGGTTCAGGAATACATTGCCGAAGCTAAAGGATGCGATATTCGTTGTCTGGTCGTCGGCAATGAGGTTGTGGCGGCGATTGAGCGGTGCGCGAAAGCCGGTGATTTTCGCTCCAATCTTCATCGTGGCGGGGTGGCCAGCATCGCGACGATCACGCCCCGTGAACGGGATATCGCCATCAAAGCCGCACAGACGCTGGGGCTGGATGTGGCGGGTGTCGATATTTTACGCGCCGCGCGCGGGCCGCTGGTGATGGAAGTGAATGCCTCGCCGGGACTGGAAGGTATCGAAAAGACTACGGGCGTGGATATCGCGGGGCGAATGATTCAGTGGATAGAACGTCACGCTACGCCTGAATTTTGCCTTAAAATCGGCGGCTAATCGCAATCGTGGATTCCGCCGTAGTACGAAGCACGCTTTTTGCGTAAGCTGTGCCGGTAATTTTTTCATCGTCATCGTAAGAGGTAGCACATTATTATGATATCACTGGTCGTTCCCACTCTGGATACGTTGCGTCAATGGCTCGACGACCTGGGCATGAATTTCTTCGAATGTGATACCTGCCAGGCGCTGCATTTGCCGCATATGCAGAATTTTGACGGCGTCTACGATGCTAAAATCGATTTGGTGGACAACACCGTTCTTTTTTCCGCGATGGCGGAGGTCAGGCCTTCCGCGTTGCTGCCGCTGGCGGCCGATCTCTCTGCTATCAACGCCAGTTCGTTGACGGTAAAAGCCTTTCTCGATATGCAGGATGATAATCTGCCAAAACTGGTTGTGTGCCAGTCTTTATCCGTTATGCAAGGCGTCACCTACGAACAGTTCGAATGGTTTGTTCGCCAAAGTGAAGAGCAGATTTCTATGGTGATCCTTGAGGCCGGGGCGCATCAGCTTCTGTTTAACGCGGAAGAAGACGCGCAAAAAACCAGCGTGGTTGACCATTTTCTTCACTGATCCCTCCCAATAATCAGGCAGTCGCTGCCAGCGCGGCTGCTGTTTACGTTTTTTTATGCTACCGTTAACCTTTATTTAAAGAATTATTCACCTCCTTTCTGACCATTTCGCTTTATCACATAGACAAAACCTGCATAAAAAATTGATAAAAGGCGTTTTTTAATCTGGGCTATAGCCTCAAACCTTAGCTAAAGTTATTCTTGCGAAGCTTCTATAGCGAGCTTGATGGCAGGGAGGGCGACCTCTCTTCTTCATTTGTATCAAATGAAAAGGTATGCACATTTCAGGCATGTTTTAAACCACGCCTAATGGGTTCATTTGTTAACGGATTTCAGAAGGAAAGCGATGATGACCGCCTTAAAGAAAAAATGGCTATCGGGTCTGGTTGCGGGTGCTCTGATGGTCGTCTCTGTCGGCACGCTCGCTGCCGAACAAAAAACGCTGCACATTTATAACTGGTCAGATTATATCGCGCCGGACACGGTGGCGAACTTTGAAAAAGAGACCGGGATTAACGTTATCTATGATGTCTTTGACTCTAACGAAGTGCTGGAAGGCAAGTTAATGGCAGGCAGCACCGGGTTCGATCTGGTGGTGCCATCGGCCAGTTTTCTTGAGCGCCAGCTCACCGCGGGCGTTTTTCAGCCGCTGGATAAAAGCAAACTTCCCGGCTGGAAAAACCTCGATCCTGAACTGCTGAAACTGGTAGCGAAGCACGATCCTGACAACAAATACGCCATGCCCTATATGTGGGCCACGACGGGCATTGGCTATAACGTTGATAAAGTGAAAGCGGTGCTGGGGGATGATGCGCCAGTGAATAGCTGGGATTTAGTCCTCAAGCCGGAAAATCTGGAGAAGCTAAAAAGCTGCGGTGTCTCTTTCCTTGATGCGCCTGAAGAAATTTTTGCCACCGTGCTGAACTATCTGGGTAAAGATCCGAATAGCAGCAAAGCGGATGACTACACCGGCCCGGCAACCGATCTGTTGTTGAAGCTACGGCCAAACATTCGCTATTTCCACTCCTCGCAATACATTAACGATCTGGCTAATGGCGATACCTGTGTGGCCATCGGCTGGGCGGGCGATGTCTGGCAGGCCGCTAACCGGGCGAAAGAGGCGAAAAATGGCGTCAATATCTCTTTCTCGATCCCCAAAGAGGGGGCAATGGCGTTTTTTGATGTGTTTGCCATGCCGGCTGACGCCAAAAATAAAGACGAGGCCTACCAGTTCCTTAATTATCTGCTGCGCCCTGATGTGATTGCCCATATTTCCGATCACGTTTTCTACGCCAATGCGAATAAAGAGGCGACGGCGCTGGTCAGCCAGCAGGTGCGCGATAACCCGGGAATTTATCCGCCGGCGGATGTGCGGGACAAGTTGTTTACCCTGAAAGTGCAGGAGCCGAAGATTGATCGCGTCCGCACCCGCGCATGGACGAAGGTGAAAAGCGGTAAGTAATTTATTAACGGTATGGCCTGATAAGCGTGCGCTATCGGGCATTCCACCGTTTGTATCGTTTGATTGTGTTATGCCGGAGAGCGCCTTGTGAATGATGTCCCCCACCGCCCGCAGGTGAAAACCCGTAAAGCGCTGACGCCGCTTCTGGAAATTCGCAACCTGACGAAGTCATTCGACGGGCAACATGCTGTCGATGATGTCAGTCTGACTATCTATAAAGGCGAGATTTTTGCCCTGCTGGGCGCGTCAGGTTGTGGAAAATCGACTCTGCTACGGATGCTGGCAGGTTTTGAACCGCCGAGCAGCGGGCAAATTATGCTCGACGGCGTCGATCTGGCGCATGTTCCGCCGTATCAGCGTCCGATTAATATGATGTTTCAGTCCTATGCGTTGTTTCCGCATATGACGGTAGAGCAGAACATCGCTTTTGGTCTGAAGCAGGACAAACTGCCGAAGGCGGAGATTACCAGCCGCGTCAATGAGATGCTGGGTCTGGTGCACATGCAGGAGTTTGCGAAACGTAAGCCGCATCAGCTTTCCGGCGGTCAGCGTCAGCGCGTGGCCCTGGCGCGCAGTCTGGCGAAACGTCCTAAGCTGCTCTTGTTGGATGAACCGATGGGCGCGCTGGATAAAAAATTACGCGACCGGATGCAGCTTGAAGTGGTGGATATCCTTGAGCGCGTCGGCGTGACCTGCGTCATGGTGACGCACGATCAGGAAGAAGCGATGACGATGGCGGGGCGCATTGCCATCATGAACCGTGGAAAATTTGTGCAAATTGGCGAACCGGAGGAGATTTACGAGCATCCGACGACCCGCTACAGCGCCGAATTTATCGGATCGGTAAATGTTTTTGAGGGCTTACTGAAAGCGCGTGAAGAGGACGGTCTGGTCATTGACGCGCCCGGTTTGGTTCATCCGTTAAAAGTCGATGCAGATGCCTCTGTCGTTGATAATGTGCCGGTATATGTGGCGCTACGTCCGGAAAAAATCATGCTGTGTGAGTCGCCGCCTGCCGATGGCTATAATTTCGCCGTCGGCGAAGTGGCGCATATTGCGTATCTCGGCGATCTGTCTATTTATCATGTGCGGCTAAAAAGCGGGCAGATGATCAGCGCTCAACTGCAGAATGCGCACCGTTACCGGAAAGGGTTACCGACCTGGGGCGATGAAGTGCGTTTGTGCTGGGAAGCGGATAGCTGCGTGGTCCTGACGGTATAAGGGGGAAACATGAGCACACTTGAACCTCCGGCACGCATTAGTAAACCTGGCGGCGCGGCGCTATGGTTGGCGCGAATGCAAATGAAACATGGGCGTAAGCTGGTTATTGCTTTGCCTTATATCTGGCTCATTCTGCTGTTTTTATTGCCGTTTCTTATCGTCTTTAAGATAAGCCTGGCGGAAATGGCGCGGGCGATCCCGCCGTATACCGATCTGCTGGAATGGGCTGACGGTCAGTTGTCGATTACGCTCAATCTCGGTAATTTTTTGCAACTGACCGACGATCCGCTTTATTTCGAAGCCTATCTGCAATCGTTACAAATTGCCGGTATTTCCACAATCTGCTGCCTGCTGCTGGGCTACCCGCTGGCGTGGGCGGTGGCGCACAGCAAGCCCTCCACGCGCAATATCCTGCTGCTGTTGGTGATCCTGCCCTCGTGGACGTCTTTTTTAATACGCGTCTATGCCTGGATGGGCATTTTGAAAAACAACGGTGTGCTGAACAATGTGTTGCTGTGGCTAGGGGTTATCGATCAGCCGCTGACGATCCTGCACACTAACCTGGCCGTCTATATCGGCATTGTTTATGCGTATCTGCCGTTTATGGTTCTGCCCATTTATACCGCATTAACGCGTATTGATTATTCGCTGGTGGAAGCGTCGCTGGATCTCGGCGCCCGACCGCTGAAAACATTTTTTAGCATCATTGTCCCGCTCACCAAAGGCGGAATCATCGCCGGCTCGATGCTGGTTTTTATCCCGGCGGTGGGCGAGTTTGTGATCCCGGAACTGCTTGGCGGGCCGGACAGTATCATGATTGGTCGCGTCCTGTGGCAGGAGTTTTTCAATAACCGCGACTGGCCGGTGGCTTCTGCGGTCGCCATTATTATGTTGCTGCTGCTGATAGTACCGATCATGTGGTTCCATAAACATCAGCAAAAAAGTGTGGGGGAGCACGGATGAATAACTTACCGGTCGTTCGCTCGCCCTGGCGCATTCTGATTCTGGTGCTGGGGTTTACTTTTCTCTATGCGCCGATGTTAATGTTGGTGATTTACTCGTTTAACAGTTCGAAGCTGGTGACGGTGTGGGCGGGATGGTCGACGCGCTGGTATGGCGAGCTCTTTCGGGATACCGCCATGATGAGCGCAGTGGGACTAAGCCTGACAATTGCCGCCTGCGCGGCGACGATGGCGGTGGTGCTCGGTACTATCGCCGCGGTGGTGATGGTGCGATTTGGACGATTTCGCGGCGCAAACGGCTTTGCGTTTATGATCACCGCGCCGCTGGTGATGCCGGATGTGATTACCGGGCTGTCGCTGCTGCTGCTGTTTGTCGCGCTCGGTCATGCTATCGGCTGGCCCTCCGATCGCGGGATGCTGACCATCTGGTTGGCGCACGTCACTTTCTGTACCGCCTATGTGGCAGTGGTGATCGCTTCGCGATTACGCGAACTGGATCGTTCGATTGAAGAGGCGGCGATGGATCTTGGCGCGGCGCCGTTGAAGGTCTTTTTCGTCATTACGTTACCGATGATCATGCCAGCGGTGATCTCGGGCTGGCTGTTGGCCTTTACGCTTTCCCTTGACGATCTGGTGATTGCCAGCTTCGTTTCCGGTCCCGGCGCCACCACGCTACCGATGCTGGTTTTCTCCAGCGTGCGCATGGGCGTGAACCCGGAAATCAACGCGCTGGCGACGTTAATCCTCGGCGTGGTAGGAATCGTCGGATTTATTGCCTGGTACCTGATGGCGCGAGCGGAAAAACAGCGGATTCGCGATATCCAGCGTGCAAGACGCGGCTGAAGCCACTAAAATCTTCCACTATGGCAATGCGTTGCCGCGCGGGTCGCGGCATCATTTTCAGGGAAGACATTCATTGGGATTTATAAAGCAATCAACCTCATCACATGCCCGTTTAAATGTGCCTACGCTGGTGCAGGTTGCGGCTATGGCGATTATTTTGATTCGCGGTCTCGATGTGCTGATGATTATGAATACCCTCGGCATACGCGGGATGGGCGAGTTTATTCATCGCAGCGTGCAGACGTGGAGCTTAACCCTGGTCTTTCTGGCCAGCTTAGTGCTGGTCTTTGTTGAAATTTATTGTGCGTTTTCGCTGGTGAAAGGCCGTAGCTGGGCGCGCTGGGTGTACCTGGCGACACAAATTATTGTGAGCGGATATCTGTGGGCGGCGTCGTTAGGCTACGGATATCCGGAGTTGTTTAGCATCGCGGGAGAATCGAAGCGTGATATCCTGCATTCCCTGGTCATGCAAAAACTCCCCGATCTTTTAATTCTGTTTCTGCTGTTTATTCCCGCTCCCAGCCGTCGGTTCTTCCGGCTGCAATAATGTGTATAATCGTCGCCCCGGATAATATGAAGGTTTTTTGGTATGCAGTGCGCACTCTATGACGCGGGTCGCTGCCGTTCCTGTCAATGGATTACGCAGTCGGTTAACGAACAACTTTCCGCAAAAACAGCCGATTTACATCGTTTGCTCGCCGGGCTGCCTGTTGAACAGTGGTGCGCGCCGACTGGAGGCCCGGAACAGCATTTCCGCAACAAAGCGAAAATGGTCGTGAGCGGTAGTGTAGAAAAACCGCTCTTCGGGATGCTGCATCGCGACGGTACGCCGGTCGATCTTTGCGGCTGCCCGCTGTATCCCGCCTCCTTTGCCCCCGTATTCAGCGCGCTAAAACCTTTTATTGCCCGGGCCGGACTCACGCCTTATAACGTGGCGCGAAAACGTGGCGAACTGAAATACCTGTTGCTGACGGAAAGTCAGTTCGATGGCGGCATGATGCTACGCTTCGTGTTGCGTTCAGAAACCAAACTTACGCAACTGCGCGCGGCGTTACCGTGGCTGCGTGCGCAACTGCCGCAGCTCAGGGTGATCACCGCAAATATTCAGCCGGTACATATGGCGATTATGGAAGGGGAGACGGAAATCTACCTGACGGATCAGCAGGCGCTGGCGGAACGTTTTAACGATGTGCCGCTGTGGATTCGTCCGCAAAGTTTCTTTCAGACCAACCCTACGGTCGCCAGCCGATTATATGCGACGGCGCGCGACTGGGTAGGGCAACTGCCGGTACGCCATATGTGGGATCTTTTTTGCGGAGTGGGCGGATTCGGCCTGCACTGCGCGACGCCGCAGATGCAATTAACCGGTATTGAGATCGCGCCGGAGGCGATTGCCTGCGCGAAGCAATCCGCTGCCGAGCTGGGATTGACCCGCCTTCATTTCCAGGCGCTGGATTCCACTCAATTCGCCACCGCCCAAGGCGAAACGCCCGACCTGGTATTGGTGAATCCTCCCCGCCGCGGCATTGGCAAGCCGTTGTGCGATTACCTTGCACAAATGGCGCCGCGTTTTATCATTTATTCGAGCTGTAACGCGCAGACGATGGCGCAGGATATTCGTCATCTGCCGAACTACCGTATTCAACGTGTTCAGCTTTTCGATATGTTCCCGCATACCGCGCATTATGAAGTGTTAACACTGCTTTGCAGGCTGTAGCGCCAAAAGCCAAACATACAAAATATCTATATTAACTATCTAATTATCCATAAATAATAATAACCATGATCGATCGATAAAAAACTCCGATCGATCATGGTTATATATTACTCTATTTTTGCAAATCAAATCACAAATAATCACTTTAAATCTTTTAATGACTAATTTTGATTATTACAGTGCGTGTAAGGCAAAATTAGACAAGGTGGTTTATCGGGTAACTTTCAATAGCATCAGCGAAGCAATACGTAACGTCAGTAAAGGGGTCAATCATGACAACGAATAGGCACGCTTATGGAGGGCGTTCAGACGATGTTTGCCAAATTTATAGATGTTATTCAAACGTTTTTAACTGAACCGGCAATATTAATTGGGATATTAGTCGGTGTTGGCTATGCGCTGGATAAAAAGACGCCTATAAAAATTATCACCGGTATGATCAGCGCGATGGTCGGTTTGATGATGGTGTTATTTGGCGGCTTTCAATTTTCAGCCACTTTTAAACCGGTTGCAGAGGCAGTCAGCAAGGCTTATGGCGTGCATGGATACTTAATGGATTCATATGCCATGAAAGCCGCGACGCAAATAGCGCTGGGCGATAATTTCGGCTATGTAGGATACGTTTTTGTACTGGCGTTTTTTACTAACCTGTTATTAGTTTTATTTGGCCGTTATACCGGCGCAAAAGGTATATTTCTTACCGGTAATACCGGGGTCTCTCATTCACAGGCGGTACTGTGGTTAATCGTCTTCTGGCTGGGGTTCGGTTGGGTACAATCCATTGTGATTGCCGGGGTATTGACCGGGGTCTTTTGGGCGTTTTCAACTACGCTTATTGTTAAACCCATCGCCAAAGTGACCAATAACGCCGGTTTTACCATTGCGCATAACCAGATGCTGGGACTGTGGTTTTTCTCGAAATTCGCGCATAAATTCGGCGATCCGGAAAAGCATGACGCCGAAAACCTGAAACTTCCCGGTTGGTTAGCCATTTTTAACCACAACGTGACGGCAATCGCCATTGTGATGACGCTCTTCGTTGGCGGTTTTCTATTGGCGACAGGGATCGATAACGTACAGTTAATGGCGAAAGGCAAACCCTGGTATATCTATATCATCAATCTGGGCCTGCAATTCTCTATGTATATGGTCATCTTGCTGCAGGGCGTGCGGATGATGGTAGGTGAAATTAACGGTTCGTTTAAAGGATGGCAGGATCGCTTTATTCCTAACGCCATACCGGCTGTGGATGTTGCTGCTTTATTACCTTTTTCGCCGAACGCGGCCACGCTGGGATTTGTCTTTTGTACCTTCGGCACGATTTTTTCCATGGGCATTCTGCTGCTCATCCATAGCCCTATTATGGTATTGCCTGGTTTTGTTCCGCTCTTCTTTTCCGGCGGTCCCATCGGCGTATTAGCCAACCGAATGGGGGGATATCGTTCCGTTATTATTTGTACTTTCCTGTTAGGGATTATTCAGACTTTCGGTACGGTATGGGCCATTCCTTTAACCGGGCTGGCAAAAGAAGGTGTGGGCTGGACGGGAATATTTGACTGGGCGACTCTGTGGCCTGCAATTTGTGAATTACTGAAATTTATTGCTTCAACGTTCCATCTTGGTCCTTATTCCATTTAATTGATTCGGTTTATATAAAGGATTTTATTATGAAAGATTCTGTAAATATTTTATTCGTATGCGGTTATGGCGTAGGCAGTAGTGTAATGTTACAGACTGTTGTTAAAAAAGCGTTAGCAAAATATGACTTCTCTTTTGATATGGAGCATACGGCAGCGGGAGAGGTCGGTGGATTTACCGACTGGGCAGATATTTATGCGATTTCGAAAAAATTGCTTGATGTTGTTAGCCTCGATCCTAAACACGGACAATATCTCATTCCCATTGAAAATATCATGGATGGCGAATCAATAGGCAAACAGATTTACGATGTGGTAGAGAAAAATTTTCCGCACCTGCTCAACAAATGAGGGTGAGTCATGAAAGCGATTATTCTGCTGTTTGACAGTCTGAATAAAAACTATTTGCCGCCCTATGGTGATTTGCTAACGAAAGCGCCTAACTTTCAACGCCTGGCGGCACATGCCGCCACCTTTGACAATAGTTATGTCGGCAGTATGCCCTGTATGCCAGCGCGTCGGGAACTGCACACCGGGCGCTATAACTTTCTGCATCGTGAGTGGGGGCCGCTGGAACCCTTTGATGATTCCATGCCGGAATTATTGAAAAAAGCGGGGATCTACACCCATCTTATCAGCGATCATCTGCATTACTGGGAAGACGGCGGCGGTAACTACCATAACCGCTATAGCTCCTGGGACGTAGTACGCGGTCAGGAGGGCGATCACTGGAAGGCGAGCGTTGGCGAGCCGCCCATTCCGGAAGTACTGCGCGTTCCACAAAAACAAACCGGAGGCGGCGTTTCCGGGCTATGGCGTCATGACTGGGCGAACCGCGAATACATCCAGCAGGAAGCCGATTTTCCCCAGACGAAAGTTTTTGACGCCGGGTGCGATTTTATCCATAAAAATCATGCCGAAGATAACTGGTTATTGCAGGTTGAGACGTTCGATCCGCATGAGCCGTTTTATACCACCGAGGAATATTTATCGCTCTATGACGATGAGTGGCAAGGCCCGCATTATGACTGGCCGCGCGGCAAAGTCAGTGAAAGCGAGGAGGCGATAGCGCATATTCGCTGTCGTTATCGGGCCCTGGTTTCCATGTGCGACCGCAATCTGGGACGTATCCTTGATCTGATGGATGAACACGATCTCTGGCGCGATACGATGCTGATTGTCGGTACCGATCACGGCTTCTTGCTGGGGGAGCACGGTTGGTGGGCTAAAAATCAAATGCCCTATTATAACGAGGTGGCGAATAACCCGCTGTTTATCTGGGACCCGCGCAGCGCGGTATGCGGAGCGCGACGGCAGTCGCTGGTGCAGATGATTGACTGGGCGCCAACGCTACTGAATTATTTTCAGCAACCTATTCCCGCAGATATGCAGGGCCAACCGCTGGCGAAAGTCATTGCCAGTGATGAACCCGTCAGGGAAGGCGCGCTGTTTGGCGTGTTTAGCGGACATGTTAATGTTACCGACGGACGCTATGTTTATATGCGGGCCGCGCAGCCGGGGCGTGAGCATGACATTGCGAACTACACGTTAATGCCGATCAAGATGAATGCGCGTTATGATGTGGATGAACTGGGAAAATTATCTCTGGCACCTCCGTTTAACTTTACTAAAGGGCTTCAGGTATTACGTATTCCGGCCAGGGAAAAATATAAAGGTGTGAATAGCTTTGGTCATCTCTTGTTTGATCTCAGAGACGATCCGCAGCAGCAACATCCTATTCATGATGAGGCCATCGAAGCAAGGATGATCAACTTACTTATCCGTTTGATGAAAGAAAATGATGCTCCGGCGGAGCAGTATCGCCGTCTGGGTCTGGATGTTGTCTAAAAACGTAACAATGTTGTAAGCCGGGTACGCGTCAGCGTCACCCGGCAAGTATTAGTCCGAATCGCCTGTTGATGCAGGCGTTTGAGACTGATGACAAACTGTAGAATGCCCAATGGCGCTGCGCTTATCAGGCCAGGATAGTTTCCGATGGCGGCCCGTGGGCTGAATAAGGTATTTATACTGCCATTTCGCAACACGGTGGGCTAATCACATACGTCTTACTGCGGGAACCACTGATCGCTGATTTTCTGATAAGTGCCGTCCGCTTTAATGGCGGCCAGCGCATTATTCAGTTTTTCCAGCAACGCCTTATTGTCCGGGCGCACCGCGATGCCAAGTCCGGTACCGAAGTATTGCGGATCGGTCACTTTCTCTGTTGCCGGACCCAGTTGCGGATTCGTTTTCAGCCACTCATTGACCACTGCGGTATCGCCAAAGACGCCGTCAATACGGCCATTTTTCAGGTCGATAATCGCATTCTGGTAGCTGTCGTAGGCCACGGTTTTGACCTCCGGATGTTTATCCTGGAGATATTTTTGATGCGTGGTGCCATTTTCCATACCGATACGCTTACCTTTTAGATCGGTAAAGGTTTTATAGGTGTCTTTTTTGGCAATCACCAGAGCGGAGTTCGCATAATAGGGATTGCTAAAGGCGACCTGCTTACTGCGCTCCGGGGTAATGTCCATTCCGGAAATGACGGCATCATATTTTCTGAATTTCAGCGCCGGGATAAGACTATCGAAAGCATGATTGGTAAAAGTACATTCTGCCTGCATTTGCTTGCATAATGCGGTTGCCAGATCGATATCGAAGCCCACAATTTTATTACTCGCATCCAGGGATTCAAACGGGGGATAGGTGGCGGAAACCCCGAAATTGATTTTTTCAGCGGCGATGCTGCCAGTGGCGAAAGAGGCGAGTAATGCAGCCAGAACTAACTTTTTCATGATGTCACTCCCGTAATCTTATGATTATGCGCCGTGTCTGCGGCATAGATTTACAATGCCATTAATTGAATTTGTATGCAATAAAAATGAGTAAATATTTTATGATGGATAAAAAAAGACGGACAGGTTAACCACTTGTCCGTCGGATTTATTCAAAATTATGCATCGTAGGCTTGATAAGCGCAGCGCCATCTGACCATTGTCGAACGGCGGCGAGAATGCCTTATCCTGCCTGGTTAATTGCGCCGCTCAAACGCCAGGGCTTTACGCTCAATCAAACGCATCATCAGCGTCAATAGACCGTTGACGACCAGGTAAATTACGCCTGCCGCGCCAAATACCACCACATCGTAGGTACGACCATAGAGCAACTGACTGTACCCCATGACTTCCATCAAGGTGATGGTATAGGCCAGCGAGGTACTTTTGAAGACCAGTACCACCTCATTAGAATAGGAGGAGAGGGCGCGTTTAAACGCATAGGGCAACAAAATCGCCAGCGTATCTTTCTTACTCATCCCCAGCGCGCCACAGGACTGCCACTGACCTTCCGGAATCGCGCGAATCGCGCCATAAAATAGCTGCGTCGTGTAAGCGGCGCTGTTTAGCGACAACGCGATCAGTGCGCACAGCCACGGTTCAGACAGTAGATGCCAGAGTAGTGGATACTCTTGCAGGGTCGGGAATTGACCGGGTCCGTAGTAGATCAGGAAAATTTGCACCAACAACGGCGTACCGGTAAACAACGTGATATAGCCGCGCACCAGCCACACCACGAACGGCGTTTTTAGCGTCAGGATAATGGTAAAAACTAACGCCAGCACCAAAGCGACGGCAATAGAAGCCACGGTCAGCGTCAGGCTGGTGTGTAGCCCTTTTAGCAGTTCAGGTAAGTACTCAAGCATTAGTCCGGCCTCCGCTCAAAACGTGTCGCGCGCAGGTCTATGCGTTTGAGAATGTACTGACTGATCAGCGTAATGACCAGGTAAATAGCCGCCGCAATAATGTACCAGTTAAACGGTTCCTGGGTGCGTGTGGCAATACTTTTGGTCTGCAACATCAGATCGTTAACGCTGATAAGGCTGACCAGAGCCGTATCTTTTAGCAACACCAGCCACTGATTACCCAGCCCTGGCAGGGCGTGACGCCACATCTGCGGCATCACCAGACGGAAAAAAATCGCCGTCTTTGATAATCCCAGTGCCTGACCCGACTCCCACTGACCAGACGGAACGGCTTTCAGCGCGCCGCGTAGCGTCTGCGACGCATAGGCCGCATACAGCAGGGACAACGCAATCACGCCGCACAGGAACGGACTGACGTCAAAGTTCTCAATCTCCATTTGCACCGGGATCTGCGTAAAGCCGAGATGGAGGGTAAACCCGTCAGATAGCGTAAGCAGGAGTTGCGAGGAGCCGAAATAGATAAACAGCACCACCAGAATTTCCGGCAGACCGCGCAAAATAGTGACCAGCGCGGAGCCTATCCAGGCAATCGGGCGCCATTTTACGGACTCCCAGACGGCAAAGAACATGGCTAACGCGAGGCCAATGATCAGCGCGCAGACGGCAAGGCCGACGGTCATCCCGGCGGCGCTTGCTAAAGGAAAAAATTCGTTCATCAAAGATTACTTCTGGAACCATTTGTTATAGATGGTCTCGTAAGTCCCATCTTTCTTCACTTTTTCCAGCGCAGTATTGAATTTCTGCTGCAGCTCGGTGTTGCCCTGACGTACCGCGATACCCAGGCCGGTGCCGAAATAATCTTTATCGGTGACTTTATCGCCGACCGGCGCCAGCTTAGGATTGGCTTTCAGCCATTCGGTCACGACCGCCGTGTCGCCGAAAACAGCGTCGATACGGCCATTTTGTAGATCCAGCTTCGCGTTCTGATAGCTGTCATACGGTACGGTGGTGATTTCCGGATGCTTATCCATGATGAATTTCTGGTGCGTCGTACCGTTCTGTACGCCGACTTTCTTACCTTTCAGTTGATCAACGCTGGTGTATTTGCCCTGCTGACCCACAAACAGCGCGGAGTTGTCGTAATATGGCGTGGTAAACAGCACCTGCTTTTCACGTTCCGGCGTGATATCCATTCCCGCCATTACAGCGTCGAAGCGGCGGAATTTCAGGCTGGGGATCAGGCTGTCGAACGCCTGATTGGTAAAGGTACAGGAGGCGTCGATCTCTTTACATAGCGCGTTGGCCAGGTCGACGTCAAAGCCGACAATCTTGTTATTAGCATCCATCGATTCGAACGGCGGATAGGACGCTTCGGTCGCAAAACGAATGGTCTGGGCTGCTGTAGCGGAAAGGCTAAAGCCTGCAATTAGCGCGGCAATCAGAACTTTTTTCATTGTCATTGTCCCGAATCTTAGTGAGAGAGATAGTTTTTGAACGCTTCGGTCTGAGGGTGGGCAAAGCAACCCGCATCACCGTGCTCGACGATGTGACCATTTTCCATATAAATCACACGACTGGCGGTCTTACGCGCCACTTCGACTTCATGCGTAACGATCACCTGAGTAATGTTCGTTTCCGCCAGCTCATGAATAATGCTGACGATTTGAGCGGTAATTTCCGGGTCCAGCGCGGCGGTCGGTTCATCAAACAGCAGCACCTGCGGCTCCATCATCAGCGCGCGGGCAATCGCGACGCGCTGCTGCTGACCGCCGGAAAGGTGCAACGGATAACGATCGCTATATGGCTTCAGACGTAGACGCTCCAGCAGCTTTTCTGCGCGCGCCAGCGCCTGATCTTTTGTCAGACCCAGTACGCGGCAGGGCGCTTCAATCAGATTCTGCACAACGGTGAGATGCGGCCAAAGATTATATTGCTGAAAGACCATTCCGACATTTTGACGTAGCTCACGAATCGCCTTATCGGACGGCGTTTTCGTAAAGTCAAAATGGTTCCCGGCGATAGTCAGAGTGCCGGAGCGCGGCATCTCAAGCAGATTGAGTACACGCAGCAGCGAACTTTTACCCGCCCCGCTTGGGCCAAGCAACACCAGCGTTTCGCCTTCGGGGCAATCCAGCGTGATATCGAACAGCGCCTGATGCGCGCCGTAAAAGCAATTAATGCCGTTTAATTGAATACTCATTGACACTCGTATACAGGCAGTCTGATAGCTATTGAAGCCGCAGATAGTACCTTTCGCAGAATAGTTATGCAATATTTATGCGTTAAAAGTTAAATATATCCCACATTCTTCCCTAAACATAGCACAAAATAGCAGGAGGAATAGTAGGTAAGAAGAATTGTCGGCATCCCGGGCAGAATGCCAGACAATTTACGGGGTTATGGGTGCAAAAGCGGGGGAATACTGGCTGTTAACGGTTTTCTATCGACTGGCGCAGCGTACCGGCAGGGGCATGGACATCTCCGCCCAGATAGCGAACGTCGTCAATCACCCAGCATGAGCCTTCGTGAATCATAAGCACTTCATCCTGCCAGCTTTGATCGCCCTGTTTTAACGCCACCCGCAGAGGAATGTTGCGCGCATCTCGGTTCGGAATGGTTGATGCGCTGGCGACGTTGGCGCTATCCGGCAGCGTAGCGCGGCTGGAGAACAGATCGCCGCTCATCAACTGGCGGTGCTCCGTATCGCGGCTGGCGTCGGTCAACAATTTCGCCAGGTTATCACTCAAGTAGGGGCGAAGCGCGGCGATATCATTGCTGTGGTGTTGAATACGGTAGTCGTAAAATTGTTGAGCCACGCTGTCCGGGCCGCCTTCCACACACGCGCCGATACGCGGGCCATTATCTTTGTAGGCGGGAGTGACGGTCGTACAGGCGCTAAGCAGAAGCGCGCACGGGATGAGCAAAGAGAGTTTAGAATAGCGCATGATGATTTCCTTATAGGCGATCGAGCAAAAACCGATCTACGATAATCAATTATATCCTTTCAATGATAGCGTATCAGCTTGATAATGCGTTTGAGATCGTGTGCTTAGCTAACCCGGGAGATTCACTATGCAGTTTTCAACAACCCCAACGCTGGAAGGACAAAGCATCGTGGAGTATTGCGGTGTGGTGACGGGCGAAGCCATTTTAGGCGCCAATATTTTCCGCGATTTTTTCGCCGGCATTCGGGATATCGTCGGCGGACGTTCCGGCGCGTATGAGAAAGAGCTGCGTAAAGCGCGTGAAATCGCTTTTCAGGAACTTGGCGAGCAGGCTAAAGCGTTGGGCGCCGATGCGGTGGTAGGCATCGATATTGATTACGAAACTGTCGGTAAGGATGGCAGTATGCTGATGGTCAGCGTCAGCGGAACGGCGGTGAAAACGCGCCGATGAGAGCGCTACTGTGGCTGGTGGGTCTCGCGTTGCTGTTAACAGGCTGCGCGAGCGAAAAAGGAATTATCGATAAAGAGGGATATCAGCTTGATACCCGACATCGGGCGCAGGCGGCCTATCCGCGCATTAAAGTCCTGGTGATTCACTATACGGCGGAAAACTTTGACGTTTCGCTGGCGACGTTAACGGGTCGCAACGTCAGTTCGCATTACCTGATTCCCGCAACCCCGCCATTATATGGCGGTAAACCGCGCATCTGGCAACTGGTGCCGGAACAGGATCAGGCCTGGCATGCGGGCGTCAGTTTCTGGCGAGGCGCCACGCGTCTCAATGATACGTCTATTGGCATTGAGCTGGAAAATCGCGGCTGGCGAATGTCCGGCGGGGTGAAATCTTTCGCGCCGTTTGAATCCGCGCAAATTCAGGCATTGATTCCGTTAGCGAAGGACATTATCGCGCGCTATGACATCAAACCGCAGAATGTGGTGGCCCATGCGGATATCGCGCCGCAGCGTAAAGACGATCCCGGCCCGCGCTTCCCGTGGCGCGAGCTGGCGGCGCAGGGGATTGGCGCCTGGCCTGACGCCCAGCGTGTGGCGTTTTATCTGGCTGGACGCGCGCCGTATACGCCAGTCGATACCGCAACGGTGCTTGCGTTACTCTCGCGCTATGGCTATGAAGTCAAAGCCGATATGACGGCGCGCGAGCAGCAGCGGGTGATTATGGCGTTCCAGATGCACTTCCGTCCGGCGCAATGGAGCGGTATCGCAGATGCCGAAACGCAGGCGATTGCCGAAGCATTACTGGAGAAGTACGGCCAGGATTAACGCGGTAAATTTCCGTGATCGCGCAGCCAGGCGGCGGTGCGCTCAATGCCTTCGTCCAGCGTGACGATGGGCTGGTAGCCCAGCTCGTCCTGCGCGCGAGTCGTATCGAGCGTAAAATCAAAATTCAGTTTTGACACGCCGTAATGCGTTAGCGGAGGCTCTTTGGCGGATTTTTTGCCGAAGCGCTCCATACTGCGGGCGATCATATCCAGCATCGGGTAAGGCACAGAGCGAATGCGGCAGTCGATAGACAGTTCATCAATTAACTTTTGTACGATGCTGCGTAAGGTGCGGTTTTCGCCGTTAGTGATGTTATAAGCGCGGCCAGAAGGCAGATGATCGCAGCCCGGCTGGCTGGCCAGCCACATGGCGTGGATCGCATTTTCATAGTAGGTCATATCGACCAGCGCGCTGCCCCCGTGCGGTAATAAGACGCTACCGTAATGGTGCATCATATGCGCCAGACGTGGGATAAATACTTTATCGTGCGGGCCAAACAGGCTTTGCGGACGCAACACCGTAAAACGTGTTTGCGGATTAGCCTGCGCCAGCAGATTAATCACCTCTTCACCGGCGGCTTTACTGCGGGCGAACTCATTGGCAAACCGATGCGGACGGAAATCTTCTTTGATATCACGGTGATGGCGGTAATCAAAATAGAGTGAGGGAGAGGAGATATGAATAAAATTGCGCACGCCCCAGGCGACCGCCCATTCTCCCAGGCGGCGGGTGGCGCGAACATTCGCCAGATCGAAAGCTTGTTGGGTTCCCCACGGCGAGGTAAAGCTGGAGCAGTGCCACAACGTGTCGATCCCGGCGAGCATCACTTTAGCCTGCGAGGAGACCAGTTCGGTTAAATCCGCATGGACGAATTCCGCGCCCATTTTTTCAAGCAGCTTGCCCATCGCTTCATTGCGACCCGTCGCTCTGACGCTGATGCCTTTATTGCGCAAAAATTCAACCGCGTTTCGACCTAAGCCGCTGGTGGCGCCGGTAACCAGTACCTTCATATCAATCCACTGTGTTTAATAAACCGTCGTGCGCATTCTTCCGTGAATTACGTCGGTATGCAATGGGAAACACGAAAGAATACAGCAACTTTTTCTCATTTTTCTGTGATTTGTTCTGCAAGTCGGGCAATACGCCTTGCCATTCCCCGGAAAATAAACAGGTGCGCCGGGATCATCAGTAGCCAGTAAATCAGGCCCGGCATTCCGTGTGGATGCCACCAGGCGCGCACGTCAATTTCGCGGTAGCGACCTTTATCGTGCAGCGTGAAGCTAAGCCGCCCCAGACCCGGCGCTTTCATGCCAAACAAGAGCGTGAGCTGTTTTTCTGGCTCGACAATGATCACTTTCCAGCTATCTACCGTATCGCCAGGCTTGAGCAAGGTATGCGACGGGCGGCCTTTCGCCAGTTTATGCCCCACCAGACGGTCCATCGCGGCGCGCGTCTGCCACAAAATATTGCCGAAAAAATAGCCCTCTTTGCCACCCAGCCGATTTACGACCTGCCATAGCGCCGATAGGCTGGCCGGGGTCTGCGCGGTAAAGCCCGCCTGCTTTGGAAAATAGCCGTATTCGGGACGCCAGCGGGCGAAGGCCAGCGTGTCGTAGCCCCAGTCGCTGGAGTTCACCAGTTTTTCTTCTTCTTTCAGCGTGCGGCGAACGGCGTCGTCAAAGGTGATAAGCGTTTGGGGGATCAACTTTTTTAACGCGGCGTCATCGGCCAGCAAATCGTGCCTTAACCCCTGGATTAAGGCTTTTGCGGTAGTCGGCGGCACGGAGGTAATAACGTTTAAAAACCAGACCGAAATCCAGCGGGTCGGAAAAGGCACCGGGATCAGCGGACGCCGTTTACCGCTGACGGCCATAAAACGTTCAAACTGCTGCTGATAACTTAATACCTGCGGTCCGGCGGCTTCCAGAATACGATGCTCGCGCGCAGGGTGGTCCAGCAAGCCGACCAGGTAGTAGAGTAAATTTTCCAGAGCGATGGGCGTGGTGCGCGAACGCACCCAGCGCGGCGGCGTGAGTATTGGCAGGTTGTAAACCATGTCACGCATGACTTCGAAGGCGGCGGAGCCTGCGCCGACGATGATCCCGGCGCGTAATTCCGTCACCGGCACGCCTGCGTCGCGCAGCGTGTCAGCCGTAAGCTGGCGGGCGCGCAGGTGATCGGATTGCTCATGCGTCGGCGCCTGCAGTGAACTGAGGAAAATAAGTTGTTTAACCGGCGTCTGGCGCAGCGCGTCGCGCACGTTGAGCGCCGCCTGACGCTCATGGGCGATAAAATCGCCGCCTTCGCCCATGCCGTGTACCAGATAGTAAACGGTATCAATGTCGCGAAGCAGCGCGGGTAAATTTTCCGGCCAGTGCAGATCGACCTTATGACAACTGACGTTGGCGAGGCGCTGTTTTTCCAGACGTTCCACGCGCCGCGCCGCCGCCCGCACCTGATGCCCTTGCTGACTTAGCGCAAAGACCAGGTGCTGGCCGATATAGCCGCTGGCGCCGAGAACCAGAATGCGTTGCGCCACGTTGCTCTCCTTAGCGGGCTAAAAAGGCGCGCCAGTGGGCGACGACGTCGGCAAGCTGTTCGCGAGAAACATCCAGATGCGTCACCAGACGCACAATCGGCGCGGCGTTAATCAGGATATTCCGTTCCCGTAAATAGTCGCCAAGCGCGGCGGCCTGTGCTTCGCCAACGCGAACAAACAGCATATTCGTTTCGTGGCGCATGACCTCCGCGCCCGCTTCGCGAAGCTGCTGCGCCAGCCAGGCGGCGTTGTCATGATCCTCTTGCAGACGCGCCACGTTATGCTTCAGCGCATACAGTCCGGCCGCTGCCAGAATCCCGGCCTGACGCATTCCGCCGCCGACCATTTTACGCCAGCGCGTCGCGCGTTTAATGTAATCGCGGTTGCCGACCAGCAGCGAACCGACCGGCGTTCCGAGACCTTTTGACAGGCAGATGGTAAAAGAGTCGCAATACTGCGTAATCTCTTTTAACTCACAGCCGTAGGCAACCACCGCGTTAAAAATTCGGGCGCCGTCAACGTGCAGCGCCAGTCCACGTTCGCGGGTAAATGTCCAGGCGTCTTTCAGATACGCGCGCGGCAGCACTTTCCCGTTATGTGTATTTTCCAGACTGAGCAAGCGCGTGCGCGCGAAGTGGATGTCATCCGCTTTAATCTTCGCCGCCACGTTCTCCAGCGGCAGCGTACCGTCCGCGGCGGCGTCGATGGGCTGCGGCTGAATGCTGCCGAGCACCGCAGCGCCGCCAGCTTCATAGAGATAATTATGCGCGCCCTGGCCAACGATATACTCTTCGCCGCGTTCACAATGGCTAAGCAGCGCGACCAGATTGGCCTGGGTGCCGGTGGGTAAAAAAAGCGCCGCTTCTTTACCGGAAAGGTCGGCGGCGTAGCGCTGAAGGGCGTTAACGGTAGGGTCATCGCCGTATACGTCGTCCCCGACTGGAGCGGTCATCATCGCCTCGAGCATGGCGCGGCTCGGTCGGGTAACGGTATCACTGCGTAAATCAATCATGGCACATCCCTGGATTTTAAAAGGTGATGTGCACTGTTTTACCTTAGCCAGTTCGTTTTCGCCAGTTCGATCACTTCATCGCCGCGGCCGCTAATAATGGCGCGCAGCATGTACAGGCTAAAGCCTTTCGCTTGTTCCAGTTTGATCTGCGGCGGGATCGCCAGCTCTTCTTTTGCCACGACCACGTCAACCAGTACCGGGCCGTCAATGGAAAACGCGCGCTGTAGCGCTCCGTCCACGTCTGCGGCTTTTTCCACGCGAATACCGGTAATGCCGCAGGCTTCGGCGATACGCGCGAAATTGGTGTCGTGCAGTTCGGTACCGTCGGTAAGGTAACCGCCAGCTTTCATTTCCATCGCCACAAAGCCCAGCACGCTGTTATTAAAGACGACGATTTTTATCGGCAGCTTCATCTGTACCACCGAGAGAAAATCGCCCATCAGCATACTGAAGCCGCCATCACCGCACATCGCGATAACCTGACGACCCGGCGCGGTGGCCTGAGCGCCGAGCGCCTGCGGCATGGCGTTGGCCATTGACCCGTGGTTAAACGAGCCCAGCAGGCGGCGCTTGCCGTTCATTTTTAGATAGCGGGCCGCCCAGACGGTCGGCGTGCCGACATCGCAGGTAAAAATAGCGTCGTCAGCGGCGAAATGGCTAATTTGTTGCGCCAGATATTGTGGATGGATGGCTTTATCGCTGAGTTTGGCTAAGTCATCAAGTCCCTTACGGGCGTCCCGATAGTGCTCCAGAGCTTTATCGAGGAATTTACGATTGCTTTTTTCTTCCACCAGCGGCAGCAGGGCGCGAAGCGTGGCTTTAATATCGCCCACCAGCGCCATGTCGACTTTGCTGTGCGCGCCAATACTGCCCGGGTTGATGTCAATCTGAATGATTTTGGCATCGCTTGGATAAAAGGCGCGGTAGGGGAACTGGGTGCCGAGCAGGATCAGCGTATCGGCGTTCATCATGGTGTGGAAGCCAGAAGAGAAGCCAATCAGGCCGGTCATTCCCACATCATAAGGGTTATCGTACTCAACGTGCTCTTTGCCGCGCAGGGCATGAACGATTGGCGCTTTTAGTTTTGCCGCCAACGCGACCAACTCCTCATGCGCGCCCGCGCAGCCGCTGCCGCACATCAATGCGATATTGCTGGAGTAGCGCAGCAGTTGCGCCAGTTTTTTCAGCTCTTCCTCTGCCGGCGTGACGACGGGGTGCGGGGCATGGTACCAATGGGTGACGGCGTTTTCAGGCGCGGGTTTCAGCGCCACGTCACCCGGCAGTACGACCACGGAGACGCCGCGATTTAACACCGCTTTGCGCATAGCGATGGCGAGTACCTGCGGGATCTGCTCCGGGCTGGAAACCAACTCGCAATAGTGGCTGCATTCACGGAACAACTCCTGCGGGTGGGTCTCCTGGAAATAACCGCTGCCGATTTCACTGGACGGAATATGGGCGGCGATCGCCAGAACAGGGACGTGGTTACGGTGGCAATCAAACAGGCCATTGATCAGGTGCAGGTTGCCCGGTCCGCATGAACCGGCGCACACTGCCAGCTCGCCGGTAAGCTGCGCTTGTGCGCCGGCGGCGAAAGCGGCGACCTCTTCGTGGCGGGTTGGCATCCATTCAATGGTTCCCATACGATTAAGACTATCGCTCAGGCCGTTCAGGGAATCGCCAGTGACGCCCCAGATTTGTTTTATGCCAGCCTGTTCCAGCGTTTTGGCGATAAAAGCAGCAACGGTTTGTTTCATGGTTCTCCATCTCCTTAAATGTGATAACGGTTACAAGTTTAGTTGAAGATGACGATGACGTTTTTCTTTGGCGAAGAGAGGGGCGAAAGGATGAAGCGAGCGGCAAATCGCCCGGTAGCGCTGACGCTTACCGGGCCTATGATGGAACGTTTACTGATTATGCGAGAACAAGATCGCCCTGCGGATGGCAGGAGCAGGCCAGTACGTAACCTTCGGCAATCTCCGCCTCGCTCAGCGTCATGGTGCTACTCACCGTATAGTCGCCGGAAACGACTTTGGTTTTACAGCAGCCGCAAACACCTGCCCGACAGGCAGCGGCAACCGGTACTTTATTACTCTCCAGCGCCTCCAGCAGCGTCGTACCGATCGGAGCATAGAATTCCTGCGCTGGCTGTAGTTTGGTGAATTTCAGGCCGCTGGTTGCCGTTTCCGCCACCGGCGTGAAGAACTTCTCTTTAAAGAAGCGCGTTACGCCAAGCGCTTTCACGCCCTGTTCGACGAAATCCATATAGGGCGCCGGGCCGCAGGTCATGATGGTGCGCGATGCCAAATCCGGTACGCGCTGTAACAATTCCGTGGTCAGACGGCCCGCGACAAAACCTTCCGTGGCATGATTTTCCGCCACTAGCGTGACCGGATACTGTCGCCACTCGTCGGCAAAAATCACATCATCCGGCGAACGGACGTTAAAGATGACCTGCACATCGGCCTGCGGGCGGTATTTCGCCAGCCAGCGACGCATCGACATGATTGGCGTTACGCCACAACCGGCGGCGAGCAGCAGAAACTTATCTTCTGTTTTATCGTCACAGGTAAAATCGCCCATTGCATCAGACAGCCAGATGTAATCGCCGCGCTTGATGTCATGGGTCAACCACTGTGAACCCGTGCCATCTTCAATCCGACGAACGGTCAGCGTGATATATTCACTGACGCCCGGCGTAGACGAAAGGGTGTAGGCGCGCAGCGTTTCCGCTGAATTACGCACGCTCACCAGCGCATACTGCCCGGCGCGGTAAGGGTAGTAATCATGGCATAATAGCGCAATTGTCCATACATCCGGCGTCTCCTGACGGATGTGATGCACCTGCATTCGCCAGGGACATTGTGAGGTTGGCATCGTCATCATTGACCTCCTTACGCGCTCAGCAATTGCTTCATGTCTTCTTCAACGGTGGTCACGGAACGCAGACCGAACTTCTCGTTGAGGATAGCCAGCAGATCCGGCGTGAAGAAGCCCGGCGCGGTCGGCCCGGTGACAATATTTTTCACGCCTAATGACAGCAGCGTCAGCAGAATCACGATCGCTTTCTGCTCAAACCAGGAGAGCACCAGCGACAGCGGCAGATCGTTGACGCCGCAGCCCAGTTTTTCCGCCAGCGTCACCGCCAGGATAATCGCGGAGTAAGCATCATTACACTGACCGGCATCGACCAGACGCGGCAGCCCTTCGATGTCGCCGAACTCCAGTTTGTTGAAACGATATTTACCGCACGCCAGGGTCAGGATCAGGCAGTCATCCGGTACGCTGGTGGCGAAATCGGTAAAGTAGTTACGCTCGCCGCGCGCGCCGTCACAGCCGCCGACCAGGAAGATGTGGCGTAGTTTTTCACGGCTGACCAGATCGATGAGCGTATCGGCAGCGCCGAGCAGGGTCTGACGGCCAAAACCGACGGTGATGAGATGCGGAATTTCGCTATACGGGAAGCCCGCCATTTGCTGCGCCTGGGCAATGACCGGCCCGAAGTCATCGCCTTCAAGATGGCTAACGCCCGGCCAGCCGACGATGCTACGGGTCCAGATACGGTCGTCATAGCTGCCCACGGTCGGGTCGATAATGCAGTTAGAAGTCATCACGATTGGGCCAGGGAAGCGGGCGAACTCGACCTGCTGATTCTGCCAGCCGCTGCCGTAGTTACCGACCAGATGCTTGAATTTACGCAGTTCCGGATAGCCATGTGCGGGCAGCATTTCACCGTGAGTGTAGACGTTAACGCCGGTGCCTTCGGTCTGCTCCAGCAGGTTGTAGAGATCTTTCAGATCGTGACCGGAGATCAGAATGCACTTGCCTTCAGTCGCTTTGACGTTGACCTGAGTCGGCGTTGGGTGACCGTATTTGGTGGTTTCACCGGCATCCAGAATGCTCATCACTTTGAAGTTCATCTGGCCGATTTCCATTGCGCACTCCAGCAGCGCGTTCATGTCAGCAGGCCAGGTGCCCAGCCAGGCCATGATTTTGTGGTACTGCGCGTAAATGTCGTTGTCGTATTGACCGAGAACGTGCGCGTGCTCCATATACGCCGCCGCGCCTTTCAGACCGTACAGGCACAGCAGACGCAGGCCGAGGATGTTCTCGCCAATGGCGGCTTTGTCTTTATTCGGGGTAAATTCCGCCGCCTGACGTTGCAGTTCGCCCAGATCGTCGCTGACCAGTTGCAGATCGGCCATCGGATTGTCGCAATGCGCATTAGCATCCACGCTCAGGCACTGCGCTTTCAACGCTTCACGCAAGGCAATCGCTTCACGGGCGTAGCCGACGATACGCGGAGAGTCGAAGTTAACGTTGGTCAGCGTGGAGAAAAACGCGCGCGGCGCAAAGTTATCAACGTCGTGATTAATGATGCCATATTCACGGGCCTTCACCGCCCAGGCAGACAAACCTTGCAAAGCCGCAATCAGCAGATCCTGCAGATCGGACGTTTCAGCTGTTTTACCGCACATTCCCTGCGCGTAGGAGCAGCCGTTTCCGGCTGGTGTACGGATGGTTTGTTCACATTGCACACAAAACATGGTCACACCTTTTAAAGTTATATTTAATATACATGTTTAAGGTTATGCCTGTGAACAAAGGGATAAAAGGGATTTCTGCCATAATGTGCAAGGAGATTGATTTAGCGCAATTTTGGCGGCAGATGCCTACCGCCAAAGAGGTATCAGGCCGAGAAGAACGCCATTAAGAGGGGGACCAGCAGGCTGAGGATAAAGCCATGTACGATAGCCGCCGGAACAATCTCTACGCCGCCGGAGCGCTGTAATACCGGCAACGTAAAGTCCATTGAGGTCGCTCCGCACAGGCCCAACGCCGTTGAACGGCTGCGGCGAACCAGACCGGGAATAAGCATAATGGCTAAGAGCTCGCGGGCCAGATCGTTAAAGAATGCCGCGCTGCCGATAACCGGTCCAAACGACTCCGTCAGCAAAATACCGGAAAGAGAGTACCAGCCGAAACCTGACGCCATCGCCAGGGCGGTTTTTAGCGGTAAGTCCAGGATAAACGCATTAATCACGCCGCCCAGTAATGAGCTTGCCACGACAACGACCGCGACCATCATTCCCCGACGGTTAAGCACAATTTGCTTTAAGGTCATGCCGCTATTTCGTAGCTGAATCCCTACCAGGAACAATAAAAAGATCAGCGTATATTCACTGGCTTCGGTGGCGTGCTGTAAAACAGAGAGTCCGCTCAGGCCGATAACAAACCCCAATACCACTACGCCGCACAGTTGTAGCGACTCCAGCGCCATGGCAATACGCGAAGGCAGTTTTTCCTGCTGATGATGGTGACGCCACGGGAGGATACGTTCCAGCCACAATAAGGCGGCGATATTACACAATAAAATAATCGTAATACTGACGGCGGAATAATGAAAAATCGCCACCAGATTACTGGCGAGGTTATCCAAAAACGCCAGGCTTATTCCCATAAAAAAGAGAATAAGATACACGATCCAGCTCAGTAGCCGGTTAATGAGTTGTAATGCGGCTTTATGTCGCAGTGGAATGAGATAGCCCACAATCAGTGGAACCAGAATGATTAAAAGTCCTGAAAACATGAACAGCCGGGCCCTTTTTTATTGTTTGAATAGCGTACATGACACTACCGAATTCCAGACTATCAGTAAAGCGACACCGTCAGCCGTACATTTATCAGACATTTGCCCCAGGCAAAGGGGGGGAATATCACGCCAGGCGGACGCATTTGCCGTTATACTGCGGTGAATTTTATGGAGTGATGACGTTTTTCTGGAGGAAGCATGATTCTCGAACGCGTTGAAATAGTAGGATTTCGCGGTATCAACCGACTGTCGTTGATGCTGGAGCAAAACAACGTGCTGATTGGGGAAAACGCCTGGGGAAAATCCAGCCTGCTGGATGCGCTGACTCTGTTATTGTCGCCGGAACTCGATCTCTACCATTTTGTCCGTGAGGATTTCTGGTTTCCGCCTGGCGACATAAAAGGACGCGAGCATCACCTGCATATTATTCTGACTTTTCGCGAAACGCAGCCAGGGCGGCATCGGGTACGTCGTTATCGAGCGCTGGAAGCATGCTGGTCGCCTTGCGAGGATGATTTTCACCGTATTTTTTATCGGCTAGAGGGCGAATGCGGCGCCGATGGCAGCGTGATGACGCTGCGCAGTTTTCTCAATAGCGATGGGCAGCCATTGCCGGTGGAAAATATTAACGATCAGGTGCGCCACCTGGTTCGTCTGATGCCAGTGCTACGTTTGCGCGATGCGCGCTTTATGCGACGTATTCGCAACGGTACGGTGCCCAATGTGCCGGATGTTGAAGTCACGGCCCGACAGCTGGATTTTCTGGCGCGTGAGCTGGCGACCCGGCCGCAAAATTTAACCGACGGGCAGATTCGTCAGGGACTGTCCGCGATGGTGCAACTGCTTGAACACTATTTCTCAGAGCAGGGCGCAGGACAGGCGCGTCACCGACTCATGCGCCGGCGTTCGCAAAATGAGCAGCGTAGCTGGCGCTATCTGGATATTATTAATCGGATGATCGACAAACCGGGCAGCCGGTCGCATCGGGTGATCCTGCTGGGGCTTTTCTCCACGCTGTTACAGGCGAAAGGGACGCTGCGGTTACATAAAGACGCACGACCATTACTGCTGGTGGAAGATCCGGAAACCCGTTTACATCCCATTATGCTTTCAGTCGCCTGGCAATTGCTCAATCTGTTACCGCTACAGCGGATAGCGACAACCAACTCAGGCGAATTGCTCTCGCTAACGCCGGTGGAGCATGTCGTACGGCTGGTGCGCGAATCTTCCCGCGTCGCCGCCTGGCGTCTGGGCCCGGGCGGGTTAAGCGCGGAAGATGGACGGCGCATCGCCTTTCATATCCGCTTTAATCGCGCGTCGTCGCTGTTTGCGCGTTGCTGGCTACTGGTGGAAGGCGAGACGGAAACCTGGGTTATTAATGAGCTGGCGCGTCAGTGTGGACATCATTTTGATGCAGAGGGCATTAAAGTCATTGAGTTTGCTCAGTCTGGCCTGAAACCGCTGGTGAAGTTCGCCCGCCGTATGGGAATCGAGTGGCATGTCCTGGTGGATGGCGACGAAGCGGGGAAAAAATATGCCGCGACGGTCCGCAGTCTGCTTAATAACGATCGGGAAGAAGAACGCGAACATCTCACGGCGCTGCCTGCGCTGGATATGGAACATTTTATGTATCGTCAGGGTTTTGCCGATGTTTTTCACCGGGTTGCGCAGCTTCCGCCTAATGTGCCGATGAATACCCGGAAAATTATTACTAAAGCTATCCACCGCTCGTCAAAGCCGGATTTGGCGATTGAAGTCGCGATGGAAGCCGGGCGGCGGGGAATTGACGCCGTGCCGCCGCTGTTCAGAAAGATGTTCTCGCGCGTGGTTTGGCTGGCGCGGGGCCGGGCGGATTAACGTTTGAATGTGGCCGGAACCTGTTCGACGACGCTATCGAGTAACGCATAGCGGCGGCGATACTCGGCCCGTTTCTTACTGGCGATCTCCGATTCGCTTTTTCGGGCGAACGCCAGCGGTAGCGCATAGTAATTTCCTTTAATTCTTTCACCGCCTAACGATTCCCAAAACGCGTCATAGTCGGCATGCATTTGCGTCTTTTTATCCATGTATCGCCAGCTACGGTAAACGTGCGCATCGTTACTCACAGCTATAATCTTTTCTGCCTGAAAGACTTGCGCAAACTGACAGAGAGCCTCCATCACGATGCGTTTGGGAAAAAGACCATGGCAGGCTTTGGTCGCCTGCTGGATAATTTCGTGAGGGACGTCGTTTGCCGCGCCCTGTAATCCGCCGATAAATAGTGTGCGTTGTTGGTTAAAGCGACACAGGGTAAATGTGATCTCTGCCAGAATACGTAACTGTGCGTCGCGAACAACAATAGTGCTTTCACCTTCTTTATCCAGTGAGACCAGACTGACTAAATCAAGTTGAAACAACTCGCCGGTTTTAGTTTCAAATTTAGCAAGATTCAGGCCATACTGACTTAAATAGCTAACTTGTTGTTCCCGCGATAAAAGTTGGCGCATCTGTTGATAATGAAAACACAGCGCATCTAAGGCGAAATCGCGTTTAATATTTACAGCCATATAAGGACGATGTAGCCGAATAGGCAAACGCGGCTGACGAGCAAGTAACGTATTTAACTCCGGCCATTGGGTGAGATTAGTCAGTAATTGGCTGGTCGCACGCGGCATGACTAATGAGCGGATTAAAAACTTGCGACGAAAGCTGGCTTTACGCCAGAATTTTCCTGGCTGTAATTGCCCGCGCGTCAGACGAATAAATAATTGTAAAGGAGAGATGTAATCTGAAGTGTACCAGGTATTATCTGTAAGCTGTGTCATGATCGTAATCCGCGACATAAGATTGTCGAGATTGAACCACAGGAAACATTAACCAATCGTCAATACAGCCGACGCTATCTTTATTGTGTCAGGTTTGTTTAGATACGGTTTACTTTCTGGTTGAAATTTTGCCGTCAGGGTTTCTATGCGTGCTAAGGGAAAGAAATTTAAAAAGCGTTATCTGGTCATTATTTTAATTCTTTTAGTGGGGGGGATGGCTGGCTGGCGAATGCTAAATGCGCCGCTGCCAACTTATCAGACATTAATCGTGCGGCCAGGCGATCTTGAACAGAGTGTACTGGCGACTGGAAAACTGGACGCGTTGCGTAAAGTGGATGTCGGCGCGCAGGTGAGCGGCCAGTTGAAAACGCTGCTGGTCTCCATTGGCGATAACGTTAAAAAAGATCAGCTACTCGGCGTGATTGACCCAGATCAGGCGGAGAACCAGATAAAAGAGGTCGAGGCCACCCTGATGGAGCTGAACGCGGAGCGTCAGCAGGCAGCCGCTGAGTTAAAGCTGGCGCGGGTTACGCTGGCGCGCCAGCAGCAGTTAGCTAAGACTCAGGCGGTATCGCAACAGGATCTGGATACCGCGGCGACGGAGATGGCGGTTAAACAGGCGCGTATTGGCACCATAGATGCCCAGATCAAACGTAATCGGGCCTCGTTGGACACCGCGAAAACCAACTTGGAATATACCCGTATTGTCGCCCCCATGGCGGGGGAAGTGACGCAAATCACTACCCTGCAAGGACAAACGGTGATTGCAGCTCAGCAGGCGCCCAATATTCTGACGCTGGCGGATATGAGCACCATGCTGGTAAAAGCGCAGGTCTCGGAAGCGGACGTGATCCATCTTCGGGCGGGGCAGAAAGCATGGTTCACCATTGCAGGCGATCCGCAAACGCGCTATGAAGGCGTTTTAAAAGATATTCTGCCGACGCCGGAAAAAATCAACGACGCTATTTTTTATTACGCCCGGTTTGAAGTGCCGAATCCCAAAAGAATCTTGCGTCTTGATATGACCGCACAGGTTTATATTCAACTCATGGATGTCAAAAATGTGCTGATTATTCCTCTCGCCGCGCTTGGCGAACCGGTGGGCGGCAATCGTTATAAAGTGGCGCTGTTGCGTAACGGCGAAAAACGTGAGCGCGAAGTGATCATTGGCGAGCGTAACGATACAGACGTGGAAGTGGTTAAAGGTCTGGAAGCGGGCGATGAGGTGATCATCGGTGAGAGCAGGCCAGGAGCGACGCCATGACGGCATTGCTTGAACTGCGCAATGTGAGTCGCAGCTACCCCTCCGGAGAAGAGCAGGTGGCGGTGTTGAAAGATATCTCCCTGCAAATCCACGCCGGGGAGATGGTGGCGATCGTCGGCGTTTCCGGTTCTGGAAAATCAACGCTGATGAATATCCTCGGGTGCCTGGATAAACCGACCAGCGGCACTTATCGGGTGGCGGGGCGGGACGTCTCGACGCTGGACCCGGACGCGCTGGCGCAGCTGCGGCGTGAGCATTTTGGCTTTATCTTTCAGCGCTACCATCTGTTGTCGCATTTAACGGCAGCGCAAAATGTTGAAATCCCCGCCGTCTACGCCGGCATTGAACGCAAAAAACGCCAGGCGCGCGCCAGAGAGTTGCTTTTGCGGCTGGGATTAAGCGATCGCGTCGATTACCCACCTTCACAGCTTTCTGGCGGACAGCAGCAGCGTGTCAGTATTGCCCGCGCGCTGATGAACGGCGGACAGGTGATTCTGGCGGATGAGCCGACCGGCGCGCTGGATAGTCATTCCGGCGAAGAGGTGATGGCGATTTTGCGCCAACTGCGCGATCGCGGACATACGGTGATCATTGTGACGCACGATCCGCTGATTGCCGCCCAGGCGGAGCGGATTATTGAAATTCACGATGGCAAGATTGTCCATAATCCGCCCGCGCAGGAAAAGAAACGCGAACAGGGCGTTGACGCTGCCGTAGTTAATACGGCTCCCGGCTGGCGGCAATTTGCCAGCAGCTTTCGCGAAGCGCTGTCAATGGCGTGGTTAGCGATGGCCGCTAACAAAATGCGTACTTTACTGACCATGCTGGGAATTATTATCGGTATTGCGTCGGTGGTGTCGATTGTGGTGGTCGGCGACGCCGCAAAACAGATGGTACTGGCGGATATCCGCGCGATGGGCACTAACACGATTGATATTCATCCAGGCAAAGATTTTGGCGACGACAACCCGCAGTATCGACAGGCGCTGAAATATGACGATCTGGTGGCTATTCAGAAACAGCCGTGGGTTAACTCTGCGACGCCCAGCGTTTCAAAGAGCCTACGTCTTCGCTATGGCAATATTGATATTGCCGTAAATGCTAATGGCGTCAGTGGCGATTATTTTAACGTTTACGGCATGTCCTTTAGGGAGGGGAACACCTTCAATGCTGTACAACAACAGGATCGCGCGCAGGTGGTGGTGCTGGATGCCAACACGCGACGCCAGCTATTTCCAAATAAAGCGAATGTCGTAGGGGAAGTGGTGCTGGTGGGTAATATGCCGGTTATTGTTATTGGCGTGGCGGAAGAGAAACCGTCCATGTACGGCAATAGCAATCTGTTGCAAGTTTGGTTGCCCTATAGCACGATGTCAGATCGCATAATGGGTCAGTCATGGCTTAACTCGATCACCGTTCGTGTGAAAGATGGCGTTGATAGCGATCAGGCTGAACAGCAGCTTACCCGCCTGCTCACCTTACGCCACGGTAAAAAAGACTTCTTCACCTGGAATATGGACAGCGTCCTGAAAACGGCTGAAAAAACCACCTATACTCTTCAGTTATTTCTGACGCTGGTGGCCGTCATTTCGCTGGTTGTCGGCGGCATCGGCGTTATGAATATTATGCTGGTTTCCGTCACCGAGCGAACGCGTGAAATCGGCATCCGTATGGCGGTAGGCGCGCGCGCCAGCGATGTGCTACAGCAGTTTCTTATTGAAGCGGTGCTGGTTTGCCTGGTTGGTGGAGCGCTGGGGATTAGCTTGTCGATGTTCATCGCATTTATGCTACAGCTTTTCCTGCCCGGCTGGGAGATCGGTTTTTCACTGACTGCGCTGGCGAGCGCGTTTTTATGTTCGACGTTTACCGGGATACTGTTTGGCTGGCTACCGGCGAGAAACGCGGCGCGACTGGACCCGGTGGAGGCGCTGGCAAGGGAGTAATCTTGCTGACGTCATTTGTCGGCCTGATAAGATGCAACGGTGTTGCTATCAGGAACTGGCGTTAAATAAAAATGCCAGCCGATCGGGCTGGCATTTTGCCTCCTGGATGTACACAATGAGACAGAGGAGCTATGCAACGGCCTCTGCTTCGATGGGCACGATGACGCTGGCGTGATTGCCTTTTGGCCCCTGGTGTACATCAAACCGGACAGACTGTCCGGCTTTAAGCGTTCTGTAACCATCCATTTGAATGGTGGAATAATGGGCGAAAATATCCTCGCCGCCGCCTTCAGGGCAGATGAAACCAAACCCTTTGGCATTGTTGAACCACTTTACAGTACCCGTTTCCATGCTTCGACATCCTTCGTAAATCTTATATAAGTAAGATGGAATGAACCGGTGACGGAGTGGGGGCTGTTCAAAACCTCACCAACTCTCGACATTACAATTTAGAGAAATCAGGCGAGGCGTCAAGCATCAGGCTGGGGGGATCGGGTAAAAATGAATCAAAAATTTGAAGCAGTTAACGCTATTGCCGGGAATGTGACAGATGTCGCGGATGGTACTGATAGATGTTAGTTATCTATCAATTGAGGTAGATTGATTGTGTGCATAGACTCTGGTCAGCGGCAGATTTTTCTGCCGACAACCGTAACCGATAATGACGACTGACAATGGGTAAGACGAACGATTGGCTGGATTTTGATCAGTTGGTGGAAGATAGCGTGCGCGACGCGCTAAAACCGCCATCTATGTATAAAGTGATATTAGTCAATGATGACTACACTCCGATGGAGTTTGTTATTGACGTGTTACAAAAATTCTTTTCTTATGATGTAGAACGTGCAACGCAATTGATGCTTGCAGTTCACTATCAAGGCAAAGCCATCTGCGGCGTGTTCACCGCCGAGGTGGCGGAAACCAAAGTGGCGATGGTGAACAAGTATGCAAGGGAGAACGAGCATCCGTTGCTGTGTACGCTGGAAAAAGCCTGAATGCAGGTATAAAAATTGGGGGAGGTGCCTATGCTCAATCAAGAACTGGAACTCAGTTTAAACATGGCTTTCGCCAGAGCGCGCGAGCACCGTCATGAGTTTATGACCGTCGAGCATCTGTTGCTGGCGCTGCTCAGCAACCCATCGGCTCGCGAAGCGCTGGAAGCATGCTCCGTGGATCTGGTGGCGCTCCGTCAGGAACTCGAAGCCTTCATTGAACAAACCACACCCGTACTGCCTGCCAGTGAAGAAGAGCGTGATACGCAGCCGACGTTAAGTTTCCAGCGTGTCCTGCAGCGTGCCGTCTTCCATGTTCAGTCTTCCGGGCGTAGTGAAGTGACTGGCGCGAATGTGCTGGTGGCTATCTTTAGCGAACAGGAATCACAGGCGGCTTATCTGCTGCGCAAGCATGAAGTGAGCCGTCTGGATATCGTGAACTTTATTTCTCACGGGACGCGAAAAGACGAACCGAGCCAATCTTCCGATCTCGGCAATCAGCCAACTGGCGACGAACAAGCTGGCGGGGAGGAACGTATGGAAAACTTCACGACGAATCTTAACCAACTTGCTCGCGTGGGCGGCATCGATCCGCTGATTGGTCGTGAAAAAGAACTTGAACGCGCGATCCAGGTCTTGTGTCGTCGCCGTAAAAATAACCCGTTGCTGGTAGGGGAATCCGGCGTCGGCAAAACGGCGATTGCCGAAGGGCTGGCCTGGCGTATCGTGCAGGGCGATGTGCCGGAAGTGATGGCCGATTGCACCATTTACTCTCTGGATATCGGTTCGCTGCTGGCGGGCACCAAATACCGCGGCGATTTTGAAAAACGGTTTAAGGCGTTGCTGAAACAGCTTGAGCAGGATACCAACAGCATCCTGTTTATCGATGAAATCCATACCATTATCGGCGCTGGCGCGGCGTCGGGCGGACAGGTGGATGCGGCAAATCTGATTAAACCGCTGCTTTCCAGCGGCAAGATCCGGGTGATCGGCTCAACGACCTATCAGGAATTCAGCAATATTTTTGAGAAAGACCGTGCATTAGCGCGCCGTTTCCAGAAAATTGATATTACCGAGCCTTCGGTGGAAGAGACGGTGCAAATTATCAACGGCTTGAAACCTAAGTACGAAGCGCACCACGACGTGCGTTATACCGCGAAAGCGGTGCGTGCGGCGGTCGAGTTGGCGGTAAAATATATCAATGACCGCCATCTGCCGGATAAAGCCATTGACGTGATTGACGAAGCGGGCGCTCGGGCGCGTCTGATGCCGGTGAGCAAACGTAAGAAAACGGTCAACGTGGCGGATATTGAGTCCGTAGTGGCGCGAATTGCGCGAATTCCTGAAAAGAGCGTCTCGCAGAGCGATCGCGATACGCTGAAGAACCTGGGCGATCGTCTGAAAATGCTGGTCTTCGGCCAGGATAACGCGATTGAGGCGCTGACCGAAGCTATTAAGATGAGTCGTGCCGGTCTGGGCCATGAGCATAAACCTGTCGGCTCATTCTTGTTCGCCGGGCCAACTGGCGTAGGGAAAACTGAAGTTACGGTACAGCTTTCAAAAGCGCTGGGTATTGAGCTGTTGCGCTTCGATATGTCCGAATATATGGAGCGTCATACGGTGAGCCGTTTGATCGGCGCGCCTCCGGGATACGTCGGTTTCGACCAGGGCGGGCTGCTGACGGATGCGGTGATTAAGCATCCTCATGCGGTGCTGTTGCTGGATGAGATCGAAAAAGCGCACCCGGATGTCTTTAACCTGCTGCTGCAGGTGATGGATAACGGTACGCTGACCGATAACAATGGCCGTAAGGCGGATTTCCGCAACGTGGTGCTGGTGATGACCACCAACGCCGGCGTGCGAGAAACCGAACGTAAATCTATTGGTCTTATTCATCAGGACAACAGTACCGATGCGATGGGCGAGATCAAGAAAGTGTTTACGCCGGAGTTCCGTAACCGTCTCGACAACATTATTTGGTTCGATCATCTGTCTGGCGAGGTGATTCATCAGGTTGTCGATAAGTTTATCGTCGAGTTGCAGGCTCAGTTGGATCAGAAAGGCGTCTCTCTGGAAGTCAGTCAGGAAGCGCGCGACTGGCTGGCGGAAAAGGGCTATGACCGGGCGATGGGCGCACGACCGATGGCGCGTGTGATTCAGGATAACCTGAAAAAACCGCTGGCCAATGAGTTGCTGTTTGGATCGCTGGTTGATGGCGGACAGGTCACCGTCGCGCTGGATAAAGAGAAAAATGCGTTGACGTATGGCTTCCAGAGTGCGCAAAAGCACAAGCCGGAAGCCGCGCATTAATCTTCGTTTCACTGCCGTACAAACCGGGCCTTAGCGCCCGGTTTTTTTACGCCGGCTAATAGTTAGCCTGATGGCGTTGTGCTCGCGGTAGGCGGACAAGGCGCTTGTAAATTGCGTCATCATCCGGTAATCGACGGGGGGTAATGCGAAAAAAAAGCCCGCCGACAGAAGACGTTCCACGAATGTGCGGAAGCCGTGCTGGAAATTTTAGGCCCATTGAGTATGCCGCTTGTCTCATGGATGCTCTTGTTCTGCCGGGTAAGCGGTCTGCTACAGCTATACCTTCCACAGGATAATACTGTACCAGAACCTGACGTTCCCGCTCATGCTGTAAGTATCCCGCATAATCGTGCCATTCACATTTAGAGATCCTCCGGCATAATCAATCTGCCAACAAAGGAGATCGCTATGCGTAAAGCCCGTTTTACTGAGCATCAGATCATTGCCGTAATTAAATCGGTTGAAGCCGGACGAACCGTTAAAGATGTCTGCCGGGAGGCCGGTATATCTGAAGCCACCTGGTACAACTGGAAGTCCAGATACGGCGGCATGGAGGCTTCTGATATTAAAAAGATCAAGGATCTTGAGGACGAGAATCGGCGTCTCAAACAGATGTTTGCCGACCTGAGCCTTGAGAACCGGGCCCTGAAAGACGTTATCGAAAAAAGCTTTAAAACCAGCCTTTAAGCGTGAGCTGGTCACTCATCTGATAACGACATTTGGACTCAGTATCCGTCAGGACTGCCGGAGTCTGAACCTGAGCTACCGTCCGGATACCACGCGTGACGAACCCGTTATTGTCGCGTTGCAGGCAGTGGCAGAGCGATACCCACGGTACGGTTTTCCAAAACTTTTCCAGGTTCTGCGGCGGCAGGGATACCCGTGGAATCACAAAAGGATCCATCGTATTTATTGTCTGCTGAAGCTGAATGTTCGCCGTAAAGGCAAACAACGGTTGCCGGTGCGTAATTCCTCGCCACTGGCCACACCGGAAGCGCTGAACCAGAGCTGGTCTGTCGATTTTATGCATGATGCTCTGGTCTGTGGCCGTCGTTTTCGCACGTTCAATGTCGTTGATGACTTTAACCGTGAGGCATTGTCGATTGAAATCGATCTGAATCTGCCAGCTTTGCGCGTGGTCCGTGTACTCGACAGGATCGCGGCAAATCGCGGCTATCCGGTCATGCTACGCATGGATAATGGTCCGGAATTTATCTCACTTGCACTGGCTGAATGAGCAGAGCAACATGCAGTAAAACTGGAATTTATTCAGCCGGGTAAGCCGACGCAGAACGCTTTTATTGAGCGCTTTAACCGAACATACCGTACAGAAATACTCGATTTTTATCTGTTCAGAACGCTGAATGAAGTGCGGGAAATCACGGAAAGATGGGTGTCAGAATATAACTGTGAACGCCCTCATGAATCACTGAACAATATGACGCCGGAGGAATATCGGCAACACAATCATTTGGTCGGGATCTCAAAAAATGCCTGGAACTAAAACGGGTCTATTTACACTATTGTTGGCGGCATGCTTTTAACTGCTAATGTAACTATTACTATTTGGTTCCTGGTATTTGCTGTTCCAGGGGTTATTGCTGCATTATCGATGGTGCTGACAAATTTTCATAAAAGTCTTGTTGATAAAAGATCTAGTAGTGTTAGCGAAAATTGTTTTTAATTGTAATCATTAGCTTTCAACTTAGGCATATAAATAAAAAAGACTGCGGAAAGGCAGTCTTTTTTATTTATATCGTGGGGGGATAGGGTTTTACTGATTGGCTCAACTAAGTGGTTCGAGATTCAATACTGATTTATGTAGAATCTGACGTAGCCATTGAATACCAAGATCACCGTCATGATGCCGATGCCACTGCAACTTCATATCGAAAGGCTCTGAAATAATAGGACATGGGAAGATCTCTACCGGAAGGTATTTAGAGTAATAGCGAGCAAAACGTTCATGAACAGTGGCAATTAAATTTGTACCGATCAGTTGCGTCATCAGCATACTGAAAGAGGGAACAATAATATCTATTCTACGTTGATATCCTGACTGGCTGATAAAAACCTCATCAAGAGCCCACCCGATCATTTTACTAAATCTTGCAACAATATGACCACTGGACAGATAATTATCCAAATTTATGCCTGATTGGCATAGCGGATTACCAGACCAGACTACGCAAACATATTGGTCGTCAAAAAGGTATTCGGCAGGATGTTGAGACGATACTAAGTTAGTTGGAGTTACAATTAGGTCAATAACGCCTATATTTAAATATTCACTGATCGGTCCATCAATAATAGAAGATATATCCAACCGAACATGCGGAGCTTGCTTTTGAATAAGAGTTATTGCATTATTCATAACTACAGTGGCGGATGCATCTGAAATATTAAGCCGAAAAGTTCTCGTTGATGTTTCAGGATCAAATTTTTGATTTTTATCGACAATTGCTTCACATTTACTGATAATATCATGGACCTCCTCTACAAGCATTTCAGCAAAAGGAGTTAGCTCCATACGCTGTCCAACCTGGACAAGTAGTTGATCATCAAAGAATTCTCTTAGCCTTGATAAGGCACCTGATGTTGCTGACTGGCTCAAATGAACACGTTCACCAGTACGTGTGACATTACGTTCAGCTAAAAGCACATCAAGGATAATCAAAAGATTGAGATCTAAACCGCGAAGATGCATAACTTCAGGCCACATAGTAATTTTTAGTTAAAAATAGCATTTTGTAGTCGTCTAGTCGAGGTTCTTTGTGTTTTTCTACTTCAAAATGTGAGGTTACCATCTATTGTAGTTAGAACCTTCAGACGAATAAGATTTCTTATGGTTGTTGCGTAAGTGACTTTATAGCCATAAAATCCAGACCATGTGGTATTAGATTTATAGGTATGAGGGCGTTATAGTGGAAAATAATTCTATCAAAAAACGAAAAAGTGTTTCCTTAGTTCGAGAGTTATTACTCAATGAAGGCCCACACTCTCAGGCTTCTATATCGCGTAAAACTGGTTTGTCGCCAGCTATGGTTAACTATGTTGTAAAAAAACTTCGCGAACTCGGCAATGTCGATATTCATTGGGTTAATGGTCGTGAAGGTATTGTTTCACTAATATCTAAGACAGGACGGTATATTTCTATATTAGTAGCGGTTGATAAAATTAGCTGCTCATTGTTTTTATTCGAATCAGAACAGCGATTTGATTATGAGTGCTTTGTGGACCAAAATTCACCTGAAGAAAATAATCCTCATGCTGTAGTTCAAATCATAAATGATCTTTTAAAAAATCATGAGCTAAGTATTGGTGATATTTCCGGGGTCGCGATTAGTATCGTTGCACCATTGGATATCAACGGTGAAACTATTATTTCATGGTCTGCAGGCCGGTTACCTGGATGGTGCGATATTAAGATAAAATCTTTTTTTGAGCGTGAATTGCAATTACCCATTATCATTGGCAATGATGCTAATCATTCAGCATTAGCAGAATGGTCATGGGGGAGTGGAAAGGGCGTTGAAAACTTTATCTATATATCCTGCTCCCGCCAGATAGGTGGAGGTATCATTATAAATAATCATATTTACAAAGGGGGGAATGGAATGGCCGCTGAGTTCGGTCATCTGATTATCGATAATTCTGGAGCGGTTTGTTTTTGCGGATGTCGAGGATGCCTCACTACTTTCATTTCAGAACGCGCTATTATAATGACTCTCTCAAAATCAGAGATCTATAAGAACTCTCTGACCGAAATAATTCTTGCTGCTGCGGAAGGTGATGTAGCATGTCAACGAGTGTTATTTGATGCTGGCAGGCATCTCGGCAAGGCTTTGGCAAATATTGTTAAAATATTGGCACCAGATGTGATTTCCATTGGTGGTGATTTATCCAAGGCGGGAGCTATTTTCTTTGACAGTGTTATCTCGACGATAGAAGAGCATAACCTCGGAACAACTTCACCCACAGTGGACTTAAAATCAGCTCACTTTGCTGATTTGCCAGAAATTCTAGGTGGGATTGCTGCTCTACTGGCCCAAAAAAATCAGGGGATAAACAATCTTCCTGATTGGATGAAATCGTAAGATGCATTACCAACTCTATTTAGTTCGAAATATAGTTCCAAATCCAGGAGAGAGGCATTGCCCATAGCAGTGCTGGAAGCATGTTTGCTACAGGGAACATTTTAATACCACATATCCTTAGACCAGTGGCCATCATCACCATTCCGCCAACGGCATAAAAATCAGCTCGCATGGACGTTGTCGTTAACGGAAGAAGTAATACGGCACTATAGGCAAGAATTAGTTGAATAACTAACTGAGGTATAAAAAGGATTATAATAGAAAAGCCAAGCCGTGTAGCAAAAAGAATGGCGCAAAAAAAATCCATGAACGCTTTGGTAATAAGCACGGAACTATTTCCATTCATTCCTTCGTTCATTGCGCCAACAATACCAGTACCACTGGCTCCGAATAAGATAATTAAGGCTACAAAGATGTTTAAAAATTCCTCATTAGTAATGTCGCCACGTGGTTTTGGTAAGATGGACTCTATACAGTTTTTTGCCTTTGTTGCAATATTGTTTATCTTTTTTTCAAGTGATACTAATTCACCAGTAAGGGCTCCAAGGATACCGGCTAGAACAATTACAGGCATATTAATAGTATCCATTATTAATATTACTGACATTGCCATTGAGCAAATGCCAAACATTAGTGGCATACCTTCGTGAAGGCGTCGGGGGATCCAGGGCGATAATAGGCTTCCGCCTATTGCGCCAACGATAATTGCTATGCTATTTATATATGGACCTATAATCATAATCTTTATCTCCGGCCCCCCAGTATTTACAGGGTTAGTTAAGTGAATATCCTAGCAATTGTCGCATGTGAGCTCCTGCACCTAATAATCCAGGTTGAGGATGTGTTATTAAAAAAACAGGAATGTCTTTAAGATAATTATTGAATCGTCCTTTATCTTCGAAGGCACTTCTGAATCCGGATGAACGGAAAAAATCAAGGAAACGCGGGACGATTCCCCCAGCAATATAAACTCCACCAAATGTTCCCATTGTCAGTGCAAGGTTCCCGCCAAAGCGACCTAATAATATACAGAATAGCGATAGTGCACGACGACAGTCGGTACATTCATTGTTTAATGCTCGATCCGTTATATCTTTTGGCTTTAGTTTTTCCGGAATTCTTCCATCTACTTTGACAATGCCTCTATACAGATTAACAAGGCCAGGTCCGGATAGAACTCTCTCATAAGAAATACGGCCATGTTCTGATCTTAGGGCTGAAAGGATAAGGTCTTCTTCTGCGCTGTTGGGTGCAAAATCTACATGACCACCTTCGCCGGGCAGACTGATAACCTGCTGTGTAGTTTGTATTAGATGGCAAACTCCTAACCCTGTGCCAGCCCCATATACAACAATAGGCTTATCTTTTTCAACGTGTCCCCCACCGAATTTCAATAGGTCTGTGTCGTGCAACATAGGAATCGACATCGAAACGGCTTTGAAATCATTTATGACTTCAAGATTATTCAAACCAAGATTAAGTTTCATTGAATTGATTGAAAATGCCCAGCTATGATTGGTCATATCGACCCAGTCATTGGTTATAGGACATGCGATAGCAATACAAGCTTCATGTACTGTAACCCGCTGACCTTCTAGATAATGTGTTATGACATCTTCAAGAGTGGCGTAATCATTTGCGGAATAGGTATGGATATGTGAGATAGCTCCATCAGCCATATCGCACAGGGCAAGTCTAGCGTTTGTACCGCCGACGTCACCAACAAGGATAAATTTCGACATCAGATACACCTTTATAAAAGAAAATAGAACTGATTTTGCTAGTTTAATGCTGATTCATTGCAATCAATAACATGCAGCACTTGAACTTGTACGTTTAGAGTTGCCCTTGCATATATTGGTTTGCAGCGTAATGGCAGGCGCGAGCGGTAATCGCCATCATGGTTAATGTTGGACCAACAGTGCCGCTAGTAACAAAGCATGCTCCGTCAGTTACGAAGACATTACTTGCATCCCAACACTGATTGTAATTATTCAGAACTGAGTTATTCGGGGTTTCTCCCATTCTTGCTCCACCACTTTCATGGATTGCAGCTCCAAGGCCAACACTTTTCTTAAAAGAAAGTCGGAAGATCATTTTCATTAAAAATGATTCATCAGGCATTACGTTGCGGGCATCTTCAAGTCCAAGAGCAGTACCTGCGAAATCAATTTTGTAATTACATGCTGAGACCATTTCTTTAATTGTATTGAGTTGTTCTTTCATTACAATAAGATCATTATTTCCGAATGAACAATCAATTCGTGGAGCAGGGATACCCCATGCATCTTTTTTACGAGCATCCAAGGTTATCCGATTTTCTGCTCGAGGTAGCATTTCGCCAAAGCCCATAAGCCCAAATTGTGCGGGACTATCAGGTGGCACATAACCACGGCCGATAACACCTTGGTACGCAAAACCCCGAAGATAGTTCTTACCTGTTTGGACACCAACGTTCTGAAAGCGCGGAATAACAATGCCGCCTGCGGGTCTACAGAATGGGTCTTGTGGAAGTGATGAGTCATATTCCCAACCCATACTGTCAGGTACTGAACCAGCTATAAGACTCGGTGCTTGTTCTAAAAAATAACGACCTAATAATCCCGTTGAATTACCAATACCTTCAGGGTGACGTGTAGAACGTGAATTGAGTAATAAGCGAACAGATTCAATTGCAGAAGCACATAGCATAACCATGCCGCCACGGACGCTATGCTCCTGCTTTGTCAATCTGTCAATAAAAGTTACACCAACTGCTTTACCGCTGACAGGGTCTACATCAATTTGTTTTGCTACAGCATCAGTTCGCAACTCAAGACGACCCGTATCTATCGCAGCCTGTACACCGACAGGAATTCGCTTAAGATTTGGGGCAGAGAAACGCCAACTGATGACTTTGCGCTCAGGCCATAGAGATTCAATCTTATTTTTAAAGGTCTTTTCTGGTTTTGTCAAAATTGGAGCTTGAATGAACTTACCATCAGGAAGATTCGGTATATTTTCTCTTGTGCCATATACACCAAGGAATTCTTCTATGTGATCGTACCATGGTGCCAGTTCCTCATAACTAATCGGCCAATCTTGCCCATAGCCGTCATAACTGGCTGCTTTGAAGTCATAATTAGACATCCGTTGCAATACACGGCCATACGTATGGAGTCTTCCACCGAGTTGGCGCCCGCGTATCCATAAGAAGTATTGGCCCTTTGGTGTTGTATACGGATTTTTCCAATCATTTACAAACAGGTGGCGGTACTCATTGCTCATGTAGGTTGCTCGAGCCTGTAGTGGTTGACCGGTCAATGCAATTTTAAAGCGGGCAAGTGCATCTATTTTTTTTATCTTCTCGTTATTGCCCGGGGTGATGGGAAAATCTTTTTCACCCAAAAATGGTCCTGCTTCAAGCAAAACTACATTCATTCCCTTTTCTGTTAATTCTTTTGCCGCGATACTGCCCGCTACTCCTGAGCCGATAACAATCGCATCATAAAAAATTTTTTTCATCTTTGCCTCAGCCTAAAATTACCGGGTAACGTTTATTTCTTCTATCAAATAGGGAAGGGAGGTAGAGAGCCTACCTCCGATTCTGGTGTCAGAATATTCCTAAGATCTTTCTTATTTCAGATATATTGCTTTCAGTTTCTGCAAAATCATCAAAGGATCGGTTAGATACACTGATAATATGATCTTCAATAAAACGGCTACCCTCACGAGCACCATCTTCACTATTTTTTAGACAACATTCCCATTCAAGTACAGCCCATCCACGGAAGTCATATTGGGTGAGTTTGCTAAAGATTGATTTGAAATCAATCTGACCATCACCAGGTGAACGGAAACGTCCGGCCCGCTGTATCCAAGGTTGATAACCGCCGTATACACCACTGCGACCATTTATATTAAATTCAGCATCCTTAACGTGAAATGCTTTGATCCGCTCGTGATAAATATCTATATAAGCAAGATAATCTATCTGTTGCAGATGCAGATGACTCGGGTCGAAAAGGATGTTGCAACGCGGATGGTAATTGACTTCATCAAGGAAACGTTCAAATGTTGCACCATCGTGTAGATCTTCACTTGGATGAATCTCATAGCAAACATCAACACCATATTCATCGAATGTATTTAGTATTGGTAGCCAACGTTTCGCCAGTTCTTTAAAGCTTTCATCAAAAAGCTCGGAATTATGAGGTGGCCAAGGATATAAGTATGGCCATGCTAGAGAGCCAGAAAAGGTAGCATGTGCATCAAGTCCAAGACGTGCTGATGCTTGTGCTGCTTTTTTCAAAATGCCAATAGCCCATTCCTTCCTGGCTATTGGATCGTTCGCAACACTTTGAGGCGCAAAACCACTAAAAGGATGATTGTAAGCTGGATGAACCGCCACCAACTGTCCTTCCAGATGCGTCGATAACTCACTGATCTGTAGATTGTGTTCAGCAAGCATGCCTTTGACATCATCGCAATATTGCTGGCTTCCAGCTGCCTGCTCAATATCGAAGATGTGCTTATGATTACAAGGTATTTGTAATGCTTTAAAACCCAGGCTGGATGCCCAAGTTGCCAGTCCTTCAAGAGTGTTGAATGGGGCTGTATTATCTATAAATTGCGAAAGAAAAATACCGGGACCTTTGAGAGTATTCATATGACCTCCTCATTAACCGGACGGCAATATTTTTATGGCTGATTGTGGAAACGAAGTGGCACCGAATTATAGGAGCCACTTATATAAAATGTCGCTATTACAGTTGTATTGTTTGTCCGGTTTCAGCCGATTTGTAGATGGCTTCAAGGACCTGAGTAACGATGAAGGCTTGCTGGGCAGTAACCACTGGTTCTTTATCATTTTCAATTGCATCGATCCAAGCTGCCAATTCAGCATCGGCCACGCGGAAAGGATCATGTCCGAGATCAGCAGGGCCAGGACCGCCAAGAACAAACGGCTCGATATCTACTAGCTCTCCGAAGCGGGCGGTGTTGAATGCGACACTACCAGTACCATTTACTGCAGATGTTGGCGCTGCAGCCCCATCACCAACCAGTTCAGCACCAGACTTAGTACCACATAATGTCACTTGACCTTCACGTGGTTTCAAAATATTCAGTGCCCAAGATGCTTCAAGGAAAATAGTGGCTCCATTTTCCATCTTAATGAAACCGAATGCAGAGTCTTCTACATCAATTGTTTCAGTGTTCCATGGTCCAAATAGGTTGCCTTCATAGTTGTCTTTCATTTTATGAAAGACTGACCCAGATACCTGTTTTGGTTTGTAGTTATCCATTGTCCAAAGTGCGATATCCAGAGCATGTGTCCCAATATCGATCAGTGGGCCACCGCCTTGTTTTTCTTTATCCAAGAAAACACCCCAAGTTGGAACGCCTTTACGGCGCACCGCGTGTGCTTTGGCAAAATAAACTTCACCTAATTCACCTTCGTCACTAGCGTGTTTCAGGATTTGAACGTCTTTACGGAAACGGTTTTGGTATCCAATTGTGAGTTTTTTACCCGTGCGTTTTGCCGCATCCAGCATTTTCTGCGCATCTGCTGTAGTTGCCGCCATTGGTTTTTCGCAGAGGACATGCTTACCTGCCTCAAGAGCATCTACTGTCAGAGGGCTATGGGAATTGTTAGGAGTAAGAATGTAGACAACATCAATTGATTTGTCCTTCAACAGGTCACGGTAGTCTTTATATGTTTCAGCACCGGGAACGCCATACTTCTCAGCAGCTTCGATCGCCCGTTCAATCTCTATGTCGCAAAAAGCAACTAAGTCAACACGATCCTTTGCTTTGGCGAAGGCAGGAAAATGTTTAACAACAGCAATGCGTCCGCAACCAATAATCCCAATTCGTAGTTTTTTTACCATTTCATATATCTCCGGATTGAATTCTAATAAATCTGATATTTACGTAAAATGAAATTATTGATAATCATTTTAATAAAATACGTCCATACCAAAAACTATTACTGTTATGCCGGAAAAAGAAAAAAATAGGAAATGGCTTTTGCGGATATAGGGTATCGGCGTGATGGATACCTAGGGCGAGTTTAATCGTAGTTAATAATATAGAGATCTTGATCACATTTTTCTAAGTGAGTTTTATCGGGATGCATAATTTTTAAAGTAACCACATGATTTACAATAATTAATTTCTAGACTGCGATTATGGGTCATCTTTTATACGTAAGTTTAAAAAACGAACAATGATTCAATTATTCACAATAAGGTGTTAATGAATGAATGGTGGTTTTCATTTAACAGCATGATAAATATAGATAATATTTGTTTTAAGACTTTTGGGAGTGAAATGTGGGGAATTATTATTATTCAAAAAATGAAGCATAGATCACAAAAGGAAAAGTTCTTCATTGTGATATTTTGCTATTTAGAATTTATTAAGCACCAATAACCTCGTTCAGTACCAGCCCCTACGAAAGGCGGAGTTAAACATGCCCAGTTACTTAGGTGAAGATAATTTGAAGGTAGAGAGTGCATCGGATAACAATCAAATAATGTCTGATGGGAAATTTAGTTCAAGCTCTACCTTTATGTTTGCCAGACTTAGTGTTCTGATGTTGTTGCAATTTATTGTTTTTGGATCCTGGTTTGCAACATTAGGATTGGTTTTATTTACTTATAAACTAGGAAGTATAATTGGCCTTGCATACACTTTATGTGCAGTAGCCGCAATAATTTCACCTTTGGTCTTTGGCGCTGTAAGTGATCGTTTTATTTCATCTGAGAAAATTCTTGGATTCTTACATGTTATTGGTGGTGCAATACAATTTATGTTGCCGGGGCTAGTAGCTTCTGGAAATGGTAGTATAGCACTTATTGTTATTTTCCTTTACATGGTATTCTTTCAGCCAACTCAAGGTTTAGTTAATTCACTATCTTTTCAACATCTAGGAAATCGGGGTAACTTATATCCTTATCTACGCTTATTTGCAACTGGTGGTTGGGCAATCGGCGGTTTCATCGTAGGAATACTTGGGTATTCGTCTACAATTGGGATTTTCTATGTGGCAGGTATTTCTGGTATATTACTGGGCGGGTATTCATTCACTCTTCCCAAGACTAATCCAAAAGTAAAAAACATTAAATTTAACTTATTAGACGCTTTAGGATTTAGGTCATTAGTGTTGTTCAAGCATAAAAATTTTGCAATTCTGATGATTTGCGCTCTATTAACCTCTATATCGCTAGGTGTTTACAATACGTATGCTTCTCCTTTTTTAGGCTCCCTTGGTATCAATGGTGTTGCATCAGTAATGGCCCTAGGACAATTGTCTGAAGTTGCATTCATTGTTTTTGTACCATTTGTCATCAAAAAAGTTGGAATGAAATGGGCGCTTCTAATTGGTATGGCAATGTGGGGTATTCGCTTTATTCTTTTTATTTTAGCCGCCAAAGGGCATCATTGGATGGCATTTGTTGGTATAGGTTTACATGGAATTTGTAATGATTTTTTCTTAATTGTGAGTGCAATGTATATAGACCGTTTAGCACCTCATGAAATGAAAGTACAGGCACAGAGTTGGTTAATAATTGCAATCTCAGGATTTGGCGCTGCATTTGGCTCTCTTATCTCAGGATATGTTTACTCTATTACTATAAATGCGGCCATTGTTCAGTCTTGGATTATATTATGGTCAATTCCAATATCTATTGCCGTTGTAACAAGTATTGTCTGGTTTATTGGTTTTGAAGAAAATAAATAACGTGGAATTGTGATTTATTAGTTAATAAAGCTTATTAAATAGTTGGAGGTTTTATGTTTGATAATTATCTTATTCGTCCAGGTAGCCTGAGAAATGAAAAGGTGAATGGTGAGGTGGTAGGGTTTACTTTAGCGGTGAGACATGCCAATTACAGAGGGTGTTTTGTTTCTTTACATAATGGCTATTATCTCTCTATAGATGGGGTTGAATATCCTAATTCAGTGCAGTCATTCGAGATCAATGGAAAAGCACCTCGCAGCTATGAAGAATTATCACATGCTGTTTATGAACACTGGGATTATGGCGATGATGGTATTTTACATGTGTCACATCCCGGAGGGTTAAAACCAGGAAAACATACAATTTTATTCCAACAATCTGTCCTTGCTGCTTATGGATATTTGCCTACAGATGAAGAGTGGGTTAAGAATCCACCAGTTCCAGGCAATGGTGCAGGATCGGATAAAACACCGCACATTGTAAAATTTGAAATGATTGTTGAATAAGGTGAATAAAATGAAACGTGGTGTATCGCTCTATAGCTATCAGCAGTCTCAGTTCTTCAAAGAATCTACTCTGGAGTCGCAACTTAATGAAGTTGCCAATAATTTGTATGGCGCTGATGGTATTGAACTAATCGATGAGATGTCAATTAAGTATCCTGTTCCAGACAAAGCATTCATGCAGCGCTGGTATAGGCTTATTGATATTCATGGCCTTAATCCTGTTGCTATGGATGTTAGTATGGATGTACTACAGTTCCGATCTCATGTCATGAGCCATGAAGAATGTGCTGAACGTTTGAGAAGTGATATCAAGCTGGCGAAGACATTGGGATTTAGCATAGTTCGAGTACTATCTATTGTTCCTCTGGATGTTATGGTCAAAGCCCTGCCATTGGCTGAAGCTCTTGATATTCGCATCGGTAAAGAGATTCACCAGCCGATGTCTTTAGAAGGACAGCAGGTTAGTGAGATAATCGAGTTCAATGAGAAAAATAATACTCGGCATTTAGGTATTGTTCCTGACTTTGGCATTTTTGGTACGCGCCCCTCTGAAGCTCAGTTAGGATGGTTTGAAAGACGAGGTGCTAATCCCGAGGCTTCTAAAGCAGCGGTTAAACTAGCTGCAATGGTTAAAGCAGATCCTAAAACATTCAATGTAGCGAACCAAACAGCTGGAAATGTTCGAGCAGCATTCGGACAGTTCATTACTACTGGTGAATGTAATGATGAATTAAAAATATGTTTCAATGCGGTGAAAGCATTGGCTGAGGGATTTATCAAACAACCAAAACCTCTAGACTATACGGTAGTTGCTGAAGGGCTGACATTGTCTAATACTTCAGCTGAGACACTCCGCGAAATCTGCCCTCATATCACTCATATTCATGCGAAGTTTAACAACATGTCAGAAATACCCGACAAACCAGGACAATATCAGGATATTGCGATTGACTATGTGTCTGCAATCGATGCACTACGCCGGGGGGGGTTCGAAGGATATCTCAATTCGGAATATGAAGGACAACGCTACTTCCAGGATCGTGGACGTGAGTACATGATGAATGAATTTGAGCAAGTTCGCCGTCATCAGGAAATGTTGCGTCGTTTGATTACAGCTTGATTTTACAATCCACCTTCATTCTGGGGCTGATCATAACTGGCCTCAAAAGGGTTTATTATGGGTTATGCGCAGAAGCCATTCATTGCAAATGTGATATTACTAATGTGCTGTATGGCCGGAGGGCAGTCTGCGCTAACCCTGGCTGCAGAATCTAGTACGCAACAGGTTGATATGAAGATGAATACTATGCCAGAGACAATTAATGCCAATAAGATGCCACGTACTCTTTTTGTGGGAACGTATGGTGATGAACATCAACCCGGAGGGATCTATTCTCTACGTCTTAGCTCTGATGGAAAAAAAATTGAGCAGTTGAATCATTTGGCAAATCCAAAACTTGCTGGATACCTAATGTACGATCCTAAGACTACAATTTTATATTCGGTAGACGAGCGTAAAAATGATGGGCGTGGACCCGTGGAACCCGCTGCAAGTGTTATGGCGTTTTCTGTAAACTTAGAAAGTGGTCATTTAAGTCTTTTAAATGAGCAAATTGCTCCAGGCCCACGTCCAACTTTTTTGAGTCTTGATAGTCATAATGGTCGATTATTTAGTGCAAACCATGGTGATTTCGAGCATGTAGAAAAAGTAGTTTTTAAAGATGGAAAGTGGGGATCAGAGTATGTTTATGATGATTCCACTGTGATTATGTATGGGCTAAACAAAGATGGGTCTATATCTGGAATCAATGATTTAGTGATTCTTCAGGGGCAGGGTAAAGACCCTAATCATTCGAAACAAGCTGGAGGCCATGCTCAGGCTAGCCCCCATGCTCATAGCGCAGTTATTTCACCTAACGGCAAATATCTCCTTGTTTGTGATAAAGGCACGGATACGGTCTTAGTTTATTCTGTTACCGAAAAACTTAATCTGGTTAATAGTTATAAATTTCCAGATGAATCGGCACCTCGACATTTGGTTTTTGCTGATAATAAGCATTTATATCTAAATCTTGAAATATCATCTGAATTAGCGTCAATGGAATTTGATACTAAAACTGGGGGGTTGACATTATTGGATAAAATTTCAACCTTAGACAATAGCTATCGTGGTCATAATGAGCCTGCTGAAATCAGGCTTCATCCAAATGGTCGTTTTATATATGTAAATAATCGTGGCGAAGATACTATTGCGTGGTATAGCATTGATGAAAAAGCAAAACTAACCCGTATTGGGGCAGTCAAATTGGCTAAGTCAATCCATCCAGGATTGGCATCCCGTAGTTTTGCTTTTGATTCTACAGGGCAGTATTTAGTTTCTGCAGATCGCCCAGATAATAAAGTTAAAGTTTATAATGTTAATGCTGATACTGGTGTTTTAGATTTTGTCTCTGATTTCACGTTGCCACAACCTGCATTCATAGTATTTGCCGAAAACTAATGCTAATTAAGCTAATGGGGAATAATTAACCATTAGCTTTTTATATAATAATATAGACCTGTATTTGTATTTGTATTTGTATTTGTATTTGTATTTGTATTTGTATTTTATTGGGTTTGTCTGGTTATTCACTTTATGGGCATACTTATATTTAGGTGAATGTATTTCAGCTTTGTTGCTATTTTATTGAAATTCTTCTTAAATAATGAGAGTAATAAAAATGACTGTTACCTATAAACGGAAATATAGTTTGGCTATGTTATCGCCTTTACTTCTGGCCTTTGGATTTAATGCTGCAGCGGATAAAGCAGCATGGAGTCCGATTGTATTAGGATATGAACCTCCAAGTCCCGGATTATTTGGTGATTGGGGCGGTATGAGAACGACCCTCGCAAATAGCGGATTCAATTACGCACTTATTTATCAAACCGAAAGTGCCTATAATGTGAGCGGAGGTTATGATCAAAACGGACATTATGCCTTTGTTGATCAGACTGCTTTAATATTCAATCAAGATCTTGAGCAGTTTACAGGGATGAGCGATGCAAAAATTGAGGGACTAATTACTAACCGAAATCATGATGATAATCTCACTACAGAGAGACTTCAGGACCAAAGGGTCCATTTTAACGACTTAGCCCAAGAGGGATGGGGGACTGGATCCATAACTCGCCTTGGTTATTTGACATTTAGTCGAACTTTTATGGATAAGAAATTGACTTGGCGCGCAGGCTTAATGAATTATCAACAAACCTTCGACCAGATTACTCCTTGTGATTTCCAGTTATTGACACTGTGCGGAGGCAAGTCATCTAACTCCTTGACCTGGAATACATGGAATATTCATACTTGGGGAACGACCTTTGCATATGCAATAACACCAGAGCTTACTCTTAAAACTGGTGTTATTGAACAAAACCCTCGGGCAGCAGATACGTCCCGAGCATGGTCATTTACTACTCATGGCAGCAAAGGTGTTCTGTTACCTTTTGAAGCTGAATTGAAAACATATATCAATGATTTGCCAGGCGCTTATAACTTTGGAGTTCTCTTTACAAACGCAAAACAGTATTCTCTTTACACTCCAGTAGGTAAAGATACTGAATCATATAATCGTACATGGTTTGCTTGGGGGGGATTTAATCAGCAAATAACCAGCCATGATGAAGATAAGACCAGAGGAATGAGTGTTTTTGGAAATATGAGTATTGCTGATCAACGGTCAGATGTAAACCATATTGTCGCTTCACTTGGCATTCGCTATCGTGGAATATTTGATGCCCTGCCTAATGACTATATTGGATTTGGCGGGAGTTGGATTGATATGAGCAATCGCCTTGCAAAAACTGAACGCCAGATTAATCAGATTAATGGTATTCACGATTATGATAATCCGCTATATCAGCCAGTTCAGGGACATTCTGTAAATTTTGACTTATACTATAGATTTAGACCAGTTTCTTGGCTTGATATTCAACCAGACATTCAATACTGGATAAATCCAGGTGCGGTAAATGAAACAAAAGATGCTGTTGTTATCGGTATTAAAACTGCAGTGAGATTTTAATTGACAATTTACTCTTCAATAAAATTTCATTGATTTAGACATGACTGGCACATCCCTTCTAAATGATTACCTTTAGGAGGGATGTGCGAGTATTAATTATTAACAAGTGGCTTATGTATTGATGTTAGAGGACTATATTACGATTTATATATTTTATAAATATATGCGGAAATATAGTTATAAGTGATTTTTGTCGTGTTCTAGTTTGTTCCTCTTTCCATAAATTGCCATTCTAATATGACCGCCTGACTTGGTTTTTCTGGAAAGTTAATTTTATCATCTAAGATTTTTAAAGCGATCTCACCTATTTTTTCTGCAGGTTGATGTATGGTGCTAAGTTGGGGCGACAACATTTTTGCAATTGGTATATTATCAAATCCGATAATTGAAAGTTCCTCAGGTATATTAATGCCCATTTTTTTTGCCTGATGCATAGCACCAATCGCTAAGATATCTGATGCTGCAATAATAGCGTCGGGCATACTGGGTTTCGAACAAATTTCAGCTAGAGCCTCTGCACTATCATGAAATGAATGTGCTTTAACGTATACAATATTATTGGAATTTATATTGTCTTCACTTAATGCGCGCTCGAATCCTAGTTGGCGTTTTTTTGCATAACTAAGTTTCGTGTCATGATTTATTAATGCTATTTTTTTCCCGTTTCGATTAGTTTTTTTACGATAAAATAAGTAGCTTTTTCATCATCAATGCATACACTTGAAAAGTGCTCGTGTTCACTTTTTTCACCACATAAAATCCAAGGAATACTATTGCTCAAGATGTCGAGATTAGGGGTTAGTGATATTTCATCAATAGATATGATTCCCTCAATCAATTTTCCTGAAATCATGTTTATTAAAATGGAGGTTAATGATCTTATGGTCAGTTGTTACGCCAGACAGCGTTAGATTATTTAGCGTTGGCGCACCTCTGCGCCAAATAATCTCCAACTATTTACAGCCGTAATGCAAGGTTCTGTACAGCGTTACGTTAAAAATATGGTTGACGATAGTTTAAATTACTCTTGTGTTTATAGGCAAATGTCAATTTTGGGGTGTTAAAAATGTGACAGGCCACGCATTATCGTGATATAAAAAGTAAGCTGAGTACAGTAAAAATCCCACTGTTCATTCTATTTATCGGAGCGATACGTAGTATCCGTAAAATCGATTTCACATCACTCCATTATTTAAAATACTATTTGATGGCAGCTGAGAACATATTAAAAAAATCATGCTCCAGCGAGTTATTAATGTTGAAAATGACCAAGAATATTTTCTTTCGCGTAATGGGAATTATCATTACTGTAGTTTATTTGAATTATTTTTGAATTGATAGGAGTGTTTGTTAAGTATTGAGAAATATTATAATCACTCAAAATTACTGTACTCATAATAATCTCCATACCTAGGGATGGATAAAAATAACTCTTACAAAGAGTAAGGTGTTAATATCTTACCACGAGGCATCATATGAATAATGATATTGTTAAGTTTATAGATTCAAGAAAATTCAGTAGATTTGATACGAACCTGGTTATTTTGGGCGTGTTTCTAATAACTTTTACTGGATATGCTGCACCTGCATATGGTTCAATAATTCCTATGCTTTTTAAAGAATGGGCTGATTTAAACTGGGATCAACTTGGATATGTAGGCAGCTTGTCAGAATTTGGTTCGTTGTTTGGTGCTCTAGTTTGTAGTGTCATTTCAAGAAGGTTTGGCATTAAACGTGTATTGATTACAACAGTTATGATTTTCTGTATCGGCACATTTAGTCAGGCTTTTGCTCCAACGATAAATATATTTGCCATATTAAGATTTATTGCAGGATTTGGATTCGGAGGTGTGATCCCATTAGTACTTTCTCTGTTATCTGAATATTCACCAAAAACAAGTAAAAGCAAATCAGTTGCTACAGCACTATGTGGCAATCAATTTGGTGCGATTATTGCTTCTTTTGTTGCTATATATGTTACAACTCAATTTGGGCAGTGGAGACCAGTATTTTGGTTAGGGTTTATACCCGTTTTATTATTGCCATATATAATAAAAACCATGCCTGAAAGTGCTCTTTTTATGTTAAAAAATAAAGATGTAGAAGGCTTAAAGAGAGTGTTGTCTAGAATAGACGCAAACTACGCTTCCAGCATAAATATTGAAGAATCTGTTAATGACTTTACTGTGAAGAAAGAATCAAATAAAGTCTACTACAAAGATCTATTTAGTAAAAAATATGCACTTGTTTCAATATTAGCATGTGTTATTGCTATCATGGGGTTGCTGTTTATTAATGGTGTAATTGTATGGCTGCCAGGTGTAATGACAAATGCAGGGTATGCTATTGGTTCTAGCATCGCTTTTACCATATTTTTATGTACAGGAACAGTTGTTGGCGCTATTTTTTGGGGCTCCGTAGCAGATAAAAAGGGATTTATTGTTTTAATGCCGAGCATTTATTTTATTGGCTCTAGTTGTCTGATACTGATGGGTGTTAAATCTACCATTGTAGTACTGTATATATTGATTACTCTTGTCGGTTTTTTCTTGTTTGCTGCTCATTCACTCGTTAATGCATTTATTGCTCAACATTATCCCCATGATTTAAGAACGGTTGCAATCGGTTTGCCAAATTCACTAGGACGAATTGGTGGTTTACTTGGCCCAGCTTTAGGCGGACTCTTAATGGCAAATCAATTTTCCGTAATGGGATGGTTCATGGTTTTTGCCGGTACTGGCTTGATTGCAGCAGTTTCGTTTGTGTTAATTAATCTACAAACTCGTAAATTAATGAACCAACTAACTGACTACGCATGAAAAAATAAAAAGGGGGTGGATATCGCTCCCTTTTTACTACATCTGTTTTTCACATTGGTTCTCATTCGAGCTAACCGCATATGATTCTGGGAAGTTCAATTTCTCCATCGTTGCGTAGCGGTTAGTTGGGGAAGGGGGAATACGTCCCCCTTACTCAATAGCCTATTTGCTTCTTAATTTGTAGTCGTACAGGGCATAAATTAATTCATCCCCCTTCTTCTGCACGTCACGTTGTGAAAGATGATATCAAGAGATATCCGTGATGTTTTTGTAATTCAATAACAATGCGATTTCAGTGATAGTATTACTTGTGCGAGTTTGTGTTATTGATTTTACCCTCAATCCAGGCATCAACCTTTCTTTCAATAAAAGATACGGCACGTTGCCCGTTTTTATAGGGCGAGGGAATTCTCCTTGCGCAATCAGATGGTAAATCCAGGCACGGCAGAATCCTGTTCGACGTTCAACTTCAGCAAAGCGGATAAATTTGTCTGACATAAAAGAGGCCTCCATTACAGTTACTCATTGATGTTGAATGATGGCGGTATAGTAAGAAACGGGAAAATCATTATCCTCAGATGAAAAAAACGGGCGGTAAGTACATGGAACGTGCAAGAAGGGAAAGAATATGAAAAAGGTAAATCAGTCTTGTACAGCGAAAAAGGTACATTGCTCCCAGATAATCATGGAGCAGGGTACGTGAAGATATGGAACGATGACACAGATGACACACTTTTTTGGTGCTGGTCCAGATCATGTCTGAACGGCGAAACTGCCTTCTGGTGATTTTAAAAAGTTAAGCCGAGAAAAACACCGAAAAATCGCGGAATTTAGATGCAAAAAAAGCCGTTTACACGAGCTTCTTTATGCAGCATTTTATGCAGGAAAAAACCAATTTTACGTTGTAAGGGATTGATTTTGTATCAAATATGGCGGTAAGGGGGGATTGACTCGCTGCGCTCGCCCCTTCGGGGCAGCCCGTTCGCTGCGCGCCCGGTCTGTCCAACTGGCTGCGCCGCTACTCAGCCCATCCCTGGGCCTCGCCCCTTCGGGGCCAGAGCAAGCTCTGTTCAAAAACGCTCCCGGCGTTTTTGTGTCGAACCCCGGTCGGGTGTTCTCATCCCCCCTTAGTTTGGGGGATACATATAAGCAAAAAGCCCGTACTTCTGTACAGGCTCTCAGCTTAAATATGGCGGTGAGGGGGGGATTCGAACCCCCGATACGTTGCCGTATACACACTTTCCAGGCGTGCTCCTTCAGCCACTCGGACACCTCACCATATTGTATTGCTGCCTGACCGCTTGGGGGGCAACGGGGCGCTACTATAGGGAGTTGCGCTAAAACGGTCAAGCAGAATTTACATATTCACTGTCGTTTGCTCATGCAATAGACACAATCCCCGCCCAAACTGGCGCGGGGAGGCAAATTAGCGCTGTGAATCCAACATTTCGTTGTTTTTCACCACATCCTGCGCTTTGCTGTAGCTTTCGATCAGCAGTTGATAGGCCGGGAATACCTGAGTATAAACGTCGGCCCACGCGGCGGCGTCTTCACGGTTCCAGGTGCCTTGCAGCTCAGAGGCGACTGCGGCAGTATCCATCGGTACGACGCCAGCCTGTACGATACGCGCCAGGGTGATCTCCTGCGCCATCTTACTGTAGGTACCGGATGCGTCGATCACGGCAAATACCTTATAACCTTCCGCTACCGCGCTAATGGCCGGGAATGCCATGCACACGCTGGTAATCGTCCCGGCAATGATCAGCGTCTTACGACCCGTCGCTTTTACCGCCTTAACGAAATCTTCGTTATCCCAGGCGTTAATTTCACCTTTGCGCGCAATGTACTGCGCATGTGGCGCATTAGCGTGGATCTCCGGGATCAGCGGGCCGTTCGGACCTTGCGGTACGGAAGCCGTGGTAATGACCGGCATTTTCGCTAACGTCGCCATCTTCGCCAACGCCGCGGCGCGAGCGCGTAATTCCGGCATTGGCATATCGCCTACGGTCTGGAAAAGACCGCTTTGATGATCGATTAAAAGCATCACGGAATCGTTAACATCAATTACCGGGCGCAAACCATTAAAATTAGCAGGACTTGACATCGTGTTCTCCTTCATGTTTTCAGATTTGGCCAAAACGGCCGGAGTTGAAATCGCGGACTGCTTCTGCGATCTCTTGTTTCGTGTTCATAACAAATGGGCCGTAACCCACAATCGGTTCATTCAGCGGCTCGCCTGATAACAGCAATACGCTGGCGTCGCTGCTGGCCTCAAGGTGCAGCGTTTTCCCTTGCTGGCTCAACACCACCAGTTGCGCTTCGTTGACCGGCGTCGTGCCGTTCACCGTGATATTGCCTTTCAGTACCACCAGCGCGGTGCTCCATCCTTCCGGCTGTGCCAATGTAAGCTGGCGATTGCGTTGCAGGCGCATATCCCAGACATTGAGCGGCGAGAAAGTGTGCGCCGGGCCTTTTGTCTCTTCATAACGCCCTGCGATGACCCGCACGACTCCGGCGTTATCCGGCAACGTAACGGTCGGGATAACATCGTGGGTAATGCTTTGATAACCCGGGGTGGTCATTTTGTCCTTCATTGGAAGGTTAACCCACAACTGCACCATTTCCAGTTCGCCGCCCCGACGGGTAAACGCGTCGGAATGGAACTCTTCATGCAAAATGCCTGCGCCTGCGGTCATCCACTGAACGTCGCCCGGGCCGATAACGCCGCCGCGACCGGTAGAGTCCCGATGCTCGACTTCGCCACTATAAACAATCGTCACGGTCTCGAAACCGCGGTGTGGATGCTCCCCAACGCCGCGTTTTTCATTACCCGGCGTAAAGGTGTGCGGCCCGGCATAATCCAGCAGCAGGAAGGGACTCAACTGCTGCGCATGTGACTGATAAGAAAAGAGTGACCGAACCGGAAATCCATCGCCAACCCAGTGCGGGCGAGGTGCGGTATAGACGCCTGTAATCTGTTTCATGGTGTTCTCCTCAGTGGCGTTGTCTTGATGTGAATAAGCTTATATTCATGACAAAAGGTTCGGTAGTGGCTAAAATGGCTCATACCGTTCCATTAATAGGACAATGTAATGATAAAAACGGATCTCAATGATTTTGCGTGGTTTGTGCATGTGGTCGAAGAGGGTGGGTTTGCCGCGGCGGGGCGTGCGCTTGATGAACCAAAATCAAAACTGAGCCGGCGTATTGCGCAACTGGAGGAACGGCTGGGCGTGCGATTGATTCAGCGAACCACCCGGCAGTTTAACGTTACCGAAGTGGGGCAAACATTCTATGAGCACTGTAAAGCGATGCTGGTGGAAGCTCAGGCGGCGCAGGATGCCATTGCCGCATTGCAGGTAGAGCCTCGCGGTATCGTGAAGCTGACCTGCCCGGTGACGCTGCTGCATGTACACATCGGCCCAATGCTGGCGAAATTTATGGCGCGTTATCCTGATGTTTCGCTACAGCTTGAAGCAACCAATCGTCGGGTGGACGTCGTAGGGGAGGGGGTGGATGTGGCGATTCGCGTCAGGCCGCGCCCGTTTGAAGATAGCGACCTGGTGATGCGCGTCCTGGCTGACAGAGGGCATCGCCTGTTTGCCAGCCCGGATCTTATCGCACGGATGGGAATCCCTTCCGCGCCGGCGGAGTTGAGCCATTGGCCAGGGCTAAGTCTTGCATCCGGCAAGCATATCCACCTCTGGGAACTTTACGGCCCGCAGGGCGCGCGTGCGGAAGTCCATTTTACCCCGCGTATGATTACCACCGACATGTTGGCGCTACGCGAGGCGGCGATGGCGGGCGTGGGGCTTGTGCAGTTACCTGTCTTAATGGTGAAAGAACAACTGGCCGCCGGTGAACTGGTCGCGGTGCTGGAAGAGTGGGAGCCCCGGCGGGAGGTTATTCATGCTGTGTTCCCATCCCGGCGAGGATTATTACCTTCCGTACGCGCGTTGGTCGATTTTTTGACGGAAGAGTATGCGCGGATGGTGGAAGAGTAACCTGCTCGTCATTCATCGACTTAATGGACGCAAAAAAGGCCGGTTAAACCGACCTTTTATCCAGCCGCCCTTCAGGGCGTGAGGAGACAATTAGCGACTACGGAAGACAATGCGGCCTTTGCTCAGGTCGTACGGGGTCAGCTCAACGGTCACTTTGTCGCCCGTCAGGATGCGGATGTAGTTCTTACGCATTTTACCGGAGATGTGTGCAGTAACCACGTGACCGTTTTCTAACTCTACGCGGAACATGGTATTAGGTAACGTTTCGAGAACGGTACCTTGCATTTCAATATTGTCTTCTTTGGCCATCTAATCCTCTGGGGTATCACTACCATAATTTGAACCGGCAAGATAATGCCGAACTTCTTTTGATAAGTAAAGATTTGTGCGTTTAAAACACAGCAAACCAGATTTAGCACATGATTCCGCGACACACGACAACGCCGCGTTATACACCTTTTCCCTGATACTACCGCCTGATGTATCGACATAAGCGCAACATATAAGGGAACGGTGAAATAAACGATGGGCGTTACCTGACAACGGGCTGCGGGATAATGAGCTAAACCAATTCTGCGGCAGCAATTATAACACCCCAATAAAAAATGTGCCGAAAACATTCACTTCCGGGGCAAAAATAATGTCCGCGGCACCCAAAAACGGGAGGCCAGCGGCTGTTGGCGTAAGGCCGCGAGGTGATCGAGGTAGTCACGACGTGGAATTTCAATGGCGCCGAGCGAGGCGGTATGACTATTAAGTACCTGACAATCAATAAGTTTACCGCCGTGACGGATAAATTCAGCGCAAAAAACCAGCAGTGCGGTTTTAGAGGCATTCTCCTGGCGGCTAAACATCGATTCGCCGCAAAATAGCGCCCCCTGCGAGACGCCATACATCCCGCCGACCAGTTCCTGATCGCGCCACACTTCAATGGAGTGCGCGTGGCCCAATTCATGTAATCGGCGATAGGCTTCCTCAATACCACGCGTTATCCAGGTGCCTTCGTCACGGTGATTGGCGCATCCATCAATGACCCGATCGAAAGCGTAATTGAGCGTCACGCGGTAAGGGGATGCGTTGTGAAAGCGCTTCATGCTGCGACTGAGGTGAAACTTTTCAGGCCACAGCACGGCGCGCGGATCGGGCGACCACCACAGAATCGGGTCGCCCGGCGAAAACCACGGGAAAATCCCGTGCTGGTAGGCCATTAACAACCGGGCAGGGCTGAGATCGCCGCCCAGTGCCAGTAAACCGTTAGGCTCGCGTAAAGCGCCTTCCGGCGAAGGGAAGGCGATAGAATGTCGGGAAAGCTGAACCAGACGCATGACGGCGAAACTCCAGTACGCAAGTCGGATCGTTCAATAATAGCTTACAGACGTTGTTTAAACTGATAATAGCGCCCTTGTCCGGCTAACAATTCTGCATGAGTGCCTCGCTCAATGATGCGCCCGTCGTCCATTACGATGATTTGATCAAAACGGGCCAGACCGCGCAAACGGTGAGTCACCATCAGGACGGTTTTTTCGCGCATCACATCGGCAAGTAATTCCAGCATTTCGCTCTCGGTGGTCGCATCCAGCCCCTCAGTGGGCTCATCCAACAGCATTAACGGAGCATCATGCAACAGCGCGCGGGCGATGGCCAGACGACGAAGTTCGCCGCCGGATAGCAGGCGACCGCCTTCGCCGAGCCAGCTATTAAGCCCACTATCTTCGAGCAGATTTTCGAGGCCGACGCGACGCAGCATGTCGGAAAGGGCTTCGTCGCTGGCATTGGGCGCCGCCAGTAATAAATTATCACGCAGCGTGGCGCTGAACAGGTGGACACGCTGCGGCACCACGCTGATAGTCCGGCGTAAGGCGGATTCGCTCAGCGAGGATAGCGGAAGATCGTTGAGCAGAATTTCGCCTTGTTGCGGGTCCCAGGCGCGGGTGAGTAGCTGCAACAGCGTTGATTTTCCGCAGCCGGTACGCCCCAGAATAGCGACATGCTCGCCAGGATTAGCCTGTAATGAGAGGGCATTGAGCGCATTAATCGGCTGGTCGGGATAACGAAACGAAACGTCCCGCAGGGTGAGTGTGACCTTTTCCGGCGCGGGAGTTTCTGCCTGCGGAAAGGTCACCTCCGGTTTTTGCTCCGTTAATTCAGTGATACGAAGCGCAGAGGCGATAACCTGCCCCAGATGCTGGAATGCGCCGGTAACGGGCGCAAGCGCCTCGAAAGCCGCCAGCGCGCAGAAGACAAACAGCGCGATGAGCGCGCCGGGCTGCGTATTGCCGCCAACGCCGCCGGAGGCCATCCACAACATTAACATCACCGCCAGCGCGCCAATCAGCAGCATTAACGCCTGCGATAAGGCGGTCAGTTCAGACTGTCGGCGTTGGGCCTCATGCCATTGTAATTCGGTGGCTTCCATTTGCGCCCGATAGCGTTTGCTGGCGCCAAAAATGGTGAGTTCCGCCTGGCCCTGTAACCATGACGTGAGCTGTTGGCGATACTGACCTCGTAGATGCGTCAGATTTTGGCCGGTATTTTTGCCGGCGCGATAAAACACCGGCGGCATAATAAACAGCGTCAACAGCATAATGCCGCCCAGCGTGATCGCCAGCGTCACGTCGAGAACGCTAAGCCCCAGGGTGACAATCATAATCACTACAAAAGCGCCGACCAGCGGGGAGATGACGCGCAAATAGAGATGATCCAGCGTGTCAACGTCGGCAACGATGCGGTTCAGCAGTTCACCTTGCTGATAACGCGCCAGACCCGCGGGGGAGAGCGGTAAAAGTTTGCTGAAGGTATAAATACGCAGATGTTGCAGCACGCGGAACGTGGCGTCATGACTTACCAGACGTTCAAAATAACGACCAGCGGTACGGGTAATGGCCGCGCCGCGCACGCCGGCTGCCGGGAGCATATAGTTAAAACTGTAAATTCCCGCGAAGCCTGCGATAGCGGACGCGGACAGGAACCAGCCGGAAAGCGTCAGCAGCCCGATACTGGCAAGCAGGGTCAGGATTGCCAGCGCAATTCCCAGCGTTAGCATCCATTTATGGCGTTTATAAAGCGTCAGATAAGGGAGTAGCGCGCGCATTTAAATATCCTCCTGACGGTGAGCCAATAACGTCGCAAAAGCGCCGTTGGCGGCGCTGAGTTCGGCATAACTGCCTTGTTCGACAATCGCGCCATCTTGCATAACCCAGATAGCGTCCCAGTCGGCGAGATCTTCCAACTGATGCGTCACCATTAATGTGGTCTGGCGTTTTGACGCCGCTTTTAACGCCTGCATGACGCGTTGCTCGCTGTGAGCGTCCAGGCTTGCCGCCGGTTCATCCAGCAGTAGCAGTTGACAGGGATTAAGTAGCGCACGGGCGACCGCTACACGCTGTGCCTGGCCGACGGAAAGTCTGCTGGCATGATTGCCGAGCGGGGTGTCTACTCCCTGCGGCAGCAGCGGTAAAAACTCGCTTACCCATGCGGCGTCAAGCGCGGCATAAAGTTCCTGCTCGCTGGCGTCCGGGCGCGCCAGTAATACATTTTCGCGTAGCGTCGCCGCAGGTAATTGCGGGTTTTGTCCAACCCAGGAGAGATGCTGGCGCCAGGATTCCGGCGAGAGATCGCGAAGCTCGACACCGTTAATACGCAAAGAGCCCTGATAGGAGAGAAAACCGGATAATACATTCAACAGAGAGCTTTTACCGGAACCGCTGCGTCCTACCAGGACGGCGCGTTCTCCTGCCGCTAATGAGAAATTCAGCGGCCCGGCAAGCGTTTTGCCTTCTGGCGAGGTGATAATAAGATTGACTGCGTCAATGGTTACAGGTTCGTTTTCCGCCAGCTCAACTTCGCCGCGCGCCGGGTGGGCGAGGGGTGTTTCCAGAAACGTCTTCAGACTATCCGCCGCGCCAACCGCCTGCGCCTTAGCATGGTAAAACGTGCCGAGGTCGCGTAACGGCTGGAAAAACTCCGGCGCGAGGATCAAGGCGAGGAACCCGGCGGCGAGCGTCACGCCGGTACCGTAATGACCAAAGTTCAGCTCGCCCAGGTAAGAGAAGCCAAAATAAACGGCGACCAGCGCAATAGAAAGCGAGGTGAAAAATTCCAGCACGCCGGAAGATAAAAAGGCGAGGCGCAGAACTTCCATCGTGCGCTGACGAAAATCCTGCGATGCTGCGCGAATGCTCTCGGTTTCCGCTTCTCCACGACCGAAAATTCGCAGCGTTTCCATCCCGCGCAGACGGTCAAGAAAATGGCCGCTTAGCCGGGCAAGCGCCAGGAAATTGCGGCGGTTGGCGTCAGCCGCGCCCATTCCTACCATCGCCATAAATAGGGGAATGAGCGGGGCGGTGCCCAGCAGAATCAGCGCCGCCGCCCAGTTTGACGGGAAAATCGCCGCCACGATTAAGAGCGGTACGCAAACGGCAAGCGCCATTTGCGGCAGATAGCGCGCATAATAGTCATGCATATCGTCAATCTGCTCCAACACCAGCGTCGCCCAGCTACCGGCGGGCTTGCCCTGAATCCAGGCTGGGCCGGCTTGCTGCAGACGATCCAACACCTGACGGCGGATCTCAAAGCGAATATGCTGTCCGGCATGAAAACCGACGCGCTCGCGCAACCACACCACCCAGGCGCGGAGGACAAAGACCAGTATCAGCAGGATAAAAGGGAGCAACAGCGCTTCCCGTGGAATGTTCTCCATGATCATATGTTGCAGGATACGCGCCATGATCCAGGCCTGAGCGACAATTAATACGCCACTCATGAACCCCAACAGGCGGGAAATATTCAACCACCGTTGGGAGATTACGCTTTGCTGTTTTAACCAGCGGGTCAGCTCTTTTTGACGGGTTTTATTCATTGCACGCTTAGCAGGTGAGTTATTGGAATTTCAGGCAGGGCAATGTTACAACGACGCAAAAATAAAGGCGACTTATAGTCGCCTTTTTTACTTTTGTTACTGATTTGTAAAAACTATTTGCTCGCGTCGGCCAGACCATCGAGATAGCGTTCAGCATCCAGCGCCGCCATACAGCCCGTACCTGCAGAGGTGATCGCCTGACGGTAAATATGATCCATGACGTCACCCGCCGCGAATACGCCAGGGATGCTGGTTTGTGTGGCGTTGCCATGGGTGCCGGACTGAACTTTGATATAACCATTTTCCAGCTCAAGCTGGCCTTCGAAGAGCGCCGTGTTTGGGCTATGACCGATGGCTACGAAAAGTCCGGCGATGTCCAGCGTCTCAATATTATCGCTTTGCTGCGTGTCGCGAAGACGCAGACCAGTAACGCCCATCTGATCGCCGGTCACTTCTTCCAGCGTCCGGTTGGTGTGCAGAATGATATTGCCATTTTCGACTTTATCCATCAGGCGCTTAATGAGGATTTTTTCAGCGCGGAAACCGTCACGGCGATGGATAAGGTGCACTTCCGAAGCGATGTTGGACAGATAAAGCGCTTCTTCAACCGCGGTGTTGCCGCCGCCGATCACCGCCACTTTCTGATTGCGGTAGAAGAAACCGTCGCAGGTTGCGCAGGCGGAAACGCCGCGCCCTTTAAAGGCTTCTTCCGATGGCAGCCCCAGATAGCGCGCGGAAGCGCCGGTCGCAATGATCAACGCATCACAAGTGTACTCTGCGCTGTCACCTGTCAGACGGAACGGACGATTTTGCAGATCCACTTTGTTGATGTGATCAAAGATTATCTCGGTTTCAAATTTTGCCGCATGTTCATGCATGCGTTCCATTAGCAGCGGGCCGGTCAAATCGTTTGGATCGCCGGGCCAGTTTTCCACTTCCGTCGTGGTAGTCAGTTGACCGCCTTTTTCCATACCGGTAATAAGTACCGGCTGTAAATTTGCGCGTGCGGCATACACCGCCGCGGTATATCCCGCCGGTCCTGAGCCCAGAATAAGCAGCTTACTGTGTTTGGTCGTGCCCATGAGATCCCCATAGTTGTTGGCAGACAATGAGCAGAATTGTAGGGAATTTACAGACGTAAAAAAAGAGCATAACGATTTTGTTAACAATATGTGTAATAGCATGAACCGATGAACGACCGCGACAGCGACGTTATCATCACAAACTTTAATTAAAATCGGTAACTTATAAGGTGACGAAATGACAGTTTACCGCCCTCTCTAATGAATAACTGGCATGTTGTACTAAAAATCGATGTTTTGCTTTGACAATCACCTGCTGTTTTGCGAAAACATTCGAGGAAGAAAAAAACTGTGTTATGTATGTGCTGCATAATCATGCATGTAAATACCATGTTTACCGGGCTAGTGAAATCTACGCATGGCGTGGACAGACGCCATTCGTGATGTCGATAGCTGCCGTGAGGCAACGGTCTTCTCACCATAGACCAGGCATTGCGCGCCGTTAATCCCTCTGGGTTTCGGTCTATTGTGATGGGCAGCGACTCTGAACAGTGATGTGAGTAGAGTCAGGCAGGAGTAGGGAAGGAATACAGAGAGACAATAATAATGGTAGATAGCAAGAAGCGCCCTGGCAAAGATCTCGACCGTATCGATCGTAACATTCTTAATGAACTGCAAAAGGATGGGCGTATTTCCAACGTCGAGCTTTCTAAACGAGTAGGACTTTCGCCGACACCTTGCCTTGAGCGTGTGCGTCGGCTGGAGCGACAGGGGTTTATCCAGGGCTATACGGCGCTGTTGAACCCGCATTATCTGGATGCGTCACTTCTGGTATTCGTTGAGATTACCTTAAATCGCGGCGCGCCGGATGTGTTTGAACAGTTTAATGCCGCCGTGCAAAAGCTTGAAGAGATTCAGGAGTGTCATTTGGTTTCCGGCGATTTCGACTACCTGTTGAAAACCCGTGTACCGGATATGTCAGCGTATCGAAAACTATTGGGAGAGACGTTGCTGCGCTTGCCAGGTGTGAACGACACCCGAACTTACGTAGTGATGGAAGAGGTAAAACAGAGTAATCGTCTGGTTATTAAGACACGCTAACACGGAACAGGTGCAAAATCGCCGTAGTTTGATTACACTCCTGTTAATCCATACAGCAACAGTGCCGGGGCAACCCGGTGCTGTTGTCCGTTTTAGCATCGGGCGGGAAAAGCCTGGAACCTGGAGAGCCTTTTTTGAGCCAGGAATATACTGAAGACAAAGACGTCACATTGACGAAGTTAAGCAGCGGGCGCCGACTTCTGGAAGCGTTGTTGATACTTATTGCCCTTTTTGCCGTCTGGTTGATGGCGGCCTTGTTGAGCTTTAACCCTTCGGACCCCAGTTGGTCGCAAACCGCCTGGCATGAGCCCATCCATAATTTAGGCGGCGCGCCGGGCGCGTGGCTGGCCGATACACTGTTCTTTATTTTTGGCGTAATGGCCTACACTATCCCTGTCATTATTGTCGGCGGGTGTTGGTTTGCGTGGCGTCATCAGTCTACGGATGATTACATCGACTATTTTGCTGTGTCGCTACGCCTTATCGGCGTGCTGGCGCTGATTCTCACTTCCTGCGGTCTGGCGGCCATTAATGCCGACGATATCTGGTATTTCGCCTCCGGCGGCGTAATTGGCAGCCTGTTAAGCACCACGCTGCAGCCGTTGTTGCATAGTAGCGGCGGAACGATAATGCTTCTCTGTATTTGGGCTGCCGGGCTGACGCTCTTTACCGGCTGGTCCTGGGTCAGTATCGCCGAAAAATTAGGCGGCTGGCTGCTTAATATACTGACCTTCGCCAGCAACCGTACCCGGCGTGATGATACGTGGGTTGACGACGAAGAGTATGATGACGAATACGATGAAGAAACCGACGGCGTGCAGCGTGAATCTCGCCGGGCGCGTATTTTGCGCGGCGCGTTGGCGCGTCGTAAGCGACTGGCTGAAAAATTCAGCAATCCACGGGGCCGTCAGACCGATGCCGCGCTCTTTTCCGGCAAACGGATGGATGATGACGAGGACATTCAGTATAGCGCGCGCGGCGTCGCTGCCGATCCCGACGACGTTCTGTTTTCGGGCAACCGTGCGACGCAGCCGGAATATGATGAATATGATCCGCTGTTAAACGGCCATTCTGTCACTGAACCGGTCGCCGCCGCTGCGGCCGCAACTGCCGTCACCCAGACGTGGGCAGCGTCCGCCGATCCCATAATGCAAACGCCGCCCATGCCGGGGGCTGAGCCGGTTGTCGCGCAACCGACCGTGGAGTGGCAGCCCGTACCGGGGCCGCAAACCGGCGAACCGGTTATCGCGCCTGCGCCGGAGGGGTATCAGCCGCATCCGCAATATGCTCAACCGCAGGAGGCGCAAAGTGCGCCGTGGCAGCAACCTGTGCCTGTCGCTTCCGCGCCGCAATACGCCGCGACGCCAGCGACCGCAGCAGAATATGACTCTCTTGCGCCGCAGGAAACACAGCCGCAATGGCAGGCGCCGGATGCCGAACAACACTGGCAGCCGGAGCCGACCCATCAGCCGGAGCCGATAGCGGCTGAACCTTCTCACATGCCGCCGCCGGTTATCGAACAGCCGGTTGCCACCGAGCCTGAACCTGACACAGAAGAGACCAGACCTGCCCGTCCTCCGCTTTACTATTTTGAAGAGGTGGAAGAGAAACGCGCCCGTGAGCGCGAACAACTGGCGGCATGGTATCAACCGATTCCGGAGCCGGTAAAAGAGAACGTGCCGGTCAAACCTACGGTATCTGTCGCGCCGTCCATACCGCCAGTGGAAGCGGTAGCCGCCGCCGCGTCGCTTGACGCAGGTATTAAGAGTGGCGCCCTGGCAGCAGGCGCCGCGGCCGCTGCGCCTGCATTTAGTCTGGCTACCGGCGGCGCGCCGCGTCCGCAGGTGAAAGAGGGGATTGGTCCGCAACTGCCGCGTCCGAACCGTGTTCGCGTGCCGACCCGACGGGAACTGGCATCGTACGGTATTAAGCTGCCGTCACAGAGGATTGCAGAAGAAAAAGCCCGCGAGGCGGAGCGCAATCAGTACGAGACGGGCGCGCAGCTAATAGATGAAGAAATAGATGCAATGCATCAGGACGAGTTAGCTCGTCAGTTTGCGCAGTCGCAGCAGCATCGTTATGGTGAGACGTATCAGCATGATACTCAACAGGCAGAAGATGACGATACCGCTGCGGAAGCTGAATTAGCCCGCCAGTTTGCCGCTTCGCAACAGCAGCGCTATTCCGGCGAGCAACCCGCTGGCGCGCAGCCGTTCTCACTGGACGATCTGGATTTCTCGCCAATGAAAGTATTGGTTGATGAAGGTCCGCACGAACCGCTGTTCACGCCGGGTGTCATGCCCGAGTCAACGCCTGTTCAGCAACCGGTAGCGCCGCAGCCTCAGCCACAGTACCAGCAGCCGCAACAGCCGGTAGCGCCGCAGCCGCAGTATCAGCAGCCGCAACAGCCGGTAGCGCCGCAACCGCAGTATCAGCAGCCGCAGCAGCCGGTAGCACCGCAGCCGCAGTATCAGCAGCCGCAACAGCCGGTAGCGCCTCAGCCGCAGTATCAGCAGCCGCAACAGCCGGTAGCGCCTCAGCCGCAGTATCAGCAGCCGCAACAGCCGGTAGCGCCGCAACCGCAGTATCAGCAGCCGCAGCAGCCGGTAGCGCCGCAACCGCAGTATCAGCAGCCGCAACAGCCGACAGCGCCGCAAGACAGCCTGATCCACCCGCTGTTGATGCGTAACGGCGACAGTCGTCCATTACAGCGTCCGACGACGCCGCTGCCTTCGTTAGATCTTCTAACGCCGCCGCCGAGCGAAGTTGAACCGGTAGATACCTTTGCGCTGGAACAAATGGCGCGTCTGGTTGAAGCGCGCCTGGCGGATTTTCGCATTAAAGCTGATGTGGTGAACTATTCGCCAGGCCCGGTCATTACTCGTTTTGAACTGAATCTGGCCCCGGGCGTTAAAGCAGCGCGTATCTCCAACCTTTCCCGGGATCTGGCGCGCTCATTGTCAACGGTAGCCGTACGCGTTGTGGAAGTCATTCCAGGCAAACCTTACGTAGGGTTGGAATTGCCGAACAAGAAACGGCAAACCGTTTATCTGCGCGAAGTGTTGGATAACGCCAAATTCCGCGAGAATCCGTCGCCGCTTACCGTGGTGTTAGGTAAGGATATCGCGGGCGATCCGGTAGTGGCGGATCTGGCGAAAATGCCTCACCTGCTGGTGGCCGGTACGACCGGTTCCGGTAAGTCGGTCGGGGTTAACGCCATGATCCTCAGTATGCTGTATAAAGCGCAGCCGGAAGACGTTCGCTTTATCATGATCGACCCGAAAATGTTAGAACTCTCGGTCTATGAAGGTATACCGCATCTGCTGACGGAAGTTGTTACCGACATGAAAGACGCGGCTAACGCGTTACGCTGGAGCGTCAATGAGATGGAGCGTCGCTATAAGCTGATGTCCGCGCTCGGCGTGCGTAATCTGGCTGGTTATAACGAGAAAATCGCCGAAGCGGCCCGCATGGGACGTCCGATTCCGGACCCGTACTGGAAGCCGGGCGACAGTATGGATGTTCAGCATCCGGTTCTGGAAAAACTCCCGTATATCGTGGTACTGGTTGATGAATTTGCCGACCTGATGATGACCGTCGGTAAAAAAGTTGAAGAGCTGATCGCGCGTCTGGCGCAGAAAGCGCGCGCCGCGGGGATTCACCTGGTACTGGCGACGCAGCGTCCGTCGGTCGATGTGATTACTGGTTTAATTAAAGCCAACATTCCAACCCGTATCGCTTTTACCGTATCCAGCAAGATCGACTCCCGCACCATTCTTGATCAGGGTGGCGCTGAGTCGTTATTGGGAATGGGGGACATGCTCTATTCCGGACCAAACTCCACCATGCCGGTACGTGTCCATGGGGCGTTTGTGCGTGACCAGGAAGTCCATGCGGTGGTGCAGGACTGGAAAGCGCGCGGTCGTCCGCAATATGTGGATGGCATTACCTCCGACAGCGAAAGCGAAGGTGGCGGTGGCGGTTTTGACGGCGGTGAAGAATTAGATGCGCTATTCGATCAGGCCGTTAATTTCGTCACCCAGAAGCGTAAAGCGTCCATTTCCGGCGTTCAGCGTCAGTTCCGCATCGGCTATAACCGTGCGGCGCGTATTATCGAACAGATGGAAGCGCAGGGTATTGTCAGCGCTCAGGGGCATAACGGTAATCGTGAAGTGCTGGCTCCGCCGCCTTTTGAGTAAACCTGTAAGCCGGAGGGCGCTGTGCAGGCTGCCATCCGGCAACAAAATTCAGTATTTTCTTCTTTCCTCATGCTGATTTTTGGCCTGGAATAGAAAGCAAAAGGAGCTCCTGGTCGGGAGTGTCGAAACCTGAGGAATAATGATGAAAAAAATGGCAATCGCCTGTGCATTACTTTCAAGCGTTGTAGCCAGCAGCGTATGGGCTGACGCCGCCAGCTCTCTGAAAAGCCGTCTGGATAAAGTGAGCAGCTTTCATGCCACCTTTACTCAAAAAGTCACCGATGGCAGCGGTGCCGCGGTGCAGGAGGGACAGGGTGATTTATGGGTTAAGCGGCCAAATCTATTCAACTGGCATATGACGCAACCTGACGAGAGTATTCTGGTTTCTGACGGCAAAACGTTATGGTTCTATAACCCGTTTGTAGAACAGGCTACCGCCACGTGGTTGAAAGATGCCACCGGAAATACACCGTTTATGCTGATTGCCCGCAACCAGGCCAGCGACTGGCAGCAGTATAATATTAAGCAGGATGGCGATAATTTTGTGCTGACGCCGAAAGCCAGCAACGGCAATCTGAAACAGTTCACCATCAATGTGGGACGCGACGGGACTATCCACCAGTTTAGCGCTGTAGAACAAGACGATCAGCGTAGCGCCTATCAGCTAAAATCCCAGCAAAACGGCGCTGTTGATCCGTCAAAATTTACGTTTACTCCGCCGCAAGGGGTAACGATAGACGACCAACGTAAGTAGAGGCGATGAGTGAGCAATCTGTCGCTCGATTTTTCTGATAATACGTTTCAACCGCTGGCCGCTCGAATGCGGCCGGAAAATTTAGCGCAGTATATCGGCCAGCAGCATTTGCTGGCCGCAGGTAAGCCGTTGCCTCGCGCTATTGAGGCCGGGCATCTGCACTCCATGATTTTATGGGGGCCGCCAGGGACGGGGAAAACCACGCTCGCTGAAGTGATCGCCCGCTACGCCAGCGCCGATGTCGAGCGTATTTCCGCCGTCACTTCTGGGGTAAAAGAGATTCGCGAAGCTATCGAGCGCGCCCGCCAGAATCGTAATGCCGGTCGCCGTACCATCCTGTTTGTCGATGAAGTGCATCGCTTTAACAAAAGCCAGCAGGACGCCTTTTTACCGCATATCGAAGATGGCACTATCACCTTTATCGGCGCGACCACGGAAAATCCCTCTTTTGAGCTGAACTCGGCGCTATTGTCGCGAGCGCGGGTCTATCTGCTGAAATCGTTGACCACTGACGATATTGAGCAAGTACTGGACCAGGCGATGCAGGACAAAACGCGTGGTTACGGCGATCAGGATATCGTGTTACCGGATGAGACACGGCGAGCGATTGCTGAGCTGGTCAATGGCGACGCGCGGCGCGCCTTAAATACGCTGGAAATGATGGCTGATATGGCGGAGGCGGATGACAGCGGCAAACGCGTTTTATTGCCCGCCTTGTTGACCGAGATTGCCGGCGAGCGCAGCGCGCGTTTTGATAACAAAGGCGATCGCTTCTACGATCTTATTTCCGCCTTACATAAATCAGTGCGCGGCAGCGCGCCGGATGCCGCCCTCTATTGGTATGCCCGTATCATTACCGCGGGAGGCGATCCGCTGTACGTGGCGCGTCGCTGCCTGGCGATTGCCTCGGAAGATGTGGGTAATGCCGATCCGCGCGCGATGCAGGTCGCCATTGCCGCATGGGATTGTTTCACCCGCGTCGGCCCGGCTGAAGGCGAAAGGGCGATCGCGCAGGCTATCGTTTATCTCGCCTGCGCGCCGAAGAGCAACGCCGTCTATACCGCCTTTAAGGCTGCGCTGGCCGACGCGCGCGAACGTCCTGATTATGATGTTCCTGTCCATCTGCGTAATGCGCCAACCAAACTGATGAAAGAGATGGGCTATGGCCAGGAATACCGCTATGCCCACGATGAGCCCAATGCCTATGCTGCGGGTGAAGTGTACTTCCCGCCGGAAATCGCGCAAACGCGCTATTATCATCCGACAAATCGTGGTCTGGAAGGCAAGATTGGCGAAAAGCTCGCCTGGCTGGCTGAACAGGATCAAAATAGCCCCACAAAACGCTACCGCTAGTGTAAACGTTGCGGTAAGGTTATCTCTAAATATGATGCTCCAGGTATCATGGCGTTGATGATGAATCTCGTTATGCCTGATAGCACGTTGCTTATGAGGTCCGCGGGTATAGCGCAATGGATGCGTTGTTGCTGTCGTCGGTCAGGTAAGGCGAAAACGTCGCTATTACGTAAACGCGGTTTACGTTCATCAATACAATCAGAGGCGATCATCAATTGATCGCGTTTCCTTTTATTATTCGATAAGCACAGGATAAGCATGCTCGATCCCAATCTGCTGCGTAATGAGCCAGACGCAGTCGCTGAAAAACTGGCACGCCGGGGCTTTAAGCTGGATGTAGATAAGCTGCGCGCTCTTGAAGAGCGTCGTAAAGTTTTGCAGGTCAACACGGAAAACCTGCAGGCGGAGCGTAATTCTCGATCGAAATCCATCGGCCAGGCGAAAGCGCGCGGGGAAGATATTGAGCCTTTACGCCTGGAAGTGAATAAACTGGGCGAAGAGCTGGATGCGGCGAAAGCCGAGCTGGATACCTTGCTGGCGGAGATCCGCGATATCGCGCTGACCATCCCAAACCTGCCTGCGGATGAAGTGCCGGTAGGTAAAGATGAAAACGACAACGTTGAAGTCAGCCGCTGGGGTACCCCGCGTGAGTTTGATTTTGAAATCCGCGATCACGTCACCTTAGGGGAAATGCACTCCGGCCTCGACTTTGCCGCCGCGGTTAAGCTGACCGGCTCCCGTTTTGTGGTGATGAAAGGACAGATTGCGCGTATGCATCGCGCATTGTCGCAGTTCATGTTGGATCTGCATACGGAACAGCACGGCTATAGCGAAAACTACGTGCCGTATCTGGTTAACCACGACACGCTGTATGGCACCGGTCAACTGCCGAAATTCGCAGGCGACTTGTTCCATACCCGTCCGCTGGAAGAAGAAGCAGACAGCAGCAACTATGCTTTGATCCCGACGGCGGAGGTTCCGCTGACCAATCTGGTACGCGATGAAATCATCGACGAAGATCAGCTGCCGATTAAAATGACGGCGCATACGCCTTGTTTCCGTTCTGAAGCAGGTTCTTATGGTCGTGATACCCGTGGCCTGATTCGTATGCATCAGTTTGACAAAGTTGAGATGGTGCAGATCGTTCGCCCGGAAGATTCTATGGCTGCGTTGGAAGAGATGACCGGCCACGCGGAAAAAGTGCTCCAGCTACTGGGACTGCCGTACCGTAAAATCATTCTGTGCACTGGCGATATGGGCTTCGGCGCCTGCAAAACCTATGACCTCGAAGTCTGGGTTCCGGCGCAGAATACCTACCGCGAGATCTCTTCCTGCTCTAACGTCTGGGACTTCCAGGCGCGTCGTATGCAGGCACGCTGCCGCAGCAAGTCCGACAAAAAGACCCGTCTGGTCCATACCCTGAATGGTTCTGGTCTGGCGGTAGGTCGTACCCTGGTGGCCGTGATGGAAAACTATCAGCAGGCTGATGGCCGCATTGAAGTGCCGGAAGTATTACGTCCGTACATGAACGGACTGGAATATATCGGCTAATCCTCGCTTTCTCCTCTTCTAAAAAGCGCCTTCGGGCGCTTTTTTTATGCCAGTTTGATACCGGACAATAATCCCTACCCTATTAGGGGTAATACTGATTTCGAATGAAGGTCAGTTTTTAACACTATTTTTCTACTTTTTCGATATATATCAGACTTTATAGCGACGTTATCGCTATATAAAATTCTATACATCGTTTTATTGCTTTTTTATTGTGAGCAGCAGAGTGAGCCCTTATGAAAACTAAGATCCCTGATGCCGTGCTGGCAGCCGAGGTGAGCCGTCGTGGTTTAGTCAAAACCACCGCGATAGGCGGCCTGGCGATGGCCAGTAGCGCATTTACCCTGCCATTTACCCGCATCGCTAACGCCGCAGAGGCGATAAGCCCGGCGAAAACCGGCGAGAAAGTCGTCTGGAGCGCCTGTACGGTAAACTGTGGCAGCCGTTGTCCGCTACGTATGCATGTTGTGGATGGCGAAATCAAATATGTAGAAACGGATAATACCGGAAACGATGATTACGATGGCTTGCATCAGGTTCGCGCCTGCCTGCGCGGTCGTTCTATGCGTCGTCGCGTCTATAACCCGGATCGGCTCAAGTATCCGATGAAGCGCGTCGGCGCGCGCGGCGAAGGTAAATTTGAGCGTATTAGCTGGGACGAAGCCTACGATATCATTGCCACCAATATGCAGCGTCTTATCAAAGAGTACGGCAACGAGTCCATTTATCTGAACTATGGCACGGGTACGCTGGGCGGCACTTTGACACGTTCATGGCCGCCAGGAAAAACGCTGGTCGCTCGTCTGATGAACTGCTGTGGCGGTTATCTGAACCACTACGGTGATTACTCTTCCGCGCAAATCGCAGCGGGTCTGAACTACACCTATGGCGGCTGGGCGGATGGCAATAGTCCATCCGACATTGAAAACAGTAAGCTGGTGGTATTGTTTGGTAATAACCCTGGCGAAACCCGCATGAGCGGGGGCGGTGTAACCTATTACCTTGAACAGGCGCGGCAGAAATCAAACGCGCGGATGATCATTATCGATCCTCGTTACACCGACACCGGCGCCGGTCGCGAAGATGAGTGGATTCCGATTCGTCCAGGTACCGATGCGGCGCTGGTCAATGGTCTGGCATATGTCTTAATCACCGAGAACATGGTCGATCAGCCGTTCCTGGATAAATATTGCGTCGGTTATGACGAAAAAACCTTGCCTGCCAGCGCGCCGAAAAACGGTCACTACAAAGCCTATATTCTGGGCCAGGGTAAAGACGGTATTGCGAAGACGCCGGAGTGGGCGGCGCAAATTACCGGTATCCCGGCGGATCGCATTATTAAGCTGGCGCGAGAAATCGGCAGCGCTAAACCCGCCTATATTTGCCAGGGGTGGGGACCACAACGTCATGCTAATGGAGAAATCGCCACGCGCGCCATCTCAATGCTGGCGATCCTGACGGGTAATGTTGGGATTAACGGCGGTAACAGTGGCGCGCGCGAAGGGTCTTATGCCCTGCCATTTGAACGTATGCCCACGTTGGAAAATCCGGTTGAAACCAGCATCTCCATGTTTATGTGGACCGATGCCATTGAACGCGGCCCGGAAATGACGGCGTTGCGTGATGGCGTGCGGGGGAAAGATAAGCTGGACGTGCCGATCAAAATGATCTGGAACTATGCTGGCAACTGTTTGATTAACCAGCACTCTGAGATTAACCGCACCCACGAAATCCTGCAGGATGACAAGAAATGCGAAATGATCGTCGTTATCGACTGTCATATGACCTCGTCGGCAAAATACGCCGATATTCTGTTGCCTGATTGCACTGCTTCTGAGCAGATGGACTTTGCGCTGGATGCCTCCTGCGGGAACATGTCTTACGTTATCTTCACTGACCAGGCGATTAAACCGCGCTTCGAGTGTAAGACGATTTATGAGATGACCAGCGAACTGGCGAAACGTCTTGGCGTGGAACAACAGTTTACCGAAGGACGGACGCAAGAAGAGTGGATGCGTCATCTGTACGAACAGTCGCGTAAATCCATTCCGAATCTGCCCACCTTTGAGGAGTTCCGTAAGCAAGGCATCTTCAAACAGCGTGACCCCGAAGGCCACCATGTCGCCTATAAAGACTTCCGCGAAGATCCGCAAGCGAATCCACTTACAACGCCATCGGGCAAGATTGAAATCTATTCACAGGCGTTGGCGGATATCGCCGCCACCTGGGAGCTGCCGGAAGGCGACGTGATCGATCCATTACCGATCTACACGCCAGGTTTTGAAAACTATAACGATCCGCTAACGGATAAATTCCCGCTGCAGTTGACGGGTTTCCACTATAAAGCGCGTGTGCATTCCACTTATGGCAACGTAGACGTACTGAAAGCCGCCTGTCGCCAGGAAATGTGGATTAACCCAATGGATGCGCAGAAACGCGGTATCAACAATGGCGATAAAGTCCGCATCTTCAACGATCGCGGCGAAGTACATATCGAGGCTAAAGTGACGCCGCGCATGATGCCGGGTGTGGTCGCCCTGGGAGAAGGCGCATGGTATGACCCGGATGCAAAACGCGTGGATCAGGGCGGATGTATTAACGTACTGACGACCCAACGTCCTTCTCCGCTGGCGAAGGGGAACCCGTCACATACGAACCTCGTTCAGGTTGAAAAGGCGTAAGGAGTAACCGATGACAACCCAGTATGGATTTTTTATTGATTCCAGCCGTTGCACCGGTTGCAAAACCTGCGAACTGGCCTGCAAGGACTACAAAGATTTGACCCCGGATGTCAGCTTCCGCCGCATTTATGAGTATGCGGGCGGTGACTGGCAGGAAGATAACGGCGTCTGGCACCAGAACGTCTTTGCCTACTATCTCTCCATCTCCTGTAACCACTGCGAAGACCCGGCCTGTACCAAAGTCTGTCCGAGCGGCGCGATGCACAAGCGCGATGACGGTTTTGTGGTGGTGAACGAAGAGGTCTGTATCGGCTGCCGCTACTGCCACATGGCCTGCCCGTACGGCGCGCCGCAGTACAACGCGGCCAAAGGTCATATGACCAAGTGCGACGGCTGTTATGACCGGGTGGCGGAAGGCAAGAAACCGATTTGCGTGGAATCCTGCCCGCTGCGGGCGCTGGATTTTGGCCCGATAGACGAACTGCGTAAAAAACACGGTGAGCTGGCTGCCGTCGCGCCGTTGCCGCGCGCGCATTTCACGAAGCCGAATATTGTGATTAAACCCAACGCCAACAGCCGCCCGACCGGGGACACTACCGGTTATCTGGCCAATCCGAAGGAGGTATAAGATGGGAAGTGGATGGCATGAATGGCCGTTGATGATCTTCACGGTCTTTGGTCAGTGCGTGGCCGGTGGTTTTATTGTTCTGGCTCTGGCGCTGATGAAGGGCGACCTGCGCGCGGAAACGCAGCAGCGGGTGATCGCCTGTATGTTTGGTCTGTGGGTGCTGATGGGGATTGGCTTTATCGCCTCGATGCTGCATCTGGGCTCGCCGATGCGCGCGTTTAACTCGCTTAACCGCGTGGGTGCTTCCGCACTGAGCAATGAAATTGCCAGCGGCTCGGTGTTTTTTGCGGTCGGCGGGATTGGCTGGCTGCTGGCGGTACTGAAAAAGCTGCCGCCGGCACTGCGCACACTCTGGCTGATTATCACGATGGTACTGGGCGTCGTCTTCGTCTGGATGATGGTACGCGTCTATAACAGCATCGATACAGTACCGACCTGGTATAGCGTCTGGACGCCGCTGGGCTTCTTCCTGACGCTCTTTATGGGTGGCCCGCTACTGGGTTATCTGCTGCTGCGCATCGCAGGCGTGAACGGTTGGGCGATGCGTTTGTTGCCTGCGGTGTCGGTGCTGGCACTGGTGGTTATTGCCATTATGGTGGCCATGCAGGGCGCGGAACTGGCGACGATTCACAGTTCCATTCAGCAGGCGTCTGCTCTGGTGCCGGATTATGGCTCGCTGATGGCCTGGCGTATGGTGCTGCTTGCGGCGGCGTTGTGCTGCTGGATTGTGCCACAGTTAAAAGGGTATCAACCTGCGATACCGTTGCTCTCTGTCGCCTTCATTCTGATGCTGGCGGGGGAATTGATTGGCCGCGGCGTATTCTATGGGCTGCATATGACCGTGGGCATGGCGGTAGCCAGCTAACGCGTTGACGCGCATTCGGCCTGCAGAACGTGCAGGCCGAATGCGCCTTTAGCCACCATCAATCTAAGGAATATAACCGGGGTGGAGAAGGCGCATATAAATCCATAGAGAAGAAAACGAAGCTAAAGGAACCATGAAATTTTTCGACTGAACAAAACGCCGATTTTGCGGGTTAGATCAATAAAAACAAGGGGATGAATTTTTAGCCTTTCAATATATTCACGCGAAGAATAAGTAAATCAAATCAATAGTCTCAAAACTTGCGGATCGCCCATGCGGAGCCGATTGACAATGTTTTTGGCGATGGCATGATGCGCATGAAATTTGAACTTCCTCACGGTTTTTATTCATGTCCACCTATACCCGTCCCGTCATGCTTTTGCTGTGCGGGCTACTTTTGTTGACCCTGGCCATTGCGGTACTGAATACGCTTGTGCCGCTGTGGCTTGCTCAGGCAAACCTTCCTACCTGGCAGGTGGGGATGGTCAGCTCGTCTTATTTTACCGGCAATCTGGTCGGGACGTTATTTACCGGGTATTTAATTAAACGCATTGGGTTTAACCGTAGCTATTATCTTGCCTCGCTGATCTTCGCCGCGGGTTGTGTCGGATTGGGGGTGATGGTGGGGTTCTGGAGCTGGATGAGCTGGCGTTTTATTGCCGGTATCGGCTGCGCTATGATTTGGGTGGTTGTCGAAAGCGCGTTGATGTGCAGCGGAACCTCGCATAATCGCGGGCGCCTGCTTGCTGCCTATATGATGGTCTATTACATGGGGACCTTCCTTGGACAATTATTGGTCAGTAAAGTATCTGGTGAATTGCTGCACGTCCTTCCCTGGGTGACCGGAATGATTCTGGCGGGAATTCTGCCGCTACTCTTTACCCGAATTGTAAATCAGCAAACGCAGGCACGTCATTCCTCTTCTATTAGCGCCATGCTGAAGCTACGCCAGGCGCGTCTTGGCGTGAATGGTTGTATTATTTCCGGCATTGTTCTTGGTTCATTATATGGTCTGATGCCGTTATATCTGAAGCATCAGGGGATGGCTAACGCCAGCATCGGTTTCTGGATGGCGGTGCTGGTGAGCGCCGGTATTTTGGGGCAATGGCCAATGGGACGTCTGGCGGACAAATTTGGTCGCTTGCTGGTGTTACGCGTACAGGTATTCGTTGTCATACTCGGTAGTATTGCCATGTTAACCCAGGCGGCGATGGCGCCAGCTCTGTTTATTCTGGGGGCGGCGGGTTTTACGCTTTATCCCGTTGCAATGGCCTGGGCCTGTGAAAAAGTCGAACACCACCAGCTTGTGGCAATGAACCAGGCGCTGTTGTTAAGTTATACGGTAGGGAGCCTGTTGGGGCCGTCTTTTGCTGCGATGTTAATGCAGAATTATTCAGATAATCTGCTGTTTATTATGATCGCCAGCGTATCGTTTATTTATCTGCTGATGCTGTTACGTAACGCCGGCCAGACGCCCAATCCTGTCGCCCACATCTGACTGTTCTCTGAATCGTATGCAGGACGTGAGTCTTGCATACTCTTTGTTTATGTTTTACGTAAAATAATTGACCTGCATAATTTTCTTGCTTTGCTGAAAGATAAAATGTGCCGAAGGTTATAATTTTGCGCTCCTCTATTTTCTCTCTTCGTCTTTACCGCGCATAATTCCCCGCTTCATTTATAGTAATAGCATTGTGTTCACGAAGGATCGCGTTATGCCGAATGTGCAGGAAAAACAGTTGCGATGGTACAACATCGCCCTGATGTCGTTTATTACCGTTTGGGGATTCGGCAATGTTGTCAATAACTATGCTAACCAGGGGTTAGTGGTTGTCTTCTCCTGGGTGTTTATTTTTGCGCTCTATTTTATTCCTTATGCCTTAATCGTGGGGCAACTGGGCTCAACCTTCAAAGAGGGAAAAGGGGGCGTCAGTACCTGGATTAAGCATACGATGGGGCCGGGGTTGGCTTACCTTGCGGCATGGACCTATTGGGTCGTGCATATTCCCTACCTGGCGCAAAAGCCGCAGGCGATACTCATTGCATTGGGATGGGCTTTAAAAGGCGACGGCTCGTTGATAAAAGAATATACCGTCGTTGCCTTGCAGGGGCTGACGCTGGCATTGTTTGTTTTCTTTATGTGGGTTGCTTCCCGGGGGATGAAATCGCTAAAGGTTGTTGGATCTGTGGCCGGGATTGCCATGTTTATCATGTCAATTTTATATGTTGTGATGGCAGTGACCGCGCCAGCAATTACAAACGTTGAAATTGCGACCACTAACATCACCTGGCAGTCATTTATTCCTCATATCGATTTTACCTATATCACCACCATCTCTATGTTGGTCTTTGCGGTTGGTGGGGCAGAGAAGATCTCGCCTTACGTTAACCAGACGCGGAATCCAGGAAAAGAATTTCCGAAGGGGATGCTCTTTTTAGCCGTCATGGTTGCGGTCTGCGCTATCCTCGGTTCGTTGGCGATGGGAATGATGTTTGATTCCCGGCATATACCTGACGATTTAATGACCAATGGGCAATATTATGCATTCCAGAAATTGGGTGAGTATTACCATATGGGTAATTCATTAATGGTGATTTATGCCATTGCCAATACTCTGGGGCAAATCGCCGCGCTGGTGTTTTCTATTGATGCGCCACTGAAAGTCTTACTGGGTGATGCAGACAGTAAATATATCCCGCAGCGCTTATGTCGTACTAACGCTTCAGGTACGCCAGTTAACGGTTATTTGCTGACATTAGTGTTGGTCGCTATCTTGATTATGTTGCCAACGCTTGGCATCGGCGATATGAACAACCTGTACAAATGGCTGCTTAATCTCAACTCAGTTGTTATGCCGCTGCGCTATCTGTGGGTATTTGTCGCCTTTATTGCCGTCATTCGACTGGCGCAAAAGTACAAACCCGAATATGTGTTTATTCGCAACCGGGCGTTGGCGTTAACTGTGGGGATATGGTGTTTTGCCTTCACCGCGTTTGCCTGCCTTACCGGTATTTTCCCCAAAATGGAGGCGTTCACGCCGGAGTGGACATTCCAGCTGACGTTGAACATCGTGACGCCTTTTGTCCTGGTCGGGTTGGGATTAATTTTCCCACTGCTGGCGCGTAGAAACACATAACGACGCTCTTTTCCACGGCGCTCCTGTCAGGCGAGCGCCTTTTAAGGTTACAGGTGCCTGGGTTCCAGGCGGAGACCACGGTGTTAACAGGCGCCGGGGGCAGCAATAGTTGTCAGACCTTCAACCCAGCAGCAGATAAGCGACTCTGTATTTAATACCTGGTAAGCGCAATATTGTTAACCAGGCCTGTCTGATGGCGGGGTCGGGTATTTTAGCGGTAAGAGCGTTATCCAGACAGCAAAACGGCTACCGTCATGGGTAGCCGTTTAAAAGCGGGTAAGATAGCAGGCGATTAATACATTACTTTATGACCATACTGCTCAAGAATACCCTTTACACGCTCCATGGTCTCTTTTTTAGGCGGCTTCACGCCATCCAGTTTATATTCTTCGCCCATTGCCACCCATTTATGTTTGCCCAGCTCATGATAGGGCAGCAGTTCGATTTTTTCGACATTACCCATATCGCGGGTAAACTCACCCAGGCGATGCGCGGAATCATCGTCGTCAGACCAGCCGGGAACGACAACGTAACGGATCCAGACCTTCACATTTTTCTTTGATAAATACTGAGCGAATTCCAGCGTTCGGTGATTAGAGACACCGACCAGATTCTGGTGGATCTCATCATTCATCTGCTTGAGATCGAGCATCACCAGATCGGTAACGTCCAGCAGTTCATCAATCACCGGGTCATAACGGCGCACAAAGCCGTTGGTGTCGAGACAGGTGTGGATACCTTCTTTTTTACAGGCGCGAAACCAGTTGCGTACAAATTCTGCCTGCAAAATGGCCTCGCCGCCGGATGCCGTCACGCCGCCGCCAGAAGCATTCATAAAATGCCGATAGGTCACCACCTCTTTCATTAAGTCTTCAACGGTGATTTCTTTACCGCCATGCGTATCCCATGTGTCGCGGTTATGGCAATACAGGCAGCGCATCAGGCAGCCCTGGAAAAAGGTAATAAAGCGGATGCCTGGGCCATCAACGGTGCCACAGGATTCAAAGGAGTGAATGCGACCAATAACCGGCTTTTTATCAGCAGTTACTGCAACACTTTCATTTGTAATACAATCGGTTAAGTTACTCATATCGCTTCGGCTAGCTCTAAATAACATGGGGTTTATGGACACATTCCGGGCATGTTGGGCACCCTGGTAAGGGGGTTGCATCCTGTAAAAAAGCGGTACTGCGAGCGTAAATTTTGGACTACAGAATGTGTGGCTGTTCCAGAATGTGCTGCAATGGAGCTATTTTACCTCTATTCAGTATAAAATATACGGCAAATCTATGCTGCATAACTCGCACCGCCAGAAATTCTGGCTCATTCATCAGCCCGGTACCTCTGTTTAACGCCTCAACCGCAATACATACTGTAAGTGTATCATCCATAGCATCCTGGTTTTGCTGTTTATGATCCGCCTCTTTTTTCAAATGGTTGGCGCCGTTTTTTTGTAGTCAGAACGAAAATAATTCTCAACATAATTCAGATGTGTCCAAAGAACGTTATGCCTGTCCAGCGCTTGGCGTCGCATTCAACGTGCAATCAGGTGTAAATCTGATGTTATTTCTAAACCCGGACTGATTCAATCTCTTAAATAGAGTGTGGTTTTAATCAAAAAATGAGAGCAACGGATTAAATTTTGCTTTCGCGGTAAATAATCAAGGGAGTTATTATGCCAGTTACGTTAAGTTTTGGTAATCGTCATAACTATGAAGTTAATGCTTCACGGCTAGCCCGTTTGATGAGTCCTGATAAAGAAGAAGCGCTATACATGGGGTTATGGGATAGATTTAAGGACTACTTCAGAACACACAAAAAAAGAGAGGTGCTGGAGGTATTATACACACTCATCCATGGATGTGAACGTGAAAATCAAGCTGAACTTAATGTTGATACAATCGGCATGGAGAAGATATATGCCTTTGCACAATTAAAACAATATGCTAATCCATCTCAACAAGACCGCTTTGTTATGCGTTTTGATGTGAGTCAGACACAAGTTTTATTTGAGATTGATGACAGGGTTATTGATAAATGTAATTTGCATCGTATCCTCAACGTTTCAGAAAACTGTATTTTTAAAGTGATGGAAGAAGATGAGGAAGAGTTGTTTTTTAAAGCATGTATTAAGTATGGAGAAAAAATTGCTTGCTATCCAGAATTATTAGAAAACTTTGCTTTTGACCTTAGGCAGAAAGTTAATGAGGATGATGAAATTAGGGATGAAGTTTATAAGCTTATGCGATCTGGAGAAAATCGAAAAATGGCATGTGTTGAATGGAATGGTACGCTTACTGAGGATGAGAAGAATAAACTACGTTGTCTTCAAATGGGGTCTTTTGAGATTTCTACCCAATTTTGTAAAATAGGTTACCGGGAATTAGAGGGAGAAGTCCTGTTTGATATGGTTCATCCAACACTTATCTATCTGCTACATGGATATATACCGTCATTGTCATGTGATTTTACAGAAGCTAACACCATGCTGTTTTCTGATGCATTAAATAAGGATTATGAGGAGTATCAAAATAATAAAAGAGAAATTGATGCTATTCTGAGAAGAATATATAGATCACATAATAACACTTTATTTATAAGTAAAAATTCTGGTTGTCGAAATATGCTTTTATAAAAATTAAAAAGGCCCCACTGATATGGAGCCTTTTTTGTACGCTTTTTATGGCGTAATTTCAGTCAAACCCATTACATGGTCTGCGTGAAGGTACGAGTAATAACGTCCTGCTGCTGTTCTTTCGTCAGGGAGTTAAAACGTACTGCGTAACCAGATACACGGATGGTCAGCTGCGGATATTTTTCCGGATGTTCCATCGCGTCCAGCAGCATTTCACGGTTCATGACGTTGACGTTCAGGTGCTGACCGCCTTCGATGGACGCTTCGTGGTGGAAGTAACCATCCATCAGACCTGCCAGGTTAGTCTTACGAACTTCGTCGTCTTTACCCAGTGCGTTCGGAACGATAGAGAAGGTATAAGAAATACCATCTTTCGCGTAAGCAAACGGCAGTTTAGCAACGGAGGTCAGAGAAGCGACAGCGCCTTTCTGGTCACGACCGTGCATCGGGTTAGCACCTGGTCCGAACGGCGCGCCAGCGCGACGACCATCCGGGGTGTTACCGGTTTTCTTACCATACACAACGTTAGAAGTGATGGTCAGAACAGACTGCGTCGGGATAGCGCCACGGTAGGTGGTCAGTTTCTGAATTTTCTTCATGAAACGTTCTACCAGGTCAACCGCCATGTCATCTACACGAGCGTCGTTGTTACCAAACTGCGGGTATTCGCCTTCAATTTCGAAGTCGATAGCCAGACCATCTTCGTCACGAATAGGTTTAACTTTCGCATATTTGATGGCAGACAGGGAGTCAGCCGCAACGGACAGACCAGCGATACCACACGCCATGGTGCGGATAACGTCACGGTCGTGCAGCGCCATCAGAGAGGCTTCGTAGCTGTACTTGTCGTGCATGTAGTGGATAACGTTCAGCGCGGTGACATACTGTTTAGCCAGCCAGTCCATGAAGTGATCCATACGATCCATCACTTCGTCGAAGTTCAGAACATCGCCTTTGATCGGTTCGGATTTCGGACCAACCTGCATTTTCAGTTTTTCATCAACGCCGCCGTTGATTGCGTACAGCATGGTTTTCGCCAGGTTTGCACGCGCACCGAAGAACTGCATTTGTTTACCAACGATCATCGGGCTTACGCAGCATGCGATAGCGTAGTCATCGTTGTTGAAGTCCGGACGCATCAGGTCATCGTTCTCGTACTGCAGAGAAGAGGTGTCGATGGAGACTTTAGCGGCGAATTTCTTGAAGTTCAGCGGCAGTTTTTCAGACCACAGAACGGTGATGTTCGGCTCCGGAGACGGCCCCATGGTGTACAGGGTGTTCAGGAAGCGGAAGCTGTTTTTGGTGACCAAAGTACGGCCATCAACGCCCATACCACCGATAGATTCGGTTGCCCAAATCGGGTCGCCGGAGAACAGTTCATCATATTCCGGAGTACGCAGGAAGCGAACCATACGCAGTTTCATGACCAGGTGGTCAATCATTTCCTGTGCGTCTTGCTCGGTGATTTTGCCTGCTTTCAGGTCACGTTCGATGTACGCATCCAGGAAGGTGGATACACGACCGAAGGACATTGCTGCGCCGTTCTGAGATTTAACCGCAGCCAGGTAACCGAAGTAAGTCCACTGGATTGCTTCCTGAGCGTTAGTCGCCGGGCCAGAGATATCGCAGCCGTATTTAGCTGCCATTTCTTTGATCTGACCCAGAGCGCGGTGCTGTTCAGCGATTTCTTCACGCAGACGGATAGTCGCTTCCAGATTTACGCCGTTTTCCAGATCGGATTGCAGAGACGTAAACTGCGCGAATTTGTCTTTCATCAGGTAGTCGATACCGTACAGCGCTACGCGACGGTAGTCACCGATGATACGACCACGGCCATACGCATCCGGCAGACCGGTCAGAACGCCGGATTTACGGCAACGCAGGATGTCCGGAGTATAAACGTCGAATACGCCCTGGTTGTGGGTCTTACGGTATTCGGTGAAGATTTTTTTGATCATTGGGTCCAGCTCGCGATTGTACGCTTTGCAGGAACCTTCAACCATTTTGATACCGCCGAACGGGATAATCGCACGCTTCAGCGGAGCTTCAGTCTGCAGACCAACAATTTTCTCAAGCGCTTTGTTGATGTAGCCAGCGTCGTGAGAAGTGATGGTGGAAGCAACGGAGGTGTCAAAGTCAACAGGCGCGTGAGTGCGGTTTTCCTGTTTAACGCCTTCCATTACGCTGTCCCACAGCTTGGTGGTCGCGTCAGTAGCGCCAGCCAGGAAGGACTCGTCACCCTCATACGGAGTGTAGTTTTTCTGAATGAAGTCACGGACGTTTACTTCATTCTGCCAGTCACCTTTGGTAAAACCTTCCCAGGCTGTGGCTAACTTTTCATTAAGCTCGGACATGTAACACCTACCTTCTTAAGTGGATTTTTTATTTACTGCGTGTAATGGGCATCAACAGATTAATGATGCTCGTTACCACGCAGGTAAATGACCCAGTATGTCAACCCGACCAACAAACCGCCGCCGATAATATTACCGATCGTGACCGGAATCAGGTTATCAGTGATGAAGCTCATCACGGTCAGGTGAGAAAAACTTTCCGGAGACGAACCAACCGCGGTCCAAAACTCCGGTGTAGCGAAATCGCGTATTACAATACCCATAGGAATCATAAACATGTTTGCGATACTGTGCTCAAAACCGCTGGCGACAAACATGGCGACGGGCAGTACCATGATGAACGCTTTGTCCATCAGGCTACGACCTGAGTAGCTCATCCACACGGCCAGACAAACCATCAGGTTCGCCAGAATACCGAGGCAGACAGCTTCAATAAAAGTGTGGTGCATTTTGTGGTCGGCGGTTTGCAGGACGTTAAGTCCCCATTGACCGTTGGCAGTCATATACTCGCCGGAAAGCCACATCAGTAACACGAAAAGCAGAGCGCCAATCAGGTTACCAAAATAGACGTTTAACCAGTTTTTAGCCAGTTGCCCCCAGGTGATGCGACCGCTAGCTTTAGCTACAACGATCAGAACAGTAGAGGTGAAAAGATCAGCGCCGCAAATAACACAGAGAATCAGTCCCAAAGAGAAACAGATACCCCCGATAAGTTTCGCCATGCCATAAGGCATCGCGCCAGTACCGGTTGTCGCAGTAATATAAAAAACAAAGGCAATTGAAATGAATACGCCGGCGGTAATCGCCAGATAGAAAGTCTTAAGCGGATGTTTCGTTGCTTTATAGACGCCTGCTTCTTCAGCCACTTTGGCCATTGCTGCAGGGAGTAAAAGGTCAAAAGGGTTGTCAGCTTTCACACTAACTCTCTCTTTATTAAGTCGGCGACGAGATACTAACAAAGCATTATAGATGAGAATTTGATATAGATCATATCTCGCCTGGCTTATAGGCCCGTAAGTCGCATGGCTTTTATGCAATTACGGTGTAACTTTTTGATTATCCTAATAAAAATAAATTTTAAAAATTATAAATAGAGTTGAATTTTTTCCTGGCTCCTCCTGCTGCACGGTTAATTAATATGGAGTAATCAACAAATAAAGTAACATCACTATGTCAATTAATTTAATGTCAACAACCAATATTTAACCTTGTTATTACATTTTTCGCCGTTTAGTGAAAATAAATAAAACGGGGCCGCAAAGGCGCCCCGTAATATAACGCAGCCGAGAGGGTAAACCTACCCTAAGTCACTCATATGGCCTTATTTTGACCAGTATGCCGCTTTCGCGCGCTGTAATTTATCATACGCTTTTAACAAGGACTGATGCGCCGGGAACGCTTGTAGATCGTGGTCGACAGCCGGTAGTCCATAAAAAGCCGCTTCACCGCTAAGCGCAGCGCTGGCGGCTTCTACAGCCTCCGCGCCATACATTTTTATAAAAGCATTGAGATATTGCAGCGGCTGACGCGCATCTTCTTGCGACAGGAGCAGCAGCGTTTGCAGGCAACGGTAATAGTTTGCGCGTGCCGGACTAAAGACCGACGAATTGAACTCCATCGTCCATTCTGTCCAGATTAGCGCCTGCTCCAAATCGCCGCCCGCTAACGCTAACATTGCTTTTAATTCGCCGACGCGCAGTGTATACCAACCATTGTCCGCTCCGGTCGCCAGACCCAGCAGCTCACGCACGCGGGTGAAATCGTCAAAACCTTCTTCATCCAATTGTTCAATCAGATTGAGATAGTCTTCTTTATTCCAGGCGCTACCGGGCAGCGAAAGCAGAGTCTCACGAAGATGGCTACCCATATTGTTGTTGGCCAGCCACAGATCTTCGGCAGGATAAATATCAGACATTCCCGGTACGATAATACGACAGGCGTATACGCCGAGATGCTCGTAATCGGCAATGTAAACTTCTTTATCTTCAGCAGCAAAGATGGCCATCAGCGTGGCGAATTCTTCTTCGGTAGTGCCGGAAAAACTCCAGTCCGTGAACGGATAATCGGCGTCCTGTTTGAACAGATCCCAGGAAATCAGGCCGCTGGAGTCGATGAAGTGGGTCTCCAGATTAGTGTGCTCCGCGACTTCTTCATCATCGAACGTTGGCGGGGTGAAGACATCAAGATCTTTCAGACCGCGTCCCTGGAGTAGCTCGGTCACTGTACGCTCCAGCGCAACGCCAAAGTCAGGATGGGCGCCAAAAGAAGCAAAGCAGGTACCGTTAGCCGGGTTGAACAGCACGACGCAGATAACCGGATACTTACCGCCCAGCGAGCCGTCATAGGCGAAAATCGGGAAACCCTCGGCTTCCAGCGTGGCGATTGACTCCATTACCGCCGGATAACGCGCCATCACCTCTGCGGGAATCTCAGGCAGACTGATACTTTCCGCAATGATGCGATTTTTCACATAACGCTCGAAGACTTCCGACAGTCCCTGAACGCGGGCTTCATTACGCGTATTGCCGGCGGACATTCCGTTAGAGACGTACAGGTTGCCGATGATATTCATCGGAATATACACGGTCTGGTTATCGGACTGACGGGTAAATGGCAGGCCGCAGACGCCGCGTGCTTCATTGCCGGACTGAAGATCAATTAACTGGCTTCCGGTGAGTTCATTTTCCGGATCGTAAAACGCGCGCAGACGGGCATCAAGCAAGCCTTCCGGTACGTCGTCATTTTCAGTCAGCGGGAACCACTTTTCGTTCGGATAATGCACGAATGGCCCGTTGGCGATCGTTTCGCCAAGCCAGAAATCAGCAAAAAAGTAGTTGGTTGACAGACGCTCGAAGTATTCGCCCAGCGCCGAGGCCAGCGCCGCTTTTTTGGTCGCGCCTTTTCCGTTGGTAAAGCATAACGCGCACTCTTTATCGCGAATATGCACTGACCAGACGTTTGGCACCGGGTTCAGCCAGGAGGCCTCTTCGATGTGAAAGCCGAGGTCGAGTAACTTTTGCTGGAAGCGGGCGATGGAGTCTTCCAGCGCGGCGTCTTTGCCGGGAATAAATGTTTGCGTCATGAAAATCACTTTTGTCGTACGGAAAGCGCGCAATGATACGGGTTTTATGTGACGGGCGCTATCTCGCCGGGACATCGGCGGAAATAAAAGTATTGGCTATGCTTTTACACTGGAATTCACAGGAAGAGCATAAAAAATGAAAGCATTTGATTTGCAACGAATGGCGCTGGATAACGTGCCGGTAGCGTTTTTGGGGGAAGTGGCGCTGCGTAGCTTTTACACCTTTGTTCTGGTGTTTCTTTTCTTAAAGGTGACAGGACGACGCGGCGTACGGCAAATGTCGCTTTTTGAAGTGCTGATCATTTTGACATTGGGATCGGCGGCAGGCGACGTCGCGTTTTATGATGACGTTCCGATGCTCCCTGTTCTGGTGGTATTCATCACCCTGGCGCTGCTCTATCGCCTGGTCATGTGGCTGATGGCGCATAGTGAAAAGTTGGAAGATCTGCTGGAAGGCAAGTCGGTGGTCATTGTTGAAGACGGCGAACTGGCGTGGGAAAAACTGCAGCGCTCGAACATGACGGAGTTTGAATTTTTTATGGAGCTTCGCTTGAATGGCGTTGAGCAACTGGGGCAGGTCAGACTGGCCATCCTGGAGACAAACGGACAAATCAGCGTCTATTTCTTTGAAAATAAAGACGTTAAGCCGGGGTTAAGCATTCTTCCTGAGCACTGTACGCCACGCTTTATCGTGGCGCCGGAGGCTGGCGACTATGCCTGCGTACGTTGCAGTGAAGTGATACGCATGAATGTCGGGGAAAAGCAATTATGTCCGCGCTGCGCAAATCCAGAATGGACGAAGGCAAGCCGGGCTAAACGCGTTGTTTAACAGCGAAAATATCGGATTTATACGGTTAATCCGGAAGATTGTGTTGTGTGACGCATGCCGCATTTTCTCCTCGCATTGTTTTACCCATTGCGGCGCGAGTCACTGAATGATAAAACCGATATTCACATGAATAACGTTTGCCTGATGTCTGTCAGGCAGGGAACAATGCAGCGTGGTGAGGGGAAATGGCTCAGGTCTTTAATTTTAGTTCAGGTCCGGCGATGCTACCGGCGGAAGTACTTAAACTGGCGCAACAGGAACTGCGTGACTGGCACGGTCTTGGTACGTCGGTAATGGAAATTAGCCATCGAGGCAAAGAGTTTATCCAGGTCGCTGAAGAGGCGGAGCAGGATTTTCGCGATCTCCTTAATATCCCCTCCAACTATAAAGTTTTATTTTGTCACGGCGGCGGTCGCGGGCAGTTTGCTGGCGTGCCGCTCAATCTGCTGGGCGATAAAACCACGGCGGATTATGTCGATGCCGGTTACTGGGCGGCGAGCGCCATCAAAGAAGCCAAAAAATACTGTGCGCCGCAGATTATCGACGCCAAAATCACCGTTGACGGCAAACGTGCCGTAAAACCGATGCGCGAGTGGCAGCTTTCCGATAACGCCGCTTATTTACACTATTGCCCGAATGAGACCATTGACGGCATCGCCATCGATGAAACGCCGGATTTTGGCCCGGAAGTGGTCGTCACGGCGGATTTTTCTTCTACCATCCTGTCTGCGCCGCTGGACGTCTCTCGCTATGGCGTAATTTATGCTGGCGCGCAGAAGAATATCGGTCCGGCAGGACTGACGCTGGTTATCGTCCGGGAGGATCTGTTAGGCAAGGCGCATGAGAGCTGCCCGTCCATCCTCGACTACACCGTCCTGAATGATAACGACTCGATGTTTAATACGCCGCCGACTTTCGCCTGGTATCTTTCCGGTCTGGTGTTCAAATGGTTGAAAGCGCAGGGCGGCGTGGCGGCGATGCACAAAATCAATCAGCAAAAAGCGGAGTTGCTGTACGGTGTGATTGATAACAGCGATTTCTACCGTAACGATGTCGCACAGGCCAACCGTTCGCGGATGAACGTTCCGTTCCAGTTAGCGGACAATGCGCTGGACAAGGTCTTTCTGGAAGAGTCTTTCGCCGCCGGTCTGCACGCCTTAAAAGGGCACCGTGTTGTTGGCGGGATGCGCGCCTCTATCTATAACGCCATGCCGATTGAAGGGGTAAAAGCGCTAACCGATTTCATGATCGATTTTGAGCGTCGCCACGGCTAATACGTTTCTTTTTTCATCCCCACGGCCAGTCTGTGGGGTTTTTATTTCTGTTTTTTGAGAGTTGAGTTTCATGGAATCCCTGACGTTACAACCCATCGCGCGGGTCGATGGCGCCATTAATTTACCTGGCTCCAAAAGTGTTTCAAACCGTGCTTTGCTCCTGGCGGCTTTAGCTTGTGGTAAAACCGTTCTGACGAATCTGCTGGATAGCGATGACGTCCGCCATATGCTCAATGCCCTGAGCGCGTTGGGGATCAATTACACCCTTTCTGCCGATCGCACCCGCTGTGATATCACGGGTAATGGCGGCCCATTACGCGCGTCAGGCGCTCTGGAACTGTTTCTCGGTAATGCCGGAACCGCGATGCGTCCGTTAGCGGCAGCGCTATGTCTGGGGCAAAATGAGATAGTGTTAACCGGCGAACCGCGTATGAAAGAGCGTCCGATAGGCCATCTGGTCGATTCGCTGCGTCAGGGCGGGGCGAATATTGATTACCTGGAGCAGGAAAACTATCCGCCCCTGCGTCTGCGCGGCGGTTTTATCGGCGGCGACATTGAGGTTGATGGTAGCGTTTCCAGCCAGTTCCTGACCGCTCTGCTGATGACGGCGCCGCTGGCGCCTGAAGACACAATTATTCGCGTTAAAGGCGAACTGGTATCAAAACCTTACATCGATATCACGCTAAATTTAATGAAAACCTTTGGCGTGGAGATAACGAACCATCACTACCAACAATTTGTCGTGAAGGGCGGTCAACAGTATCACTCTCCGGGTCGCTATCTGGTCGAGGGCGATGCCTCGTCAGCGTCCTATTTTCTCGCCGCCGGGGCGATAAAAGGCGGCACGGTAAAAGTGACCGGAATTGGCCGCAAAAGTATGCAGGGCGATATTCGTTTTGCCGATGTGCTGGAGAAAATGGGCGCGACCATTACCTGGGGCGATGATTTTATTGCCTGCACGCGCGGCGAATTGCACGCCATAGATATGGATATGAACCATATTCCGGATGCGGCGATGACGATTGCCACTACGGCGCTGTTTGCGAAAGGAACCACGACGTTGCGCAATATTTATAACTGGCGAGTGAAAGAAACCGATCGCCTGTTCGCGATGGCGACCGAGCTACGTAAAGTGGGCGCTGAAGTCGAAGAAGGGCACGACTATATTCGTATCACGCCGCCGGCGAAGCTCCAACACGCGGATATTGGCACGTACAACGACCACCGTATGGCGATGTGTTTCTCACTGGTCGCACTGTCCGATACGCCAGTCACGATCCTGGACCCTAAATGTACCGCAAAAACGTTCCCTGATTATTTCGAACAACTGGCGCGAATGAGTACGCCTGCCTAAGTCTTCTGTTGCGCCAGTCGACGGGCTGGCGCGCCGAGTCCGTATTCGCACTATTTTTATAATTATGACTAATGCTAATTTGTTGATGATTTAACACATTGATTTATGTGTTTTTTATAATAGTTATCAACGGAAGATTAGTATGAAAAATAAATCATTATTACTGGCGGTGGCGATTTCCGCTACGCTACTGGCAGGATGTAAAAATGGCGTGAATGGCAATTTAATCGCCAGTTCCGGCATGTCAGCCTACAAAGCCGCCACACTGTCCGATGCGGATGTTAAAGCATTATCTAATAATGCCTGTAAACAAATGGACAGCGAGAATCAACTGGCAGGTTCGAAAAGCAAATACACCAAACGTCTGAGCAAAATCGCCAAAGCGCTGGGTAACAACATTGACGGTACGCCGGTTAGCTATAAAGTCTATATGACCAGCGATATCAACGCATGGGCGATGGCGAACGGTTGCGTTCGCGTATACTCCGGCCTGATGGATCTGATGACCGATAATGAAATTGAAGGCGTACTGGGCCATGAACTGGGCCATGTCTCTTTAGGGCACTCCCGCAAGGCAATGCAGACCGCCTATGCCACACTGGCGGCTCGCGATGCGATTTCCGCCACCAGCGGCGTCGCAGCGCAGCTTTCCCAGTCTCAATTGGGCGATCTGGCGGAAGGCGTCATCAATTCGGCGTTTTCTCGCAGTCAGGAGTCGGATGCGGATGACTTCTCTTACGATCTGCTGAAAAAACGCGGGATTAACACCCAGGGCTTAGTCACGGCATTCGATAAATTCGCCACAATGGACGCAGGTCATGCAAAATCATTGATGGACTCCCACCCGGCCTCAGCCGATCGCGCGCAGCATATGCGCGACAGAATTGCCGAAGATAAAAAGTAAATCATTGTCATCTTCCGGGCTGGTTTCTCGCCGGCCCGCTATAATTGCGCAATTATTCCGCATCTGATTACAGACAAAACTGGTTTTTGCACGCAACGTTAACGGTCGCGAGCGTTGGCGCGTATAATGCGCGGCGTTTACGTTAACGGTACGCCTGTTTAAGGAGATAAAGATGACGGCAATTGCCCCGGTAATAACCATTGATGGCCCAAGCGGTGCAGGTAAAGGCACCTTGTGCAAAGCAATGGCGGAAGCATTGCAATGGCATCTGCTGGATTCCGGCGCGATATACCGCGTACTGGCGCTGGCGGCATTGCACCACCATGTCGATCTTGCCTCTGAAGATGCGCTGGTGCCGCTGGCGTCCCATCTGGACGTGCGTTTCGTCTCAACGGACGGCAACCTGGAAGTTATCCTGGAAGGCGAGGACGTTAGCGGCGAAATTCGTACGCAGGAAGTCGCGAACGCGGCATCCCAGGTGGCGGCATTCCCACGCGTGCGTGAAGCGCTTCTTCGCCGCCAACGCGCATTCCGCGAAGCGCCTGGTTTAATCGCCGATGGACGCGATATGGGGACCGTGGTCTTCCCGGATGCGCCGGTAAAAATTTTCCTTGACGCCTCCTCGGAGGAACGTGCGCATCGACGTATGCTACAGTTGCAGGAGAATGGCTTTAGTGTTAACTTTGAACGCCTTTTGGCCGAGATCAAGGAACGCGACGATCGCGATCGTAATCGCGCTGTAGCGCCGTTAGTTCCTGCTGCTGATGCATTAGTTTTGGATTCTACCCGATTAAGCATTGAGCAAGTGATTGAAAAAGCGTTACAATATGCGCGCCAAAAATTGGCTCTCGCTTAAATGCGACCGAATTTGTAGTACCCCCGTTGCAAAGGATTGACAGCGGGTATGTTAAACAACCCCATCCGGCACGGAGCCAGGTGGACGTTAAATATGAAACCTGAAGATTAAACATGACTGAATCTTTTGCTCAACTCTTTGAAGAATCCTTAAAAGAAATCGAAACCCGCCCGGGTTCCATCGTTCGTGGTGTTGTTGTTGCTATCGACAAAGACGTAGTACTGGTTGACGCCGGTCTGAAATCTGAGTCTGCCATTCCGGCTGAGCAGTTCAAAAACGCCCAGGGCGAACTGGAAATCCAGGTTGGTGACGAAGTTGACGTTGCTCTGGATGCAGTAGAAGACGGCTTCGGTGAAACTCTGCTCTCTCGTGAGAAAGCTAAACGTCACGAAGCATGGATCACGCTGGAAAAAGCTTACGAAGATGCTGAAACTGTTACCGGTGTTATCAACGGCAAAGTTAAGGGTGGCTTCACTGTTGAGCTGAACGGTATTCGCGCGTTCCTGCCAGGTTCTCTGGTAGACGTTCGTCCGGTGCGTGACACTCTGCACCTGGAAGGCAAAGAGCTTGAATTCAAAGTAATCAAGCTGGACCAGAAACGTAACAACGTTGTGGTTTCTCGTCGTGCCGTTATCGAATCCGAAAACAGCGCAGAACGCGATCAGCTGCTGGAAAACCTGCAGGAAGGCATGGAAGTTAAAGGTATCGTTAAGAACCTCACTGACTACGGTGCATTCGTTGATCTGGGCGGCGTTGACGGCCTGCTGCACATCACTGATATGGCCTGGAAACGCGTTAAGCATCCGAGCGAAATCGTGAACGTTGGCGACGAAATCAACGTGAAAGTGCTGAAATTCGACCGCGAGCGTACCCGTGTATCCCTGGGCCTGAAACAGCTGGGCGAAGATCCGTGGGTTGCTATCGCTAAACGTTATCCGGAAGGTACCAAACTGACCGGTCGCGTGACCAACCTGACCGACTACGGCTGCTTCGTTGAAATCGAAGAAGGCGTTGAAGGCCTGGTTCACGTTTCCGAAATGGACTGGACCAACAAAAACATCCACCCGTCCAAAGTGGTTAACGTTGGCGACGTAGTGGAAGTGATGGTTCTGGATATCGACGAAGAACGTCGTCGTATCTCCTTAGGGTTGAAGCAGTGCAAATCTAACCCGTGGCAGCAGTTCGCAGAAACCCACAACAAGGGCGACCGCGTTGAAGGTAAAATCAAGTCTATCACTGACTTCGGTATCTTCATCGGCCTGGACGGCGGCATCGACGGCCTGGTTCACCTGTCTGACATCTCCTGGAACGTTGCAGGCGAAGAAGCAGTTCGTGAATACAAAAAAGGCGACGAAATCGCTGCAGTTGTTCTGCAGGTTGACGCAGAACGTGAACGTATCTCCCTGGGCGTTAAACAGCTCGCAGAAGATCCGTTCAACAACTGGGTTGCTCTGAACAAGAAAGGCGCTATCGTAACCGGTAAAGTCACTGCAGTTGACGCGAAAGGCGCAACCGTAGAACTGGCTGACGGCGTTGAAGGTTACCTGCGTGCTTCTGAAGCATCCCGTGACCGCGTTGAAGATGCGACTCTGGTTCTGAGCGTTGGCGACGACGTTGAAGCTAAATTCACCGGCGTTGATCGTAAAAACCGCGCAATCAGCCTGTCTGTTCGTGCGAAAGACGAAGCTGATGAGAAAGATGCCATCGCAACTGTTAACAAACAGGAAGATGCAAACTTCTCTAACAACGCAATGGCTGAAGCATTCAAAGCAGCTAAAGGCGAGTAATCCTCTGAAACTTCGGGCCTTTTAGTCCGAAGTATAACGAGATTACTTGACAGATTGCAGGTTTCGGCCTGTAATCAAGCACTAAGGGCGGCTACGGCCGCCCTTAATCAATCTCACGGCTGCAGCCAATTTGCCTTTAAGGAACCGGAGGAATCATGACCAAGTCAGAATTGATTGAAAGACTTGCAACCCAGCAATCTCACATTCCCGCTAAGGCGGTTGAAGACGCGGTAAAAGAGATGCTGGAGCATATGGCCTCGACTCTTGCGCAGGGCGAGCGTATTGAAATCCGCGGTTTCGGCAGTTTTTCTTTGCATTACCGCGCGCCTCGTACCGGACGTAACCCCAAGACCGGCGATAAAGTGGAACTGGAAGGAAAATACGTTCCTCACTTTAAACCGGGTAAAGAACTGCGCGATCGCGCCAATATTTACGGTTAAGTTTTAACGCAAAACTTGAACCCGAAAAAAGCACCGTCAGGGTGCTTTTTTCATTTATACGCCGTCAGGCGCAAACGCTATTCGACCGAAAACTGGAAAACGTTTCGCATTTTTTGCTGCGTCTTACATTTATCAGGTAAAAAACCTGGAATCCGCGCCGTATAGCACAAAATCCCCTCCAGACAATGGCGTCCTGAACCTGCACACTTTCCCGCACAGGGAGGTGTCTATGAAGATAACGACGGTCAGCGTATGCGTAGTATGCGGAATACTTCCGCTCATGATATTGCCAGTATTACCTGACACGTGGATTCTCGCGGTGCTGTTTTGTCTGGCATGTTTGCTTTGCCTCATACCCCATCACTATGCGCGCTACGCGGCATTAACTTTGCTCTTTTTCATGTGGGGGATATTTGCCGCCAGGCAGGCCATCTGGGCGGGAAACGTCCTGCCCGCCGCGACGCAGGAGGCGACAGTCGTCATTACTGCCACCGATCATATGACCACTCATTATGGGCGAATCACCCATTTGCGTGGAAAGCCGCTCTTTCCTGCTGTAGGGATTGTCCTGCATGGCCAGTACTTACCCACGGAAGTGTGTGCCGGGCAACAGTGGGTGATGACGCTGAAGGTCAGAGCGGTACACGGACAGCTTAACGAAGGCGGTTTTGATAGCCAACGTTACGCGCTGGCGCAGCACCAACCGTTGACCGGGCGTTTTCTACAGGCTAAAGCGATTAACCCTGAGTGTAGCTTGCGTGGGCGCTATCTTGCTTCGCTTCGCGCTACGCTTGCGCCTTATCCGTGGCAGCAGGTTATTCTGGCGTTGGGAATGGGGGAGCGGGGAGCGGTGTCGCAGGAGGTGAAGGCCGTTATGCGCGATACGGGGACTGCCCATTTGATGGCGATTTCCGGCCTGCATATCGCTTTTGCCGCGTTATTGGCTGCCGGATTAATCCGTGGCGGACAATTCTTTTTGCCGGTCAGATGGATTCGTTGGCAGACGCCATTGCTGGGCGGCATTCTTTGCGCGATATGTTATGCCTGGCTTACCGGCTTACAACCGCCTGCGCTGCGCACGGTGGCGGCACTGAGCGTCTGGGGAGGATTAAAACTAAGCGGACGACAGTGGAGCGGCTGGCAAGTCTGGTGCTGCTGTCTGGCCGCGATTATTTTCGCCGATCCTGTGGCGGTTATATCACAAAGTCTTTGGCTGTCAGCATTTGCGGTTGCCGGCCTGTTATTCTGGTATCAGTGGTTTCCTGCGCCAAACGGAAATTTTCCACGGGGCTTACGCTGGTTGCTTAACCTGCTTCACCTACAGGCAGGCATTACACTTCTGCTTTTGCCTCTCCAGGTGGCGCTTTTTCATGGCATAAGCGTTACCGCAATGCTGGCGAATCTTTTTGCCGTACCCTGGGTCACATTTGTGACGGTTCCACTCATCCTGGCGGGAATGATTCTGCATTTAACCGGGCCGTTTTTTCTTGAAGAGTGGGTATGGTACCTGACCGATCGCGCGTTAGCCGCGCTATTTTACCTGTTGAATGCTTTACCGCAGGGCTGGGTGAATATTGATAACCGTTGGCAGTGGCTGACGTTTTTGCCCTGGCTAATGCTTATCGCGTGGCGATTAAACGTCTGGCGTACCTGGCCGGCGGTCTGTTTATGCGGGTTATTGTTGATGGGCTGGCCACTCTGGCGGCCGATAAACGCCAGCGGATGGCAGGTGCATATGCTGGATGTCGGTCAGGGGCTGGCGATAGCGATCGTCAGGGGCGATAAAGTAATACTCTACGATACCGGTCGGGCATGGCCGGAGGGCGACAGCGGGCAACAGGTTATTATTCCCTGGTTGCGCTGGCATAATCTGACGCCGGAGGGCGTTATTTTGAGTCATGAGCATCTGGATCATCGGGGCGGGCTGCGTTCGCTACAGCAGGTCTGGCCGTCAATGTGGATTCGCAGCCCGTTAGGCTGGCAGGGACATTTGCCCTGTTTTCGCGGCGAGCAGTGGCAATGGCAGGGGCTAACGTTTCAGGCGCACTGGCCGTTACGCGAAAGTGCCGATCGAGGAAATAACCGCTCCTGTGTGGTCAAAGTAGATGATGGCGTACATAGCATCCTGCTCACGGGCGATATCGAAGCGGGCGCTGAACAAAAAATGCTAAGTCGTTACTGGCGACATCTTACGGCGACGTTTATCCAGGTGCCGCATCATGGTAGTAATACGTCGTCGTCGTTACCATTTATTCAGCGCGTACATGGTGAAGCGGCGCTGGCGTCCGCATCGCGCTATAACGCATGGCGGCTGCCGTCCCGCAAGGTAAAACAGCGCTACCGACAGCAGGCGTATCAGTGGTTTGATACACCCCACCAGGGGCAAATTTCGCTGCTGTTTTCTCCGCAGGGCTGGCGCATACAAGGCTTACGGGATCAAATTTTACCTCGCTGGTATCATCAGTGGTTTGGCGTGTCCGAGGATAACGGGTAGAATATGCGGCTATTTCAACAAATGCTGGTTTTTTGAATGCATAACGATAAAGATCTCTCTACGTGGCAGACCTTCCGCCGACTGTGGCCAACCATAGCGCCTTTTAAAGCAGGTCTGATCGTGGCGGGCATAGCGTTAATTCTCAACGCAGCCAGCGATACCTTCATGCTATCGCTCCTCAAGCCATTACTGGATGATGGTTTCGGTAAAACGGATCGCTCAGTGTTGCTGTGGATGCCGCTGGTGGTTATTGGGCTGATGATATTACGAGGCATCACTAGCTATATCTCCAGCTACTGTATTTCATGGGTGTCAGGCAAGGTGGTAATGACCATGCGCCGTCGCCTGTTTGGCCATATGATGGGAATGCCCGTCGCCTTCTTTGATAAACAGTCTACCGGTACGCTGCTGTCGCGTATTACTTACGATTCAGAACAGGTTGCCTCTTCTTCATCTGGCGCGCTGATTACCGTGGTGCGTGAAGGGGCATCGATCATCGGATTGTTTATCATGATGTTCTATTACAGCTGGCAGCTGTCGATCATCCTGGTTGTTTTAGCGCCGATTGTGTCGATTGCGATTCGCGTTGTCTCAAAGCGGTTCCGCAGCATCAGTAAAAATATGCAGAACACGATGGGACAAGTGACTACCAGCGCTGAACAAATGCTGAAAGGACACAAAGAGGTACTGATTTTTGGCGGTCAGGAAGTCGAAACTAAACGCTTTGATAAAGTCAGCAATAAGATGCGACTGCAAGGCATGAAAATGGTCTCTGCCTCGTCAATTTCCGATCCTATCATTCAGCTCATTGCCTCGTTGGCGCTGGCGTTTGTCCTCTATGCTGCGAGCTTCCCAAGCGTAATGGATAGCCTGACGGCTGGGACCATCACCGTGGTGTTCTCCTCTATGATCGCGCTGATGCGTCCATTAAAATCGCTGACAAACGTTAACGCGCAGTTCCAGCGTGGGATGGCGGCTTGTCAGACGTTGTTTGCGATTCTGGATAGCGAACAGGAGAAAGATGAAGGTAAACGTGTCATTGACCGCGCGACCGGCGATCTCGAATTCCGCAATGTGACGTTTACTTACCCGGGCCGTGAAGTGCCGGCATTGCGTAACATCAATTTGAAAATTCCTGCCGGGAAAACCGTGGCGCTGGTGGGGCGTTCCGGATCGGGTAAATCAACTATCGCCAGTCTGATCACCCGTTTCTACGATATTGATGAAGGACACATCCTGATGGATGGTCACGATCTACGCGAATACACTCTGGCCTCTCTACGTAATCAGGTGGCGCTGGTTTCGCAAAACGTGCATCTGTTTAACGACACGGTCGCCAATAACATTGCTTATGCCAGGACGGAAGAATACAGCCGCGAGCAGATTGAAGAGGCGGCGCGCATGGCCTATGCCATGGACTTTATCAACAAGATGGATAATGGCCTGGATACCATCATCGGCGAAAACGGCGTACTGCTTTCCGGCGGTCAGCGCCAGCGTATCGCGATTGCCCGCGCCTTACTGCGCGACAGCCCGATTCTGATCCTTGATGAAGCTACGTCCGCGCTGGATACCGAATCTGAACGTGCGATTCAGGCAGCGTTGGATGAGCTGCAGAAAAACCGTACCTCTCTGGTGATTGCACACCGTCTCTCCACCATCGAACAGGCGGATGAGATCGTTGTAGTCGAAGATGGTATTATCGTTGAGCGCGGCACTCATAGCGAGTTGCTGGCGCAACACGGCGTTTACGCCCAGCTACATAAGATGCAATTTGGCCAATGATTGCGCGTATCTGGTCGGGTGAATCCTCGCTATGGCGGTTACTGCTGCCGCTCTCCTGGCTGTATGGCCTGGTGAGCGGGGCGATTCGTCTGAGCTATAAGCTTGGTTTGAAACGCGCCTGGCGAGCGCCAGTACCGGTGGTTGTGGTAGGGAATCTTACGGCTGGCGGTAACGGTAAAACCCCCGTAGTCATTTGGCTGGTGGAAAAGCTGCAACAGCGTGGCGTGCGCGTGGGGGTCGTTTCCCGCGGCTACGGCGGGAAAGCCGCCGCTTATCCGATGCTCCTGACGCCGGAGACGACAACCGCAGAAGCGGGAGATGAACCGGTATTGATTTATCAACGGACCGGCGCGCCTGTCGCGGTGGCGCCTGAACGCGCCGCGGCGGTGAAAGCGATTCTGGCGGCGCATAATGTGCAGATTATTATCACTGACGATGGGTTGCAGCATTACCGACTCGCGCGAGATATTGAAATTGTGGTGATTGACGGGGTGCGCCGTTTTGGCAACGGCTGGTGGCTTCCTGCCGGTCCTATGCGCGAACGCGCCAGTCGCCTGAAAACCGTAGACGCCGCTATCGTGAATGGCGGCGTCGCCCGGGCGGGCGAAATCCCCATGCAGCTAGCGCCTGGACTGGCGGTGAACTTACGTACGGGAGCGCGTTGCGATGTGGCGCAACTGAGCAATATTGTGGCGATGGCGGGCATCGGTCATCCGCCGCGCTTTTTCGCCACGCTGGAAGCCTGTGGCGCGCATCCGCAAAAGTGCGTTCCGCTGGCCGATCATCAAACGCTCGCCCCTGCTGACGTTCAGGCGTTGGTCGGTGAAGGGCAGACCCTGGTAATGACGGAAAAAGACGCGGTGAAATGCAGTGCTTTTGCCGAAGATAACTGGTGGTTCTTACCGGTTGATGCGCGTTTGTCCGGTGAGCAGCCTGATAAGTTGCTTGAACATATCACCTCGCTGGTTCGCTAGCGTACCCCAATGCAGCGGCAGTGATGAATTTATGGAGTCATGAATGTCATTGCCGTACCTTTCTCTTTCCCAGGCCCGTTGTCTTCACCTTGCTGCGCAGGGGCTATTGAAAAAGCCGCGCCGTAACGCGCTGCCTGGCGATGTTCTTGCCGCCATCTCACGCATGGCGTTGCTGCAAATTGATACCATCAATGTTGTCGCACGTAGCCCCTATCTGGTGCTGTTTAGCCGTCTCGGTTCGTACCCGCAGGCCTGGCTGGATGAGGCGCTGCGACGCGGCGAGTTAATGGAATACTGGGCGCATGAGGCCTGTTTCTTACCACGCCGCGACTTTAAACTTATCCGCCATCGTATGCTGTCGCCGGAAAAGATGGGCTGGAAATATCGCGCGGCATGGATGCATGAGCACGCGGAAGAAATAGAACAGCTAGTGCGGCATATTCAGGAGCACGGTCCGGTGCGTTCTGCCGATTTTGAACATGCGCAGAAAGGCGTCAGCGGCTGGTGGGAATGGAAACCACATAAACGCCACCTTGAGGGTTTATTTACCGCCGGAAAAGTCATGGTTGTTGAGCGGCGTAATTTTCAACGTGTATATGATTTAACGCCCCGTGTGATGCCGCACTGGGATGATGAACGCGATGGACTGTCACAGTCGCAGGCGGAAAACCTGATGCTGGATAATAGCGCGCGCAGTCTGGGGATTTTCCGTGAACAGTGGCTGGCGGATTACTACCGCCTGAAACGTCCTGACCTGAAGGGATGGCGGGAGAGCCGGGCGGAACAGCAGCAGATTATTCCGGTCGAGGTGGAAACGTTGGGGCGGATGTGGCTTCATGCCGATCTTCTTTCGCAGCTGGAACCGGCGCTGAATAACGCCTTAAAGGCGACCCATAGCGCAGTACTGTCGCCTTTCGATCCTGTGGTATGGGATCGCAAGCGGGCAGCGCAGCTCTTCGGATTTAGCTATCGGCTGGAATGTTATACGCCCGCGGCGAAGCGCCAGTACGGTTATTTTGTGCTGCCGCTATTATACCAGGGCCGTTTAGTCGGGCGAATGGATGCCAAAATGCATCGTAAAACGGGGGTGCTTGAGGTTATCTCGCTGTATCTGGAGGACGATATTCGCCCTGGCGTTAGTCTGCAAAAAGGAATCTGGCAGGCGATTAGCGCGTTTGCTGCCTGGCAACGGGCATCGCGCGTGACGCTGGGACAATGTCCGCCAGGCCTGTTTAGCGCCATGCGTCATGGCTGGGAAATAGACCCTGCACCATAACTGATTATGTTAATATTGAAGGATTCACAATCCGGTCCATCTGGAGGAACTATGGATCATCGTCTGCTTGAAATCATCGCCTGCCCGGTATGTAACGGCAAACTCTGGTATAACCAGGAACAGCAAGAATTAATTTGCAAACTGGATAATCTCGCTTTCCCGTTACGCGACGGCATTCCTGTATTGCTGGAAAATGAAGCTCGCGCCCTGACATCTGATGAGAGTAAATCATGAGTTTCGTCGTCATCATTCCGGCCCGTTTTTCATCTACCCGACTGCCAGGCAAACCATTAGTGGATATTAATGGTAAGCCCATGATTGTTCATGTCCTGGAGCGGGCGCGCGAATCTGGCGCGGAACGCATTATTGTCGCGACCGATCATGAAGACGTGGCTCGTGCGGTAGAAGCGGCTGGCGGCGAAGTGTGCATGACGCGCGCCGATCACCAGTCCGGCACCGAACGGTTGGCGGAAGTGGTAGAGAAGTGCGGATTCAGCGACGATACCGTTATTGTGAACGTTCAGGGCGATGAGCCGATGATCCCGGCGGTTATTATTCGCCAGGTCGCGGAAAATCTGGCGCAGCGCCAGGTTGGCATGGCGACGCTGGCGGTGCCGATTCACAGCGCCGAAGAAGCGTTTAACCCGAATGCGGTAAAAGTCGTGCTGGATGCTGAAGGCTATGCGCTTTACTTTTCCCGGGCGACGATTCCCTGGGATCGCGATCGCTTTGCAAAAAGTCTGGAAACGGTAGGGGATACTTGCCTTCGTCACCTGGGCATTTATGGCTATCGCGCGGGATTTATCCGCCGTTACGTGAGCTGGCAACCCAGCCCGCTGGAACATATTGAAATGCTGGAGCAACTCCGTGTGCTGTGGTACGGCGAAAAAATTCATGTCGCTGTCGCCAAAGCGGTGCCCGGCACGGGCGTAGACACCGCCGACGACCTGGAGCGCGTGCGCGCTGAAATGCGTTAACATGATCCTGTTCATGATCGTCTTAGACGGTCATGAACAGCGCGGTATGATAGCGCAAAGATGAATACTCACGTCTGCTCATCAGTGACGGCTTTCTCGTACCGTTACGATTTTCCTCATTTTTCTTTTCTTCCCTTGATCTGATACGGGTGACATCTGTCCATACGACGCTCATTATTAAAGCAGTAGCACTAATGGGGGTAATCTGGAATGGAACAGTTGCGGGCCGAACTCAGTCATTTGTTGGGTGAAAAACTTAGCCGTATAGAGTGCGTGAATGAGAAAGCGGATTCCGCATTATGGTCATTATATGACAGCCAGGGAAATCCGATGCCGCTGATGGCGCGAAGCTTTACCACTCCCGGCGTTGCGCAGCAACTGGCATGGAAAACCTCAATGCTGGCGCGTAGCGGTACGGTGAGGATGCCGGTAATCTATGGCGTATTGACGCATGAAGAGCATCCTGGTCCGGATGTGCTGCTACTGGAACGACTGCGCGGCGTGCCGGTCGAGGCGCCGGCGCGCACTCCGGAACGCTGGGAACAGCTAAAAGATCAGATTGTCGAAGGATTGTTAGCCTGGCATCGGCAGGATAGCCGCGGTTGCGTTGGCGCCGTAGACCATACTCAGGAGAATATCTGGCCTTCCTGGTATCGTCAGCGGGTGGAGGTGCTGTGGACGACGCTGAATCAGTTCAGCAATACTGGTCTGACGATGCAGGACAGACGCATTCTGTTTCGTACCAGAGAATGTCTTCCTTCGTTATTTGAAGGGTTTAACGACAACTGCGTACTGGTGCATGGCAACTTCTGCCTGCGCAGTATGCTTAAAGACGCCCGTAGCGATCAGCTTCTGGCGATGGTCGGCCCCGGGCTGATGCTGTGGGCGCCGAGAGAGTTCGAACTGTTTCGCCTGATGGATAATCCATTGGCGGAGGGATTGCTTTGGCATTATCTGCAACGCGCGCCAGTGGCGGAGTCCTTCATCTGGCGGCGTTGGCTCTATGTGCTGTGGGACGAGGTTGCGCAATTGGTCAATACCGGACGTTTTAACCGTACCAATTTTGATCTGGCGGCGAAATCATTACTCCCCTGGCTTGCCTGATATGCCTTTCAGCCATTGCCAAAGTCGCCCTAATGTTTCATACCCAGCGCGATCGCTGTGCATCAGCCAGACCGGGGACGGAATTGCCCGCTCCCAGGGATTGAGCGGCGAATCGATCGCTAACTGATTCGCCGGCGCGGGAAGCGGATTCAGCCCGGCATGCTGAAAGAAAATCATCGCACGCGGCAAATGCGAGGCGGAGGTTACCAACAGGAAAGGGGCGTCGCCGATGGCCTGCTTAACGGCGGCGGCTTCTTCTTCCGTATCTTTTGGCTTATCCAGCGTAATAATATCGCTACGCGGTACGCCCAGCGACTGCGCCACCCGCGCACCGACTTCCGCCGTGCTTACCGTATTGGTTTTTGCTACGCCGCCGGTAAAAATCAGCCTGGCTCCCGGATTCGCGCGCCACAGCCGAATGCCTTCCGCCAGCCGCGGTAAGCTGTTGTTAATTAAATTAGAGCTCGGCGCCCACTGCGGGTTCCAGGTATAGCCGCCGCCGAGAACCACAATATATTCCACCTTTTGCGGACCCTGCCAGGTAGGGTAGCGGTTTTCTATCGGACGCAGTAAATGGTCGGAAACGGGTTGCAGGCTTAATAGCAATAGCGCCAGCCAACCTACGCTGATAAATACTTTTCCGGTCTTCTGAAAGCGGCTAAACCAGAGCAGCGCCAGGCCGACGCCAATGATCAGCAACATCAGCGGAAGCGGCAATAACATACCGCCAATCACTTTCTTTAGCGTAAAAAGCATCCTTTTTGGTTCCTTTTTTAACCATATAGCGGAGGATTAACGGTGATATTACACCAGACAGGTTCATTCTCGCCGCGGCTGTGACAAAATAGCGGTTTTATCAGATAACGCCTGAGCCAGCCTGTGGAGAGTCCGATGCAGGATCGCAATTTTGATGACATTGCTGAAAAGTTTTCCCGTAACATTTACGGCACGACCAAAGGACAACTGCGGCAAGCCATTCTGTGGCAAGACCTGGATCGCGTGCTGGAGGAGATTGGCGGGCGAAAACTGCGGGTACTGGATGCCGGCGGCGGCGAAGGGCAAACGGCGATTAAGATGGCGGAACGCGGCCATCAGGTGACGTTATGCGATCTGTCTGGCGAAATGATCGCCCGCGCGCGGCAGGCGGCCGAGGCAAAAGGTGTGAGCAAAGACATGCATTTTATACAATGCCCGGCTCAGGACGTCGCTTCGCATTTGGAAAGCCCGGTTGATCTGATATTGTTTCATGCTGTGCTGGAGTGGGTAGCCGATCCTGTCGGCGTATTAGAAACGCTCTGGTCAGTATTGCGCCCTGGCGGCGCGCTGTCGTTGATGTTCTATAACGCTAACGGTTTGCTGATGCACAATATGGTGGCGGGTAATTTTGACTACGTGCAGGCGGGGATGCCTAAACGCAAGAAGCGCACGCTGTCGCCTGACTACCCGCGCGACCCCGCGCAGGTGTACCAGTGGCTGGAGGCGATTGGCTGGCAGATTACCGGTAAAACCGGCGTGCGTGTGTTTCATGATTATCTGCGTGAAAAACACCAGCAGCGTGACTGTTATGAGACCCTGGTCGAACTGGAAACGCGTTATTGCCGCCAGGAGCCGTATATTAGCCTTGGGCGCTACATTCATGTCACCGCGATTAAAAGCCCGGCGCTAGCCGCAGATGCAAGGATAACCTATGAGTGAATTTTCCCAGACAGTCCCCGAACTGGTTGCCTGGGCCAGAAAAAACGACTTTTCCATCTCGCTGCCGGTAGACAGACTTTCCTTTCTGCTGGCGGTCGCCACGTTGAACGGCGAACGCCTTGACGGCGAGATGAGTGAAGGCGAGCTGGTGGATGCATTCCGCCATGTGAGTGATGCGTTTGAGCAAACCAGCGAAACCATCGGCGTGCGCGCTAATAACGCGATTAACGATATGGTGCGTCAACGTCTGCTGAACCGCTTTACCAGCGAGCAGGCTGAAGGCAATGCGATTTACCGATTAACCCCGCTCGGGATTGGCATCACCGATTACTACATTCGTCAACGCGAATTCTCTACGCTGCGTCTTTCTATGCAGTTGTCGATTGTGGCCGGCGAATTGAAGCGCGCGGCGGATGCGGCAGCGGAGGGTGGCGATGAGTTCCACTGGCATCGCAACGTTTACGCGCCATTGAAATATTCGGTGGCGGAGATTTTCGACAGTATCGATCTCACCCAGCGCATCATGGATGAACAGCAGCAGCAGGTGAAAGATGATATCGCACAACTGCTGAATAAAGACTGGCGGGCGGCGATTTCCAGCTGTGAGCTGCTGCTTTCCGAAACGTCCGGTACGCTGCGCGAGTTGCAGGATACGCTGGAGGCGGCGGGCGATAAGCTGCAGGCTAACCTGCTGCGCATTCAGGATGCCACGATGACGCACGACGATCTGCATTTTGTCGACAGGCTGGTGTTTGACTTACAAAGTAAACTCGACCGCATTATCAGTTGGGGTCAGCAGTCTATTGATTTATGGATCGGCTACGATCGTCACGTGCATAAATTTATCCGTACCGCGATCGATATGGATAAAAACCGTGTCTTCGCCCAGCGGTTGCGCCAGTCCGTACAGACTTATTTTGACGATCCGTGGGCGCTAACCTACGCGAATGCCGATCGTCTGCTGGATATGCGCGATGAAGAGATGGCGTTGCGTGACGATGAAGTCACCGGGGAGTTGCCGCCGGATCTGGAATATGAAGAGTTTAACGAGATCCGCGAGCAGTTAGCGGCCATCATTGAAGAACAGCTGGCTATCTACAAAACCAGACAAACGCCACTGGATCTTGGGCTGGTGGTGCGCGAGTATCTGGCGCAATACCCGCGCGCGCGTCATTTCGACGTGGCGCGTATTGTTATCGATCAAGCGGTACGTCTTGGCGTAGCGCAAGCAGATTTCACCGGACTGCCAGCCAAATGGCAGCCGATTAATGATTACGGAGCCAAGGTACAGGCGCATGTCATTGACAAATATTGAACAAGTGATGCCGGTTAAGCTGGCGCAGGCGCTGGCGAATCCGTTATTTCCGGCGCTGGATAGCGCATTACGTTCGGGCCGCCACATTGGGCTGGACGAACTGGATAATCATGCCTTTCTGATGGATTTTCAGGAATACCTGGAAGAGTTTTACGCGCGTTATAACGTGGAGCTGATTCGCGCGCCGGAGGGGTTCTTCTACCTGCGTCCGCGTTCTACTACGCTTATCCCGCGCTCGGTGTTATCCGAACTGGATATGATGGTCGGTAAAATTCTCTGCTACCTCTATCTTAGCCCGGAGCGTCTGGCCAACGAAGGGATCTTTACTCAGCAGGAGTTGTACGACGAGCTGCTTACCCTTGCGGACGAAGCCAAACTGCTAAAGCTGGTGAATAACCGCTCGACGGGATCTGACGTTGATCGTCAGAAACTGCAGGAAAAGGTGCGTTCTTCTTTAAACCGCCTGCGTCGTTTGGGCATGGTATGGTTTATGGGCCACGACAGCAGCAAATTCCGCATTACCGAATCGGTCTTCCGCTTTGGCGCGGATGTCCGCGCCGGCGACGATCCTCGCGAGGCGCAGCGTCGTCTCATCCGCGACGGGGAAGCGATGCCCATTGAAAACCATCTGCAACTTAATGATGAGACCGAAGAGAGTCAGCCGGACAGTGGAGAGGAAGAATAATGATTGAACGCGGTAAATTTCGCTCGCTAACGCTGATTAACTGGAACGGTTTTTTTGCCCGCACTTTTGACCTGGATGAACTGGTCACGACGTTATCCGGGGGCAACGGCGCCGGGAAGTCCACGACGATGGCGGCGTTCGTCACGGCGCTGATCCCGGATCTTACATTACTGCACTTTCGTAACACCACGGAAGCCGGCGCCACCAGCGGTTCGCGCGATAAAGGTCTGCACGGTAAGCTGAAGGCGGGCGTCTGTTACTCCATGCTCGACACCATTAATTCCCGCCATCAGCGGGTGGTGGTCGGCGTGCGTCTGCAGCAGGTCGCTGGGCGCGATCGCAAAGTGGACATCAAACCGTTCGCTATCCAGGGGCTGCCGATGTCGGTACAGCCGACACAACTGGTGACGGAGACATTAAACGAACGTCAGGCGCGCGTACTGTCGCTTGCTGAGCTGAAAGACAAGCTTGACGAGATGGAAGGCGTGCAGTTTAAGCAGTTTAACTCCATCACCGATTATCATTCGCTGATGTTTGACTTAGGGATTATCGCCCGTCGTCTGCGCTCCGCTTCCGATCGTAGTAAATTCTATCGTTTGATAGAGGCCTCGCTGTACGGCGGGATCTCCAGCGCCATTACCCGGTCGCTACGCGATTATTTATTGCCGGAAAACAGCGGCGTGCGCAAGGCGTTCCAGGATATGGAGGCGGCGCTGCGCGAGAACCGACTCACGCTGGAAGCGATTCGTGTTACCCAATCCGATCGCGATCTGTTTAAGCATTTGATCAGCGAAGCCACCGATTATGTGGCGGCGGATTATATGCGCCACGCCAATGAGCGTCGGGTTCACCTTGATCAGGCGTTGGCGTTTCGACGCGAACTGTACACATCGCGCAAACAACTGGCGGCGGAGCAGTACAAGCACGTCGATATGGCCCGTGAGTTGGGCGAACATAACGGCGCCGAAGGTTCTCTTGAAGCGGATTACCAGGCGGCGAGCGATCACCTGAATCTGGTACAAACCGCGCTGCGCCAGCAGGAAAAAATTGAACGCTACGAAGCGGATCTTGAAGAGCTGCAGATTCGACTCGAAGAGCAAAACGAAGTGGTGGCGGAAGCCGCCGAAATGCAGGACGAAAATGAAGCGCGTGCCGAAGCCGCCGAGCTGGAAGTCGATGAACTCAAAAGCCAGCTTGCGGATTACCAGCAGGCGCTGGATGTACAGCAAACGCGCGCGATTCAGTATAACCAGGCGATATCAGCGCTTGCCCGCGCTAAAGAACTTTGTCATCTGCCGGATCTAACGCCGGAAAGCGCCGCCGAATGGCTGGATACTTTCCAGGCAAAAGAACAGGAAGCTACGGAAAAACTGCTGTCGTTGGAACAAAAAATGAGCGTGGCGCAAACCGCGCACAGTCAGTTTGAGCAGGCTTATCAGCTGGTAGCGGCGATCAACGGCCCGCTGGCGCGTAGCGAAGCCTGGGACGTGGCGCGCGAGCTGTTACGGGACGGCGTGAACCAGCGTCATCTGGCGGAACAGGTACAGCCGCTGCGGATGCGTCTGAGCGAACTGGAACAGCGACTGCGCGAGCAGCAAGAGGCGGAACGTCTGCTGGCGGAGTTCTGTAAGCGACAGGGCAAAAATTTTGATATTGACGAACTGGAAGCGCTGCATCAGGAGCTGGAAGCCCGCATCGCGTCCTTGTCTGAGAGCGTGTCGTCAGCCAGCGAACAGCGTATGGCCTTGCGTCAGGAGCAGGAGCAGCTTCAGTCGCGTATTCAACATCTGATGCGGCGTGCGCCCGTCTGGCTGGCGGCGCAAAACAGTCTGAACCAGCTTAGCGAACAGTGCGGCGAGGAGTTTACGTCCAGCCAGGAAGTGACCGAATACCTGCAACAGCTACTGGAGCGTGAGCGCGAAGCCATTGTCGAACGCGACGAAGTGGGCGCGCGTAAAAATGCGGTTGATGAAGAGATCGAACGTTTAAGCCAGCCGGGCGGCGCGGAAGACCAGCGTTTGAATGCGCTGGCGGAGCGTTTTGGCGGGGTACTGCTGTCGGAAATCTACGATGATGTCAGCCTTGAAGATGCGCCGTACTTTTCCGCACTGTATGGCCCGTCGCGCCATGCGATCGTCGTACCGGATTTATCGCAAATAGCCGAACAGCTTGAAGGTCTGACCGACTGCCCGGAAGATCTGTACCTGATCGAAGGCGATCCGCAGTCTTTTGATGACAGCGTATTCAGCGTTGACGAGCTGGAAAAGGCGGTGGTCGTGAAAATTGCCGACCGTCAGTGGCGTTATTCGCGTTTCCCGTCACTGCCTATTTTTGGCCGTGCGGCGCGCGAGAACCGTATTGAAAGTCTCCATGCGGAACGGGAAGTGCTTTCCGAGCGCTTTGCCACGCTCTCGTTTGACGTGCAGAAAACCCAGCGTTTGCACCAGGCGTTCAGCCGTTTTATCGGCAGCCACCTTTCCGTCGCTTTTGAGGACGATCCGGAAGCGGAAATTCGCCGACTGAACGGGCGTCGCGTCGAGCTGGAGCGCGCGCTGGCGACGCATGAAAGCGACAACCAGCAGCAGCGAATTCAGTTTGAGCAGGCGAAAGAGGGCGTTTCCGCGCTTAACCGTTTGCTGCCGCGGCTGAATTTATTGGCCGATGAAACGCTGGCTGATCGGGTCGATGAAATTCAGGAACGGTTGGATGAGGCTCAAGAAGCGGCGCGATTTGTGCAGCAATATGGCAACCAGTTAGCCAAACTGGAGCCGGTGGTTTCCGTTCTGCAAAGCGATCCGGAACAGTTTGAGCAGTTAAAAGAAGACTATGCATGGTCGCAGCAAATGCAGCGCGACGCGCGCCAGCAGGCTTTTGCGCTGGCTGAAGTCGTCGAACGTCGGGCGCATTTCAGCTATTCCGACTCGGCGGAAATGCTGAGCGGCAACAGCGATCTCAACGAAAAGCTGCGCCAGCGGCTGGAGCAGGCGGAAGCCGAGCGTACCCGCGCCCGCGAAGCGCTGCGCAGCCATGCCGCGCAGTTAAGTCAGTACAGCCAGGTCCTGGCCTCGCTAAAAAGCTCTTACGACACGAAAAAAGAGCTGCTTAACGATTTGCAGCGTGAATTACAGGATATTGGCGTTCGCGCCGACAGCGGGGCGGAAGAACGCGCCCGCCAGCGTCGCGATGAACTGCACGCCCAGTTGAGCAATAACCGTTCGCGTCGCAATCAGCTTGAGAAAGCGCTCACCTTCTGCGAAGCGGAGATGGAGAACCTGACCCGTAAGCTGCGCAAGCTGGAGCGTGATTATCATGAAATGCGCGAGCAGGTCGTGACCGCGAAAGCCGGCTGGTGCGCGGTCATGCGGATGGTGAAAGACAATGGCGTGGAACGCCGTCTGCACCGTCGTGAGCTGGCTTATCTGTCGGCGGATGAACTGCGCTCCATGTCGGATAAGGCGTTGGGCGCGCTGCGCCTGGCCGTCGCGGATAACGAACATCTGCGCGACGTATTGCGCCTGTCGGAAGATCCGAAACGCCCGGAACGTAAAATCCAGTTCTTTGTGGCCGTTTACCAGCATCTGCGCGAACGTATTCGTCAGGATATTATTCGTACCGACGATCCGGTTGAAGCCATTGAACAAATGGAGATTGAACTGAGCCGTCTGACGGAAGAGCTGACATCGCGTGAGCAAAAGCTGGCGATCAGTTCCCGCAGCGTGGCAAACATTATCCGCAAGACTATCCAGCGTGAGCAGAACCGTATCCGTATGCTGAACCAGGGGTTGCAAAGCGTCTCGTTTGGCCAGGTGAATAGCGTGCGGTTAAACGTCAACGTGCGTGAAACGCATGCCACCTTGCTGGATGTGCTTTCAGAACAGCAGGAGCAGCACCAGGATCTGTTTAACAGCAATCGTCTGACCTTCTCCGAAGCGCTGGCGAAACTGTACCAGCGTCTGAATCCGCAGATCGATATGGGGCAACGCACGCCGCAGACCATCGGCGAGGAGCTGCTGGACTACCGTAACTATCTGGAAATGGAAGTTGAAGTTAACCGTGGGTCCGACGGCTGGCTGCGTGCGGAATCCGGCGCGCTATCAACGGGGGAAGCTATCGGGACCGGGATGTCAATTCTGGTGATGGTGGTGCAAAGCTGGGAAGACGAAGCGCGCAGACTGCGCGGGAAAGATATTTCGCCATGTCGCCTGCTGTTCCTCGATGAAGCGGCGCGTCTGGATGCGCGCTCTATCGCCACGCTGTTTGAACTATGTGAACGTTTGCAGATGCAGCTCATCATCGCTGCGCCGGAAAACATCAGTCCGGAGAAGGGCACGACGTATAAACTGGTGCGTAAAGTGTTTCAGAATACTGAGCATGTTCATGTTGTCGGGCTGCGTGGCTTTGCGCCACAGCTTCCGGAAACGCTTCCCGGTACGCAGACGGAAGATACGCCTTCAGAAGCGAGTTAAACACGGCAGAAACGATGAAGTGCCCGATGGCGCCTCGCTTATCAGGCAAGGCCGGATAAGTCGGTTACGCCGCCATCCGGCACAACAAGTTCTGTTTTATCATTAGCCTGGGGCGGCGAAAGCCGCCTTTTTCTTTATCTGAAAAATCTCTCCGGGTAGTGCATTTTCTTTAAACTTCTTTACATTAGGTTAGGCAAAAACGTAACGAACTTTATATACTGGAGTTAAGCCTGACGAGTGAGCAGGCTGACTCGTCATACTAAACAAAAGCATTGGTTGCGGTTGACCCGCGCTGCGGGCAGCGCAGTCATGCGGAGTATGATAACGAAAACAGGGGGCAAGGGATGTTGCTTAATAAGATGTGTGGTCGTTGTCTGTCGGCAATCAGTTTATGCCTGGCCGTAACATTCGCTCCACTGTTCAATGCGCAGGCCGATGAGCCTGAAATGATACCTGGCGATAGCGCCGTTGCCGCGACGGATCAGGCTGGGCCGCAGAAGCAATCCGCCGCGACGGCGATTATGGCCGGGATTCAGCCGCTGCCGGAGGGCGTTTCAGCCGAGAAAGTCCGGGCTGATTTACAGTCGCAGCTTCCTTCCGGCTATACGCCGGTCTATATGAGCCAGCTGACATTGCTGTATGCCGCGCGCGACATGAAGCCCATGTGGGATAATCGCGATGCGGTGAAAGCCTTCCAGCAACAGTTGGCGGAGGTGGCGATTGCCGGATTCCAGCCGCAGTTTACCGCCTGGGTGGCATTGTTGACCGATCCCGCCGTAAACGGTATGGCGCGCGATGTTGTGTTGTCAGACGCCATGATGGGCTATCTCCATTTCATTGCGAATATCCCCGTCAAAGGCCAGCGCTGGTTATATAGCAACAAACCTTACGCATTGGCGACGCCGCCAGTCTCGGTGATTAACCAGTGGCAAATCGCGCTGGAAGAGGGCCAGTTGCCGATGTTTGTCGCCAGCCTGGCGCCGCAGCATCCACAGTATGCGCCCATGCATGACGCGTTGCTGAAGCTGGTGGCGGACTCTCGCCCGTGGCCGCAGTTGGCCAATACCGCGACGCTGCGCCCGGGGCAATGGAGTAACGATGTGCCTGCGCTGCGCGAAATATTACAGCGTACGGGGATGCTGGATGGCGGTCCAAAGATAGCCTTACCCGGCGATAACACTGCTGATAGCGCCGTCGTCAGCCCCTCCGCCGCGGTAGTCGAAACATCGGTGGCGCAGCCGGTCGACGAACAAACGGCCCGCCGTAGTAAGTCGGTTCCGGCGGCACGCGCCTACGATCGTGAACTGGTCGAGGCGGTAAAGCGTTTTCAGGCATGGCAAGGGCTGGGGGCGGATGGCGTTATTGGCCCGGCGACGCGTAACTGGCTTAATATGACCCCCGCGCAACGCGCAGGCGTACTGGCACTGAATATCCAGCGTTTACGCCTGCTGCCGGCGGAACTCTCTACCGGTATTATGGTAAACATTCCCGCTTATTCGCTGGTCTACTATCAGAATGGCAACCAGGTGCTGGCTTCAAGGGTGATCGTCGGGCGTCCCGATCGTAAAACGCCGATGATGAGCAGCGCGCTGAATAATGTGGTGGTGAACCCGCCGTGGAACGTTCCGCCCACGCTTGCGCGTAAAGACATTTTACCGAAGGTGTGGAATGACCCAGGCTATCTGGAGCGCCATGGCTACACCGTGATGCGCGGCTGGAACAGCAAAGAAGCGATCGATCCGTGGCAGGTTGACTGGGCCACCATTACGCCATCGAATCTTCCGTTCCGTTTCCAGCAGGCGCCAGGCGCGCACAATTCGCTGGGGCGTTATAAATTTAATATGCCGAGCTCAGATGCAATCTATCTGCACGATACGCCTAACCATACTCTCTTTCAGCGTGACGCCAGGGCGTTAAGTTCCGGCTGCGTGCGGGTCAATAAGGCCTCTGAACTGGCGAATATGCTCTTGCAGGATGCTGGCTGGAACGATGCGCGGATCTCAGGCGCCCTGAAGCAAGGCGACACGCGGTATGTCAATATCCGGCAGAACATTCCAGTAAATCTTTACTATCTGACCGCGTTTGTCGGCGCAGATGGACGTATGCAATATCGTACAGATATTTACAATTACGATCTCACAGCGCGATCCAGCGCACAAATTGTGCCAAAGGTTGAACAATTAATCAGGTAAATGAAGAAGTTCTGGTAAATATGTTGTCCTAATGTTTGGCTTCAACGGGGCGTTTCGCTGTAGACCCCCGTTGTGGCTGGGGGAGGGCCATCTTGACGCGGGCTTTATCGGCAGTTAAGGTGCCTTTCGTGCGCCAGAAGTGCATATACAACAACCTTTAAGTCGACCGGGCCGTTCAGAAGTCTGTGCCAGCCGGTATCATGTCTGCTTAAAGGTAGAAGTGTATTAACGATAACATTGACCTGTAGACCTGATTATCATGGACAAATTTGACGCTAATCGCCGCAAGCTGCTGGCGCTTGGTGGTGTCGCTCTCGGCGCCGCCATCCTGCCCGCGCCAGCGTTTGCCACACTCTCGACCCCACGCCCGCGCATTTTGACGTTAAACAATCTCCATACCGGAGAGTCAATCAAGGCGGAGTTTTTCGATGGAAGAGCCTACATTCAGGATGAATTAGCAAAGTTAAACCATTTTTTCCGTGACTATCGCGCGAATAAAGTCCGATCAATCGATCCCCGCCTGTTTGACCAACTTTACCGACTTCAGGGGCTGTTAGGGACGCGTAAACCTGTGCAGCTCATCTCAGGCTACCGTTCTCTTGATACCAATAATGAATTACGCGCCCGTAGCAGCGGCGTAGCGAAAAAAAGCTACCATACAAAAGGGCAGGCGATGGATTTTCATATTGAGGGCGTGGCGCTGAGCAATATTCGCAAAGCGGCGTTATCTATGCGCGCAGGTGGTGTAGGATATTACCCACGTAGTAACTTTGTGCATATTGATACCGGGCCGGCGCGGCACTGGTAATCAGCGAGGCTTAATCAAAGGAGCAGTATGAACTATCGTATTATTCCGGTCACCGCGTTCTCCCAGAACTGTTCATTAATCTGGTGCGAACAAACCCGGCTGGCGGCGCTGGTCGATCCGGGCGGCGACGCGGAAAAAATTAAACAGGAAGTGGACGCCAGCGGCGTGACGTTGATGCAAATTTTACTCACGCATGGGCATCTCGATCATGTCGGCGCGGCGAGTGAACTGGCGCAGCATTACGACGTTCCTGTTATCGGTCCGGAAAAAGAAGATGAGTTCTGGCTGCAAGGACTGCCGGCGCAAAGCCGCATGTTTGGTCTGGATGAGTGTCAGCCGCTGACGCCTGATCGCTGGCTGAACGACGGCGATCGCGTCAGCGTGGGGAATGTGACGTTACAGGTGTTACATTGTCCGGGACACACGCCGGGACACGTGGTTTTCTTTGATGAACAGTCGCAACTGCTGATCTCCGGCGATGTGATTTTCAAAGGTGGCGTCGGGCGCAGCGATTTTCCTCGCGGCGATCACACCCAGTTGATTGACGCCATTAAGCGTAAATTATTGCCGCTTGGCGATGATGTGACCTTTATTCCTGGCCACGGCCCGCTCTCTACGCTCGGGTACGAGCGTCTGCATAATCCCTTCCTGCAAGATGAGATGCCGGTCTGGTAAGCGGAATGAAAAAGCCTGCACATTGCAGGCTTTTTTATCGGTCACGCCAGTCGACAGTTTTTTATAGTACCGCGACAATGGCTTCGCACAGCGGCGCCATATTATCCGGGGTCATGCCCGCCACGTTCACGCGACCAGAAGCCACGGCATAAACGCCAAACTCTTCACGCAGACGCAGCACCTGATCTTTGGTCAGACCGCTGAATGAGAACATCCCGTTCTGCTTGATAATAAAGCTGAAGTCACGGTTCGCGCCTTTTTCCTGCAAGGTATTCACGAACAGTTGACGCATACGCTGAATACGCTGGCGCATGTCCGTCAGTTCCTGTTCCCAGATAGCGCGCAGGGCGTCATTACTCAGGATAGTCGCGACGATGGACGCGCCGTGCGCTGGTGGGTTGGAGTAGTTAGCGCGAATGGCGGATTTCATCTGGCTAAAAGCGCGATCCACGGTTTCCGCATCGGCGGCAACGAGGGTGCAGGCGCCGACGCGCTCATTATATAAGCCGAAGTTTTTGGAGTAGGAGCTGGCGACAATGAGCTCTTTATGCAGCGCGGCAAAGGCGCGCAGACCTTCCGCATCTTCTTCCAGGCCGCGGGCAAAGCCCTGGTAGGCGAAATCGAATAGCGGCAGCCACCCTTTTTCAACGGAAAGCTCAGCCAGAACCTGCCACTGTTCCAGAGTAGGGTCAATGCCGGTTGGGTTATGACAGCAACCGTGGAACAGAACCACATCGCCGGCCTGTGCTTCGCTCAGGCTGGCTTGTAGCGCTTCAAAATCCAGCGTGTGATTTTCCGCATCGTAGTAAGCGTACTCCCGAACTTCCAGGCCGGCAGCGTTAAACACGCTTTTGTGGTTCGGCCAGCTGGGGTTGCTCACCCACACCCGTTTTACCGGAGTATTTTTTGCTAAAAAGTCGGCGGCAATGCGTAACGCGCCGGTACCGCCCGGCGTTTGCGCCGTGCGTGCGCGCTTATCGTTAATCAGCGCGCTGCCTTTGCCGAACAGCAGTTCCTGAGTGCAGCGAGCAAATTCTGGAATCCCGTCAATGCCGAGATAGTTTTTCGTCGTTTCATTTTCCAGTAAATACTGCTCGGCTTTTTTAACGCTGGTGAGCACCGGTGTTTTGCCGGTTTCATCTTTATATACGCCAATGCCAAGGTTAATTTTCCCTGGACGGTCATCGGCGCGAAACAGATCGGTCAGGCCCAAAATCGGGTCGGCAGGAGCGGCGGTTATGTTCTCAAACATGACGAGGTTCCATTATAGTTACAGAAGGGAAATCCGCTATCAGGTTAACGGCAGATTTACAAAATGCCAACCGTTAGCGCTAAAAAGCCCGCCTGTTTTTGAAAGACGCACATTTTCTCTAAGAGAGATAAAAAAACAGGACCGAAGTCCTGTTTTTGAGGCATAAAACAAAGGGGTCTGCTGATCAGAACTGGTAAGTAATACCGACAGCCGCCTGATCGTCGGTGCCAACGTAGCTGGAGCTGTAGTCGTTTTCGTCCAGCAGGTTGAAACGGTAGTCAACCCATACGTTCATGTTTTTGTTGAAGTAGTAAGTCGCGCCTGCCTGAATATATTTCGCCAGATCGGCCGAGCCGTCGGCGCCGTTCAACTGCTTACCTTTACTCTGCACATACGAGATTGCCGGACGCAGGCCGAAGTCAAACTGGTACTGAGCGACCACTTCCAGGTTCTGCGTTTTGTTTGCCATTTCCACGGTATCGGTAACCGTATTTTCAACAATGCTCATATTGCGGGTTTCAGCATATACGGCAGCCAGGTAGACGTTGTTTGCATCATATTTCGCGCCAACGGCCCATGACTCTGCGCGATCGCCATTACCATCGCGATCCTGCTGATCGTTAGTACGCTTGCTGTTGCTGTACGCTGCGGTGACGCCAAAGCCGTCGAACTCATATGCCATGGTGTAACCTACGCCATCGCCATTCTGAGAGTTAATGCTGTGGTTGTCCTGATTTTTACCCTGATACTGGATACCGAAAGAGAGACCGTCCACCAGACCAAAGAAGTCAGAGTTACGGTAGGTCAACAAACCGCCAGCACGGCTGGTCATGTAGTTATCAGTATAGGCGCCGCCCCAGGTTTCGCCGGAGAAGTAGGGGGCCATATCGGTATAGGATTCAACATCGTAAACGATACCGTAGTTACGACCATAATCGATTGAACCCACTTCCGCGTATTTCAAACCCGCGAAAGCCAGACGGACCAGATTCGAGTTCTGCTGTTCGCCTTCAGCGCGGTCTGCTTTAGTACGGTATTCCCACTGACCGAAACCGGTCAGATCGGTGTTAATCTGCGTTTCCCCTTTAAAACCAATCTGGGCATAAGTCTGGTCGGCATTTTTGCTATCGCCGGTCGTTGTCCATACGTGACGACCCACGGCTTTACCGTACAGATCCAGCTTATTACCATCTTTATTATAAATTTCTGCTGCGTTTGCGGTTGCAGCAGCCAGCAGGGCAGGGATCACCGCTGCCAGGATTTTGCGCTTCATCATTATTTATTACCCTCATTGGTTTTTTTATATGACACCTGCCACTGCCGTCAATAAATTCCGTCAATAAAACTTTACAGAAATATTGATGAGAGTTTGGTGTCTTTATGTGTCTGACAGGCATCTTTCCATTCAAACTAACGTTTCGCTACCGTGAAAGTGCTACAAATATAAAGATTTAGTTTCAAAAGGAAAGAGTATGTAAACAAATGTTATTTTCGCGGAACTTTGTGAACAACGTCAAACTTCCCCTGAGTACTCGCTTTGATTTGATCGTTTTTCTTTTATCGCTATGATTTTATTGTAATTATTCGTTTGCAGAACCGTTGTGCCTGAAAAAGCAGCAGACGAGCTATTTCATAAAATAGCCATTTAGAAGTCTTGATGTCCGAAATTGTGGTGAAAAATTGTGCTATTAGAGCAGAAAAATCTAATCCGCAATAAAATTAAGGATTAATTTTTATGTGTAAATATTTTCGTGAAATATACAGTAACAAGATGTGGTAATTCAGAGGGTTGTAATTAAATTTATTTACTTATTGATAATAAAACTGACATTCAGGCGAAAAAAAAGGCCAGCATAGCTGGCCTTGAGTGTGACGTAAAAATCAGAAGCTGGCGTTGCGTGGGGTCCGTGGGAACGGAATAACATCGCGCACGTTTTGCACACCCGTGACGTAAGCGATAAGGCGTTCAAAGCCCAGGCCAAAGCCGGAATGCGGTACAGTACCGTAGCGACGCAAGTCGCGATACCACCAGTAATCCTCTTTATTCAGCCCCATTTCGGCCATACGGGCATCCAGCACATCCAGACGCTCTTCACGCTGGGAACCACCGATGATTTCGCCGATTCCCGGCGCCAGCACATCCATGGCCGCCACGGTTTTGCCATCTTCGTTAAGGCGCATGTAAAACGCTTTAATTTCTTTCGGATAGTTTTTCACCACTACCGGCGCTTTGAAATGCTCTTCCGCCAGATAACGTTCGTGTTCGGAAGAGAGGTCGACGCCCCAGAACACCGGGTTTTCAAATGTCTTACCACAGCGTTCCAGAATGGCGACCGCATCGGTGTAATCCACCTGAGCGAAGTCGGTGGAGACAAAACGCTCCAGACGAGCGATAGCGTCTTTATCCACGCGTTCGGCAAAGAACTTCATATCATCCGCACGCTCTTCCAGAACCGCCTTGAAGACATATTTCAGCATGGCTTCCGCCAGACGGGCGTTGTCTTCCAGATCGGCGAATGCCACTTCCGGCTCCAGCATCCAGAACTCCGCCAGGTGGCGGCTGGTGTTGGAATTTTCCGCGCGGAAGGTCGGCCCAAAAGTATAGATTTTGGACAGCGCACAGGCATACGTTTCACCGTTGAGCTGGCCGGAGACGGTCAGGAATGATTCTTTGCCAAAAAAGTCTTTGTCAAAATCTACTCTGCCCTGGTCATTACGCGGCAGGTTTTCCAGATCCAACGTTGAGACGCGGAACATTTCGCCAGCGCCTTCGGTATCGGAAGCGGTAATCAGCGGGGTAGAGACCCAAAAGAAACCCTGCTCATCGAAGAAGCGATGCAGCGCCTGCGCCAGCGTATGGCGGACACGCGCTACCGCGCCAATCAGGTTGGTGCGCGGGCGCAGATGCGCGACCTCACGCAGATACTCAATGCTATGGCGTTTTGCCGCCATCGGGTAGGTATCCGGATCTTCCACCCAGCCTGCGACCTCTACTTTCGTGGCCTGGATTTCGAAACTTTGCCCCTGTCCCGGCGACGCGACAACCTTACCTGTTACTACTACGGAGCAGCCTGTCGTCAGGTGTAATACTTCTTCATTATAATTGGGCAGAGAATTATTAATGACAGCCTGTACAGGATCAAAGCAGGAGCCGTCATAAACGGCGAGGAAGGAGATGCCAGCTTTTGAATCTCGGCGGGTACGCACCCATCCGCGCACGGTGACTTCTTGGTCAACGGCTACGCGGCCCTGGAGTACGTCGGCTACAGGCACAACGCTCATAATATTCTCTCTAGTTAATAGTCGGAAAAAATAAACACTTGTCCACCCGAAATGGGGGTATTCCTATGTTACCTGGCATCTGCAATCAGACAAGCAGAAATCGCATCTGGAAGCAGGTTTTCAGAAAGAAACCTGTAAAAAGTTCGCACCTGCTCGCGAACCATTGAGAATTTAGGCTGGTTTTGCAAGCTTTGCGCACGTTACTCGATCAGGACGCGCATCTCTTGCTTGGCGTTTTGCATCACGACAATCGTTTTAAAAGACTTAATATTGCCTGAGGAAAAGAAAAGCTCACGGGTAAGCGCTTCATATTCCGCCATGTCACGAACATTGAGCACCAGTAAAAAGTCGAAATCGCCCGTTACGTAGTAGACCTGCTGCACCTGCGGGCAACTGACAAACCGTTGACGAGCCTCTTCCAGTAAATTGAATCGCTCGTTTTCGATCACCACCTGCACCACAATCGTGACCGGGCGTCCCACTTTGCCAGCATCAATAAGGCTGACATTGCCTTTAATTATGCCCGCCTCCTCCAGTGCCGCGATACGACGATTCACTGCCGAAGGGGAAAGATTGACCTGTTCGGCGATTTCCCGCTGAGAAAGACGATTATCGCGCTGCAATAATGTCAGAATGTTTTTATCCCAGGCGTCAAGCTTCATATCGCAAATAACCTCTTTAATGTGATGACTATCACTGTGCGCAATTTTGCCGCGTCAAGGCCGTTAAAAAAAGGTGAAAATTGCACGACGATGGGCATTTTCGCGCCATTTAACAGCAATAAGCATAGTACTATCATAATCAGCGGAATAAAGAAAAGGACGTAATAGATATTGTGCGACTCTTTTATCAGTACGGTTTATTAAAGTGAGGATAACCACTACTACAGCCACAAAACGCGAGTTCTTTACTTGTTTCTACTCAATAATTGCCAAAAACATATTATTTCAATAAATAAACTTTAACAAAAGGTATCATTATGCATGAGCTTATTAAATACCAGTTTAATACACGTCGGAAAAAATATGGTACAGGAGCGGCCTTAAGTTTGCTTAACGGAAATGTTGGGCGTGAGGTGTTAGCATTTCATAAAAAATTACCCAATTATGCCGTTACGCCGTTACATAATCTGGCGCATCTAAGCCGGCGGCTTGGACTAGGGTCCATCCATATTAAAGATGAGTCCTGGCGTTTTGGCCTGAATGCTTTTAAAGGTCTGGGCGGCTCTTATGCTGTAGGAAAATATCTCGCTGATAAATTGCAATGTGATATTAACTCGTTAAGTTTTGCTGCCCTTAACACTCCTGAGATTAAAGAAAAAATTAAAGATTGTGTTTTTGTTACCGCGACGGATGGCAATCATGGCCGTGGTGTGGCGTGGGCAGCGGAGCAATTAGGTCTAAAAGCCGTCGTTTATATGCCTAAAGGATCATCGTTAATCCGGGCAGAGAATATTCGCCATCATGGAGCTGAATGCACCATCACCGATCTGAACTACGATGATGCAGTGCGACTGGCCCATAGAATGGCGCAAACAAAAGGCTGGGTGCTTTTGCAGGATACAGCCTGGACAGGGTATGAAGAGATCCCAACGTGGATTATGCAAGGCTATATGACACTAGCGGTTGAAGCTTATGAGCAGCTCGCAGAAACAAACAGTCCGTTGCCAACCCATCTTATTTTGCAAGCGGGGGTGGGATCGTTTGCTGGCAGTGTTATGGGTTATTTTGTTGAAAAAATGCAGGAAAATATCCCTAATATTATTGTGGTTGAGCCGCATCAGGCCAACTGTCTTTATCAATCCGCAGTTATGGATGATGGTCAACCTCACTGCGTCACTGGCGATATGGCGACGATAATGGCCGGGCTTGCGTGTGGGGAGCCGAATATTATCAGTTGGCCTATTATTCGGGACAACACCAGTTGTTTTATTTCCGCTGATGACTGTCTGGCGGCTAAGGGTATGCGTATTTCTGCCGCGCCGCGTCCAGGTACGGATACGCCTTTTATTTCCGGCGAGTCCGGAGCTATTGGCGTAGGGTTACTTTATGAGTTAATGAACAATATGCATTATCAGGATCTTGCTAATCGCTTACAGCTTGATGCCAGTGCTCATGTTCTGCTTATTAGCACCGAAGGCGATACGTCCCCAGATATTTATGAAGATATAGTCTGGAACGGACGCAGTGCTTAAACATTACGACTAAAAAATTAGATAATAAAGGCAGCATGTAAAAATCGCGTTTTTTATACGCATAATAAACCTAATGCAGGAAGCAAAACTTCATAACAATATACCATTAAAACGGCATTTAGTGAGTAAGGGATGCTCCTACCCGCTGACTTTCCAGTTTAGTGTTGTTGGCAAAATTCAGGATTACGCTGAACTGGAAAGATTATTTCTGAGACTGAACGAATTAATTTAAATCCGAGGTCATTATGTTAGAGCAACTTTCACAACTCTTTGAATTTCTATGGGGTGGCCCATTATTTTTGTGTGTCATCGGCATTGGCTTTTATTTTACAGTACGCCTCAAATTTTTCCAGATTATCAATTTAAAAGAAATTTACCGTAATACAATTGGTACACTTGCCGGAAAAAATAAACAAAACACTACTGGCGAGGTAGCGTCTAAAAAATCCTTAAAATCAATAGAGGTGGCTGCCACTGTGCTATCCGGCTCATTAGGCGCGGGAACGATCGCAGGTGTTGCTGCGGCTATTGCGGTTGGCGGACCTGGGGCAATTTTCTGGATGTGGATCATTGCGGTCGTGGGTATGATGACCAAAATGGTTGAAGTGACGCTGGCGGTGAAATACCGAAGTAAAGGTGAGAATGGCGAATATTATGGCGGCCCAATGCATTATATTAAGAAAGGGCTCAATAAAAAATGGCATCCCCTGGCAGGATTATATGCGTTTGCATTAATGATTCTGGTTATTACGGATGCCTGTTTTGTGCAAACTAATACGATGGCGGCGGTCATTCACTATACGTTTGACATCCCAACAAGCGTCATTGGGGGATTTATTGTCATCGTAGGCGCGTTGGTTATTTTAAAAGGACTCTCCAGTCTTGGTAAATTCTGTACGATTGCACTTCCACCGATCACCATTGCCTATTTCATTGGTGCCGCTGGTGTAGTGGTATTGAATATCGAGGCTATCCCACAGGTTATAAAAAGTATTTTCTATTATGCCTTTGCCCCTGCGCCAGCAGCCGGTGGCTTTGTCGGGTCAACCATCATGATGGCCATCAGTAAAGGAGCCAGTCGCGGAATATTCACTAACGAAGCCGGCATGGGTACCTCGGCCACAGTACATGCTACTGCCAACGTGGATTACGCTTTCCGTCAGGGAATGTGGGGGGCAGTGGAAGTATTTTTTGTCTCAATGATTACCTGTAACTTTACCGCATTTGCTGTACTTGCTTCTGGTATGTGGACAGACGCCAGTTATCAAGGTATTCAGATTATCTTTGCCGCCTTAAAAGAAACATGGCATCCGATTATTGTTCAGTTTCTCTGTCTCGGTGTGGCGTTGATTCTGTTTACTTCTTATCTTGGTTCATATATTAAATTTCGCACTTCGATAAACTATATTTTTGGCGACAAGCTAGAACGCATTATTAAATGGCTATATTTTTTGCCGCCACTGATTGCCGTTAATATGGAAATCCCGGTAATCTGGTTAATGGCTGATATTGCTGTCGGTTTTCTGGTTATCCCCAACGTAATTGCTCTGTTCTTGCTGCGTAAAGAATTTATTAGCGAATTCAATATATTCAGAACGCGTACACAGCGGGACACTAATTCTGAAAAAACAACGCAAATTACGCACGTAAATATGTCGAAGAGTGAAGGGGAAGAATAGTCACCATCGCGGGCAGAACAGGTAAAATGGTCAGAAGAGTAACAAAGCGCCCACTTTCCGGGCGCTTCGCACAGGCATGGTTAACTTGCTTTACGCACCTGCGGGAGATCGAACGCTTTACGCAGCGCGCGCACAAACGCTTTATCATGACAGATCGTTTTACCGGGGCTGTCGGAAAGTTTAGCCACCGGCTTTCCGTTACATTCCACGAGTTTAATCACGATATTGAGCGGTTTTACCTGAGGGATATCGCAGGTCAGGCGGGTACCGATGCCGAAGCTTAACTGCACGCGAGAGGCGAAATGGCGATAGAGCTCGACCGCCTTTGGCAGATCAAGGTTATCTGAAAAGACCAGCGTTTTTGTCAGCGGATCAATCCCCAGCTTTTCATAATGGGCAATCGCCTTTTCGCCCCATGCGACAGGGTCTCCTGAGTCGTGGCGTAACCCCTGATAACGGCTGGCGAATTCAATGCCGAAATCGCGTAAAAACGCATCCATTGTAATGCAATCTGTCAATGCGATACCAAGCTGGTCCGGATATTCGTTAAGCCAGGCGGCCAACGCGGCACGCTGACTGGTCGCCAGGTCCGGACTGATTTGTTGATGCGCCTGGAACCATTCGTGCGCCTGAGTGCCCATCGGCGTCAGCGCCAGGCGACGCGCGAGATCATAGTTGCTGGTGCCGACGAACCATGACTCCTGCTGGAGACGTTTAACTATCGCCTGCTGCACTTCACGAGAGAAACGGCGGCGGGTGCCGAAGTCCATCAGGTGGAAGCGGGACATATCGAGATTGGCGGTTAACGCAGTGAAATCAACCAGCTTACTTTCCAGCGCGTCGAGCGCCTGATCAACGCCCGCGTTTGGCGAGCGGTAGTGATGAACCAGCTCACTGATCACGGCCAGCAGCGGCACTTCCCACATAATGACTTCACGCCACGGGCCGGTTAAGCGAATATGCAGCTTGCCGTTATCGTTGGTGACACAGACTTGAGCTGGGTTATAGCGAAACTCGCGTAACCAGTTCAGATAATCCGGTTTAAAAAAGGGCAGGCCGGAGAGCCACTGGAACTCGTCCTCCTGGAGGCGCAGGTGCTGCATCGCGTCCACCTGCTCGCGAATAGCATCGGCATAAATACCCAGCAGGTCGTCGCCACGGCAACGAAACTCAGCCGCTACCTGCACATCATAGTAGTGGTGAAAAACGGCTTGCTGCATATGCAACTTATAAGCATCTGTATCCAGCAACGAGTGCAGAACAGGAGAAGCGAATTGTGTCATAGGTGCGCTGTTGCGTCCTCTCACGGGAGCGTTTAGTACAATAAACAACTAAGAAAACCGCTGGAGTATACCTTGTTTAGCGATTTATTGAACCCCGATCACACCATAAGCTGCCTTTAGGGTCGAGCGCATTTCGTGCCCCATGTTATAAAAATGTAGCAAATAGGCCGTTTGTGCCTGAAAAGATGAACATTCTGCGTAGCGCGATTTGCGCAACAGGAATAGACTGGAGTCGACACTCTACACAAAGATGCGAAAGGTTTTTTATGACACAACAGCCACAAGCCAAATACCGCCATGACTATCGCGCGCCGGATTACCAGATTACTGATATTGACTTGACCTTTGACCTCGATGCCGAAAAAACCGTGGTCACCGCAATAAGCCAGGCTGTTCGTCATGGCGCGCCTGATGCGCCTCTTCGCCTTGATGGGGAAGATTTAACGCTGGTATCTATCCACGTCAACGATGCGCCGTGGACAGCATATAAGGAAGAAGAGGGCGCGCTTATCATCAGCGACCTGCCAGAGCGTTTTACGTTACGCATTGTCAACGAGATAAGTCCGGCGGCGAATACGGCGCTGGAAGGATTGTACCAGTCCGGCGATGCGCTCTGTACCCAGTGTGAAGCGGAGGGCTTCCGCCATATTACCTGGTATCTTGACCGCCCGGACGTACTGGCGCGATTTACCACCAAAATTATTGCCGATAAAAGCAAATATCCGTTCCTGCTTTCCAATGGCAACCGTGTTGCGCAGGGTGAACTGGAGAATGGCCGTCACTGGGTTCAGTGGCAAGATCCGTTCCCGAAACCGTGTTATCTGTTTGCGCTGGTGGCCGGTGATTTTGACGTGCTGCGCGATACCTTTACCACCCGCTCCGGGCGTGAAGTCGCATTAGAACTGTACGTTGACCGTGGCAATCTGGATCGTGCGCCGTGGGCAATGACCTCGCTGAAAAATTCCATGAAATGGGATGAAACGCGTTTTGGGCTCGAATATGACCTCGACATCTATATGATTGTCGCGGTGGATTTCTTTAATATGGGCGCGATGGAGAATAAAGGTCTCAATATCTTTAACTCCAAATACGTGCTGGCGCGAACCGATACCGCGACGGATAAAGATTATCTCGATATTGAGCGCGTGATAGGTCATGAGTATTTCCACAACTGGACCGGCAACCGCGTCACCTGCCGCGACTGGTTCCAGTTGAGCCTGAAAGAGGGGCTAACCGTGTTCCGCGATCAGGAGTTTAGCTCTGATTTGGGGTCACGCGCGGTGAACCGCATCAGTAACGTGCGTACCATGCGCGGTTTACAATTCGCGGAAGACGCCAGCCCGATGGCGCATCCTATCCGCCCGGATAAAGTAATCGAAATGAATAACTTCTACACCCTCACCGTTTATGAAAAGGGTGCGGAAGTCATTCGCATGATCCACACGTTGCTGGGTGAGGAAAATTTCCAGAAGGGGATGCAGCTTTATTTTGAGCGCCATGACGGCAGCGCCGCGACGTGTGATGACTTCGTACAGGCGATGGAAGATGCTTCTAATGTCGATTTGTCCCATTTCCGCCGCTGGTACAGTCAGTCCGGCACGCCGATTGTAACGGTAAAAGATGATTATAATCCGGAAACCGAGCAGTACACGTTGACCATCAGCCAGCGCACTCCGGCGACGGCGGATCAGGCGGAGAAGCAGCCGCTGCATATTCCATTCGCCATCGAACTGTACGATAACGAAGGCAACGTCATTCCGTTGCAAAAAGGCGGTCACCCGGTCAACGCCGTGCTGAACGTCACGCAGGCGGAGCAGACATTTACCTTCGATAATGTTTACTTCCAGCCTGTTCCGGCCTTGCTGTGCGAGTTTTCAGCGCCGGTGAAACTGGAATATAAATGGAGCGATCAGCAGTTGACGTTCCTGATGCGCCATGCGCGCAATGATTTCTCCCGTTGGGATGCGGCGCAAAGTCTGCTGGCCACATACATTAAACTGAATGTGGCGCGTCATCAGCAGGGGCAACCGCTATCGCTTCCGGTGCATGTCGCTGATGCGTTCCGCGCAGTACTGTTGGATGAGAAAATCGATCCGGCGTTGGCCGCAGAAATTTTAACGCTGCCTTCGGCCAATGAAATTGCGGAGCTGTTTGAGGTCATTGACCCGATCGCCATTGCGCAAGTTCGTGAAGCGCTAACGCGTACGCTGGCGGCAGAACTGGCGGATGAGTTCCTGGCTATCTATAACGCCAATCATCTGGATGAGTATCGTGTTGATCACGGCGATATCGGTAAGCGCACGCTGCGCAATGCTTGCCTGCGCTTCCTGGCGTTTGGCGAGACGGAGCTGGCTAATACGCTGGTCAGCAAACAGTATCGCGACGCCAATAATATGACCGATGCGCTGGCGGCCCTGTCTGCTGCGGTGGCGGCGCAGTTGCCGTGCCGCGATACGCTGATGCAAGAGTATGACGATAAGTGGCATCAGGACGGCCTGGTGATGGATAAATGGTTTATCCTGCAATCCACAAGCCCGGCGGAAAATGTACTGGAAACCGTACGCAGCCTGCTCAAACACCGTTCTTTCAGTATGAGCAACCCGAACCGCATCCGTTCATTAATTGGCGCGTTTGCTGGCAGCAACCCGGCGGCGTTCCATGCGCAAGACGGTAGCGGATACCAGTTCCTGGTCGAAATGCTGACCGATCTGAATAGCCGTAACCCGCAGGTAGCATCTCGCCTCATTGAACCGCTGATTCGTCTGAAACGTTATGATGATAAGCGTCAGGAGAAAATGCGCGCGGCGTTGGAGCAGTTAAAAGGACTGGAGAATCTTTCCGGCGATCTGTACGAGAAGATAACTAAAGCGTTAGCCTGACAGTATCCGCTATAAAGAGGTAAGACATGCCCGGTAAGCGTTAGCGCTGCCGGGCATTTTTTTGCCGGACGATGACGCTCGCTGGCGAAACGTGAAGTGAGAATGAAGGAAAACGATTGCTATTTATTGCCGTAGGTCAATTCCCTTTTGCCTTGTTATCGCCCATAATACGCCCCCGGTTTGCACACCGGGAATCCAGGAGAGTTCATGTACTATCCCTTCGTTCGTAAAGCCCTTTTCCAGCTCGATCCAGAGCGCGCTCATGAATTTACATTTCAACAATTACGCCGCATTACAGGTACGCCGCTGGAAGCGCTGGTGCGCCAGAAAGTACCGACAAAGCCGGTTACCTGCATGGGACTTACCTTTAAAAATCCACTGGGGTTGGCTGCCGGTCTGGATAAAGACGGGGAGTGCATCGACGCGTTAGGCGCGATGGGGTTTGGCTCCCTGGAAATCGGCACCGTGACGCCGCGCCCACAGCCGGGTAACGATAAGCCGCGTCTTTTTCGTCTGGTGGATGCTGAAGGTCTCATCAATCGGATGGGCTTTAATAATCTGGGCGTCGATAACCTGGTCGAGAATGTTAAAAAAGCCCATTTTGATGGTATTCTGGGAATTAACATCGGTAAAAATAAAGATACACCTGTCGAAAATGGCAAAGATGACTACCTGATTTGTATGGAAAAAGTCTATGCTTATGCGGGTTATATCGCCATTAATATTTCTTCGCCGAATACGCCAGGGCTACGTACGCTCCAGTATGGCGATGCGCTGGACGATCTGTTAACTGCCATTAAAAATAAGCAAAACGATCTTCAGGCGATCCACCATCAATATGTGCCGGTGGCAGTAAAGATCGCGCCGGATCTTTGTGAAGAAGAATTGATCCAGGTTGCCGATAGCCTGCTTCGTCATAATATTGATGGGGTGATTGCGACAAATACCACCCTCGATCGTTCTCTGGTACAAGGAATGAAAAATTGCCAGCAAACGGGGGGATTAAGTGGCCGGCCATTACAATTAAAAAGCACAGAAATTATTCGCCGTTTATCCCAGGAGTTAAAGGGACAATTGCCTATTATCGGCGTCGGCGGCATTGACTCAGTTATCGCCGCGCGCGAGAAGATAGCGGCAGGAGCTACGCTGGTACAAATTTATTCCGGCTTTATTTTTAAAGGCCCGCCATTGATTAAAGAAATCGTAACGCACATCTAAACTTTAGCCTTTATCAGACAACCAGGGCTTTATTTCCGGCGCTGGTTGTTTTATATTTCTCCACTGTTGCTTATTTAGACATTTTAGGCTTTTATTATTGGGGTAATAAACGAAGCGGCAAAAGGACAATGCTGTTACGAGTTGCTTAAAAGCGGGAGAGAGGTAATGCGAATTAAACCTGACGATAACTGGCGCTGGTATTATGATGAAGAGCACGATCGTATGATGCTCGATCTCGCCAATGGTATGCTTTTTCGCTCGCGCTTCTCTCGTAAAATGCTTACGCCGGACGCGTTTTGCCCGACCGGTTTTTGTGTGGATGATGCCGCGCTCTATTTTTCCTTTGAAGAAAAATGCCGGGATTTCGAATTAACCAAAGAGCAACGCGCGGAGTTGGTGTTGAATGCGCTGGTGGCGATTCGCTATCTCAAACCGCAGATGCCAAAAAGCTGGCATTTTGTAGCGCATGGCGAAATGTGGACCCCGGGAACGGGCGATGCCGCAAGCGTCTGGTTAAGCGATACGGCGGAACAGGTTAATTTGCTGGTCGTTGAGCCGGGAGAAAATGCCGCGTTGTGTCTGCTGGCCCAGCCGGGTGTGGTGATAGCAGGCCGAACCATGCAGCTTGGCGATGCGATTAAAATTATGAACGACAGGCTGAAACCGCAGGTTCACTGTCACAGTTTCAGCCTTGAACAAGCGGTTTAATTTTCCAGTCGTAACGCGGTCTTAGGCACGCAGCTACAGCTCAGAATCGTACCATCGTCACCTATAGCCGATTTTTTCAGCGGACTTACTTCGCCTTCCAGCAAACGTATCCGGCAGCAACCACAGATACCAGCCCGGCAAGAATACGGAATACGAATCCCCTGATTCTCCAACTGTTCCAGTAGTACCTGTTGATTATTCCCGCAGAAGGTTTGCCCCTGCCAGTCGATGGTTACACTCGCGTCCGGGTGTTTATCTGGCGTAACGCTGTCGTCGACCGTTGTGGCGCCATAAGCTTTTGCCGGAGCTGTCGCCAGAATCTCCACTTCATCGCCGACGCGAACGACGCCGCTATTGCGGGCAATCAGATTCTGACCGAAATCCACATCGCCATTGTCCTGGGCGGTACGAAAAGCTTGCAGTGTCGCCAGCGGTTCTCCGGAAGGATGTTTTTGCCCCTTTTCAGGGCTGACGGTCGTAAAAATACAGCGGCTACAGGGCTTCACGACGTCAAAAATCACATCGCCAATGCGAAGCACTTTCCAGCTATCTTCCTCCCAGGCCGCTACGCCGGAAACCACTAAGTTTGGGCGAAATTGTTCCATTTGTACGCCTGCCGGACAACGCTGTTGCAGATCGCGCAGCGAGGCTTCGTTGGTCAATAAATACGGGTAGCCATCGGCAAATCCCAGCGGCACCGCGTTATGTCGTTTAACCCGGCGCGTCAACTGCGGCCCAACCCAGCGCAACTGGACATCGCGGGAGAAAAAGCCGCTCAACCATTGATTAATCGCCGTCGGGGCGACGCGAGCGGTAAAATGGTTTCCCCAGACCTCGGTCGGCGCATCCTGCGGGGTGAAATCCGTAAAGCGAACCAGCGCGCTACTGCCGTCTGGCGCGGTCAAATGGAGGCCGTCGTGTAAGGGAGAGGGGGTAAAACGTACCATTTGTGGAAACTGGCGGGCGGTAATAAATGTGCCGTCAGGCTCGGTCACCATGAAGATGCGATCAAAAGCCAGGCCGCTGATATCTGCCAGCGCATGAGTCAGGCCAATGCCGCGCATGGATTTGACCGGATGAATAAAGAGCCGTGATAACGTCGCCACCGTACAGTCCCTCAAATGAAAATAAGCCTTCAACTTTATGACATGGGCGTGAGATTAGCTATAATGCGCAACAATTTTCTTAGCGTAAAAGTGACAATATGAATTCTCTGTTTGCCAGTACGGCCCGCGGGCTGGAAGAGCTGTTAAAAACTGAACTGGAAAAACTGGGCGCCGTAGGGTGTCAGGTTGTTCAGGGTGGGGTCCATTTTCAGGGCGACACGCGGCTTATTTACCAGAGCCTGATGTGGAGCCGCCTGGCCTCGCGTATTATCCTGCCGATGGGGGAGTGCAAGGTCTACAGCGATCTCGATCTTTACCTCGGCGTTCAGGCGATAAACTGGACAGAGATTTTTAATCCTGGCGCGACGTTTGCGGTGTATTTCAGCGGCCTGAACGACACCATCCGTAATAGTCAGTATGGCGCGATGAAAGTTAAAGACGCGATTGTCGATGCGTTTACGCGGAAAAATCTTCCGCGTCCAAATGTGGACCGCGAATCGCCGGACCTCCGTATTAACGTCTGGCTGAATAAAGAAACTGCCAGCATTGCGCTGGATCTCAGTGGTGATGGCCTGCACCTGCGCGGTTATCGCGATCGCACCGGGCTGGCGCCAATTAAAGAGACGCTGGCGGCAGCGATTGTTATGCGTTCCGGCTGGCAACCAGGTACGCCGCTGCTCGACCCTATGTGTGGTTCGGGGACACTGTTGATTGAGGCCGCGATGTGGGCGACCGATCGCGCGCCGGGCCTGCACCGTGGTCACTGGGGATTTAGCGGCTGGGCACAGCATGACGAAACTATCTGGCAGGAAGTGAAAGCCGAAGCGCAGACCCGGGCGCGTAAGGGGCTGGCGGAGTATTCCTCTCATTTCTACGGTTCCGACAGCGATGCGCGCGTCATTGAGCGGGCGCGCAGCAACGCCCGTCGCGCCGGTATCGGCGAGCTTATCACCTTTGAAGTGAAAGATGTGGCGCAACTGAGTAATCCATTGCCGAAAGGCCCGTATGGTACGGTGATCAGTAACCCGCCTTACGGCGAACGTCTGGACAGCGAACCGGCGCTGATTGCGTTGCACAGCCTGCTGGGCCGTACCATGAAAAATCAGTTTGGCGGCTGGAACCTGTCGCTGTTCAGCGCTTCGCCCGATCTGCTGGGCAGCCTGCAATTGCGTGCCGACAAACAGTTTAAAGCCAAGAATGGCCCGCTGGACTGTGTGCAGAAAAACTATCATATTGCGGAAACCACGGCGGACAGTAAGCCGGCGACGGTGGCGGAAGATTACGCTAATCGCCTGCGTAAAAATCTTAAAAAGCTGGAGAAATGGGCGCGCCAGGAAGGGATTGAATGCTATCGCTTGTATGATGCCGACCTGCCGGAATATAACGTGGCGGTAGACCGTTACGGCGACTGGGCGGTGATTCAGGAATATGCGCCGCCGAAAACGGTGGATGCGCAAAAAGCGCGGCAACGTCTGTTCGATATTATTGCGGCAACCTTGTCAGTGCTCGGTATTCCGCCGAATAAACTGGTGTTAAAAACCCGTGAACGGCAAAAAGGAAAAAACCAGTATCAGAAAATGAGCGAGAAGGGCGAGTTCCTTGAGGTCAGCGAATATAATGCGCGCTTATGGGTAAATCTGACGGATTATCTCGACACCGGTCTGTTCCTCGATCACCGTATTGCCCGCAGAATGCTGGGAGAAATGAGCAAAGGCAAAGATTTCCTGAATCTCTTTTCTTATACCGGCAGCGCCAGCGTACATGCGGGTCTGGGCGGCGCGCGCAGCACCACAACGGTGGATATGTCCCGTACCTATCTGGAGTGGGCCGAACGTAATTTGCGTCTGAACGGACTGAGCGGCCGCGCGCATCGCCTGATTCAGGCCGACTGCCTGGGCTGGCTGCGCGAGGCGAATGAACAGTTCGATTTGATCTTTATCGATCCGCCGACGTTCTCTAACTCAAAACGTATGGAAGAGTCGTTTGATGTTCAGCGAGATCATGTCGCGTTAATGAAAGATTTAAAACGCCTGCTGCGTAAAGGCGGCACCATCATGTTCTCAAATAATAAGCGCGGATTCCGTATGGATCTGGAAGGGCTGGCTGAGCTGGGGCTTACCGCACAAGAAATTACGCAAAAAACGCTTTCCCCGGATTTTGCCCGTAACCGTCAGATTCATAACTGCTGGCTGATCCGCGCCGCCTGAAAGGAAAAGTAAATGTCATTAATCAGTATGCATGGCGCATGGCTGTCGTTCAGCGACGCGCCGCTTCTCGATAACGCAGAGTTGCATATCGAAGATAACGAACGCGTCTGTCTGGTGGGGCGTAACGGCGCCGGGAAATCCACCTTGATGAAGATCCTCAACCGCGAACAGGGTCTGGACGATGGGCGTATTATTTATGAGCAGGATCTGATCGTCGCGCGTCTGCAACAGGACCCGCCCCGTAATATTGCGGGCAGCGTCTATGACTTTGTCGCCGAAGGTATCGAAGAACAAGCGGAATACCTCAAGCGCTATCATGAGATTTCCCGTCTGGTGATGACCGATCCCAGCGAGAAAAACCTCAATGAAATGGCGCGCGTACAGGAACAGCTCGATCATCATAATCTGTGGCAGCTGGAAAACCGTATTAATGAAGTGCTGGAGCAGCTTGGACTCGATCCTAATGCCGCGCTGTCGTCGCTCTCCGGCGGCTGGCTGCGTAAAGCCGCGCTGGGTCGGGCGCTGGTCAGCAATCCGCGCGTATTGTTACTGGATGAACCGACTAACCATCTGGATATCGAAACTATCGACTGGCTGGAAGGGTTTCTGAAAACCTTTAACGGAACGATTATTTTTATCTCTCACGATCGTTCGTTTATTCGCAATATGGCAACCCGCATTGTCGATCTCGATCGTGGCAAACTGGTCACCTATCCGGGAAATTACGATCAATACCTGCTGGAGAAAGAAGAAGCGCTGCGCGTAGAAGAATTACAAAACGCGGAATTTGATCGCAAACTGGCGCAGGAAGAAGTCTGGATTCGCCAGGGTATCAAGGCGCGCCGCACCCGTAATGAAGGGCGCGTGCGGGCGTTAAAAGCGATGCGTCGTGAACGCAGCGAGCGCCGGGAAGTGATGGGCACGGCGAAGATGCAGGTCGAAGAGGCGACGCGCTCCGGTAAAATCGTTTTTGAGATGGAAAACGTCGATTACCAGGTAGAAGGAAAACAACTGGTAAAAGATTTCTCCGCTCAGGTACAGCGCGGCGACAAGATTGCGTTAATTGGCCCGAACGGCTGCGGTAAAACCACGCTACTGAAACTGATGCTGGGACAGCTTCAGGCTGACAGCGGGCGCATCCACGTAGGAACGAAGCTGGAAGTCGCCTACTTCGATCAGCATCGCGCCGAACTGGATCCGGAAAAAACCGTGATGGATAACCTTGCGGAAGGCAAGCAAGAGGTGATGGTAAACGGTAAGCCGCGCCATGTACTGGGCTATTTGCAGGACTTCCTGTTTCACCCCAAACGGGCGATGACACCCGTCCGCGCGCTTTCCGGCGGCGAACGTAACCGTCTGCTGCTGGCACGACTGTTCCTCAAGCCGAGCAATCTTTTAATTCTCGATGAACCAACGAACGATCTTGACGTCGAAACGCTGGAACTATTAGAAGAATTAATTGATGGCTATCAGGGCACGGTACTACTGGTCAGCCACGATCGGCAATTTGTCGATAATACCGTGACGGAATGCTGGATTTTCGAGGGCGGCGGCAAAATCGGACGTTATATCGGCGGCTACCATGATGCGCGCGCGCAGCAAGAGCAGCATCTGGCGACGAAACAGCCGATGGCGAAAAAAAATGAGGAAGTTATTGCCCCTAAAGCAGAAATTGTAAAACGTGGCAGTAGCAAACTAAGCTATAAACTGCAGCGCGAGCTGGAGCAGTTACCCGGTCAGCTTGAAGACCTGGAAGCGAAGCTGGAAGCGCTACAGGCGCAGGTTGCGGATGCGGCCTTTTTTAGCCAACCCCATGAGCAAACGCAAAAAGTTCTGGCCGATTTAAGTCAGGCGGAGCAAGAACTTGAGCAAGCCTTCGAACGTTGGGAGTATCTTGAAGGCCTGAAAAACGGGGCATAACGAAAGGAGCGCCTATGTGTGAACATCACCATGCTGCGAAGCACATATTGTGCCCGCAATGCGACATGCTGGTGGCTTTACCCCGCCTCTCGCATGGGCAAAAAGCAGCATGTCCACGATGCGGCGCAACGTTAACGACCGAGTGGGACGCGCCCCGGCAGCGTCCTACCGCCTATGCGTTAGCGGCACTATTTATGTTGCTGCTTTCTAACCTTTTTCCCTTCGTGAATATGAATGTCGCGGGCGTCACCAGCGAAGTCACGCTTCTGGAAATCCCCGGCGTCATGTTTTCTGAAGATTACGCCAGCCTCGGCACGTTCTTTTTATTATTTGTCCAACTGGTGCCGGCATTTTGCCTGGTGACCATTCTATTACTTGTCAACCGCGCCAGTCTGCCGTTGTCGGTAAAAAAAACGCTGGCAAGGATCTTTTTCCTCCTCAAATCGTGGGGAATGGCGGAAATATTTCTCGCCGGGGTGTTGGTCAGTTTTGTTAAGCTGATGGCCTACGGCGATATCGGCATCGGCAGCAGTTTTATTCCCTGGTGCTTATTTTGTCTCGTTCAACTGCGGGCGTTCCAGTGTGTCGATCGCCGCTGGTTGTGGGATGATATCGCCCCGCAGCCTGCACTGGCGCAGCCGTTAACGCCGGGGATTACCGGTATCCGGCAGTCTTTGCGTTCTTGCGCCTGCTGTACGGCGATCCTGCCTGCGGAGAGTCTCGTCTGTCCGCGTTGCCATACGAAAGGCTATGTCCGGCGTAAAAACAGTTTGCAGTGGACGCTGGCGTTATTATTTACCTCGATCATGCTTTATCTGCCCGCCAATATTTTGCCGATTATGATTACTGACTTACTGGGCTCGAAAATGCCGTCGACCATTCTGGCTGGCGTGATTTTGCTGTGGAGCGAGGGGTCTTATCCGGTGGCGGCGGTTATCTTTCTCGCCAGTATTATGGTGCCGACGCTAAAAATGATCGCCATTGCCTGGCTTTGTTGGGATGCGAAAGGCCACGGTAAGCGCGACAGTGAACGGATGCATTTTATTTATGAAGTAGTGGAGTTTGTGGGGCGCTGGTCAATGATTGATGTCTTTGTCATTGCCGTACTCTCTGCGCTGGTGCGTATGGGAGGGTTAATGAATATTTATCCTGCGATGGGTGCGTTGATGTTTGCTTTAGTCGTCATAATGACAATGTTTTCTGCGATGACCTTTGATCCGCGTCTGTCGTGGGATCGTGAATACGAACCAGGCCATGAGGAGTCCTGATAGCATGGAACCTAAAAAAGGGGAAGCCAAAGTACAAAAGGTGAAAAATTGGTCGCCTGTCTGGATATTCCCGATTGTTACTGCGCTTATCGGAGCCTGGATTCTGTTTTATCACTACAGCCACCAGGGACCGGAAGTTACCTTAATTACCACCAATGCGGAAGGCATTGAAGGCGGAAAAACGACGATCAAAAGTCGCAGCGTGGATGTCGGCGTGGTTGAAAGCGCGACGCTGACTGACGATCTGACCCATGTACAAATCAAAGCGCGGCTTCATTCCGGTATGGAAAAGTTGCTGCATAAAGACTCGGTATTTTGGGTCGTAAAACCGCAGGTGGGGCGTGAAGGCATCAGCGGGCTTGGGACGCTGCTATCAGGCGCGTATATTGAACTACAACCAGGAAGTAAGGGCAGTCAGCCGGAAAGCTATCAGCTTCTTGACTCACCGCCGTTGGCGCCGCCCGATGCCAAAGGTATTCGTGTGATTCTGGACAGCAAAAAGGCCGGTCAGCTCAGTCCTGGCGATCCCGTTCTGTTCCGGGGTTATCGGGTAGGATCCGTTGAAACCAGCTCTTTCGATCCGCAAAAACGGACAATGAGTTATCAGTTGTTCATTAAGGCGCCAAACGATCGATTGGTCACCAGTAATGTCCGATTCTGGAAAGATAGCGGTATCGCTGTGGATCTGACATCGGCGGGAATGCGCGTGGAAATGGGATCGTTGACGACGTTGTTTGGCGGCGGCGTGAGTTTTGATGTGCCGGAAGGACTTGAGCAGGGGCAACCCGTCGCCGAAAAAACGGCGTTTAATCTCTACGACGATCAAAAAAGTATTCAGGATTCGCTGTACACCGATCATATCGATTACCTGATGTTCTTTAAAGATTCGGTGCGCGGATTACAACCCGGCGCGCCGCTGGAGTTCCGCGGTATTCGTCTGGGGACGGTAAGCAAAGTGCCTTTCTTTGCGTCTAATATGCGTCAGGTGTTTAACGACGATTACCGTATTCCTGTGCTGGTGCGCATTGAACCGGAGCGTCTGAAAGCGCAATTGGGAGAAAATGCGGATGTTGGCGCGCATTTGACGGAACTGCTTAAGCGCGGTTTACGCGCTTCGCTTAAAACCGGTAACCTGGTGACCGGGGCGTTGTATGTCGATCTGGACTTTTATCCCAAGGAGCCGCCGATTATCGGGCTACGCGAATTTGATGGTTATGAAATTATTCCCACCGTCAGCAGCGGCCTGGCGCAAATTCAACAGCGACTGGTGGAAACGTTGGATAAGATCAACAACCTGCCGCTGAATCCGATGATTGAACAAGCGACCAATACGCTGTCTGAAAGCCAGCGTACTATGCGTCGGCTGCAAACCACGCTGGATAATATGAACAAGATTACCTCCAGTCAGTCGATGCAGCAGCTTCCGGCGGATATGCAAACGACGTTACGCGAACTTAACCGCAGTATGCAAGGCTTCCAGCCTGGATCGGCGGCGTATAACAAAATGGTGGCGGATATGCAGCGTCTCGATCAGGTGCTTCGTGAGTTACAACCGGTGTTGAAAACTCTGAACGAGAAGAGCAACGCGCTGGTATTTGAAGCGAAGGATAAAAAAGATCCTGAGCCTAAGAGGGCGAAACAATGAAAAAATGGCTAGTCGTGATAATGGCGTTCTGGCTGGCGTCATGTAGCTCCGGCGGAGAGAATAAAAGCTATTATCAGCTCCCGATAGCGCAAAGCGGTGTGCAAAGCACCACAAGCCAGGGCAACCGTCTCTTATGGGTAGAGCAGGTTTCCGTACCTGACTATCTGGCAGGTAACGGCGTGGTGTATCAAACCAGTGATGTCCAGTATGTGATTGCCAATAACAATCTGTGGGCCAGCCCGCTGGATCAGCAATTGCGTAACACGCTGGTGGCGAATCTTAGCGCCCGGCTTCCTGGCTGGGTCGTCGCTTCCCAGCCGTTGGGAACCACCCAGGATACGTTGAACGTTACCGTAACCGGATTCCATGGACGTTACGATGGTAAGGTTATCGTCAGCGGGGAGTGGTTATTAAACCACAACGGACAACTGATTAAGCGGCCTTTCCATATCGAAGCCAGCCAGCAGAAAGATGGCTATGATGAGATGGTCAAAGTACTGGCAAGCGCATGGAGTCAGGAAGCAGCCGCTATCGCAGATGAGATAAAGCGCCTTCCCTGAGATAAAAGTAATGTAAATTTAACCGCTTCAGGTCGTGCGCCTGAGGCGGTTTTTTTATTTTTGACGCCGGAAAAATAGTTGTTATGGCTCACATTTTTTGTACAAATGATTTACCGTATAGCTCACAAATATGACATTGGTGTGAATTTTGCGCATTGACGGGCGATCCATTTAGAGGTATTCGTGTAGTGTGATTGCACATTTTGTAATCACTGTTTTCTTTTCCACCAGATACAAATATGAGGGAAACGAGGCATGAAGAGACAAAAACGAGATCGCCTGGAACGGGCACATCAACGTGGATATCAGGCCGGCATCGCCGGACGATCAAAAGAAATGTGTCCCTATCAGACGCTGAATCAACGGTCATACTGGTTGGGAGGTTGGCGACAAGCCATGGAGGACAGGGCGGTAATGGCCTGATTCTGTCTCTTTAGAAAAAGAAACCTCCGCAGTGCGGAGGTTTCGCCTTTATTGGCTTTGCAAGCATGATACCGATAGCGCGGAATATCAATTCAACACTTAGAACGCGGAAGTATCCTGGAACAAACCGACTTTCAAATCGTGTGCGGTATAGATCAGACGACCATCCACCAGAACCTCACCGTCCGCCAGACCCATGATCAGGCGACGGTTTACGATACGTTTGAAATGAATGCGATAGGTGACTTTCCTGGCTGTCGGCAGAACCTGGCCGGTAAATTTCACTTCGCCCACGCCCAGAGCGCGGCCTTTGCCTTCGCCGCCCAACCAGCCCAGGTAGAATCCCACCAATTGCCACATAGCATCCAGACCCAGACAACCGGGCATCACCGGATCGCCGATAAAGTGGCATCCGAAGAACCATAGATCCGGATTGATATCCAGCTCGGCTTCGACATAGCCTTTGTCGAAATTGCCGCCCGTTTCGGTCATCTTAACGACGCGGTCCATCATCAGCATGTTCGGCGCAGGGAGTTGCGGCCCTTTAGCGCCAAACAGTTCACCACGACCAGAGGCAAGAAGGTCTTCTTTTGTATAGGATTCGCGTTTATCTACCATGTTTTATGTAAACCTTATTTTATTGAAGCACGCAGGATAGCTAACACGTGTACGCTGAACAAGTCCGATCAGTTCGGAATAAAAGCGTTCAGCCAACGTAATGGCCACGGGAAACGATGACGGCCTTCCTGTTGCGTCGCCTGCGCGATACGCTCCTGGATAGTCTGCATCAACGTCGTTTGACCTTCGCCATCCCACACCAGATTTAACAGTAACGGTAAGGCGTCGGTCACGTCGTCTACCGCCCAGATAGTGAACTTCTCTTCTTTAACCGCTTGCAGCAGTTCAGATTTAAGACTGAGATGGCGGACGTTGGCGGCAGGGATAATTACGCCCTGTTTACCGTTTAATTCCCGCTGCTCGCAGATGGCGAAGAAACCTTCAATTTTTTCGTTTAGCCCGCCCACCGGTTGCGCGCGACCAAACTGATCGACCGAGCCGGTAATCGCAATGTTTTGATTCACCGGCACATTGGCCAGCGCGCTGATGAGCGCACATAATTCCGCCATTGAGGCGCTATCGCCATCCACTTCGCTGTAGGACTGCTCAAAGGTTAACGAGGCAGAGAAGGGAATTTGTTGCTCCAGCTGCAACTCCGACATCAGGAAGGCCTGCATAATCATCATTCCCTTAGCGTGGATATTCCCGCCAAGTTCGGCCTTGCGCTCAATATCGTTAAATTCGCCATCGCCGATATGCACAACACAGCTAATTCGCGACGGTTCGCCAAAGGCGCGCGGATGCCCGGGAAATTCAATGACGGAAAGCGCATTGATTTGTCCAACGCGTTCGCCTTCGGTTTCAATCAGGATCTGCTCTTGCAGAATCTCATCCTGCATCCGTTCCGCCAGAAAGCCTTCTCGCCATTCGCGTCGGGCAAGCATCAGGCTGAGCGCTTCTGCGCCGCAGGTATCGCCTTCGCATAAAGGCGACGCCTCCTTAAACTGGCGGGCTATCCACAGTGGGCAAAGAGGCAGCGTATCCTGTTCGCCGGTATAGCGCACAGCCTCGCGTATCAGAACGGGCCAGGCGTCCGGTGCCGGAGGGGGCAAATTATCGCGTAAAGCGATACGCGTCACCCATTGACACCACAGGGTCATAGCTTCTGCGTCCGCTATCTGTAAATTGTCTTCAAATTCACTGTAGATAGCCTGTTCCGCGAGCTCCGGTTCCATCTCCTGAAAATCAGCCAGTGATTCACGTTCGCCAACCAGAATCACCTTCAGTTTGAGCGGCATTGATGGCACGGAGACCGGTAATGGACGCGACTCGTCAAAGGCCACCCAGTCAAAACGCTCGCGGCTAACGATGGCTTTCAGACGCATCCACAGTAACGGCTGCGCCAGAAGGGTTCGTAAGGAAATAATCAGCACGCCGCCGTTCGCCTGATGAACCAGTCCCGGCTGCAGGATAATGTCGCCGTTATACTGCCGCAGGCAACCAAAGAGCTGTTCGGCTTCGACCCAGTCCGCGCTGACGACTTGTGTGACGGTGGCAAAGTTGTCTTGCGCATTCTGCGCGGCGCGGTAATGAACAGTATGCCCGGAAACGTCATAATGTCCGCCGGTTAATTGTCCGGCATCGGTTTGCAGAGCGCGGACGGCATCTGAAAGTAAAGTGAGATACTCTTGCTCTTCAGGCGCTTTAGTCAGCATAAAAGAGGATGATGCCCACGGCTGTATAAGTTGCTCAAGCGCAAATTGCAGTCGTGGCTGAGTATCACTGAGTAAGGTGTCGTTTTCGTCAGTCGCGTGTGGCTGTGCAAATATCTCCTGATAGCTTTCGCTATCCGGAACCAGATCACGCCATGCAAGTTTCGTAATGGTCAAAGTTGAGGTTTTTTAGTCTGTTGTAAAAGGGGGGATTATAGCCTAACCCGTCACGCTGCACACGCGGAAAGCGAATGCAAAGTAATATGAAGACGTGTAACCATTCACAGGTTCGAGATTCTTTTCTTCAGATGGCTAAAAAACTGATATTCTGATAACAGTTACACGGTAACGTTGGGATCGCAATGAAATATCAACAACTTGAAAATCTTGAAAGCGGTTGGAAATGGAAATATCTGGTGAAAAAGCATCGCGAAGGGGAGTTGATCACCCGCTACGTGGAAGCCAGTGCTGCCCAGGAAGCCGTCAATTTGTTGTTGGCCCTCGAAAATGAACCGGTGCGGGTAAACGTCTGGATAGACAGGCATATGAATCCTGCCTTGCTTAATCGGATGAAACAAACCATTCGGGCAAGACGCAAACGACACTTCAATGCGGAACATCAGCATACGCGCAAAAAATCTATCGATTTAGAGTTTATGGTCTGGCAGCGTCTGGCGGGCCTTGCGCAGCGACGCGGTAAAACATTATCCGAAACGATAGTGCAACTGATAGAAGACGCGGAGCATAAAGAGAAATATGCCACGCAAATGACCACGTTAAAGCAGGATTTACAGGCGTTATTAGGCAAGAAGTAACGCTGAAAGGCGTTGTCACCCAGACCAGAGCAAAAAACCCCGCGACGCGGGGTTTTTTATCAGACGGAAACTTAAGCCTGCGGCTGAGTTACCACGTCTTTAACGCCTTTAACTTCGATCTCTACGCGACGATCCGGAGCCAGGCAATCGATCAGGGCAGCGCGAGGTTTCACGTTGTCACAGGTGTTGCCGGTAACCGGGTTAGATTCGCCCATACCACGTGCGGAGATTTTGTCAGACGGAATACCTTTGGAGATCAGGTAATCAACAACAGACTGAGCACGTTTCTCGGACAGACCCTGGTTGTAAGCGTCAGAACCGATACGGTCAGTGAAGCCCAGAACGACAACGGAACCGTCTTTCGGATCCAGGTTGCTCAGCTGGCTGTACAGCTGATCCAGAGCCTGCTGGCCTTCCGGCTTCAGGGTAGATTTGTTGAAGTTGAACAGTACGTCAGACTTCAGAGTGAAGTGCTTGGTCTGTACTTCCGGAGCCGGTGCCGGTGCCGGAGCTACTACCGGAGCAGCTTCTTGCTGGCCGAAACGGTAGGAAACACCTACGCTCAGCAGGCCGTTGTCCGGACGGGTGCCGATGGTGTTGGCATCACCGATGTTGTTAGTCCACTGGTATTCCAGACGGGTTGCGATTTCAGGGGTGATAGCATACTCGATACCGCCCGCGAATACCGGGGAAACGCCGGTGTCGTGGTCTTTAGTAGACGGGCCGCCAGGGACGTTAGACTTGGTGTCTGCACGCCATACCATACCACCCAGACGGGTATAAACGTCCAGATCGTCAGTGATTGGATAACCCAGTTTAGCGGTCAACTGAACGCCCTGAGCTTTATAAGCGCCATTGATGTTGTCGCCTTTGTACGGCATACGGCCTAACCAGTCGTAGCCCATTTCAAAGCCAACGTACGGGTTAACCTGGTAACCACCAAAAGCACCTGCGCCCAGTTGGTTTTCATGAGTCGGGCCATCATTGTTAATGAAGCCGGTGTCATGGTACTGAGACCAGCCCAGTTTAGCACCAGCGTACCAGGTGTTATCTTTCGGAGCGGCCTGCGCTACGGTAGCGAAACCAGCCAGTGCCACTGCAATCGCGATAGCTGTCTTTTTCATTTTTTGCGCCTCGTTATCATCCAAAATACGCCATGAATATCTCCAACGAGATAACACGGTTAAATCCTTCACCGGGGGATCTGCTCAATAGTTACTCTACCGATATCTACGGCTTATGCTGAGCACCCCTGGCGATGTAAAGTCTACAACGTAGTTGGAAACTTACAAGTGTGAACTCCGTCAGACATGTGAAAAAAACATGACGGATATACACATCATTTAACAGTTTCAGATGATAAATCGTACAGCAAAAATTGCGGAAACCGCTTCTGACAAGCGTTCTCGCAAAAAAAACGTTAGCACTCAAAGGAGATACGTTCGCGTAAAAAAAAGTCCAGGATAAATCCTAATTTTACTTAATGATACAAATTAGAGTGAATTTTTAGCCCGGAATGCTGTCTCCTGGGTAAAGCGTGTGCACGTACAGGGCGCATGATAAACCCTACCGCATTACCTACCTTCGCTGCTTCAACCAGGCTGGCATGTTCTTCTTCTGTCAGTTCTTCAGTCATCCAACCAATTACCACGCTGTAATTTCCTGTACGCAAAGCGCGGATCATCGACTCCAGCGTATGACGAGGCGCAAGCTGGCTAATTTGCATCACTTTCGTTAATGGCAAACCTGAAGACTGTACCCATTCACGGCTGAGCTTTTGCTGCGGCGTGAGCCAGAGCTGCCAGCGTGATTGTTGGCCTAACTGACGGAGTAAAGGCAAAAGCAGGAGTTGCGCCATCATGGGCTGGTCTTCGTGGTAGACAACTTCACTGACCAGTCCTGCCGCGGCATTTTCCGTAGCGGTGCGCGCAGCGTTGTGGGTAGTGGTAGGAAATGACGAAGAACGATTTGCATAACCTGAAGTGTACATAATCAATCCAGCCCTGTGAGTTACTGTATATTCATACAGTACCCCTGTGGCGATGAAAGATCAACTCTATTTTCGGAAACTGTCTCGCAATTTTTATTCTTAGTGGCGTCAAAAATAAAAATCATCTTGCTCGCGGAGTATAAGTTGCCTATTTTCGTCATTAACGGATCCGTTACTGCAAATCATTCTTTTACTTTATGATTTAAAAGGAATTTTATGAGAGCACTCTCTTATGACAGGATCTATAAATCGCAAGAATATTTGGCCTCTTTGGGGACGATCCAGTATCGATCTTTATTCGGTAGCTATAGTCTGACCGTGGAGGATACCGTCTTTGCGATGGTGGCTAATGGCGAGCTTTATCTCCGCGCCTGTGAAGAAAGCGTCCCCTACTGTGTGAAGCATCCTCCCGCCTGGCTCATGTTTATGAAATGTGGACGTCCCGTTATGCTCAACTATTACCGGGTGGATGAAAGCCTGTGGCGCGATCAGCAGCAGCTGGTGCGTTTATCGAAGTATTCTCTTGACGCGGCAATGAAGGAAAAACACAGCCGTATTTTACAGCACAGACTCAAAGATCTCCCCAATATGACCTTCCATCTGGAAACATTGCTCAATGAGTCAGGGATAAAGGACGAAAATATGTTACGCATACTGGGCGCGAAAATGTGCTGGCTAAGGTTGCGACAAAGCAATCCCTTGCTGACGGTGAAAGTTTTGTATGCCCTGGAAGGCGCAATTGTCGGCGTACATGAAGCGGCGCTCCCGGCGAGTCGTCGCCAGGAGCTTGCCGACTGGGCTCACTCGCTTACGGCTGGGTAATTAATGTAGAAGTCGGCGGTGAAATTTGCCGTTGCAAGCGTCCAATCTCGGGCAGTAAGGCAATGAGCAAACCAATTTGTTGAACAACCAGAGGTTCTTTGCTGTCCGGACGTGTTTCCAGTGACTGAACTCGCTGCTTTAAACCCTCCAGCGCCTGGTGTACGCGCTGTTCGTCTTCAGGTTGATGATGAAGCGCATCATCAACGTAGCAGACCGCGTCATCCAGAAGCCCCAACACGTCCGGATTACTGAGCTTTTCGCGGTGCGCGCCGAGGGCGGAGATATAGCTGGTAAAAGTGTGATTGAGGCAAAGCAGCCTGAACGCCGCCTCCCGGGTTTCAGCCGTGACGTCGGGTTCGCTCGACATATTAGAAACCACGGATGCCAGTTCTGCATCGCGGTTGTGCGCGTCGCGTCTGGCAATGCGATAGGCCAGGCGGTTATCCCGTCCCTGGTGATATTGCTCAAGGATCGCATCAAGGTAGCGGCAATTAGCATCGGTGGCGCGCTGGAGTACCCGGGGAAGGTTGCGAAAGCGCCAGTCCGGCCAAATAAAGCTGACCGCAGCCCAGGCGATAGCGCAGCCAATTAACGTGTCGACGACGCGCGGTAACGCTACCTCAAAGCCTTCGCCCAGGAGGTTAAAGCAGAGTAATACCAGCAGGGTGATGAACATCGTCGCATGGGCATACTGCACATTACGGAATGCGAAGAAAAGCACGCCGGTAATCACCAGCAGAACTAACTGTCCTTCAAGCGAAGGGACAAACCATAAAATCGGCAGGCCGATCGCAACGCCTACCAACGTACCGATAATCCTGAGCGCAAGGCGATGGCGGGTCGCGTTATAGTTAGGCTGGCAAACGAACAGGCTGGTGAGCAATATCCAGTACCCGTGGCGCATCCCGGTAATTTGGATGAGAGCATAACCGATGCACAATACCAGTGACATGCGTACTGCATGGCGAAAGAGAGCGGACTCCGGGGTAAAATTACGGCTCAGACGCAGCCAGATGTCGCTAAACCCGTGCAGGCTATCATCAGCCAACTGGTTTTCTGACTCATTGCGCGGCATTGCCTGGGCCTGCTCCGACTCGATCGTCGCCAGTTGTGCATCAATAGCGCGTAGGTTGGTTAATAAGAACCCAAGCGTATTTAACAGCTCTAAAGAAGCGCCGCTGGCGCGCATACGTTCAAGCGCGGCGTCAATGTGGGTAAAGACGCGTTCAAAACGCGGATCATGCTGGTACGGCGTACGCAGTAAGATACAGCGCGCCAGCTGCGTACAGGCCTGCGCCTGCATCGACATCAGACGCTGAAAGCGGAACATGACGTCGCTATGGCGAAAATAATCGCGCAGCGTCTGGTATTGAATATGCGAAGAACTGGCGCGTTCATGAATATCCTGCGCCACAAAATAGTAATGGAGGGTGCGGCGCGTACCGCGTTGACCGCGATCGCCGCGCAGGCGACTCAATAACGACACTTTCGTTTGGTTCAGCGTCGCCATTAACTGCCCGTTCGCTAACGCTAAATCATAGAGCGGCGCCTGGCTTTCATCTTCAATATCAGGATCAAACAGACGTGATTTCAGTTCCAGATAGTGCGCTAACTGTTCGTAACTGCGTGCCAGATTATCCTGCAACGGACGGATCGGAAATAGCAGATGCCCGGTTAGCGTCAGTAGGTTATACCATACTGCGCCTGCCAGCAGGAGCAGTGGTTGCTGATACCAGTGATCGTATAAAGAGGTACCCAGCATCGTATAGATGGCAATGAGTAACGCGCCGAACGCGATGGTGGCATAGCGTTGCCCCAGTCCTCCCAACAGAATAAACCCGCTGGTGGATAACGTTAAGCCCAACGCAAATAGCCACGGCCAGGGAAAGAGCAGCTCCACAGAAGCCGACGCGATAAAAAAGCAAATTAAGGTAATGATTAAATTACGCAAGCGTCCGGCAAGGCGATCGTCGAGATCGGTTAGCGCCGCGGCAACCATACCGAGCGTGAGCGGGATGGTCAGTTTGACGTCGCCCAGCCACCAGGGCAGGGCGGTGGTGCCGCACAGAGCGATAAAAATGCGGATGTAATACAGCCAGGTACTGTTCCAGGTATAACGACGAATCAACGAACTTAACATAAAGGCTATTTGTCCCGATCATTCAAAACGGCGGCGCGCGTTAGCTTCTCGCGCGGCGCGAGCGGTTTCTACAGAGACGACGCGGCGACCGACAGGCCAAAGCGCAATCGCGGCAATTTTAAAGTTCGCAATACCGACAGGTATCCCGATGATAGTGACACACTGAGCGATACCGGAGGCAATGTGCATCAGGCATAGCCACCAGCCGAAAAAAAGTAACCAGAAAATATTCAGCAAGGTACCGCCAGTATTCATTAATACGCTTTTCGCCGCCGGATTAAGTTCGTCAACGTGAATGGCTTCATTACCGTAAGGGAACAGGGACAGTTTGGTTATCTCCCAGCAGGAGCGGGTCAACGGCAGGGTAAAAATAAGCACAATACTGACAAGCGTCGCCAGCAGCCAGGCCAGCGTAGTGGCAAAGCCGCCCAGTACAAAGTTTAAAATATTCAGAACGGTACGCATAAACCCTCAGTTCATTCCGGTTTTCTATCACTGCGGGCAATTGTAACGTTTTTTTAGACTGGAGCACGTTTTCTCTGGCGGTTACACTGATAAGCACATCTTTACGTCTGGATTCGCTGAGTCATGGAACTGAAAGCAACTTCTCTTGGAAAACGTCTGGCGCAACACCCGTATGATCGTGCCGAGATCCTCAACGCTGGGGTGAAAGTGTCTGGCGACAGGCATGAATATCTTATTCCATTCAATCAGTTATTGGCGATTCACTGTAAGCGTGGGCTGGTATGGGGCGAGCTGGAGTTTGTCCTGCCGGAGGATAAAGTCGTGCGTTTGCACGGTACCGAGTGGTCGGAAACCCAGCAATTCCATCGCTATCTGGACGCGCACTGGCGTCGCTGGAGCCAGGAGATGAGTGATGTCGCCGCGCAGGCATTACAAGAGCAATGGGCGCGTATTAGTGAGCGAACGGGCGAAAACCAATGGCTTACCCGTGAACGCGTTCGGGGGCTGGAACACGAAATTCGCCAGACGTTTGCCGCCTTGCCGCTGCCGGTCTCACGTCTGGAGGAGTTTGCTCACTGTCGCGAGATATGGCGTAAGTGTCTGGCCTGGTTACAGGATAGCGAGGGAAGTCGGCAGCAGCATAATCAGGCGTATGCTGATGCCATGCTGGAAGCGCATGCCGACTTTTTTACGCAGATAGAATCTTCTCCGCTTAATCCTTCCCAGGCCAGGGCGGTGGTTAACGGCGAATCATCGTTACTGGTACTGGCGGGCGCGGGAAGCGGTAAGACCTCGGTGCTGGTGGCGCGCGCGGGTTGGCTGTTGGCGCGCGGACAAGCAGATGCGGGGCAAATTCTTTTACTGGCGTTTGGTCGCAAGGCGGCAGAGGAGATGGATGAGCGTATCCGCGAGCGCTTACATACGGAAGAGATTACTGCTCGTACGTTCCATTCGCTGGCGCTGTATATTATTCAGCAAGGCAGTAAAAAAGCGCCGGTTGTCAGTAAGCTGGAAAGTGACGCCACCGCGCGGCATCAGCTATTTCTGCACACCTGGCGTCAGCAGTGTAGCGAGAAAAAAGCGCAGGCCAAAGGCTGGCGTCAGTGGCTGGAAGAGGAGATGCAGTGGGCGGTGCCGGAAGGTAATTTCTGGGACGATGAGACATTGCAGCGGCGTCTGGCCCCTCGCCTGGATCGTTGGGTCAGTTTGATGCGTATGCACGGCGGCGCGCAGGCAGAAATGATCGCTGGCGCGCCAGAGGAGTGCCGCGAGCTGTTTGGCAAACGCATTAAGCTGATGGCGCCGCTGCTAAAGGCCTGGAAAAGCGCGTTGAAAGCGGAAAATGCCGTTGATTTCTCCGGGCTGATCCATCAGGCAATAGTGATCCTCGAAAAAGGGCGTTTTATCAGCCCGTGGAAGCATATTCTGGTCGATGAATTTCAGGATATTTCCCCGCAACGGGCGGCGCTGTTAGAGGCGCTACGCAAGCAGAATAGCCAGACTACGCTGTTTGCCGTGGGCGATGACTGGCAGGCGATTTACCGTTTTAGCGGGGCGCAGCTCTCCTTAACGACGGCGTTTCATCAGACGTTCGGCGAGGGCGAGCATTGCCACCTGGACACCACGTACCGTTTTAACAGTCGGATTGGCGATATTGCCAATCGCTTTGTACAGCAGAATCCGCACCAGCTTAAAAAACCGTTAAATAGTCTGACCCCAGGCGATAAAAAAGCGGTGACGTTATTGGATGAAAGCCAGTTGGACGCGTTACTGGATAAATTATCCGGCTATGCGAAGGAAGATGAACGTATCCTGGTGCTGGCGCGCTATCATCATCTGAAACCCGCGAGTCTACAAAAAGCGGCGACTCGCTGGCCGAAGTTACAGATAGACTTCATGACTATCCATGCCAGCAAAGGCCAACAGGCCGATTACGTGATTCTTGTTGGATTGCAGGAGGGTAACGACGGTTTCCCCGCCCCGACGCGAGAATCCATTATGGAAAGTGCGCTTCTTCCTCAGGTTGAGGATTTTCCGGACGCTGAAGAGCGGCGTTTGTTATATGTGGCGTTGACGCGCGCGCGTGCGCGGGTCTGGCTGCTTTTTAATAAAGATAATCCCTCGCGCTTTGTGGAGGCGCTTAAACAGCTGGATGTGCCGGTGGCGAGGAAGCCCTAAAGCGCGGGCGGTACAGCATCCCGCCCGCGTAGCGGTTATTTCAGGCGCTCGGCCAGATAACGCGCATAATCCGGAATAAGAATATCTACAGCGTCATTAAAATGCGGGGACTGGATGATAAAGTCCGCCGTTGAGACGTTAGTGGCGACAGGGATATTCCATACGGTGGCCAGACGCAGTAGCGCTTTGACATCGGGGTCGTGCGGTACCGCGTTAAGCGGGTCCCAGAAGAAAATCAACACGTCGATTTTCCCTTCTGAAATGAGCGCGCCAACCTGCTGGTCGCCGCCCATCGGGCCGCTCAGCATCGCATTAACGTCCATACCGGTTGCGCGCTGGATCAGATTCCCCGTGGTGCCGGTTGCATAAAGAACGTGTTTTTCCAGCAACGGCTGATGGCGTTCCACCCAGTTCATTAACATCTGTTTGCAGTGGTCGTGAGCAACCAACGCGATATGTTTGCGCGTCGGCAAGGTGCGAGTCGTCAGTTCCATAATTCGATTCCGTAGTTAACCTGTCTACAGATTACTGGAAGCGCTTGATGCTGCAAGAGAAAGACAAAAAAATTGCGCGCTGGGACAACTCATATTAAGAGGGCGGCTGTTTTTCCGCCCATTGCAGAAAATGATTGCGTGTCTGCGGGTCGGCCAGTCGGAACCAATATTTCAGCCGCTGTTCTGTCAGAGTTTGTGATTGCGGCGGTACGGTATCAAGCTCTGAGACGTCGGAAAGTAATGTGCTGTCGTCTGCCATCATCGTGGCGAACTGAGGAAGCGAGGCGCGTTTCGCCGATTTATTATAACGCTCGGTCTCTATTTCATAATCGACCACTTTAGCCGTAGAAGTAATGGCCAGAATATCGAGTTTTACCGGAATGGGCATGGCGTCGCCGTCCAAAAGCGCCAGACGCGGCGCCGCGTTAAAATGCGAGGCTTCGCGCTCGTTTTCCAGCCGCGGGAGCTGGAAATTGACCTGACTTATCAGTTGGGTATCGAAACTTATCACCAGCGGCGGAGAAATATAAAGCCGCTCTTCATTACCGGGCAGGCGGATGGTTTTTTCCACCCGGAAAACAAGCTGATGCGGCCCGTTTTCCAGTTCAATGCTCTCTGCACCGCGTAATAAAGAGCTGGATACCTTTTTGCCGTCCAGCACCAGCAGATCAACCTCATTAGACAAACGGAGCGTTGTGGCAAAAACAGTCACCGGCAAACAGAGAGCAAGGAAGGTGGTTAGCGCGCCGGTTTTCATAAGGTTCTCCTGTCCAAAGGCCGTCTGGCTAATAATGTATCGAAATTTTTCTTAGATCATGTTTACTAACATATAGACATATTTTGGCGTTTTGCTCTCATACATCGGTATGGGATGAATGGTTGCTATGTCAGGTTTGTCGTACACTTTGCAAAACAGCCAGGAGAAAGATGATGAAAGAGACCGATATTGCTGATGTTTTGACGTCCACTCGCACTATCGCGTTGGTAGGTGCGAGCGATAAACCCGATCGTCCAAGCTATCGGGTAATGAAATACCTGCTTGAACAGGGCTACCATGTGATTCCGGTTGCGCCAAAAGTCGCGGGTAAGACATTGCTGGGGCAACAGGGGTATGCCACGCTGGCGGACATTCCCGAAAAAGTCGATATGGTGGATGTTTTTCGCAACTCTGAAGCTGCATGGGGCGTCGCGCAGGAAGCTATCGCCATCGGCGCAAAAACGCTGTGGCTACAGCTTGGCGTGATCAACGAACAGGCGGCGGTACTGGCGCGGGATGCAGGCATGACCGTGGTGATGGATCGCTGCCCGGCGATTGAGATCCCTCGCCTGGGGCTGGCGAAATAAAAGTTTAAATGGCCGGATATCGCTCTCCGGCCTTTTAAATACAATCAGTTACGTAGTCGCGGCGCCTGAAGCTGCTTGCGAATGGTACGCGCCAGTTCATCCATCGATGGCTGTTCTGGATGCTCGTCCCGCATTTCGCTTCGCAACTGGGCCTCGGCCAGATAAGTATGCACTGGCTGACCATCATCATCTTCCATTACCACGTGGTACCACGGAGCGGCGCGAAGTTCGTCGTTAACCGCCAGTTCATCAGGCGACGGCTCATCAAGCGAATATTCCGGGTCGATATCGACGACCACTCCGAGGTAACCTAACAGGGAATGGCGGACCTGTTGGCCGATACCGAATTTGCTGGCTATCATAGTCACCTCCCGGGAAATAGATACCCTTTATATGAGGATACTATTCCACTTTTCAAGTTACATGACGCGACAGGCAAACCCTTTCAGATACAGCCCTTCCGGGTAGGTGGCGATCACCGGGTGATCGGCGGCCTGACGGAACTGCTCTATAAATTGTACATCACGACCGGCATCTATTGCGGCATCGGCAATGATTTTCTGAAATAAATCGCTGGTCATCAGTCCGGAGCAAGAGAATGTCAGCAGTATGCCGCCCGGATTGAGCAGTTGAATCGCTAACATGTTAATGTCTTTATAGCCCCGGCAGGCCCCCATTAACTGGCTTTTATTTTCGACGAATTTGGGCGGGTCCATGATGATGACGTCGAATTTTTCGCCGTGTTCACGGTAAGCGCGCAGCAACTTAAACACGTCATCGCGCACGAATTCGGCTTTGCTCAAGTCCAGTTGGTTCAGTTCAACGTTTTGCCTGGCGATATCCAGCGCATCCTGTGAGGTATCCACGCTGACAACCTGGCGACAACCGCCCATTAACGCCGACACGGCAAAACCGCCGGTATAAGAGAAGCAGTTCAGTACCCGCTGATTTTCCACGTAGCGGCGCGTCGCCAGACGACTGTCGCGCTGATCAAGATAATAACCGGTTTTGTGGCCGCCCTGGATATCGACCAGTAATTTCATACCGTGTTCTTCAATTGGCAGAAGCGCAGGCGGCAGTTCGCCAGTGACCGGACCTTGCGTCAGCGCCATCCCTTCTTTTTTCCGCACGGCGACGTCGCTGCGATCGTAAATAGCGCAATCCGGATAGCATGTTTGCAGAGCGCTAATTAATGCGGCGCGTTGATATTCAGCCCCGGCGCTGAGCAGTTGCAGCACCAAAAAATGACCAAAACGATCGATAGTGACGCCAGGCAGGCCATCGGACTCACCGGCGATCAGACGATAGCTATCCAGGCCGTCTTTTTTCGCCAGCCAGTCGCGCCACTGCTGCGCCTGGCGCAGGCGGCGGGTGAAAAACGCAATATCAATGGATTCTGCTTTATCAAATGTCCAGACGCGCGCGCGGATCTGAGATGCTGGCGACCAGGCGCCGCGTGCTAACCACTTTCCCTGATGGTCGACGATATCGATAGTTTCACCGAGGTTGGCTTTGCCTTCCAGGCGGGAGACGGCGCCGGAAAAGACCCATGGGTGGCGGCGGAGTAAAGATTTTTCTCGCCCTTTGCTGAGGACTAAACGGGGATATTGCGGAAATGTAGATTCAGTCATGCGGAGTAACCTCTCACAAACAGTGACGCGAGCCGGATAATAGCTCCAGCCAGGGACCGTGAAAACGAAATGGCGCGTAGGGTAGCACAGATGAGAGAGGCAATCACCAGCGTATGGCGGTGAGCGTTTCTGCACAAAATAGAATCGTAAAGGCACAGTTTCTTCAGCGGACGCTTTTTATAGTGTTATTTCTTTATATGAAGAAGGAAATACAATGAAAACAGTCTTCTCTTTGACCGCAGCCGCAATGATGGCATTGAGTGGCGGCGTATCTGCCGCGTCGGCGTTTAGCCTCAGTAGCGCGGATATTCCGGCGGATTTTCGTTTAACGCAACAGCATGTCTTTAAAGGATTTGGTTGTAGCGGAGAAAATATTTCGCCGCAGCTGAGCTGGCGCAATCCGCCTGCCGGAACCAAAAGCTACGCTATTACCGTCTTCGATCCTGATGCGCCCACCGGAAGCGGCTGGTGGCACTGGACGATGGTGAATATTCCTGCGCAGATTCACGACCTGCCGACGGGGGCTGATAAAAAAACGTTACCCGCTGGAGTGGTGCAGGGACGGAATGATTTCGGTTATGCTGGCTTTGGCGGCGCCTGTCCGCCGCCGGGCGATAAGCCTCATCGCTATCAGTTTACTGTGTGGGCGCTGAATACGGCAACACTGCCGCTCGACAGTGAGTCGAGTGGCGCGTTGGTAGGGTTTATGCTTAACGCGCATGTGATTGCGAAAGCACAATTCACGGCTACATACGGAAGATAAAATAGAGGACGGCACGGTGCAGGAGATGCATATTCGACATCAGGATCTTACGACGGCAGAGGTGCGTTCCAGTCATCTGCACCGTTTGCATCGTGTTACGCTTTTTTCCGCCGCTATCTGCCATATTACGCAGGGCAGTAAAGTCATCATTCAGGATGATAGCCGCCTTGTCGCCGGGCCGGGCGAGTTGATTATTATTCCGGCGAACACGCCGCTGGAGATTATTAATCAGCCTGCGCAGAACGGTTTTCGCTCCGACCTGTTGTTACTTTCACCGGAGATTATTGCTCGCTTTAAAACGATGTACGTTCAGGATTATCCACCGGCAAACCTGACATCGCTGTGTACCCCGATGAGCCGTAGCCTGACATTTATGTGGGAGAACGTGTTGGATGCTGTGCGCCAGGGTTTACCCGTTGGGCTACAGGAACATCAGGCGATGGGGTTACTGTTAGCGCTTTTGCATGATGGCGCGGCAGGACCGCTGCTTATTGAACGGCGTTACACCCTCACGGAGCAGGTGCGGCAACTGATTATGCTCTCGCCTGCTAAGCTATGGACAGCCCAGGAGATAGCCCGCCGTCTTGCTATGGGAACATCGACGCTGCGTCGGCGTTTGCAGCGCGAATCGCAGAGTTATCGACAAATTGTTGAAGAGGTGCGCATGTCCTGCGCGCTTTCTCAACTGCAATCGACGACGCTGCCGATCGGCGAAATAGCGCTACGGTGCGGTTACCTGTCGGGGTCGAGATTTACGGCCAGATTCCGCCAACATTATGGGTGTCTGCCCAGTCAGGTACGTTAAGTATGTCCTGTATGAGCCTCCACCACTGATTATGAAAGGAGAACCATCATGTCGAACGTCTGCATTATCGCCTGGGTTTATGGTCGAGTTCAGGGAGTCGGGTTTCGCTATACCACGCAGCATGAGGCGCAGCGGCTGGGGTTAACCGGCTATGCGAAGAATATGGATGACGGAAGCGTAGAAGTAGTGGCCTGTGGCGACGCGGCGCAGGTGGAAAAACTCATCAAGTGGCTGAAAGAGGGCGGGCCGCGCTCTGCTCGTGTGGACAAAATCCTCACTGAACCGCACAGCCCTCGCGAGACGCTAACAGGCTTCAGTATTCGGTATTAAATACACTTTACCGGTTTGGGCAGACCGGCGATTTTGGTCGCTTGCTTTGCCGGGCCTTTCGGGAACAGACGATACAGATAGCGGCTGTTGCCTTTTTCTTCGCCGAACTTATTCGCCATCGCTTTTACCAGCATTCGGATGGCGGGAGAGGTATTAAACTCCAGGTAAAATTCGCGCACGAAGCGCACGACTTCCCAGTGTTCCGCAGAGAGCTCAATGCCTTCATTGGCGGCGATAGCGACTGCCAGCGCTTCACTCCACTGCGTCGTCTCTTTCAGATAGCCTTCGCTATCAGTACTGATTTCTTTACCTTCAAAGATCAACATAACGTTTCACTGCGTAATCAACACGGACGGCAGTGTAGCAAAAAATAAAGCCCTGCATAAGCAGGGCTGGAAGAGGGGAATGTCGATTAGTCGCGGCTGGCGAAGCCCAGAATGCTGAGCAGGCTGACAAAGATGTTGTACAGCGAAACGTACAGACTGACGGTCGCACGAATATAGTTGGTTTCACCGCCGTGAATGATGTTACTGGTTTCATACAGGATAGCGCCCGAGGAAATCAGGATAAACACCGCGCTAATCGCCAGGTGCAATGCAGGCAGTTGCAGGAAAATATTCGCCACCATACCAATCAGCACGACGACGATCCCGGCCATTAACATACCGCCCAGGAAAGACATATCCTTACGGGTGGTCAGAACGTAAGCGGAGCAGCAGAAAAATACTAACGCGGTCCCACCCAGCGCCAGGCCAATGACATCGCCCATGCCTGCTGACAGATAGGCGTTAAGAATCGGGCCCAGGATATAGCCGAGGAAGCCGGTAAACGCAAAAGCAGACAGGATACCGACCGGCTTATTGGCGGTTTTATAGGTCAGGAACATCAGCCCATACATACCGACCAGCGTCAGAATCAGGCCGGGGGAGGGCAGCATCAGTACCGTACTGGCTGTCGCAGTAATTGCGGAGAAAGCCAGCGTCAGGCTCAACAGAAAATAGGTGTTGCGCAGTACTTTGTGCGTACTCAGTAGCGAGCTATGATCACGCGATGATGTAATGATACGATCCATTAGTCACTCTCTTATGACAGATGTAATTAATAAAGGAGAATAATAAAAACAGTCACTGTCACCCAGTGGTTTTACCCATCTTTACGCATTCGTTTACGTTTAGTTTCCTTAAGAGATTTCAGGTGATTACCGTCGTTAAAACGGTCTTTTCATGCCTGGCGCTACGCCATAAAACAGGCGGCAGCGCCAACCACGCGTTACCGATAAAAAATTGATAATCACAGCGGTAAAACAGTGGGGACGATCAACACGTATTAAGCCCGTTTTTGTGTTGAAGAAATGGTCAATGTGCCGCTATTTCAGGCAATTAACGAAAATTTGCCTGTTTTTCACGCAAACGAACACATTCGGTCTTTACATGACGCACCGGGATGTTTATAGTGCGCCTCATTCCGGAAGTGTGGCCGAGCGGTTGAAGGCACCGGTCTTGAAAACCGGCGACCCGAAAGGGTTCCAGAGTTCGAATCTCTGCGCTTCCGCCAGATTAAACAAGGGGTTACCAAAAGGTAACCCCTTTGTTTTTTGGCGCTTAGAATATAGTTAGAAAATACTGCCAGAACATTTCCCGAAAAAACGGACTACGCGGGTTTTTAGTTTCTTTTCGTTTCCCGATGTGTCTATTTATTGAAGATGTAGGCCATTCTGGGAGGTGAAGGATGCCCCATCTCTTTCAGAATAATGTTGGTATATTCGACAACAGGGCCTCTTGGATGATTTTCTTCTTTATCCTGAAGATGGGTCAGTGCATGTACAACTTCATGAATAAATGAACGTTTTGTGTCAAAAAGTTGTCTTCCTTCGTTACTTTCATAATGTTCGGTATATGAATCATCAGAATCGTCCAGATTGAGACAAATAACTTTCCTGCCTTCTGAAAGTTTGAAGTGTTCCTGAGCCACGGTAGTTTCAAAGGCTTCGCCTGCCCCCAGTAGCCAGCGCTGCTCCACATCATGTAGTTCTTTTTCATATGCGTAATTCATCAGTCTGCGGAATGTTTCGCTTTGGGTATACGCATTTTGAAGTACGGAGGATAGTTCATCGTAGCATTCGTCATAAGTGTCGTCATCAATTTCTGTATCAGGGTCTATTCCACCCGCGCCTGAGATAAGGTACTCCACCACACACTCTGGCTCCAGACGGAATTCACTGTTTATGGCAAGGCTGTCATGAGCAAGGCGTAGCCGTGAGGGGTTTGGTGCATGTTCGGGAATATCGGGGAAAACAGGTGTATCTGCGGTATTTAATCCATATGTGGATACTCCGCTTTGAGGTATTAATCTGTAGGTGACCGGAAGCATAACTTCTTATTTCCTGACTACAATTATGAATTATTTAAATTAAACAATAATAGTGTTTTTAGTTAATGTGCCACATACAGATAACGCTATGATTCAGACAAAGCCAACAAGTAATACGCTGAAAATGTTATTTATAATGAAACTTAGGGGCGGGGTTTATTTAATAAAACAAGGGGGCCTCTGTTTGAATACTTCTTGTTTATAAAATCCCTTTATCTCGACTAAAATATCGGATGGGGGAAAAGAGTTCTATCATTGTAATCCGGGAGTGGAGTAGGGGTATGTTGACTACCTGTCAGATCGGCTCCTGTTAATGCTTTCGCTAAAGTTAGAGCTATCTTATCTAATTTTGCACCATTTAGTTTGGTGTCAGTTAAGTCTGAGCCGAATAGAATTGCAGCGGTTAAGTTTACACCGGACATGTTAGCGCAAGTCAGGTCTGCGTGAGTCAGGTTTGCTTTAGTCATGTTTGAACCCATTAGATTCACAGCGTGTAGATTTGCACAACACAAATTTGCACCAACTAAATTTACATTAGAAAGATTTGTTTCACGGAAATCTGCATCAGAAGCATCTATTTCTGACAAATCTTCCCCCTGGAAATCTTTATAAGCCAGGTTTACTCCGCGCAGGTTCAGAAAACCATCCTCGGTTATAAGTGAATCAGGCTGTTGTATATTATGTTTACTCATCAGCTTTAACATTCGACATACATTCCAAAATCTCTCGCTATCAACTTTATCCATTACAGTTTTTCCATTTTTTTTCACTTCAATAATGACCATGGGATCCGTATTTTCGGATGCTGCTCCACATGACAGACATATAGTACACCCGTTGACATCCTCCAGAAATATTTTATTACCATCGAAGAAAGCATCTTTATTTACATATAATAATGATGTGGTCAGTTTTCCAATTACCTCCCGAAAGCATCTTTCATTGCTTCTTCTTACTCCACCACAGGTAAAAAAATTGACAAGCCATTCAAGTACACCGCGTGGTGAAGTTGCACTTTTCATCGCTTCTTTCGTACCGGTACCGGCCGCATGCAAATATCTTAATATATTTTCTGGGGACGCGTTAGTTATTGGCATTTTGATTCCTTCTTATGGAAGTGAGTCGATTCCTTATAGGTGTGAGTCAAGTCACATTTATACAAGGAATAATAAAAAAAGATATAAGGTGATTTTTGTATTTAGAGCTTTGGTTGAGTATGAGTAGGTGTCTGGCATCTGACAAGAGGCGATGATATCTGCCATAACGGTGAAGCAGAAGTACTGTCGGGGTCGTTACAATCACCAGCTTAGGTATAGAACGCGCTGGCTGCGCCTGTGAGCCAGTCATATGATGTTGTAAAAAATCAGGCTGACGTTAATAAAACACGCCAGCCTGAAGTCATATTCAGTTCACCAGGAACTGATGAAACATACACGACCAGATATACCCTCAGTTCTGATATGGTTGTTATAGTTTTCTGTAAAAAATTAACAACCACATACATCACACCAAAAATCTGGTATCTCTATATCTTGTGGCCAGTTATCACACCAGGGTGGGTGAACCCATGATGCGGGGCCTGACGGCCAGCCACCGGAGGCGTGTTTTGTATTATCTGGTGGTGGGGGGGAATCACTGGCAGCCATCGCCGATGCCGAAAAGGCTGTAGCCGATAACACCAGAAGCAATGGTAAAAATATACGATGTCTCATAATATCACCCGTGAATAATCAGATTATCCTTGCTATTGGCTTCCTTCATTTCCAGCATAACTCACGCTTCATCATCATTGAATAAACAATTAAGTTTGTTGAGCGAAAATTTACTTAAAGAAAAAATAATAAGCACTAATATTTTTTTGCAGTATTTCAACTTATAGCAGAATAAATGCGCGTAGATGGCGTAAAAACCTGATGATCAGGAATACTTACACACTAAAAATGCTCCCGCAAACAGAGCGAAATGAGAGAGAGGAACGTTTGCCCCTTACATTTCCACCAAAGATTCTGGTCTTGTCTCTTGTAAAGGGCATACGTATCGCGCTTTATCTCATTAAGAAAGCATGTTGATGTATTAAATTATGCATAACGCTCTTTCAATTGCTTCACGTTAGAAATGAATAATTCAAAACCAGTGAGCGCCTCTTCTTCGGTACTGGTTTGCGGCAAGCGATAAAGCGCCACTAAAGCAGTATTGTCTGCGTCAGCGCCGATAGTGACGGCGCTGGCGTAGTTAAGACGTAAAAAATGCTGCAAAGTCAGAGTGTCGTCAGGCAATGGCATAAAGGGACAGCACATTTCCAGTGTATGATCGGATTCATTAAAATAAACCTGTATCCCATCATCAATGATGAGCAGTGGCTCATCTTCTGGCGCATCCAGGCCTAACGCGGCATATAAACGATTTAATAGACTTTCCATATAGTTACCTCAAGACTCAAGATGTGATTAATGAAGAAATGCCTTTTACTGACTGCCAAATATTTTCATCCCCAATTCGTTTTTGATAGGAAAGATTGAGCACCTCTGGCGATAAATTTTTCAGTACTTTGTTTCCCGCCCCGCCCGTATTTTGTTTCTGAATCTCCAGGTTGCCACTATTCAGTAATACTTTTTGGAAAATTTTCTGTCCACCGCTATCCGGAAGGCTGCCAGGCGCATTTAACATATGGGTCTGATGGAAAGAAATGATCTCTCGCTTGATTTCTGAATCCATCATCCCTGTACGATCTTTGCCGCTTTTACAATTCCAGGCGGGCACCGCGTCAATTTCATGGGCTAACATGGCAAGGCGTTGTGCGAGTTTATAGGGTTCGCCGCCATCTTTATGATGTTGGTTATTTTTCCAGATATCCTTAATCTGGCGTGCTAATGTATTGACGACCTCATAATTATCCGGGTATTGCGCCAGCCATTCGCCAACCCAGCCACCTGGTCTGGCTTCAGGGCGTAAATCATTGCCTAATAACTGATGTAGCGCTTCGGCATTATATCTATCAGATGCCTTAAGGCCAAAGCCGAGCTTGAGCGTCAGCTCATTAACACCCATATTAAATGCGGCGACGTCCGGTTTTATTTTTACCGTCTGTAGATCGCCATCTTTATTGCGGATTTTTAAATGAATCATTTTTCCCGGCTGGGTCAACGATTGCCATGCGCGCATTTGATCCTCGACCATCGTTCCCTCTTTGCCGAAAATATTCGACGCGGTGAGTAACCCGACGGATACCAGTTTCAGGCTTACCGCTTCGCCCGCTAAGGCTCTGTTAAGCAACTCAGGTTTACTAAAAAGTGCCGCAGTTAATACTTCTTTGGCTTTGTTTTCAGCGCCGACCTGACGCAGAAGCGGATCTTTTTCATGATAGGGGGAAAGCACGCCATGACGTATCCCGCAAAAAAGCGTTTTATCTTTACCGTCCTCATGCACACTCACCGTGGACATCCACAAATTATTGGCGTGATGAATATTCCTGGTATCCCAACTGCATACGCCCTTTCCCTGATAAGCACTGGGAAAGATATCTTTTGCGCCGATTTTCATCTCTGCGGCAGGGAGCTGCGTGTTGGTATAGTGATGCCCGTTATGCGTGAGTGTATTTTTTATGGTTTGCCAGGGCTGGTTATTAAGCTGCTTGACCTGAGCGTCTCTAAACGCTACTGCCGCAAAGCGATGAGCTTCTTTTGCAGGTAGGCCATTTTGCTGCTGAGTGCGTGCTGCAATAAGTTCGATAAGATTTTTCTTCAATGCTTTTGCCGCAGCTTCTTCTTGTTTTGTTGCTGGCCGGTCCGCTTTAACTTTGGCTAACTCCATTTGGTTTGCCATTGACGTTAGAACCGGGTCTTGTTTACCCAGAACGGTTGCCGCGACGGTAAGAAGATCGCGCTGTAAGTTATAGAGGTCATGCAGAGAGTGGTTAGACGTCTTCTGATGCTGTAGATAATTCCCCCATGTCGCGCCAGGTTCTCGCAGGACAATAATTTCCGGGCGAGCGTCGGATGCTTTAGCCGGCGCTTTGCCCTGGCCTGAGAGAATCTGCATTCCATTGTATAAGGTTTTTTGTAGGCTTTTAAAAGCCTCCTGGGTTTTTAGTGAAGCTGAGTGATAGAAGCTCTGTATTTGCATAGCGTTTTTAATATTCCTGAATAGGGGAGTGGGAACATTCAACAGGGTTAACAACCCTTTAAAAGGATGTGACTTTTATGCACCAGGAACTTTAAAAAAATGTCCTTTTTAAGGAGGAAACGCTTCTGATCAGGCGGGGAGGCATCCTGACGTCCATACGTAGTGGCGATCATGGGGGGAGATCGGTACATCAAATGTTCATAAAATCTACAAACTTCACAATTTAGGGCACAACTTTTATTGAAAACCCACCTTCTTGACTCAGATCAAATTCACCGATTTACTCCTGCGTAAAGTAACGGCGTTACATCAAATGTTATACAGGTGTGTGTATGCCAGCAAAGCCCCGGACAAGTAAGACCGTGACGAAGAATATTCGTTTTTCCTATTCCATGCTTGAACAGATAGAATTCGCGTTGAAATCTGAAAAGACGCGGAATTTTTCAGCATGGGTAAAAGAGGCCTGTCGGGAAAAGTTATGTAACACGGGACATAAGTTGTAGTTATCGTTTTATGCGAGAGGAGGCGGCCATTTTGAAAAGAACAACGTGCTTATATACCTCCTGGGTTTTTGCCGCTTTTGTCTCTCTGCTGATATTTGCCTGGAGTGTCATAAACTATCCTCTCTATGAATCCATAATAATTATTGTCTTTTATATCTGGCTAATTCTGGTGCCGCTTTATCTTATTGTGTATGAGTGGCTAATAGATTGTCATTGAATTTATGGTTGCGTACTTGAAAATTGATATTTCATATCTGTGCGGTAAGTCATTGTCGTAATAATATTATTGGTCAGGCGATGGGCGAGCGTTTGCGCATTTTGCATCGTTTTATCTTCAAAATTTTGCAGTAAGCGTTGCGCTTCTTTCGGATGCGACGCATATAATCTCAGATAGCTCTGCTCCATCTTATACTGCTGCTTAGCTGTTTGCTGTTCAAATGTTTTCCAGGCGTGTTGCACATCTGGCGCAAACGCATTGTAGTCCTGCATAACCAGCGTTTGCAGCGTGCGGAATGTCCAGTAGGTAGAGTCGTTGCTCGCCCGATCGGTTCCTTTATCATCTCCGGGTTGATAATGACGCATCCCCTGATAATAGGGGAGATAGACGCTAAGAGATGGCATTCCATAGGCGATGTATTCTACGTTGCCGATAGCCTGCGGTAATTTCGGTCTGACCTGTAAAATATGCGACTCCTGGGTACGAAAAACGGATATAGGTCGCCATGGTTCTTGTGGATTATGACTGGCATAAGGGTCGTGCGACGTTCCCTGATAGTGATTGCGTAACGCGTTTTTTACTGCCGCCACGCTGATCTTCGTTATTGGCGTTAAAAAAACAGGAAATGTTTTCCCTTCGCTAACGACCGTATCCAGATGCGGATTAAACTGATGTTGTAGCGTCCAGACGCGCGGATAATTATAGGTGATATCGTTTTTGTTATCCTGCGAATAGGCTTGATGGAAGTCGAATTCGCCGCGGGCCGGATCATATAATCCCTGCTTTTTCGCAAAGCTTACTAACGTTGGTGACGCCATATAATTCGCGTTATCATTCGGATCGTAATGGCGTAAACGTCCCTGATTGGCGGAAACGAAATAGCTATCTGCCGGAAGTCGTACTGCCAGCCATTGATGACCGCTTCCCGTCTCCAGATACCATATCTCTTTGCTATCAATAAACGCGACGCCGAAACCTTCGCCCGCGCCTTTTTGTTCAATAATGTCGCCCAGTAATTTGGCGCCCTGACGCGCCGATTGCGCCACTGGCAGGATCACGGACTCAATGGCGTCTTCCGTGATTCCCGTTTTTGTCACGTAAGGATCGGCAGCCAGCGCCGCTCTGCCGTTGTAAATGGTTTCCGTTGCGCTCATTCCGACGCCCGCCGAATTGAAACCGGCTTCACCCATGGCGTTATCGTTAGTATCAAAGTCATGAATTGCCGTATAGCGCATCGCTGTCTCCGGAAGCGGCCAGCTAAAATTGTTCCGATGTGCTTTATACTCGCCTTGTTGATGAAACGCGACGGGATGAATAACCTTATGCTTGGCGTTATTTGCCGAGCCATCCTCGTTGCGCGCGATAATGAAGGAGCCGTCAGCCGAAGCCTGATTGCCTACCAAAAGGGTAGTACAGGCGATGACTTTACCCATACCCAGCAGCGTAACGGCGAATGCAAGATACTTTTTCATAAAGGTTCCCACTGAATAACGCGTTATGGGATGAATTGACCCTGGATTGGAAACCGAGAAAGTGATCGAGCCAGCAATATTCTTTGCCGGCATCCTTTATTTTCTCTTTATTGAGGTTGTATTGATAACCACAGCCCTGTGGCAGGGAAGGGGAACAGAACCTGTACTGACCTTAGCTATCAGCGCTATCAGGCAGACGAACCGAAAAGATATTATGTTCATCGGCATAGCGGTAAGATGCCGAACCACCGTGTAATAGAGCAATCGCGTTAACTAACGATAACCCCAGGCCGAAACCGGCAGTATGGCGGGCATTATCTCCTCGCCAAAAACGCCGGAAAAGCTTATCCGCATCGGCGGGGTGGCTGCCCGGATTAGCGACCCGAATTTCTGCAACGTTATCATCATAAGCGCTTTCAATACGTATCACGGCGTTTTCATCAGAATAACGGATGGCATTCGTCAGCAGGTTTGAGAGCACTCTTTGTAATAATATTTCGTCAGCCCATACCGTTCCCTGACATTGATTTATAAAACAGATGCGCTTCTCCTCGGCAAGGGGGCTAAGATAATCCAGCATATTTTCAATCAACGCATTGAGCGAAACAGGCTGTTTTTTTACCGCTATATTCTGGTGCTCCGCGCGTGCCAGAAAGAGAATATTTTCTGTCAGTCGCGACAGTCCCTCCAGCTCTTCAATATTATCGACAAGGGCTTGTTGATACTCTTCGGCGCTGCGTTCCTGACTCAGCATCACCTGATTCTTCCCCAGTAAAATATTAACCGGCGTGCGCAGCTCATGCGCCAGATCGTCGGCAAATTGGTTCAGGCGTTCAAAATCGTCGGAAAGCTTCTGGCGCATAGTATTTAGCGCTTGTCCAAGCGGCCTGAGCTCGACGGGTAACGCCTGTTCCGCCAACGGCTGGCGAAGTGTGCCGCTATCTGTCGCCGCGGTGAGTCGGCTGAGCGACGTAATGGCCCGCAGCCCGTTTCTGATGACTAATGGACTGAGCGCCGAACAGACGAGGATCGCGATAAGGCTAATCAGCAAACTGTTGCGGCGATATTGCGCCAGCATTTGCCGCCTTTCCGTCGCCAGCCTGGCAATAGTAAGGGTCAGCGGGTCATCGCCGCTTCTGGCGTTTACTCGTACCGCGGTCAGCTCCGTGCCTTGTACCGCCTGGCGAAATAAGGTTTCGCGGGTGATGTTTTTAGCCAGCGGAATCTCGTTAAAGCGTTGGTCGGGGATGCCGCTATGATTAATCGCAACATTGTGGCCTGTTGCTGAATGAATCAATAAGATATCCTGCTTCGTATCCACCATCCGATTGAAATAGAGCGGCAGATTTTCCGGCCTGGCGCCATCCAGTAACAGTTGCTGCATTTGCGCCGCCCGATTTATTAGCGTCATATCATCCCGATACGTTAATTCTTTGCTCAGCGCGTTATAGAGCGTCCAGCTAATGCCGGTACAGGCGAGGATAAGTATGGCGATAAAAGAAATTGTCAGGCGCAGCGTCATTGATAACTTAACCATTCTGCGACGTTTCCGCCTGTAATCGATAACCCATCCCCCGGACGGTCATAATGAGCTTCTTTTCAAATGGATCGTCTACTTTGGCGCGCAGCCGACGAATCGCGACATCAACGGTGTTGGTTTCACTATCAAAGTTAATTCCCCAAACTTCGCTGGCGATCGCGGTTCGGGGCACGATTTCTCCTGCCCGGGACGCCAGTAACCAGAGGAGCAGGAATTCTTTGCGGGTCAGGGAAATCGGTTTGCCATTTCGTGACACCGATTGCTTTGTGGCATCCATGTCCAGACCATTGATCGTCAGTCGGGTAAAGACCGGGACGTGCTGTCTGAGTTGAGCTCTCACCCGGGCCAGCAGTTCGGCGAAGGAAAAAGGCTTAACAAGGTAATCATTAGCGCCCGCCTCAAGACCTTTGACGCGATCCTCAACCGAGTCGCGCGCCGTCAGGCAAATGACAGGGGATTGATGCGCAGTGCGTAACGCGCGTAAAACCTGCCATCCATCAAGCCCCGGCAGCATAATATCAAGAATAATCAATGAATAATGTTCCTGAAGGGCCAGGTGTAATCCGTCTCGTCCATCACAGGCATAATCAACCACATAGCCTGCCTCCGTGAGTCCCTGACGTACCCACTCAATGGTTTTCTGGTTATCTTCAATCAATAAAATCTTCATCGACGCAGTATGCCATAGGCTTGTTAGCGAATCCGTAAATATCCAACAAGATGACATAATTGTCATGTCCGTGTAAGGTTAATCCTGGACGCGCCAGATATATTTTCCTGCATCAATACCGTAAAGGAGTGAAGCATGAAACGATATATACTGGCTACCGTGATAGCATCTCTTGTTGCAGCCCCGGCAATGGCGCTGGCCGCTGGCAACAATATTCTCAGCGTACATATTCTCGATCAGCAAACAGGCAAACCGGCGCCCGGCGTGGAGGTGGTACTGGAGCAGAAAAAGGATAACGGATGGACGCAATTAAACACCGGGCATACCGACCAGGATGGACGTATTAAAGCACTGTGGCCCGAAAAAGCTGCCGCGCCGGGGGATTATCGCGTTATTTTTAAAACCGGCCAGTATTTTGAAAGTAAAAAACTGGATACGTTTTTCCCGGAGATTCCCGTCGAGTTTCATATCAGCAAAACGAATGAGCACTATCATGTGCCGCTGTTATTAAGTCAGTATGGTTATTCAACCTATCGCGGGAGCTAATTTAGAGCCTATCCCATTAGGGCTATTTTACTTGCCATTTTGGACCAGGGCAGTGCTCGCCAAAACGCGTTAGCGTTTTGAACGCCGCTTGCGGCGGCCCGAATGGCGAGCGTAGCGAGTCAAACCTCACGTACTACGTGTACGCTCCGGTTTTTGCGCGCTGTCCGTGTCCAAACTGGCTGCGCCAATAACGCCTGGTGGGATAGGTTCTTAGATTGTATTAATCGCCGCGATTTATGGCGAGCAAACATCGCGGCGGGAATAAAAATCTTCAGCGTATCGACTCTTCTCCCACAAGCGGTGGTTATCCCGCTTGTGGGCATGAGTGACGGTTAAACAGGCGCTTCCATCTCAAGTCTGACCGGATGAAAACGGCGTTTGAAATAAATCAGGCCATGCCCATCCTGGCTAAGAATAATATTTTTGATCGCCACCAGATACACCAGATGCGTGCCAATGGTTTGTACCTCGCTGATCTCGCCTTCGAGACCGGCCAGCGCGCCGTTAAGTACCGGCTGGCCCAGCGGCCCGTTTTGCCAACATGGCTGGTGAAACCGCTCCTCCATCGCCATCCCCGTCATACCGGCAAAATGGCGCGCCATCAGCTCCTGCTCATGGTTAAGTACATTAATGCACAGCCTGCCGTTGCCCTGAAAAACGGGGTTCATGGCGCTATTGGCATTAATACATACCATTACGGAGGGCGGCGTATCGGTGACGGAGCAGACCGCTGTTGCGGTGATACCGCAGCGTCCGGCGTGACCCGCCGTGGTTACGATGTTGACCGCTGCCGCCAGACTTGCCATCGCATCGCGAAAACGCAGACGTTGTTCATCTACTTGCATGAGAACCTCCTGCCGCGTTATTTCAGCAGCTTATCCAGTTGATTGATGTCGTCGTTATTGTGCAAATGCGAAACCGTCCAGCCATTCTGATCGTATTCGGAGAGGCAGCGATCGACCATTGCCATCATCTTATCCATATTGCCGGAGCTCTGGGCCTGACGCAGGCACTGCAGACGAATTTCATCCTGGCTGCCCGAGTAGTTAATCTCGTACAGCTCATGGCGACCGCCGAACTCGCTGCCGATGGCATCCCACATCAATTTAAGAATTTTGATACGTTCAACATGGTCCATTCCGTTAGAGCCGCGTACGTATTTCGCCAGGTACTGGTCGATTTGCGGATTATTCAAATCGCGGGCGCTGGAAGGCAGGTAAATCAGGCCGCTGGTAACGTTACGTTCAATAATATTTTTAATTTTCGCGTAGGCCATTGGGGCCATCACACGATAGGTTTGCAGCGCGGCGTGGTCCGGTAGCCAGGCGCCGTTTACCCACGGGGTTGCTTCAGAACACATAGAATCGCTCAATGCCCAGAACATATTGCGCCAGGCCACGACTTCGCCGAGATCGGCCTGCACGCCCCGGAACTCTACGGTACCCGTACATTCGAGCGATTTTTTCAGCAGCGCGGTAATGAAATCAAGTTTAACCGCCAGACGAACACAGGCTTGCAGTGGATACATACGGGCAAAGCCGCCTTCCATCGTCCAGCGACGGCAACGATCGAAATCACGGTAAATCAACACGTTTTCCCACGGGATCAACACCTTGTCCATCACCAGAATGGCATCGTTTTCATCAAAGCGGCTGGAGAGTGGATAATCAAACGGCGAGCCCGTCGCGCCCGCGACCATTTCATACGAGGCGCGTGAAATAAGTTTTACGCCTTCGGCATCCATTGGCGCGACAAACATCAGAGCAAAATCCGGGTTTTCGCCCATCACCTGGGCTGAGCCGAAACCAATCATGTTGTAGTGAGTCAGGGCGGAGTTAGTGGCGACAACTTTCGCCCCGCTGACAATAATCCCGGCGTCCGTCTCTTTCTCCAGCTTGATATAGACGTCTTTCACTTCGTCGGCAGGTTTGTGGCGGTCAATGGGCGGGTTGACGATTGCATGGTTAAAGTACAGGCCGGTCTCCTGAATACGGGTGTACCAGTTGCGGGCGTTCTGCTCAAACTGGCCGTAGAAGGCTGGGTTAGCGCCCAGAGCGCAACCAAAGGCGGCTTTGTAATCCGGTGTGCGTCCCATCCAGCCGTAACTCAGGCGTGACCACTCGGCGATAGCATCACGCTGTTGGCGCAGATCGTCTGCGCTTTTCGCCACGCGGAAAAATTTATGCGTATAACCGCCGCTGCCGGTATCAGTATTCCAGCACAGGGTATCTTGCATCGACGGTTTATGTAATGCGTCATACAGTTGTGCGACAGAGGCTGCGGCATTGCGGAATGCCGGATGTGTCGTAACATCTTTAACGCGTTCGCCGTAAATATAAATTTCCCGCCCGTCCTGCAGGCTTTTTAAATACTCTTCGCCCGTTAACGGACGCTTGTTATCAGTACGAAAATCTTCAGGTTTCATTGCGGCCTCTTCCTCGTTAATCGGAATGTTTTGTTAATAATATGTTTCTTATTTGTTGTTTAATTGAATAGGCAGAAGCGTAAACTGTGAAGAGACTTTCAGGACAACGGCGGGTACTTTTCAGATGAACGTCGAAGAAGAAGAGTAAAATGCGATCGCCGTCAACGTTGTAAGCGGGAGGGGATTCCCGCGTCGGCGGCGTGGGAAGGTAAGAATACTATGCTTCCGCTTCGCTATCAGGATGCTGGCGTCCCAGAGCAATAAGATCGTCCAGCAGCAGCATCAATTGCTGTGTTTTTTCGGGCGTGAAATCGGCCTCAATTTTTCGATAAGCCTCTTCAACCTGGCTCCGGGCACGGGCGTACAGCGTTTGTCCCTGCTCCGTCAACATGACATATAACTTACGCTGATCGTTAACCGGCTTGAGTCGCAACACCAGTCCGTCTCGCTCCATGCGCGTCAATATTCCGGTCAGACTTGGACGCAAAATGCAGGTACGAAAGGCCAGCTCATGAAAATCCATAGAGGGGCTATCGGCCAGGATTCGCACAATGCGCCATTGCTGGTCGGTCAGATTGTGGCTTTTAACGATGGGGCGGAAATAGGTCATTGCCGCTTCGCGCGCCTGAAGCAATGCGATGGTTAATGAATCATGCATAAGCGTTTCTCTTTTGCAGAATTATTAATACCTGAATAATCGTGTTTACCGATGTGAGCTATGACATCTGTTTTATGTCCAAAGTTTAACAGAAACAAGGGGTTTTATTTAACTCTTTGATATGTATGCATTTAATAATAAATTTGTGAAAATATTGTTAATCACATCACAAATACTTTACTTCAGCTTGCTAAATGTACAGCGAAAGCATAAATCTAATCATTAATATATTAATGAAATCACAGCCCGTTAAATCGGCCTGAGGAGTTTATGTATGAAGGGTACTGTTTTCGCCGTTGCGTTAAACCATCGCAGTCAGCTTGATGCCTGGCAAGAGGCTTTCTCTCAGCCTCCCTATAATGCGCCGCCTAAAACCGCAGTGTGGTTCATCAAGCCGCGTAATACGGTGATTCGTCACGGCGAACCCATTCCTTATCCGCAGGGAGAAAAGGTACTGAGCGGCGCGACAGTGGCGCTCATTGTGGGGAAAACCGCCAGCCGGATACGCCCTGAAGCGGCGGCGGACTATATCGCCGGGTATGCGCTGGCTAACGAGGTCAGCCTGCCGGAAGAGAGCTTTTATCGCCCGGCGATTAAAGCGAAATGTCGCGATGGCTTTTGCCCGTTGGGTGAAATGGCGCCGCTGAGTGATGTGGATAACCTCACCATTATCACTGAAATCAACGGACGAGAAGCGGACCACTGGAATACTGCCGATTTACAGCGTAGCGCCGCACAACTGCTTAGCGCGTTAAGTGAGTTCGCTACGCTTAACCCTGGCGATGCGATCTTACTCGGTACGCCGCAGAATCGCGTTGCGCTGCGTCCCGGCGATCGGGTGCGTATTCTGGCGAAAGGTTTACCCGCTCTGGAAAATCCGGTTGTCGCAGAAGATGAATTCGCCCGCCACCAGACGTTTACGTGGCCGCTGTCAGCGACGGGAACGTTATTTGCGCTGGGGTTGAACTACGCCGATCACGCCAGCGAGCTGGCATTTACGCCGCCGAAAGAGCCGCTGGTATTTATCAAAGCGCCAAACACCTTTACCGAACATCACCAAACGTCGGTACGCCCGAACAACGTCGAATATATGCACTACGAAGCCGAGCTGGTCGTGGTGATTGGCAAAACGGCGCGTAAGGTGAGCGAAGCCGAAGCTATGGAGTATGTGGCCGGTTACACCGTCTGCAACGACTACGCGATCCGCGACTATCTGGAAAACTACTACCGTCCGAATCTGCGGGTAAAAAGCCGCGACGGCCTGACGCCGATAGGCCCGTGGATTGTGGATAAAGAGGCGGTTTCTGATCCGCATAACCTGACGTTACGCACCTTTGTTAACGGTGAGCTGCGGCAGGAAGGGACGACCGCCGATCTGATCTTCAGCATCCCGTTCCTGATTTCTTATCTGAGCGAATTTATGACGTTGCAACCGGGCGACATGATTGCCACCGGTACGCCGAAAGGGTTGTCCGATGTGGTGCCGGGGGATGAAGTTGTCGTGGAAGTAGAAGGCGTGGGTCGCTTGGTTAACCGAATCGTCAGTGAGGAGAGCGCAAAATGAAGAAGATAAATCATTGGATTAACGGCAAAAACGTTGCAGGTAACGACTACTTCCAGACCACTAACCCGGCGACCGGTGACGTGCTGGCGGAAGTAGCCTCCGGCGGTGAAGCAGAAGTGAACCAGGCTGTCGCGGCGGCCAAAGAGGCGTTCCCGAAATGGGCCAATCTGCCGATGAAAGAGCGCGCGCGCCTGATGCGTCGTCTGGGTGACCTGATTGACCAGAACGTACCGGAAATCGCGGCGATGGAAACCGCCGACACCGGCCTGCCTATTCACCAGACTAAAAACGTGCTGATCCCGCGCGCCTCGCATAACTTCGAATTCTTCGCCGAAGTGTGCCAGCAGATGAACGGCAAGACCTATCCGGTTGACGATAAAATGCTCAATTATACGCTGGTGCAGCCCGTCGGCGTCTGCGCGCTGGTGTCGCCGTGGAACGTGCCGTTTATGACCGCGACCTGGAAAGTCGCGCCGTGCCTGGCGCTGGGCAACACCGCGGTGCTCAAAATGTCCGAGCTGTCGCCGTTGACTGCCGACAGGTTGGGCGAGTTGGCGCTGGAGGCAGGAATTCCGGCAGGCGTGCTGAACGTGGTGCAGGGCTACGGCGCGACGGCGGGCGATGCGCTGGTACGCCACCATGACGTGCGTGCGGTGTCGTTTACCGGCGGTACCGCCACCGGTCGCAATATCATGAAAAATGCCGGCCTGAAAAAATACTCGATGGAGCTGGGCGGTAAATCGCCGGTGCTGATTTTTGAAGATGCCGACATTGAGCGCGCGCTGGACGCCGCGCTGTTCACCATCTTCTCGATCAACGGCGAACGCTGCACCGCCGGGTCGCGCATCTTTATCCAGCAGAGCATTTACCCTGAGTTCGTGAAGCGCTTTGCCGAACGCGCGAATCGCCTGCGTGTCGGCGATCCGACCGACCCGAACACCCAGGTCGGCGCGCTGATTAGCCAACAGCACTGGGAAAAAGTCTCCGGTTATATCCGCCTCGGCATTGAAGAGGGCGCAACGCTGCTGGCGGGCGGTGCGGAAAAACCCACTGACCTGCCTGCGCATCTGAAAGGCGGTAACTTCCTGCGCCCAACCGTGCTGGCCGATGTCGACAACCGTATGCGCGTTGCGCAGGAAGAGATCTTTGGGCCAGTCGCCTGTCTGCTGCCATTCAAAGACGAAGCGGAAGGGTTACGCCTGGCGAACGACGTGGAATACGGTCTGGCCTCTTATATCTGGACCCAGGACGTGAGCAAAGTGTTGCGCCTGGCGCGTGGGATTGAAGCCGGCATGGTCTTCGTCAACACCCAGAACGTCCGCGACCTGCGCCAGCCGTTCGGCGGCGTGAAAGCCTCCGGTACCGGGCGCGAAGGCGGCGAATATAGCTTCGAAGTGTTTGCGGAAATGAAAAACGTCTGCATCTCAATGGGCGACCATCCTATCCCAAAATGGGGAGTTTGATATGGGCAAGTTAGCGTTAGCAGCAAAAATTACCCACGTGCCGTCGATGTATCTTTCTGAACTGCCGGGAAAAAATCACGGTTGTCGTCAGGCAGCCATTGATGGGCATATTGAAATAGGCAAGCGTTGCCGCGAAATGGGCGTTGACACCATTATCGTATTCGACACCCACTGGCTGGTGAATAGCGCTTACCACATTAATTGTGCCGACCATTTCCAGGGCGTCTATACCAGCAACGAATTGCCGCACTTTATTCGCGACATGACCTATGACTATGACGGTAATCCGGAGCTCGGCCACCTGATCGCCGACGAGGCAGTCAAACTGGGCGTGCGCGCTAAAGCGCATAACATCCCGAGCCTGAAGCTGGAGTATGGCACGCTGGTACCGATGCGCTACATGAACAGCGACAAGCACTTCAAAGTGGTCTCCATCTCGGCGTTCTGCACTGTGCATGATTTTGCCGACAGCCGCAGACTGGGCGAAGCCATTCTCAAGGCGATTGAGAAATATGACGGTACCGTAGCGGTATTCGCCAGTGGTTCTCTGTCGCACCGTTTTATTGACGACCAACGGGCGGAAGAGGGGATGAACAGCTACACCCGCGAGTTCGATCATCAAATGGACGAGCGCGTGGTCAAGCTGTGGCGCGAAGGCAAATTCAAGGAGTTTTGCACCATGTTGCCGGAGTACGCCGACTACTGCTACGGCGAAGGCAACATGCACGACACGGTCATGCTGCTGGGAATGCTGGGTTGGGACAAATACGACGGCAAGGTGGAGTTCATCACCGACCTGTTCGCCAGCTCCGGTACCGGCCAGGTAAACGCTGTTTTCCCGCTGCCTGCGTAAGGGGTGTTTATGCCGCACTTTATTGCTGAATGTACTGAAAATATTCGCGAGCAGGCTGATTTACCAAGCCTGTTCAGCAAAGTAAACGAGGCGCTGGCCGCCAGCGGGATTTTCCCCATCGGCGGTATCCGCAGTCGCGCCCACTGGCTGGATACCTGGCAGATGGCTGACGGTAAGCATGATTACGCGTTTGTGCATATGACGCTGAAAATCGGCGCCGGGCGCAGCCTGGAGAGCCGTCAGGAAGTTGGCGAAATGCTGTTTGGGCTGATTAAAGCCCACTTCGCCGACCTGATGGAGAACCGCTATCTGGCGCTGTCGTTTGAGATTGCCGAGTTACATCCAACGCTCAATTACAAACAAAACAACGTACACGCGTTATTTAAATAGCACACTCTTTCGCCCGGTGGCGCTGCGCTGACCGGGCCTACAAAAAAACGATGCACGAAGCAATACCGAACCGTAGGCCGGGTAAGACGCACCCGCGTCGCCACCCGGCGCAGCAGCACCGAATGAGGTAACAGGAAGCAACTATGCTCGATAAACAGACCCATACCCTGATAGCCCAGCGACTTAATCAGGCTGAAAAACAGCGTGAACAGATTCGCGCAGTGTCGCTGGATTATCCCAACATCACTATTGAAGATGCCTATGCCGTACAGCGTGAATGGGTCAATATCAAGATCGCCGAAGGGCGCACGCTCAAAGGCCACAAAATCGGCCTGACCTCAAAAGCGATGCAGGCCAGCTCGCAAATCAGCGAACCGGATTACGGCGCGCTGCTTGACGATATGTTCTTCCATGACGGCGGCGATATCCCCACCGACCGTTTTATCGTCCCGCGTATTGAAGTGGAGCTGGCGTTCGTGCTGGCGAAACCGCTGCGCGGCCCTCACTGCACGCTGTTCGACGTCTACAACGCCACGGATTATGTGATTCCGGCGCTGGAACTGATTGACGCCCGCAGCCACAACATCGACCCGGAAACCCAGCGCCCGCGCAAAGTGTTCGACACCATTTCCGACAACGCCGCCAACGCCGGGGTGATCCTCGGTGGTCGTCCCATCAAACCAGACGAGCTGGATCTGCGCTGGATCTCCGCGCTGCTCTATCGCAACGGCGTGATCGAAGAAACCGGCGTCGCCGCAGGCGTGCTGAATCATCCGGCCAACGGCGTGGCGTGGCTGGCGAACAAGCTTGCCCCCTACGATGTCCAGCTTGAAGCCGGGCAGATCATCCTCGGCGGCTCGTTCACCCGCCCGGTGCCGGCGCGCAAGGGCGACACCTTCCATGTCGATTACGGCAACATGGGCGCGATCAGTTGCCGGTTTGTGTAAGGAAAAAACGATGAAAAATGCTTTCAAAGACGCGTTAAAAGCGGGGCGTCCGCAAATCGGTTTGTGGCTGGGGCTTGCCAACAGTTACAGCGCTGAACTGTTAGCGGGTGCCGGCTTCGACTGGCTACTGATTGACGGTGAACACGCGCCAAACAACGTGCAGACGGTGTTGACCCAGTTGCAGGCGATTGCGCCTTATCCCAGCCAGCCGGTGGTGCGTCCGTCATGGAACGATCCGGTACAGATTAAGCAACTGCTCGACGTCGGCGCGCAAACGCTGCTGATACCGATGGTGCAGAATGCCGATGAAGCGCGAAACGCCGTGGCGGCTACGCGTTATCCGCCTGCTGGTATTCGCGGCGTGGGCAGCGCGTTGGCGCGGGCATCGCGCTGGAACCGCATTCCGGACTATCTCCACCAGGCCAACGACGCCATGTGCGTACTGGTGCAGATTGAAACGCGTGAGGCGATGAGCAATCTGGCGTCAATTCTCGACGTGGATGGCATTGACGGCGTGTTTATCGGCCCGGCGGACCTCAGCGCCGATATGGGCTTTGCCGGCAATCCGCAGCACCCGGAAGTGCAGGCGGCGATTGAGAACGCCATCGTGCAGATACGCGCGGCGGGGAAAGCGCCGGGGATTCTGATGGCCAATGAAGCACTGGCGAAACGTTATCTGGAACTGGGAGCGCTATTTGTCGCCGTCGGCGTTGACACCACGCTGTTGGCGCGCGGAGCGGAGGCGCTGGCGGCGCGCTTTGGCGCAGAAAAAAACCTGTCCGGTGCGTCCGGCGTCTATTAAGCCTGGCCCGGTAAGCGCAGCGCTACCGGGCAACCGTAGTACCCTACAAAATTCCCATCAGAGGAAAAAAAATGAGCGACACATCATCTGCACTTCCGGAAAGCCCCGAGTCTGTCAGTTCGCGCAACGCGCTCAGCACGGGTCAACAAACCGTTATAAATAAACTGTTCCGCCGACTGATCGTATTTTTATTCGTGTTGTTTATCTTCTCGTTTTTAGACCGTATCAACATCGGTTTTGCCGGGTTGACGATGGGGCAGGATCTGGGGTTAAGCGCCACCATGTTTGGCCTTGCCACGACGCTGTTTTACGCCACCTACGTCATTTTCGGCATTCCCAGCAACGTGATGTTGAGCATCGTCGGCGCCCGCCGCTGGATTGCGACCATTATGGTGCTATGGGGCATTGCATCTACCGCTACGATGTTCGCGGTGGGACCGAAAAGCCTGTATGTGCTGCGAATGCTGGTGGGCATTACCGAAGCGGGCTTTTTGCCAGGAATATTGCTCTATTTAACCTACTGGTTCCCGGCATTTTTCCGCGCCCGCGCCAATGCATTATTTATGATTGCCATGCCAGCCACTACCGCGTTGGGGTCGATTGTCTCCGGCTATATTTTATCGCTGGACGGCATATTCAATCTGCATGGATGGCAGTGGTTATTCCTGCTGGAGGGATTTCCGTCAGTTTTGTTAGGCATTATGGTCTGGTTTTACCTGGATGATACCCCGGCAAAAGCCAAATGGCTGACGGCAGAGGATAAAAAATGTTTGCAGGAGATGATGGATAATGACCGCCTGACGCTGGTTCAGCCGGAGGGGGCCATCAGCCATAACGCCATGCAGCAGCGTAGTCTGTGGCGCGAAGTATTCACGCCAATTGTACTGATGTATACGCTGGCCTATTTTTGCCTTACCAATACGCTTAGCGCCATTAGTATCTGGACGCCGCAAATCCTGAAAAGTTTTAATGAAGGCAGCAGCAATATCACCATCGGCCTGCTGGCGGCGATCCCGCAGATTTGTACTATTCTGGGCATGATTTACTGGAGCCGCCATTCGGACAAACATCAGGAGCGTAAACATCACACGGCGTTGCCGTTCCTGTTTGCCGCCGCGGGCTGGCTGCTGGCGTCGGCGACCGACCATAACCTGATCCAGCTCCTGGGGATCGTGATGGCATCCACGGGTTCTTTTAGCGCGATGGCGATCTTCTGGACCACGCCGGATCAGTCGATCAGTTTACGCGCCAGGGCGATAGGCATTGCGGTCATCAATGCCACCGGCAATATTGGCTCCGCGCTTAGCCCGTTTATGATTGGCTGGCTAAAAGATATCACCGGTAGCTTCAATAGCGGACTCTGGTTTGTCGCTTCTCTGTTAGTCGTCGGCGCCGCCATTATCTGGCTCATTCCCATGAAAGCATCGCGTCCGCGCGCCACCCCTTGAGGAGAAACTATGTGCCAACGTGCGATCGCCAATATTGATATCAGCAAAGAGTATGACGAAAGCATGGGCAGTAACGATGTGCATTATCAGTCGTTTGCTCGTATGGCGGATTTCTTTGGTCGTGATATGCAGGCGCATCGCCACGACCAGTTTTTTCAAATGCACTTTCTTGATACCGGGCAGATTGAGCTACAGCTCGACGATCATCGCTATTCGGTGCAGGCGCCGCTATTTGTGCTTACGCCGCCCTCGGTGCCGCATGCTTTTATTACCGAATCGGATAGCGATGGCCATGTTCTGACGGTACGCGAAGAGCTGGTTTGGCCGCTGCTGGAAGTGCTTTATCCCGGCACCAGAGAGGCCTTTGGCCTGCCGGGAATCTGCCTGTCGCTGGCGGATAAACCCAACGAGCTGGCGGCGCTCAAACATTACTGGCAGCTAATTGAGCGGGAGTCCACGGAACAACTGGCTGGCTGCGAACATACCCTGGTGCTACTGGCGCAGGCGGTATTTACCTTGCTGTTGCGTAATGCGAAGCTGGACGATCACGCCGCAACCGGGATGCGCGGTGAACTGAAACTTTTTCAGCGCTTTACCCTGTTAATTGACAACCACTTCCATCAGCACTGGACGGTGCCCGATTATGCCTGCGAGTTGCATATTACCGAATCTCGTTTGACCGATATTTGCCGACGTTTTGCTAATCGCCCGCCTAAACGCCTGATTTTTGATCGGCAATTACGCGAGGCGAAACGACTGCTGCTTTTTTCCGACAATGCTGTCAACGAGATCGCCTGGCAATTAGGTTTTAAAGATCCGGCTTATTTCGCCCGTTTCTTTAATCGCCTTGCTGGCTGTTCTCCTTCGCAGTTTCGCCAACGTGAAGTTCCCTCTTTTCTCAACTAAGAAGAGTAAAAACATGATGAAAAAAAGCGTCGCTATGCTGGCGGTTTGTATGCTGGCGCAAAGCCACCTTGCCATTGCTGCCGGTACTCCTGCGCCTCAAGAGATCAACATTGTTTTACTGGGCACCAAAGGCGGGCCTTCTTTGCTCAATACAGCCAGACTACCGCAAGCGACGGCGCTCACTATCGGCGATAAAATATGGCTGATAGATGCCGGCTACGGTGCCAGTCTGCAACTGGTGAAAAACGGCATTCCACTGCGCAACATCAATACTATTTTGCTCACCCATCTGCACAGCGACCACATACTGGATTATCCTTCCTTGCTGATGAATGCCTGGGCAAGTGGTCTGAAAGACCATACCATACAGGTGTATGGCCCGCCGGGAACCCAGGCGATGACGAAGGCTAGCTGGAAGGTCTTTGACAGGGATATCACGCTACGCATGGAGGAAGAGGGGAAACCCGATCCGCGCAACCTGGTTAAGGCGACCGATATTGGCCAGGGCGTCATCTATAAAGATGAACTGGTCACAATAAGCGCGCTAAAAGTGCCTCATTCCCCTTTCCCGGACGGTGAAGCGTTTGCTTACCGTTTTGATACCCAGGGTAAGCGAATCGTCTTCTCTGGCGATACGTCCTGGTTTCCGCCGCTTGCAACGTTTGCTCAAGGGGCGGATATCCTGGTACATGAGGCGGTACATGTCCCTTCGGTAGCAAAACTGGCTAATAGTATTGGCAACGGAAAAACGCTGGCTGAAGCGATTGCGTCGCATCACACCACGATTGAAGATGTCGGTAAGATTGCTCGCGAGGCCCACGTGAAAAAACTGGTGTTAAGTCATCTGGTGCCTGCGACGGTTGCGGATGACGTCTGGCAACAGGAAGCCATGAAAAATTACCCGGGCCCTGTCATTGTCGGTCATGACAATATGACGATAAGCGTACCGTAAGTATCAGGGCAGGGGTAAACCCACGGGCTGACATGATGTCAGCCCGTTATGCTTTTGGCGATCAGCATGACGCGCAGAGCTTTTGTCTAAAACATTATTTTTTCTAAACACTACTTGCTGATTTTTATGCACAATAAAGGTAAGATGATTGCTCTGGTGAAATATCACGAAATAAGAATGTCACGGATGGAATTTATACAGTGTTAAAAGCAATGCGTTTCTTTGTCTGCCGGCCATCAGTAATATCCTCTGTACCGGCTCCTCATTGCCAAAGTGAAGGTTAGATTAAACGAATCAAAAAATATCCGAACTGTACAATTTTTATATCAAACATATTTAACTGCAAAATACTGCAAACGTGCGCGAATACACTTAATCAGTAGTATGGCTAATGCATACTTTATTTCCTAAACTTTCTTATTATCTATTTGAATATTTCTGGTTAAACCAAATGGACAAACGGATACCAGACACTCGAAAGGATAACTGCAGGCTTCTGGTTTAGGATTGCAGTTACCAGGACAGTGGCTATTTTCTTTAAGCGATTTCCATAGAACAGGATTAAACCTGGTAACGTTGTAAACAGTAACGGGATAAAGTTTATCGTTTATTAAGACCCCCTTATTAAAGGGGATGATAATGCTACCTGGAGGCATGTAAACATCTGCCTGATACCATAAGGTCAATCTAAGATTTTTTAGGCTATGTATGCATGAGAACGACACTCCGGTAGAGGGACTTATAACTGTATCAACGACCTTCCATTCCATTACAGAAACCTTTTAAGTGAAATAGTCAATGGTGTAAATTACATTTTCCGCAAGCCTATTCAGGATAGATGAAAATCTGAGAAACATAACTCGTTGAAAACGATCGTTTTTTATTGACCACTCTATTTATATTGATTTTTTAATAAGTTATTTATTTTATGCTCTTATTTTGTTTACATTCTATTACATTTTTGTATTTTATACGTGGTGTAAATATTGGGCGGTAGTGGATGTTATAACGCTCAATTATTAAACTGTAAGTGACTGTTGTATTTCTTATTTATAAATACCGTAACCTGTAAGCGTAGCGGTACATTTTACCCGGCATTGACAGGGAGAAGGTACGTATCAACCAGAGAGTACAAAACAGTGAAAGAATATATTCTTCAGGCAATAAATGATCGCTAACGTGTAAAAATAACCGACGTATCTAAAAAATGTGAACGTGTGGCTGGTCTTTATTTAAACGATGATCTTCGCAATGGCGCATTAATGGCTGACATTGGCGGTTCGTTGATCGGGTTGTGCGCGGTGAAAGGCTATATTTCTTCCGTTGGGGGAAGTATGTCAGAGGCATTCTGGTATTATACCGGGTGCATGTAAATCCGGGGTGGGCAGAAAGCCCACCCTCGGTTTATTGCCTTTATCGTGGATTAGGGATGCGAGATAAAGCGAGAAAGGCGTTGCAGCAGTAACCGGTTTTCTTCGCGCAGCCGTGAATTCTCTTCCAGCAGCGTTAACGCGACCGCGATCCCAGGCCAGTCGAGCGCCAGCTCCTCGCGTAAGCGTAGCGCGCGTTGTACCACGCTCGCTGCGCGATCGTCGAATTGCCAGTCGGCGTTATCGTCTTCGTAAGGCTCAATTACGCCAAGTCCGACGATTTCGTTTAGCTCCTCTTCCGTCACGCCGGTGTGCAAACAAAATTCGGTGATGGTAAAGGTGACAGTGATGTTAGCCATTATGCTTTCCCCCATTGCTGGCGTGGGTCAAAGGACGACTGCGCGTCCGCCAGTTGTTGCCACAGGGCAGCTGTTTTCTCGTCAGGTTTCGGCGGCATAACGATTTTGATGATGGCATAGAGATCGCCAGTGTGCTTTTTACTGGCTAATCCTTTTCCTTTGATACGCAGCCGCTGACCAGCCTGACTGCCGGGGGGAATGGTCAGCAAAATACGCTCTTTAAGCGTTGGCACAGACACCTTAGCGCCGAGCGCCGCCTCCCATGGGGCAAGCGGAAGGACGACTTCCAGATCCTGATTGACAATATCAAAGAGCGGATGCGGGGCAATATGGATAACGAGCCATAAATCGCCATTAGGTCCGCCGTTTTCCCCCGGCGTGCCCTGGCCTTTCAGTCTGATTCGTTGCCCGTTGCTGACGCCAGCCGGGATTTTCACATTCAATGTTTTGGGAATTTCCCGCTCCACCAGGCCGAACGCGTTATAAACGGGGACGGAATAGCTAATCGTACGCTGGTGCTCTTCCAGCGTTTCTTCCAGGAATACCGCCACTTCAATTTCGATATCATGACCGCGTGCGGCGTGGCGGTGGTGCGAATGGCGACCGTGCTGACCAAAAATAGACGAGAAAATATCATCAAAATCTTCAGCGTTATACGGCTGGCCTTCGTGTTGCTGGAACTGGCGATTAAATTGTGGATCGTTACGGTGTTGCCATAACTGGTCATACTCGGCGCGCCGTTGCTCATCACTCAGCACTTCCCATGCTTCAGCAACCTCTTTGAAACGGGCTTCGGCATCGGGTTCTTTGCTGACATCTGGATGGTACTTGCGGGCCAGTCGGCGATAGGCGGTCTTAATCGTCTTGAGATCGTCCGTCGGTTTCACGCCCATAATGGCGTAATAATCCTTAAGTTCCATAGCATCATCTCGCTAAATCAATACATACAGAAGGGACCCCAAAAAGGTTTCTCCACTAAGTGTAGGGTAAACCTGAAAAGTGCGTATGAAAACACCAGTTATATCATTAGTAAGAATAAATTACGTTGTTCGACTATCAGAAGGTTGCGCAGCGCGCCGACATAACTTTACAGGGGAAAGGTTGCCAAAACCGCGCCAGTGGCTAAGATAACTCGCGTTAAACAGTGAGGGCGCAATGGCGAAACAACAACGGATGGGCTGGTGGTTTCTTTGCCTTGCATGTGTCGTGGTAATGGTTTGTACCGCGCAACGCATGGCGGGCCTGCACGCCTTGCAGATGCAGGCGACGGCCTCTGCTGCGGTGGTCAGCGCTCCCTCCTCGACAGATGACGGCTCGCCGGTCACCCCCTGCGAATTAAGCGCCAAGTCGCTGCTGGCGGCGCCTCCGGTACTCTTTGAAGGCGCTATCCTTGCGCTTTGTCTACTGCTTTCCTTACTGGCGCCTGTCCGGGTCATGCGCCTGCCGTTTTCGCCTCCACGGGCTATTTCGCCGCCCACATTACGGGTACATCTACGATTTTGTGTCTTCCGTGAATGACAGACCGGTTATTGCTAACGGTTAATTACTCATTCACGGAGAAAAAATATGATGATTTTATTCAGGCGGATACTGTTCTGCCTGTTATGGCTTTGGCTGCCCGTCTCCTGGGCGGCGGAAAGCGGCTGGCTGCGTTCGCCCGATAACGACCATGCCAGCATACGGCTACGTGCCGATACGTCCGCTAACGGTGAGACCCGGCTGTTGCTGGACGTCAAACTGGAAAACGGCTGGAAAACCTACTGGCGCGCGCCGGGGGAAGGGGGCGTGGCGCCCTCTATCGCCTGGAAAGGCGACATGCCTGAGGTAAGCTGGTTCTGGCCAACCCCCTCGCGCTTTGATGTGGCGAATATCACCACCCAGGGATATCACGACGAGGTGACCTTTCCGATGATCGTGCGCGGTACGCCGCCGGCAACCTTGCGCGGCGTGTTGACGTTATCAACCTGCAGCAATGTTTGTCTGTTGACCGATTACCCCTTTTCCGTGACGCCCACTGTGCAGAATGCCGATTTTGCCCATGACTATGCGCGGGCGATGGGTAAAGTTCCGCTCCGCAGTGGACTAACGGACTCGCTTGACGTCGGCTATCGCCCGGGAGAACTGGTGGTCACTGCTACGCGAGCGGCGGGCTGGTCATCGCCCGGGCTCTATCTTGACACCGTAGATGACGTCGATTTTGCGAAGCCTCGCCTGCGCGTAGAGGGCGACAGGTTACAGGTGACGGTGCCGGTGACGGACAGTTGGGGCGAAAAGGCGCCCGATTTGCGCAACAAATCGCTGACCCTCGTGTTAGCCGATGGCGCTATCGCCCAGGAGAGTACGCAAACCATTGGCGCTGCGCCAGCGCAAACGCCGGACAATGCGGCGCTACCTTTCTGGCAAGTTGTAATGATGGCGCTGATCGGCGGACTGATTCTTAATTTAATGCCCTGCGTACTGCCGGTTCTGGGCATGAAACTTGGCTCTATTTTATTGGTAGAGGAAAAAAGCCGCTCTCACATCAGGCGACAATTTTTGGCTTCGGTCGCCGGTATCATTGCGTCATTTATGGCGCTGGCGGCGTTTATGACCCTCCTTCGCCTGTCAAACCATGCGCTGGCCTGGGGAGTCCAGTTCCAGAATGCATGGTTTATTGGTTTTATGGCGTTGGTGATGTTGTTGTTTAGCGCCAGCCTGTTCGGGCTTTTTGAGTTCAGGCTTCCCTCATCTATGACCACGAAACTGGCCACTTACGGCGGTAACGGTATGTCGGGACATTTCTGGCAGGGGGCATTCGCCACGCTGCTGGCGACGCCTTGTAGCGCGCCGTTTCTGGGCACGGCGGTCGCCGTGGCGCTCACGGCGTCGTTGCCGACGCTGTGGGGGCTGTTCCTTGCGCTAGGCCTGGGGATGAGCGCGCCGTGGCTACTGGTCGCGATACGACCAGGGCTTGCGCTACGTTTACCGCGCCCCGGGCGCTGGATGAATGTCCTGCGCAGGATCCTCGGTCTGATGATGCTGGGGTCGGCTATCTGGCTGGCGACGTTACTCCTGCCGCATTTCGGCTTCACTGCGTCAAAGAGCGCGCAAGACACGGTTCAGTGGCAACCGTTGAGTGAACAGGCAATCCAGTCGGCGCTGGCGCAGCATAAGCGGGTATTTGTCGATGTCACTGCGGACTGGTGTATTACCTGTAAAGTGAATAAATACAACGTCCTGCAAAAAGAGGATGTACAGGCTGCCTTGCAACAGCCGGATGTTGTGGCGCTGCGGGGAGACTGGACGCTGCCGTCCGATGCCATTACAGATTTTCTGAAAACGCGTGGTCAGGTCGCCGTGCCGTTTAATCAGGTATATGGCCCCGGCTTGCCGGAAGGGGAGGCATTGCCCACTTTGCTGACCCGCGATGCGGTATTACAAATGTTGAAAAAAGCGAAAGGAATAACCCAATGAAATACATGATTGTTTTGCTGCTGGCGCTGTTTTCGACGCTGAGCATCGCGCAAGAAACCGCTCCTTTTACGCCGGATCAGGAAAAGCAGATTGAAAATCTGATCCATGCGGCGTTGTTTAACGATCCTGCCAGCCCGCGGATAGGCGCTAAACACCCTAAGCTGACGCTGGTGAACTTTACGGATTACAACTGCCCGTACTGCAAACAGCTCGATCCGATGCTGGAAAAGATTGTGCAGAAATATCCTGACGTTGCGGTCATTATTAAACCGCTGCCATTTAAAGGAGAGAGTTCCATACTGGCGGCGCGTATTGCGCTGACCACCTGGCGCGAGCATCCGCAACAGTTCCTCGCGCTACATGAAAAACTCATGCAAAAGCGCGGTTACCATACGGATGACAGTATTAAACAGGCCCAGCAGAAAGCAGGGGCTACGCCAGTGACTCTGGATGAAAAAAGCATGGAAACGATACGCACTAATTTGCAGTTGGCAAGGCTGGTCGGCGTGCAAGGAACGCCAGCGACGATCATTGGCGACGAGCTGATTCCGGGCGCGGTGCCCTGGGATACGCTGGAAGCGGTGGTGAAAGAAAAACTGGCGGCTGCCAATGGCGGGTAAACTGCGGCGTTGGCTGCGTGAAGCCGCGGTTTTTCTGGCGCTCCTCATCGCGATAATGGTGGTCATGGACGTCTGGCGCGCGCCGCAGGCGCCTCCGGCGTTTGCCGCGACACCGTTACATACGCTGACGGGAGAGTCGACAACTCTGGCGACCTTGAGCGAGGAACGCCCCGTACTGCTCTATTTTTGGGCCAGCTGGTGCGGGGTATGCCGCTTTACTACGCCTGCGGTCGCTCGCCTGGCGGTGGAAGGGGAAAACGTCATGACCGTTGCGCTCCGCTCCGGCGATGACGCTGAGGTTGCCCGCTGGCTGGCGCGCAAGGGCGTTGACTTCCCGGTCGTCAATGATGCTAACGGCGCCTTATCCGCTGGCTGGGAAATCAGCGTGACGCCAACGCTGGTGGTGGTTTCACAAGGTCGGGTTGTGTTCACCACCAGCGGCTGGACCAGCTATTGGGGCATGAAGCTTCGGCTGTGGTGGGCAAAAACGTTCTGAATATGCGCCGGGGTTTCCCGGCGCTAACGCGTTTACTGTAAGAAAAACCCCCGTTTTGCGAAATCGTTCCCGGAAAAATGATCCATTTCTGTCACACTCAGAACGATTTGATAACAACAAGAGGTCATAGGGATGAAAAAATCATTACTCGCTGTTGCTGTGGCAGGGGCTGTTTTGTTGTCATCCGCCGTACAGGCGCAGACAACGCCGGAGGGTTATCAATTACAACAGGTGCTGATGATGAGCCGCCATAATCTGCGGGCGCCGCTGGCGAATAATGGCAGCGTACTGGCGCAGTCGACGCCGAACGCCTGGCCGGCGTGGGACGTTCCCGGCGGGGAACTGACGACGAAAGGCGGCGTGCTGGAAGTCTATATGGGACACTACACACGTGAATGGCTGGTCGCGCAGGGGCTGATACCGTCGGGAGAATGTCCGGCGCCCGACACGGTATATGCCTATGCGAATAGTTTGCAGCGCACCGTCGCCACCGCGCAATTTTTCATTACCGGCGCTTTCCCCGGCTGTGATATTCCTGTTCATCATCAGGAAAAAATGGGCACTATGGACCCTACCTTCAATCCGGTAATTACCGATGATTCCGCCGCGTTCCGGCAACAGGCCGTACAGGCGATGGAAAAGGCGCGTAGTCAGCTACATCTTGATGAGAGTTATAAACTGCTTGAGCAGATAACGCATTATCAGGACTCGCCGTCCTGCAAAGAGAAGCATCAGTGTTCGCTAATCGACGCGAAAGATACCTTCAGCGCGAACTATCAGCAAGAGCCTGGCGTGCAGGGGCCGCTTAAAGTAGGGAACTCGCTGGTGGATGCGTTTACCCTGCAATATTACGAAGGGTTTCCGATGGATCAGGTCGCCTGGGGCAAGATTAACACCGATCGGCAGTGGAAGGTGCTGTCAAAACTGAAAAACGGCTACCAGGACAGCCTGTTTACCTCACCTACGGTGGCGCGCAATGTCGCTGCGCCGCTGGTGAAATATATCGATAAGGTGCTGGTTGCCGATCGCGTTAGCGCGCCGAAGGTTACCGTGCTGGTGGGGCATGATTCCAATATCGCGTCGCTGCTGACGGCGTTGGATTTTAAACCCTATCAGCTCCATGACCAGTATGAGAGAACGCCGATTGGCGGTCAGCTTGTCTTCCAACGCTGGCATGACGGCAACGCTAACCGGGATTTGATGAAAATTGAGTATGTCTACCAGAGCGCCCGGCAGTTACGTAACGCGGAAGCATTAACGCTTAAATCGCCCGCGCAAAGGGTAACCCTGGAACTGAAAGGATGTCCGGTGGATGCGAACGGCTTCTGTCCGCTGGATAAGTTTGATAACGTAATGAACACTGCCGCAAAATAGCCGTATGCCCCCGCGCAGGCGGGGGCGTTTGTGTTATACGTTTTTACGTTCGATGATTTGTTCGCCCCAGAAGAGCGAGTCTTTGTCCGTTTTCTCAAAGGCTTTGATCAGCACCTCATCGCTACCTTCTTCCCATATTTTTTCTGCCAGTTTCTCGTCATAGTGAGCGACTTCAAAAATGGCTTCGGCAATTTCCGGCGACGTATTACGCAGGCTTGCCCATTCGCCGACGCGGTGCGCTTTTGCTTCTTGAGTTGGCATTCGAATCCTCCTGTTGAAGATTAGCCGTTGAGTTTGACTGCCAGACCGGCGACGTATTCCCCCTGATAGCGAGCGATAGAGAGTTCCTCCTGGCTTGGTTGACGTGAACCGTCGCCTCCGGCGATAGTCGTTGCGCCGTAAGGCGTGCCGCCGCGAACCTGGGAGACGTCAAAGAGTTCCTGTGCGGCATAGCCTATCGGGACAATCACCATCCCATGATGGGCAAGCGTAGTCCAGGTCGAGGTGATGGTCTGCTCCTGGCCGCCGCCCGTTCCGGTAGAACTGAACACGCTGCCGAGCTTGCCGTATAGCGCGCCGGATGCCCACAGTCCGCCGGTTTGGTCCAGGAAGGTACGCATCTGGCCTGACATATTGCCAAACCGGGTTGGCGTACCAAAAATAATGGCATCGTAATCCGCCAGCTCCTGTGGGGTGGCAACCGGTGCGTTTTGTGTTTTACCGCCAGCTTTTGCGAAGATTTCAGGCGGCATTGTTTCTGGCACACGCTTTATAATGACCTCTGCGCCGTCGACTTTCTTTGCCCCTTCCGCCACCGCATGCGCCATGGTTTCAATGTGTCCGTACATGGAATAATAGAGCACCAGAATCTTTGCCATTTGTACTACTCCTCAGATTAATCAGGTGTGTAGCGATTCGCTACGTCTATTTAAAGATATGCCCTCCTGTGAAGAGTGCAAATTTCAGCGCCATTTCTTTGATTTATAACAATAATTAATTTGGCGACCTTTGTTGCAAAATGATACATTTTTAAGCGCTTTGATTTTTCTAAATATAAGAATAACTTATTTATTTCTTATGGTTATTATTCTGCGTATTCGGCTTCCGATGTTGCAGAATATTTCGGTAAGCGGCCTACCACGGCGTTTTTCACTATGCTTAATGTTACGCGGCGTTACTGATGATATCGTTCATACGCTGCGCGAGGAGATACTCCTCATTACCTATGCAATATGATGTCTAATCTATGACGGAGGTCAGTAATGGCAAACCATCGTGGCGGTTCCGGTAATTTTGCGGAAGACCGCGAAAGAGCATCAGAAGCAGGTCGTAAAGGTGGCCAGCACAGCGGGGGCAATTTTAAGAATGACCCGCAGCGCGCATCCGAAGCAGGCAAAAAAGGGGGCAAAAGCAGTAACCGTAATAGCTAGCCTGCGTCACAACAGCAAGACGCTGAGCATTTTGCGCTAAAAAGCGTCATGCGCCACCGCCGCCGGATTTCCGGCGGTTTTTTTGTTTATAAGCCGGATTTGGTATGCTTGCGTCCTGACAAAAAGGAGAGGGCGCATGTCGCAACGCACAGAGAAAAAAATCGGGAAACGCTCGCAGGCCACCGGTGCAAAACGGCAGCTTATCTTAACCGCCGCGCTTGCTGTTTTTTCCCAGTATGGCATTCATGGCGCGCGTCTTGAGCAGGTCGCCGAGCGGGCAGGCGTCTCCAAAACCAATCTGCTTTATTATTATCCCTCGAAAGAGGCGCTGTATGTCGCGGTAATGCGACAGATCCTGGATGTCTGGCTGGCGCCGCTCAAGGCGTTTCGCGCAGAATTTTCCCCTCTGGAGGCCATCAAAGAGTATATCCGTCTCAAGCTGGAGGTTTCGCGTGATTATCCGCAGGCGTCGCGGCTCTTCTGCATGGAGATGCTGGCGGGCGCGCCGCTCTTAATGGAGGAACTGACCGGCGATCTAAAAGCGTTGATAGATGAAAAATCCGCGCTGATTGCCGGATGGGTGCACAGCGGGAAACTGGCGCCCGTCTCCCCGCACCATTTGATCTTCATGATTTGGGCCGCCACGCAACATTACGCCGATTTTGCCCCTCAGGTTGAGGCGGTAACCGGCGCGACGCTTCGCGATGAAGCCTTTTTTAACCAAACGGTCGAAAGCGTTCAGCGCATTATTATTGAAGGGATTCGCGTGCGTTAACCGGCTGGCGGCAGTGGGCAGCTCAAATCACCCTCTTCACATTGCAGCAGCGAGGCTAAAAACGCTTCGCGTTCGTTCGTTTTATCGGTCAGGCACTGGCTGGCGATCATGGGTTGCACGCTGCCGCCCTCCGTACCTGAGCGAATCAGAGCGCAATCGGCGTCCCGCAGTGCAATCCATGCCACCTGCGCTTTTTGCAACAGCTCGCGCTGCGGCGGTTGCGCACGCTTAATCGCGCTTTGATAGGTTTCGTTCAGCTTTTTATCTGCCGCCTGGTATTGCGCGGCGGCGCAGCGATTCATTTCCAGCTGCGTACTGGCGCTGGCACACTCATCGGCCAACGCCTGACTGCTGAACAACAACGCCGCGCAGGTAAGGAAAATTCGTTTCATACGCTCCTCTGACGCGAGTAAAAAGGCTCCATTGACGGAGCCTTAATTAACCACAGTATTAGCCAATTGTCATCAGGCTGGCATTACCGCCAGCGGCGGCAGTGTTTACGCTCAGCGAACGTTCAATATAGAGCCGTTCCAGCAGTATATTGCTTTCGCCGCGGGCGAACCCCTGTACCGACACTATCGCGCCTTCGCGGGCGGCGACGGCTTCGCACACGGTTCGCAGCTTGTCGGAGTCGCCGTGGAAAATCACCGCGTCAAACGGCTGCGCCATCAGCGTTTCCGCTTTCGCAAACTGGACACGCGCCGCAACGGCGGCGGGGAGACGCTTCGCCAGATCGCGGTGGAAGGCGTCGTCTGACCATAGCGCCTGACTGCCGACGGCGAGAACGGCGGCAAGCTGCGTCAACGCGTCATGTTCGTCATCAGCCAGGCATAATACCCGTTCACGCGGCAACAGCGTCCAGGTATTGCGCTCGCCGGTCGGCCCCGGTAGCAGGCGCTGCGTGCCGGCCTGCGCCAGATCGGCGAATTGTCGGCAGAGCGTCTGTAGCGCCGGGCGATCCGCCGCCCATTGCGTCAGGGCGGTCAACGGCGCGAGTAGCGTGGTTTTAAGCTGCGCATCTACCGGGTAACGCGCATCCTGACGAGTCAGCGTCGTATTGAGCGCATTGGGCGGGCGGTGTGCCAGCAGGCGGTAGAGATAGAGCGGCCCTCCCGCTTTTGGCCCGGTGCCGGACAGGCCTTCGCCGCCAAACGGCTGGACGCCGACGACCGCGCCCACCATATTACGGTTAACGTACAGGTTGCCGACATGGGCGGAACCGGTGACTTGCGCAATGGTTTCATCAATACGGGTATGTACGCCCAGCGTTAGCCCGTAGCCGGAAGCGTTAATCTGTTCGATAAGCTCCGCCAGTTGGTTACGGTTATAACGCACGACGTGCAGCACGGGCCCGAAGACCTCTTTTTCCAGTTCTGCGAAGTTTTCCAGCTCAATAAGCGTGGGCATAACAAACGTACCGGTCTGCCATTCCTGCGCGTCATCGCTGTTTTCACGCGCGGCCTGGAAAACCGGGCGGCCTTTGGCGCGCATCGTCTGGATATGACGCTCAATGTTGGCTTTGGCCTCGCTATCGATCACCGGCCCGATATCGGTCGTCAGACGGCCTGGATTCCCCATCCGACACTCCGCCATCGCGCCGCGTAACATTTTCAGCGTATGTTCGGCGATATCGTCCTGCAAACACAGCACGCGGAGCGCGGAACAGCGTTGTCCGGCGCTGTCGAAAGCGGAAGCCAGCACATCCACGACCACCTGCTCGGTGAGCGCGGAAGAGTCGACAATCATAGCGTTCATACCGCCGGTTTCCGCAATCAACGGAATAGGGCGGCCCTGGGCGTCAAGACGTGTGGCAATGTTGCGCTGCAACAACGTCGCGACCTCCGTGGAACCGGTAAACATCACGCCGCGTACACGCGCATCGGCGGTAAGCTGGGCGCCGACGGTTTCTCCCCGTCCCGGCAACAGTTGCACGACGCCCGGCGGTACGCCCGCTTCCAGCAAAATGGCAATGCCCTGGGCGGCAATCAGCGATGTCTGCTCGGCCGGTTTCGCCAGAACGCTGTTGCCTGCCGCCAGCGCGGCGGCGATTTGGCCGGTGAAAATGGCCAGCGGGAAGTTCCACGGACTGATACAGACCACCGGCCCTAACGGGCGATGCGTTTCGTTATCGAAATCGTCACGCACTTGACCGGCATAATAATGGAGGAAGTCTACCGCTTCGCGCACTTCGGCAATGGCGTTGCTGAACGTTTTCCCCGCTTCACGCACCAACAGGCCAATCAACTGCTGCATTTGGTCTTCCATCAATACCGCCGCCCGCTGCAAAATGGCGGCGCGTTCTTGCGGCGGCGTCGCAAACCAAACCGGCGCCTGATTGACCGCGTTTTGCAATGCCTGTTCAACCTCGCTTTCTGTCGCTTCGCGTCCCCAGCCGACAATATCTTTCGGTTCCGCCGGGTTGATAATCGGCGTCATCTCACCGTCGGCCACCGGTTGTTCCAGCACAGGTTTGGCCTGCCATTTCTGCATGGCGTTGCTTAACAGGGCAGAAGAAAGCGAGGCGAGGCGATGTTCATTCGCTAAATCAAGTCCGGCGGAGTTTATCCGACCTTCGCCGTACAGATCGCGCGGCAGCGGAATTTTCGGATGCGGTATGCCAGCCTGACCTTCCTGCTGCGCCAGTTTTTCCACGGCCTCGACCGGGTCGGCCACCAGTTCATCGAGCGGTAGGGTGGCATCGGCGATGCGGTTGACAAAAGAGGTGTTGGCGCCGTTTTCCAGCAGGCGTCGTACCAGATAGGCCAGCAGGGTTTCGTGTGTTCCCACCGGCGCGTAAATACGGCAGGGACGGTTAAGTTTTCCGTCCGCTACTTTACCGGTGACCTGTTCATACAGCGGTTCGCCCATGCCGTGCAGGCACTGGAATTCGTACTGACCCGGATAGTAATTTTGCCCGGCCAGATGATAAATCGCTGCCAGTGTGTGTGCGTTATGGGTCGCGAACTGCGGGTAGATCAGATTAGGAACGGCGAGCAGTTTTTTCGCGCAGGCCAGATAAGAGACATCGGTATACACTTTGCGGGTATAAACCGGATAGCCTTCCAGCCCTTCCATTTGCGCGCGTTTGATCTCGCTATCCCAGTAGGCGCCTTTCACCAGACGAATCATCAGCCGACGGCGGCTACGGGAGGCCAGATCGACTAAATAATCAATGACCAGCGGGCAGCGTTTTTGGTAAGCCTGGATCACAAAGCCAATGCCGTTCCAGCCTGCGAGTTCGGGTTCGAAGCAGAGTTTTTCCAGCAGATCGAGCGAGATCTCCAGACGATCCGCCTCTTCGGCGTCGATATTGAGACCGATATCATACTGGCGCGCCAGCAGCGTCAGGGATTTCAGGCGCGGATAAAGCTCCTCCATTACCCGATCGTATTGCGCGCGACTATAGCGTGGATGCAGGGCGGACAGCTTAATCGAGATGCCTGGCCCTTCGTAAATACCGCGACCGTTAGACGCTTTGCCGATGGCATGAATCGCTTGCTGGTAAGAAACCATATAGGCCTGCGCATCGGCGGCGGTTAACGCGGCTTCGCCCAGCATATCGTAAGAATAGCGGAACCCTTTCTCTTCCAGTTTTCGGGCATTCGCCAGCGCCTGAGCAATGGTTTCGCCAGTCACGAACTGCTCGCCCATTAAACGCATCGCCATGTCGACGCCTTTGCGGATTAACGGCTCGCCGCTCTTGCCGATAATGCGGTTCAGCGAGCGCGAAAGATTGGCTTCGTTATGCGTTGAGACCAGTCGGCCGGTAAAGAGCAGCCCCCAGGTGGCGGCGTTTACAAACAGCGACGGGCTACGGCCAATATGCGACTGCCAGTTGCCATTACTGATTTTGTCGCGAATTAACGCATCGCGCGTAGCTTTGTCGGGAATACGCAGCAGCGCTTCCGCCAGACACATCAGCGCAACGCCTTCTTGCGAAGAGAGGGAAAACTCCTGCAACAGGCCTTGTACCATACCCGCGCGACCGCTGGCGGATTTTTGATTGCGCAATTTCTCCGCCAGTTGATACGCCAGTTTATGCGCCTGCTCAGCGACAGGCGGCGACAGGCGCGCCTGTTCCATTAGCATTGACACCGCATCGGTTTCCGGGCGGCGCCAGGCGGCGGTGATGGCGGCGCGAGAGACGGATTGGGGAAGAATCTGTTCGGCAAACTCCAGAAAGGGCTGATGCGGCTCATCCTGCGGCGCGACCGGCTCCTCGCTTTCATTTGCCGCGCCGGCAAACAGCGCAGGTAGCTCCGGTAGCGTATCGCTATTTTCCAGCTTGTCCAGATAGCTAAAGATTGCCTGTTTTATTAACCAGTGCGGCGTGCGATCGATACGCGACGCGGCCATTTTGATCCGTTCGCGCGTGGCGTCGTCCAGCTTAACCCCCATCGTGGTGGTTCCCATACCCTCTACTCCTGTTATTCGCTCTATCTGCTAACCAATAGTTAGCGGAAAATATCCACTATGTTGCAACTTTGTGCAACCGCGTTAAATGTGACCTGCGTTGCAAGCTTAAAAATGAATAAATTGTTAAAAAAAGAAAGAGGGAGTCTGACGGGGAAAACCATCTGGATTTATTTTCTCTGCGGTAGTTAACACTTTTAAAAGGTGCAACCGCAAAAAATGTGAGAGAGTGCAACCTGGAGAAAAATAGTATCCCTCTGCAATCAAATTTGATGTAAATGGTGTGTTAAATCGATTGTGAATAACCACCGCTTCCGGCAGGATACGGTCGCCCTGGTAAACATAACACCCTTGCCACGTTCCGGCAGGGTACAAAACGGCACGCTACGGTAGTGCCAATAAATAAATTTGGAGAACCTTGATGGCTATTAGCACACCGATGTTGGTGACATTCTGTGTCTATATTTTTGGCATGATATTGATTGGGTTTATCGCCTGGCGCTCAACCAAAAACTTTGATGACTATATTCTTGGCGGTCGCAGCCTGGGGCCGTTTGTTACGGCTTTATCAGCCGGCGCGTCGGATATGAGCGGCTGGCTGTTAATGGGGCTGCCTGGCGCTATCTTTCTGTCGGGGATCTCTGAAAGCTGGATCGCCATTGGCCTGACGTTAGGCGCATGGATTAACTGGAAGCTGGTGGCCGGGCGCCTGCGCGTGCATACCGAATTTAACAATAACGCGCTCACGCTGCCGGACTATTTTACCGGTCGGTTTGAGGATAAGAGCCGAGTCCTGCGTATTATTTCCGCGCTGGTCATTCTGCTGTTTTTCACTATCTATTGCGCATCAGGTATTGTCGCTGGGGCACGACTGTTCGAAAGCACCTTCGGTATGAGCTATGAAACCGCACTGTGGGCGGGGGCCGCGGCAACCATTATTTATACCTTTATCGGCGGGTTTCTTGCCGTTAGCTGGACGGATACCGTTCAGGCCAGCCTGATGATTTTTGCGTTAATCCTGACGCCGGTGATGGTTATTGTCGGCGTAGGCGGTTTTAGCGAGTCGCTGGAAGTGATCAAGCAAAAGAGCATCGAGAATGTCGACATGCTCAAGGGGCTGAATTTTGTCGCTATTATTTCTCTGATGGGCTGGGGACTGGGTTACTTCGGTCAGCCGCATATCCTGGCGCGCTTTATGGCGGCGGATTCCCATCACAGTATTGTTCATGCGCGTCGTATCAGTATGACCTGGATGATTCTGTGTCTGGCGGGCGCGGTGGCGGTGGGCTTCTTTGGCATTGCGTACTTTAACAATAACCCCGCGCTGGCCGGGGCGGTGAACCAAAACTCAGAACGCGTATTTATTGAACTGGCGCAGATCCTGTTTAACCCGTGGATTGCCGGTGTTCTGCTGTCTGCTATCCTGGCGGCGGTGATGTCGACGTTGAGCTGTCAGTTGCTGGTATGCTCCAGCGCGATTACAGAAGATTTATATAAGGCTTTTCTGCGTAAAAGCGCCAGCCAGCAAGAGCTGGTATGGGTAGGGCGAGTGATGGTGCTGGTGGTAGCGCTGATCGCCATTGCGCTGGCGGCGAATCCTGATAACCGTGTGCTGGGGCTGGTGAGCTACGCCTGGGCTGGATTCGGCGCGGCATTTGGACCTGTTGTCCTGTTTTCTGTGATGTGGTCGCGTATGACACGTAACGGCGCGCTGGCGGGAATGATTATTGGCGCGGTGACGGTTATCGTCTGGAAACAATATGGCTGGCTGGATCTGTATGAGATTATCCCTGGCTTCATTTTCGGCAGCCTGGGGATCGTAATCTTTAGCCTGCTTGGCAAAGCGCCGACAGCAGCGATGCAGGAACGCTTTGCAAAAGCGGACGCGCATTATCATTCCGCGCCGCCGTCGAAGCTACAGGCGGAATAACCGACATGTCCGATAGCATTATTGCCATCGGACATATTTTACCAGGCGGCGTTATACGCCTGCCTGGTCCTCTGATAAGTCCCGGACCGATTGACTGAAGATGTTCAGGTAAATGAGGACGCTCTCTCAAACTATTTTTAGCCCTTGAGCGCCGTTAACGCCGGCGTAATACGTCTCGAGTAATCACTAACTGGCCATATGAAATCGCCTGTTAATGGTACCAACAGCCTTGACGCAATAGAGTAATGACAAAAATTAAAACGAGTCAGCGTTACTGGCGTAAGTATGCCGCACAAAATTTTGCATAAATAATGCCGTTTTAGCGATGGGAGAGAGGACACGTTAATTACTCCATTTTAACTTTTTATATTTTTAATATTCAATGGGTTATGGGTAGTTTCACCATTAATACCCGCAGTAGCTAATGATTATCTTTTTTAGTCTCCTGCCGATGAAATAATCGTGTAATCTTTCTGTAAGAGACTGACAATGACGCAATAATGTTTGGTTAATGCTTGGTGAATATATTGTTGCATTATTGATGTTTTGTGTTGTACTTAGTAGTAATAGCGGTAGTTCCCCGGCAGTGATGGTCACTCACTATGGAGATCGCGAATGGTAATGTCCGCACCAGGACACATTGTTTACAGTAGTTACAACACCCTGTACGGACATTCTCTCTCCGGTGGTGGTCTTGTCACCTTAAAAGCTCTCATCATTTCTCTTACTGTCCATACCCATGACGTCATATGTGGTGCGCGTAGCCGTGTGTGGCGTCGTTTCAAAAAGCAAGCTAAGGCTTACAAGGAAGCCAACCCTCAGATGTGTGTGCGCATAATCGCGTTCAAGAGAACGCGGGTGATGTATACCTACAACTCAAGGTGCTATCCATGGGAAGACAAAAAGCAGTGATCAAAGCTCGTCGTGAAGCAAAGCGTGTGTTGAGACGAGATTCGCGTAGTCATAAGCAACGTGAAGAAGAATCGGTCACGTCACTGGTACAGATGGGCGGAGTAGAAGCCATTGGCATGGCGCGCGATAGTCGCGATACCTCTCCTGTTAAGGCGCGAAATGAAGCACAGGCGCATTATCTGAACGCTATTGACAGTAAACAGCTTATTTTTGCGACCGGCGAAGCCGGCTGCGGAAAAACATGGATCAGTGCGGCAAAGGCGGCAGAAGCATTGATTCATAAGGACGTCGAGAGGATCATTGTGACGCGTCCGGTATTGCAAGCTGATGAAGATCTTGGTTTTTTGCCCGGTGATATCGCTGAAAAATTCGCGCCTTATTTTCGTCCCGTCTACGATGTCCTGCTTAAACGGTTGGGCGCGTCCTTTATGCAATATTGTTTGCGCCCGGAAATCGGTAAGGTAGAAATTGCCCCGTTCGCCTATATGCGTGGGCGTACTTTTGAAAATGCGGTCGTGATCCTCGACGAGGCGCAAAATGTGACTGCGGCGCAAATGAAAATGTTTTTGACGCGACTAGGCGAAAATGTCACGGTCATTGTCAATGGCGATATTACGCAATGCGACCTGCCGCGCGGCGTGCGTTCCGGGTTGAGCGATGCGTTGGAACGCTTTGAAGAAGATGAAATGGTAGGGATTGTGCATTTCAACAAAGACGACTGCGTGCGCTCGGCGCTTTGTCAGCGAACGCTTCACGCATACAGCTAATATGGCATTGACTTTCAGAGCCCGGGAGACCGGGCTTTGTTGTCTATCCCCGGTCAGGTGACTTAATACGAAAAAAAGCCCGTACTTTCGTACGAGCTCCTTCTTGAAGATGGCGGTGAGAGGGCTGCCATATTTACGTTCATTATCATTCGCATTAATCATAATTATTTCTTTATATACAATGCGTTGCCATTATTCTTTGTTCGCTGGCGTATTGCTATCTTTTCGTAAAATCGTCATTTTATGCAGTACAGGATGCATGGCAGAATAGTGGGGATTATGCCAAAGAAAGCCAGAGAACTGTCCGCCTTAGCCGTTTCCAGGCTTAAAGCGGAAGGTCGCTATGCTGTAAGTGGTGTTGACGGATTGTATCTGCGGATCGCCAGACGCTCACGCGCATGGGTCGTTATTTATATGCTCATAGACTACATCAAGTTCTGTAAAGGGGGATTTTGCTTCTGAAATGGTCTTATAGCAACCAGTAGCATAGAGATTATTAGTTCCTGCGATTAGCTCAGGTTTAATACTGCCCGGTTTTACATCTGATGGGAGTAATATCTTGTAATATAATTTTGTTACTTCTGAGGATGTATAACGGCATCGCTAAAAATGTTCTTTCTGGTATTCAAAATTACATGTCACTGCCCACAGGAAGGATGGTTTATTATTGCTTTCTTTCATTATAATAAATTTCTCTGGATTATCTACATTTTATTTTTTAACATAAAATACATCACAACTAGAAAACTTAAATATTTTATATTAAAAGTTTTTCTAATATTCGAATATTATAAATTTAATGGCCATGTAGAAATAAAATATAGTAATAAAAATCTTTAAAGAGAAACTTATCGTATGTTTATGTTTCATAAATGAGAGTATTGGCTGCTTATTAATGTTTTTATTATTGTATTTAATGTGGAAGTGGTGTATTCCCTCAATCCCAATGTCTACTAATGAAAATGCACTATAATAAAAGAATATATATCCTGATAGTGCTACAAGAAATTTAATAAATATAATGCTATGTATATTATTTATATTCCTGATCAATAAAAAACAAATTAGCGATGACATTACGATGCCAAAAAAAAATCTAAAAAAATTATTATGATACACCTTGATAATCTTGCCTGACAGTTTCATAAGATACCATTATCCACCAATGTTAACATTTGCTTTCCCGGTCAATATAGCCCCCGATGTTGAACCTGCCAACTCTGGTAGTACTGGCCAGGGGGTTTCAACAAAGGGGCTTGGTTATATATATCCCTCCAGGTCAATTCCAATACCCGGTGCTTTATTTCACCACACCCGCGATATTTTACTCATTGTTTAATGTCATTCTCATTACCTAAACGCCACAGTATCTATATTTGATTTATTTCACTGCAGGAAAAACTGAGCGCGTACCATTTACCTGATCATCCATATCGATATCTGACTCCATTTTATGCGTTTTCTTGTTTACGAATACGCTAAATATTCTGGGCGCAGTTTGAGGATCGCCCGAACAACTTCCACCATGTTTCTCCACAATATCAACAACATCTATACTGGGCTCACTATCCGGAATGTATACATAATCAACACATTGTGGTTCACGAACAAGTTTTTGTTTCTCAACTATATTTTTTACCTGCTGAGCAACAGGGGATAATTTTTCTGAATGCACATTGCTGGTTACAAGTATACACATCAGAGCAAAACCATAAATTATTTTTTTATTATGCCGCATACTAATTATTTGTCGACCTCACTGATTAAATAACTACGCAGAATAGTAGATCACTTTGAGGGAATTCAGCCCGGATTGTGCGATCTGATCAATCGCCAAAACAACCAAAATCACCAACCAGACGGCTTTGTTGAATAAATAAGATTTGAGATAAGCATCCTCGTAGTCGGTTGCTGCTGTCAGGCTATACGCATGCTTTCTGATATGCCGGCATTCCCTATAATATCAATTCTCTATCTTAACTTAGATAAATTTAATATTATAAGAAATGATTCGTTTTAAAGAAATATTATATGTTAATTCCTAAATTTTTTCGATGAAAAACATCAGGGGAAATAAACTTAATAAGATTGATATTTTCACTTGAATCCATGAAAATCACGATAACTAAAAAATCATGAAAAAACGTTAAAACTCTTCTTTCTGGCAACCCGTTTTGATTATCTTTTAACTCTCTTCCCAGCTTTTCTCTTAAGAATTGTAGATGGTCATTGAAATTTAATTTATATGGTAAGTCATCCTTGTTTTTTTGATAGACCACAAGTTCAGAAAAAACAAACTTCCCATCAGACTTGATGGGAAGCAAACTCTCAGACTCATAAGTGGATCTGATTCTAAAACCAAGAGAAACACTACCATCTGGAATATCAAAATATTCTATTCCACCTTTATCTTGAGGGCGATTTCTTATTCCATTAGTTATCAAATATAAATCAAATTGTGGATGAATAGTTGTAAATCTTAGAAAGCTAATGCATTCAGTAATATTCATATTATTTCCTTAAATATTTTATGATATGCTTATTTTGGTTAAGTTGCTCATTAATATATTTATACCAATCAACCTTAGATAATTACGCTACGGATTTTTTATACGTCTCACTACATTCTAGGCCAGTTTACCAGCCCCGGCAGCATCTCCAGCTATTGGTATTGCAGCAAAAAGAGAAAAACCAGCCTCAACATAACTCCCTCGGCACAAGCTTATTCCTGCATTCAGCAGGTCAGGAAAAATGCCAGGCCCTGGAACAAGGCCAGCCACATCAAGTTCCGTCTGTAATCCATCTAACCAGCCATCACCTTCATTTTTTTCTGCCGGTGTTTCCTGTTTTACTGGTGGAGTTGCTTCTTCTGCGCTTTTTCCGATGCAGGGAACTATATCCAACAAATCTAAAAGATTCTCAAGAAAATAGTTGGGTTATTTATCATGTATTATATCATTCCTGTCTAAGTCTGTTATCTTTACATAGCCAGCCTCAGGTCAATATTCATCTATTTCAAGCCATTTCCAGAATTGATAAATCCCTCCTTTAGAAGCCTATAATATTAGGGGAAGATAACTCTCTCAGAATCATCAAATGTATTTGACAGTCCACTTTACTCAAATTTTCAATTTTTATTTCTCCGCCAAAAATGTATGCAGGTTCCAAACTAAACATTTCATTATCAGCTAATACGCCTAGTTGTTTAACTGCCCGGTCAAAAATGTAATTATCATTACAATCAAATAAATCAAACTCTTCAACACTTGAAAATGCAAGAAAAGATTCAATTTCACTATTTAATTCATCTGTTGTTTTTACCATAAAACCATTTTCGAAAAAAATTATTTGATTAAATAAAGGCTGAATCGTAATATTTCTTCCGGTAGACTCACCAAAAACATATAATTCGCCAAAGGCACTCCTGGCTATGACATGGTATGCGTCCATTTCTTTAAATGGAGTATCTTCTAGCCATATATCCAGTACATCTTCATACTCATCAGGATTGACAAGACTAAACAATCCATTTTTATACGTTCCCCATCCCTCTGTTTTCCAGTAAGAAAGAAGTTTATCCGGAAGAATTCCTTTCCATTTTGTCATACTTTTCTCTGGAACAGCGCTATAAGATGTAGCTTCTCCAAATTTCTCAATGAAGTAACTAAAGTCTTGATCTCGCATAATATTTCCCCCTGGATTCTAAGCCCTTTGCCCCGGCATAATACCAGTTTAACATTCATCTTTTCTCAAACATGGCCTGATTTAATGCTATCATTAGGTGCTTCATCTGGTGTTTTTAGTCTTTCATTCTGATTCCAGCTTGCACCTGTTGAACTGTTGATACCACCAGAGGGGGAAGTCGACGACAGCGGTTGCCGTCGGCGTTAATCCGTCCACATCCAGCGTAAAACGCAGGCCATTTTGTGACATAACCTTATCCTGGATTCATTGGCGAAAAAGGAACCACGGCCCGTTCGTGGCAGTGGGGAGGACAGGCGTTTCAGACACACTACCGCCGAAGTTTCCGGCATCCGCCATCTCCCATATATGAAACGTAACAGACGTAACTCATTGCTGGCACGGGTTTTTTGTCTCCGTTTCCGGACAAAAACAGCATCCTGCCATTAAGGCGGAATGCTGTGGATTTAACGGATTGGAGGTGATTTACACACGCTTACCGAATACGTAGTCAATAACGCTCAAGCTTGGGTCTTCCCGGATATAGCCTTTGAGACGGATGTAGAAAGCCATACCGCTATGACGCTATGGAGGCTGGTGTCGACGCTGGACACTGCCATTCTCAGTCTTATTGGTGAAAACAATATTTCCGAAGACCAGGAACGCTACATTTCGCGGGATGGAAGCGGCTGATACTAAAAAACCACAGGCCTGGAAGACGAGAACCGACGACTCAAACAGATTTTGCTGACTTCAATCTGGAATGTTGGGCGCTAAAAAATGTAACTCATAGATACCCATAGATGTTGAATGATGGTAGTACCTGAAGAAACGGGAAAATCATTATCAGCGGATGGTAATAAAAGACGGTGAGTACATGGAATGAGTGAGAAGGAGAGCTAAAATCAGTCGTGTCCAGCGAAAAAGGGGCATTGCTTCCGAGGTGATCATGGGCAGGGTAGGGTATGTGAAAGCAGGTTATCGATGGCTCAGATGGCACATTTTTTTGGTGCCGATCCAGACCATGCCAGAACCTATTTGTGCTGAACGGCGAAATTGCCTGCTGGAGATTTTAAAAAGTTAAGTCGAGAAAAATACCGAAAAAGCGTGGCATTCAGATGCAAAAAAAGTCCGTTTATACGAGCTTCTTTATGCAGCATTTTATGCAGGACAAAACTAATATTACATTGTAAGTGATTGATTTTGTATCGAATATGGCGGTGAGGGGGGATTGACTCGCTGCGCTCGCCCTTCGGGCAGTCTCCTCGCAAGCTCGTCGTCTGTCCAACTGGCTGCGCCGCTACTCAGCCCATCCCTGGGCCTCGCCCCTTCGGGGCCAGAGCAAGCTCTGTTCAAAAACGCTCCCGGCGTTTTTGTGTCGAACCCCGGTCGGGGGGGCTCATCCCCCCTTGGTTTGGGGGATACATATAAGCAAAAAGCCCGTACTTCTGTACAGGCTCTCAACTTAAATATGGCGGTGAGGGGGGGATTGACTCGCTGCGCTCGCCCTTCGGGCAGTCTCCTCGCAGGCTCGTCGTCTGTCCAACTGGCTGCGCCAGTTGTCGAACCCCGGTCGGTGGTTCTCATCCCCCCTTGGTTTGGGGGATACATATAAGCAAAAAGCCCGTACTTCTGTACAGGCTCTCAACTTAAATATGGCGGTGAGGGGGGGATTCGAACCCCCGATACGTTGCCGTATACACACTTTCCAGGCGTGCTCCTTCAGCCACTCGGACACCTCACCAAATTGTCGCTCCAGCATTACTGGAACGGGCGCTAATGTAGGGAAATATCTTTTCTACGTCAATCAACTTTTTTAAAAAAAAGCGCGTTTATACAAACTTCCACCAATCTGTGGCTTTAATAAGCGAAAACTGCTTTTTTTGCCCGCGCCGGGAAATTTGCTATGCTGCACATCCCGTTGAAAACGCTGATAACAGGCGCAATCACATTCCGCACAATACTGCTCAGGAGATAACATGGAGATAATTTTTTATCACCCGACATTTAACGCCGCCTGGTGGGTAAATGCGCTGGAGAAGGCTCTCCCACATGCGCGCGTTCGTGAATGGAAGGTCGGTGATAACACCCCCGCAGACTATGCGCTTGTATGGCAGCCCCCGGTTGAAATGCTGGCCGGAAGACGCTTAAAAGCCGTCTTTGCGCTGGGCGCGGGGGTGGATGCAATTCTGAGTAAATTAAATGCGCATCCGGAAATGCTGGACGCCTCCATTCCTCTATTCCGTCTGGAAGATACCGGAATGGGCCTGCAAATGCAGGAGTATGCCGTCAGCCAGGTATTACACTGGTTCCGTCGTTTCGATGATTATCAGGCGCTGAAAAATCAGGCGCTATGGAAACCGTTGCCGGAATATACCCGCGAAGAATTTAGCGTCGGTATCATGGGCGCAGGGGTGCTGGGCGCAAAAGTGGCAGAAAGTCTACAGGCATGGGGGTTCCCGTTACGTTGCTGGAGTCGTAGCCGCAAATCCTGGCCTGGCGTGGAAAGTTATGTTGGGCATGAAGAGCTGCGCGCTTTCCTGAACCAGACGCGGGTGCTGATTAATCTGCTGCCGAATACGGCCCAAACGGTAGGAATTATTAATAGCGAATTGTTGGATCAATTGCCGGATGGCGCTTACGTGCTGAATCTCGCGCGCGGCGTTCATGTTCAGGAGGCGGATCTGCTGGTTGCGCTTGATAGTGGTAAGCTAAAAGGCGCGATGTTGGATGTCTTTAGCCAGGAACCGTTACCGCAGGAAAGTCCATTATGGCGCCATCCGCGAGTCGCCATGACGCCGCACATTGCGGCAGTCACCCGTCCGGCGGAAGCCATCGATTATATTAGCCGCACCATTACCCAGTTGGAGAAGGGAGAGCCGGTGACGGGGCAGGTGGATCGGGCGAGAGGATATTGATATCAACCCGGCGCGGGCCGGGTTTCGCTAAAAAACGCTGGCGATACCTGCTATCCTTGTCGGAAATGACTACAGGAGAGAGCAATGTATCCCGTTGACCTGCATATGCATACCGTCGCCAGCACTCATGCCTACAGTACTCTGAGCGATTATATCGCGGAAGCCAAACGCAAAGGCATTAAACTTTTTGCGATTACCGATCATGGTCCGGACATGGAAGATGCGCCGCATCACTGGCATTTTATTAACATGCGCATCTGGCCGCGTCTGGTTGACGGCGTGGGGATACTGCGTGGCATTGAGGCGAATATCAAGAACATTAATGGTGAAATTGATTGTTCCGGAAAGATGTTCGACTCGCTGGATCTGATTATCGCAGGCTTTCATGAGCCCGTTTTTGCGCCGCATGATAAAGAAACCAATACCCTGGCGATGATCGCGACCATCGCCAGCGGCAAGGTGCATATAATTAGTCACCCCGGAAATCCAAAGTATCCAGTGGAGGTTAACGCCATCGCGCAGGCGGCGGCGAAACACCATGTAGCGCTGGAAATCAACAACTCTTCTTTTCTGCATTCGCGTAAAGGAAGCGAAGATAATTGCCGCGCGGTCGCTGCCGCCGTACGCGATGCGGGAGGCTGGGTAGCGTTAGGATCTGATTCCCATACGGCCTTTACGCTTGGCGATTTCACCGAATGCCGGAAAATTCTGGATGCGGTGAATTTTCCGGAAGATCGAATCCTGAACGTCTCGCCGCAGCGCTTACTGGCCTTTCTCGAATCACGCGGTATGGCGCCTGTACCGGAATTTGCCGAACTTTAATCGTTATTTATGGGAAGATATCAATGAATGAGTTTTCAATCCTGTGCCGTGTGCTGGGATCGTTGTTTTACCGCCAACCGCAAGATCCTTTACTGGTTCCGCTGTTTACGTTAATCCGTGAAGGTAAACTGGCGGCAAACTGGCCGCTGGAGCAGGATGACATGCTGGCGCGTTTACAGAAAAGCTGCGATATCACGCAGATTTCCACTGATTACAATGCGTTATTTGTTGGGGAAGAGTGCGCGGTAGCGCCATACCGCAGTGCGTGGGTCGAAGGCGCGGAAGAGTCTGAGGTGCGCGCTTTTTTAACGTCGCGAGGGATGCCGCTGGCCGATACGCCTGCCGATCACATTGGCACTTTATTGCTCGCGGCCTCCTGGCTGGAAGATCAGTCTGCCGAAGATGAAAGTGAAGCGCTGGAAACCTTATTTGCCGATTATCTGCTTCCCTGGTGCAATACCTTCCTCGGTAAAGTTGAAGCCCATGCCGTTACGCCATTCTGGCGCACTCTGGCGCCGCTAACGCGTGATGCGATAGGGGCCATGTGGGATGAACTTCAGGAAGAAGATGAAGAATAATGTGATGTAAATCACCTTTAACTGCAACGGGTTTTACATCATTGCATAAAATGTGTGCGTGATCTCATTAATGTGCCGCTTTTCTGTTATGATGCGCGCCATGAACATACTTCTTTCTATTGCTATCACGACGGGCATCCTTTCTGGAATATGGGGATGGGTGGCCGTCTCCCTTGGGTTACTAAGCTGGGCCGGTTTTTTAGGCTGTACGGCTTATTTCGCCTGTCCGCAGGGCGGCTTTAAGGGATTGTTGATTTCCGCTTGTACGCTGTTAAGCGGTATGGTGTGGGCGCTGGTCATTATTCACGGTAGCGCGCTGGCGCCGCATCTGGAAATTGTCAGTTACGTGTTGACGGGGATCGTGGCATTCCTGATGTGTATCCAGGCAAAGCAGCTATTGCTTTCTTTTGTTCCGGGAACATTTATCGGCGCCTGCGCGACATTTGCAGGGCAGGGTGACTGGCGGTTGGTATTACCGTCGCTGGCGCTGGGGCTAATCTTTGGCTATGCCATGAAAAATAGTGGGCTATGGCTGGCATCACGCCGCGAGCAACATTCAGCGAATACGGCGGTCACAAAATAAAAAAAGCGTGGGGTCTTCCCCACGCTTTGTCGTATTCATCAGGATTCTGGCGGTACTGACAGCTCACGGTATTTCACCAGAATATCATTTTGCCTGTCCGCTTTATTCTGCAAATCCCACAGTCCACGATCGATACCATCATTAATGAGGAAGATAACGCCGGTTTCAATGGCTGACATCAGACACAGCATCACCGGTTCGTTCGAGGTATAGCCGATTTCGCCTTCCAGTAAGCGCTGGTAATCAATAAAACGGAACACGCCTGCCTGTACTTCATAGGAAAGGATCGTTTTACTGGTGTTCACCGAAGAAAGGATCTCGCCCGTACTGACGTTAACCACGCGCAGGTTGACAGCAATCTGATCCAGCTGATACTGCGTATCGGCGCCAATACCGAAATATCTTGCGCCGACCCCGCCGGATTTGACGTTACTTTCATAACCAATAATAGAACCTTCCACCATAATATTTGCCGCCGTCAGCGACTGAAGCGGGATACGGTTATTCATCGCCACGGTGCCGTTTTCCTGGGCTGCGCGAATAATTTTCCGTTCATTCAAAAGATTCTGTAAGCCTTGTCGTTCCAGCGGGATAAACCAGCGCGAATCTTTCAGCGCAGTGACCAACATAGCGGTGGCGCTCTGCGGCACAGCCGTAGAAAAGTTACTTGCCGGGTAAGGTTTAAATTGGCCCGTTTCATCCTGAATGTTATATACCGAAACAAAGATCTTACCGGTGGGAGCAGGTAAGTGCGTCAAATCTTTGTAACTTTGTGCGCGGGGCATTAATGTCGGTTTCGCAGCTTGTTTCGGCGGGGCAGTTAAGCATCCGCTCAACAATAAAACGGCAACCAAAATAAGTAAGCGCGGCATGATTTATATCCTTTAGTGACTGTAGCTTAAAAATCGGTTGACTGAGTTTGTAAACCTGACACTTCGATGGTCGAGGTTCTTCCCGTTTTTCTGTCCGTGACGTTGAGCTGGAGCTGTCCGTCGCGATTAGCGATATCGATAATAAAATCGTTGGTCACCATACGTCCTGGTTTCCCGGTATTAATATTGGTCAACAAGCCGCCCAGAATTTGCGATTGAATAGCCTGTGTAAAGTTATCCAACGCTGAGGGGGTTTCGATACCAAAATCGTTATCATAAGCGGGGTCTTTATATGAATTTTGCGCCTGGGCGCTATTCAATAAAAAGGAACCGTTATTGGGGTTTCCACCAAAGTTAGGATTACGGAACTGGAACGTCATATTTCCAGCCCAGGTTAATGGCGAAAAAAGCATGAGCAGCACTACTGCATGTTTAACACGCATGACAGCCTCCGGATAAAAATCATGTTTTAGAATTCATCACGCGCTAAATCACTCGTACTTAATAGCGTTTGATCTATTTGTCGGCGATTTAATGCTTCCTCTGTTTGCGCTAATGCGAAGACGACGGTTTTCTCGAAGTCTCTTTTCATTGGAAATAAAAAAGTCTGGAAAATAACGTCCTGATTTACCGTTATGGTGATCCAGCTTCCCCAACGCGCACTGGGTCTTTCATTAATGGTCAGATTGCCGGTGTAGTCGCTTTCCCATTTGTCGCTGAATGCACGATAGAATTCATGTCCTATCGAAGAGACGGTATGGTCGGTTAACAATCCGGGAACCTCGACTTCAACTTCATTGGCATGCAGGTTTCCGGTAGCGAACAGTAACTCTGCTGCTACAATCCAGGTCAGATAGCGTTTCATGGCCTTACCGCCTGAGATTATCGTTTGCCCATGAAACTGCCTGGGTGCGATTTTTGACAGCTATCTTTTTGAAAAGATTATAAAGATGTGTCTTAACCGTATTCTCGCTGATAAATAGCGACCTGGCGATTTCATTATTAGAGGCACCAATACGTAACTTATTGAGGATCTCTTTTTCGCGATGAGTGAGTAATGCGGACTCGGTGCTGTTGTAGCGGTAATTTCCTGAGTGTGTAATCAGGTAACTGGCTAATTTTTGTGAAAAATAGCATTCGCCCCGCAGAATACCCTGTAATCCGCTGACCACGTGTTCCTGGTCTTCAGTGGCGTAAAACACGCCGTTAATATGAGGCCAGTTTTCAATTTCACGGTAGGGATAATCGTCAGGGGTATTTAACAATAATGTTTTTATATTATTGTTTTTGCGGCTTAAATTATCCTGCCAATAGTGGATAAGCTTCTTATCCGCTTCCATCATATCCATTAAAACAATGCAACCGGCTGAGATATCTTCCAGAGAGCGTTGAATATTATGCAGTTTTCCGGTTATGGCCAGCGATTGCTTTAAATGTTGCAATAATGCCGTAGCTTGCAGAGATGGCTTTGTGATCAACAATAGTGTGTGACCATGACTACTATGGACTTCATTAAACATGATGAAACTCCACTTTTTTTAATCGCACATCTGACAGCTGCCCCCATAAAATAAAGGCACCAGAAGTACTGACAGATGTTGCACTGCTGTGGGTTGAAATAGCCCATTATCCAGAAAGAGAAAAATATTTACGAAAATACTTTTAACTGTTTTCAATCTAGCCATTACAAACCTTAAAGCAAGTGTTAAACTTGTAACAATATGTAAAAATATATATTAAAATGTTGTTTTTGGGTTTTTTTGAAGTTTAGATTTGATAGTAAAGTTGTACATTTCGCTGTTATTGCATAGATTTAAAAAATCATACAAATTATAATAATTCATTGATTTTTAATCATTTTAATTATTATATGTTATGTTTTGATTTTATTTTTTCTTAAAATTTGAGACGTGGCATTAACCTGGACAGCACAAAGACAAAAAAAACGAAGTGTGTCACGTCTTGTGCGTATTGCCCCCCATAGGAAGCATAAGAACATCCCCATGGCGGCATAACACACACCAACACTTCATTTTTTGGGTTCGCGATACACTATCTTCTATGGCCAAAAATCAATTATAAAAAATCACATGGCTATCGTTTTATTAGCACTTTGGTATGAGCTTAAATAACAAAATACCACGCGTGGGTGAGTTATTAAAAATGTTTCCACGGACATACTCTTCATCGTAACGACGCGTTAACAAAAAACGCATGTCGCTAACAAGGTAATAGATAATTTTCGCTATGTACGACCAGGTCCAGGGTGACAGCATGAAAAACAAATTGTTATTTATGATGTTGACAATACTGGGTGCGCCTGGGATTGCAACCGCGACAAATTATGATCTGGCTCGTTCAGAGTATAATTTTGCGGTAAATGAATTAAGCAAGTCTTCATTTAATCAGGCGGCCATTATTGGTCAAGTCGGCACGGATAATAGTGCCAGAGTACGCCAGGAAGGATCAAAACTATTGTCCGTTATTTCACAAGAAGGAGGAAATAATCGGGCGAAAGTCGACCAGGCAGGGAATTATAACTTTGCGTATATTGAGCAAACGGGCAATGCCAACGATGCCAGTATATCGCAAAGCGCTTACGGTAATAGTGCGGCTATTATCCAGAAAGGTTCTGGAAATAAGGCCAATATTACCCAGCACGGTACGCAGAAAACAGCAGTTGTAGTGCAGAAACAGTCGCATATGGCTATTCGCGTCACCCAACGCTAATACCGTTACGACTTTTAAATCAATCCGATGGGGGTTTTACCATGAAACTTTTAAAAGTGGCAGCATTCGCAGCAATCGTAGTTTCTGGCAGTGCTCTGGCTGGCGTCGTTCCACAATGGGGCGGCGGCGGTAATCATAACGGCGGCGGCAATAGTTCCGGCCCGGATTCCACGTTGAGCATTTATCAGTACGGTTCCGCTAACGCTGCGCTTGCTCTGCAAAGCGATGCCCGTAAATCTGAAACGACTATTACCCAGAGCGGTTATGGTAACGGCGCCGATGTAGGCCAGGGTGCGGATAACAGTACTATTGAACTGACTCAGAATGGTTTCAGAAATAATGCCACCATCGACCAGTGGAACGCTAAAAACTCCGATATTACTGTCGGCCAATACGGCGGTAATAACGCCGCGCTGGTTAATCAGACCGCATCTGATTCCAGCGTAATGGTGCGTCAGGTTGGTTTTGGCAACAACGCCACGGCTAACCAGTATTAATTTAGCGTCTGCGCTAATAAAAAAACAGGGCATAAGCCCTGTTTTTTTTCGGGAGGAAATTATGCATACTTTATTGCTCCTTGCCGCACTTTCAAATCAGATTACGTTTACCACGACTCAGCAAGGCGATATTTACACGGTGATCCCTCAGGTCACATTAAACGAACCCTGCGTCTGTCAGGTGCAAATTCTCTCTGTGCGCGACGGCGTCGGGGGACAAAGCCATACACAGCAAAAACAAACGCTATCTTTACCTGCTAATCAACCGATTGAGTTGTCTCGTCTTAGTGTAAATATATCTTCAGAGGACTCGGTTAAAATTATTGTTACTGTTTCGGACGGACAATCACTGCATTTATCACAACAATGGCCGCCTTCTGCACAGTAGTTTTTGATGGTGGCGGAAATGGATTGGCTGACCTGGGTATTAAAGAGGCGATAAAAGCGTCTCATCGTCTCGGCATGTCGCTAAAAGGTAACGCCGAACCCTCGAGGATGACTAATCATTGAGGAGTTAACATGTCCGTAATCAAGAAAAATATCCCTGCCATAGGCCTGTGTATCTGCGCTTTTTTTATCCATTCTGCGGTAGGGCAACAAACGGTACAGGGCGGCGTTATCCATTTTCGCGGCGCGATTGTTGAGCCACTGTGCGATATTTCTACTCACGCCGAAAATATTGATTTAACCTGCCTACGCGAAGGTAAAAAGCAAATGCACCGGATTGACCTTCGGCAGGCATCTGGATTACCGCAGGATATTCAGTCCATTGCGACGGTACGGCTGCATTATCTCGATGCGCAAAAAAGCCTGGCGGTGATGAATATTGAGTACCGTTAACGGCGGTGTCATAGATATAAAAAGAGCGACTCTGTTGAAAGCCCTGCTGTACACTTTGCAGATAAGGTGAGACAAAGGGGGGGGTTATGACATCACGTCTTCAGGTCATACAGGGTGATATCACTCAACTTAGCGTCGATGCGATTGTGAATGCCGCTAACGCATCATTAATGGGCGGCGGTGGCGTAGACGGCGCGATTCATCGCGCGGCGGGGCCGGCATTGCTGGACGCCTGTAAACTCATCCGCCAGCAACAGGGCGAATGTCAGACGGGACATGCGGTTATCACGCCTGCCGGCAAGCTTTCGGCAAAGGCGGTTATTCACACAGTGGGGCCCGTCTGGCGAGGCGGCGAACACCAGGAAGCTGAGCTACTCGAAGAGGCATACCGAAATTGTTTGCTGCTTGCCGAGGCGAATCACTTTCGTTCCATCGCTTTTCCGGCAATCAGTACCGGCGTTTATGGCTATCCACGCGCCCAGGCCGCTGAGATCGCCGTCAGGACGGTTTCAGATTTTATTACCCGTTACGCTCTGCCTGAACAGGTATACTTTGTCTGTTATGATGAAGAAACTGCCCGGCTTTACGCAAGATTACTTACTCAGCAAGGCGACGACCCTGCCTGATAAAACACGCCTGGAGCGTGCCGTTGAACCGCTATGCGCGCGCCATCCCGGAGAGTGCGGCATTCTCGCGCTGGATAACAGTCTGGACGCTTTTGCCGCCCGCTACCGCCTGACCGAAATGGCGGCGCGGACGCTGGATGTGCAGTATTATATTTGGGAAGACGATATGTCCGGGCGGCTGCTCTTTTCGGTTCTGCTGTCGGCGGCGAAGCGCGGCGTTCATGTTCGTCTGCTGCTGGATGATAACAATACGCCTGGTCTGGATGATACGTTGCGCTTGCTGGATAGCCATCCTAATATCGAAGTTCGTCTGTTTAATCCTTTCTCTTTTCGTACGCTACGCGCGCTGGGATATTTGACGGATTTTGCGCGGCTGAATCGGCGGATGCACAATAAAAGTTACACTGCCGACGGCGTAGTGACGCTGGTCGGTGGGCGCAACATCGGCGATGCCTATTTCGGCGCTGGTGAGGAGCCGCTATTTTCCGATCTGGACGTGATGGCCATTGGTCCGGTGGTCAATGATGTCGCCAATGATTTTGAACGTTACTGGCGCTGTAGTTCAGTGTCGACATTGCAGCAAGTATTATCCCTTTCTGAGCAGGAACTGACGCAGCGTATCGAACTTCCCGAATCCTGGTATAACGATGAGATCACCCGCCGTTATCTGCATAAGCTGGAAACCAGCCAGTTTATGGCGGATCTCGATCGCGGAACGTTGCCGCTGATTTGGGCAAAAACACGCTTGCTTAGCGATGACCCTTCTAAAGGCGAGGGGAAGGCGCAGCGCCATTCGCTTCTTCCGCAGCGATTATTTGACGTGATGGGGTCGCCGACGGAGCGTATCGACATTATTTCCGCTTACTTTGTCCCTACGCGCGCAGGCGTGGCGCAGTTGCTTAATCTGGTCAGGAAAGGCGTGAAGATCGCCATCTTAACTAACTCTCTGGCGGCCAACGATGTGGCGGTCGTTCACGCAGGGTACGCGCGCTGGCGCAAGAAATTACTGCGCTATGGCGTGGAGCTCTACGAACTGAAACCGACCCGCGAACATGAAACCGCCGTACATGATCGCGGACTCACCGGGAACTCAGGTTCCAGCTTACATGCTAAAACGTTCAGTATTGATGGTAGTAAGGTGTTTATCGGGTCGCTTAATTTTGATCCCCGTTCAACGCTTTTAAATACCGAAATGGGCTTTGTCATTGAAAGTGAAACGCTGGCGACGCTTATTCATAAGCGTTTTACGCAGAGCCAACGCGATGCGGCCTGGCAACTGCGGCTGGATCGCTGGGGACGAATTAACTGGATCGATCGTCAGCAAGAAGAGGAAAAGGTGTTAAAGAAAGAACCCGCTACGCGTTTCTGGCAGCGAGTTCTGGTACGGTTGGCGGCAATTTTACCTGTGGAATGGTTGCTGTGAACCCGCGCGCGGAAAACTACCCGATCGCGGCGCGGCTTTCTTGTTTTACCGGCGGTTTACCTGAAAAGAGAAATTTCAGGAGCGGGATGCGTAAATGAATTTCATACAGAATTAACGCAATACCCATAACAAATATCAGCCCGCACAAGAACCCGATCAGGTTGGAGGAGATATGCGGCGTAATATACGCGCCAAAGAAAAGCGTTAAGGGATGATGCACCAGATAGATAAACAGCGAAGCATTTACGAAATAGGTGACACGCGCGGACTGGAAGTTTAACAAGCGATGCCCCAGTGAGAATACCACGTTCACCATCCACAGCCCCATTACCATCGTAATCACGGATTCGGTTTCGTACATCCAGGCGTCGCCGCTCCCATAACGTTGATTCAGCAGATACGCGATAAAAGCAACGGCAGCGCCTAAAGTGCATCCGCGTGAGGGCGTGGTGAAGCGCGCTTTCAGATCGGGGTGAATGAAGGCCAACGCGCCGAGAATAAAAAATGGCACATAAAATAGCGTTTGCATCACAATAAAATTGAACATGCCGTCACTGAGGATTGCCGGATATACGATGAAAATAATGCGCCTGATAGCGGCGTAAGCCATCCCCAGCAGGAAAAAAATAAGCGAAAGCCTGGCCAGTGAAATAGCGGCGGGACGAGGCTTACTTGTTTCCTGCCTTTTTTGGAACCAGGTAAAAATCCCGATGCTGACGGTGGTTAATATCACCAGCACCAGTAAAAACCACAGATGTGAAATGAGTTCCCACGCTAACGTATTATATTTTTCATAGGCAGAGAGTGTAGGCCAGTTCTCTGTTTTCTCTTTGACATATTGCAACAGGATAAATTGCGGCAAGGTAAGCAAAGGGATTGCGGTAAGCATGGGAATACCCACACGTTCTACCCGTACTTTCCACCAGCGTTTTAACGGATAACGCAAAAACAACATGTACGAAAAATAACCAGAAATAACAAAAAACACCTGCATACGAAAAGCGTGGATAAAATCGTTAAACAGGGTTAGCCACCACGATGGCGTGGCGCTATTGACATGCCAACTGTGAGTGGAATAGATCAACGAGATATGAAAGGGAATCCCTAACAACATCAGCCATGCGCGGATAGAGTCAAGAAAATATTCGCGCGGCGCGGGTACAGAGCTCATATAAGGTCACGTATTCTCAGATTTTTCACCTTATCCATAAGGCGAATTATAGTTACATTCGGTAGCAACCCTACACCAACTCCGACAACCTGTCTCCAGGATAAGCACGCAAAGTGAAAACAGGCGCGGGAGGTGCTTAATCCATGAGCCAGCGCGCTGAACAAAGCCTGGATTCAGTTGTCGTAATGCCTGATTATCCATTAAAATGGATCGGATCGATATAAGCACACAAAGGGGGAAGTGCTTACTTATTATGAAACATAAACGACAAATGATGAAAATGCGTTGGTTGGGCGCAGCTATTATGTTAACGCTCTACGCATCATCGAGCTGGGCGTTCAGTATTGATGACGTGGCAAAACAAGCTCAATCTTTAGCCGGGAAAGGCTATGAGGCGCCTAAAAGCAACTTGCCCTCCGTTTTCCGCGACATGAAATATGCGGATTATCAGCAGATCCAGTTTAACAGCGATAAAGCCTACTGGAACAACTTAAAGACCCCTTTTAAGCTCGAATTTTACCATCAGGGGATGTACTTCGATACGCCGGTCAAGATTAACGAAGTGACGGCGACGACGGTCAAAAGAATCAAATACAGCCCGGATTACTTCAATTTTGGCAATGTTCAGCACGATAAAGACACGGTAAAAGATTTAGGCTTCGCCGGGTTCAAAGTACTGTACCCCATCAACAGTAAAGATAAGAACGACGAAATCGTCAGTATGCTTGGCGCCAGCTATTTCCGCGTTATCGGCGCAGGCCAGGTATATGGCTTATCTGCGCGCGGCCTGGCGATTGATACCGCCTTACCATCTGGTGAAGAGTTTCCCCGCTTTCGCGAGTTCTGGATTGAGCGTCCAAAACCCACCGATAAGCGTTTGACCGTCTATGCATTACTCGATTCTCCGCGCGCGACCGGCGCTTACCGTTTTGTGATCATTCCTGGCCGCGATACCGTGGTGGACGTGCAGTCAAAAGTCTATCTGCGCGATAAAGTGGGCAAGCTGGGCGTTGCGCCATTAACCAGTATGTTCCTGTTTGGGCCAAACCAGCCGTCGCCGACGACCAACTATCGTCCGGAATTGCATGACTCGAACGGCTTATCCATTCATGCAGGTAATGGCGAGTGGATTTGGCGTCCGCTGAACAATCCAAAACACCTCGCTGTGAGCAGTTATGCGATGGAAAACCCTCAGGGATTCGGCCTGTTGCAGCGTGGTCGCGAGTTCTCGCGCTTTGAAGATTTAGACGATCGCTACGACCTGCGTCCAAGCGCCTGGATTACCCCGAAAGGCGACTGGGGCAAAGGTAAGGTTGAACTGGTTGAAATTCCGACCAATGATGAAACCAACGATAACATCGTCGCTTACTGGACTCCGGATCAACTGCCGGAACCGGGTAAAGAGATGAACTTCAAGTACACTCTGACCTTCAGCCGCGATGAAGATAAACTTCATGCGCCGGATAATGCCTGGGTGCTGCAAACACGCCGCTCAACGGGCGACGTTAAACAGTCGAATCTGATTCGCCAGCCCGACGGCACTATTGCCTTTGTGGTGGATTTCGTTGGCGCCGACATGAAAAAACTGCCGCCGGATACGCCCGTCGCTGCGCAAACCAGCATTGGCGATAACGGTGAAATCGTTGACAGTAATGTACGCTATAACCCAGTCACTAAAGGCTGGCGTTTAATGCTGCGCGTGAAAGTCAAAGACGCGAAGAAAACCACGGAAATGCGTGCCGCATTGGTGAATGCCGATCAGACGCTAAGTGAAACCTGGAGCTACCAGTTACCTGCCAATGAATAAAACAACTGAGTATATTGACGCACTGCTGCTTTCTGAACGTGAGAAAGCGGCATTGCCGAAAACTGACATCCGCGCCGTGCATCAGGCGCTGGATGCCGAGCATCGGACTTACTCGCGAGAAGACGATTCACCGCAGGGTTCCGTAAAAGCCCGCCTTGAACACGCCTGGCCGGATTCATTGGCGAAGGGGCAGTTAATTAAAGATGATGAAGGGCGCGATCAGTTGCAGGCTATGCCAAAAGCGACGCGCTCTTCGATGTTTCCTGATCCCTGGCGAACCAACCCGGTTGGCCGTTTTTGGGATCGCCTGCGTGGGCGGGATGTAACGCCGCGCTATGTTTCTCGTCTGACAAAAGAAGAGCAGGCGAGCGAGCAAAAATGGCGTACCGTCGGCACTATACGCCGCTATATTTTGTTAATTTTGACTCTGGCGCAAACCGTCGTCGCGACCTGGTATATGAAGACCATTCTGCCTTATCAGGGATGGGCGCTCATCAATCCTATGGATATGGTGGGGCAGGATATTTGGGTCTCTTTTATGCAGCTCCTGCCCTACATGCTGCAAACCGGTATCCTGATTCTGTTTGCCGTGCTGTTCTGCTGGGTGTCAGCCGGATTCTGGACGGCGCTGATGGGCTTCCTGCAACTGCTTATCGGGCGCGATAAGTACAGCATCTCCGCGTCTACGGTTGGCGATGAGCCCCTCAATCCGGAACACCGGACGGCGCTGATCATGCCTATCTGTAATGAAGACGTTAGCCGCGTTTTCGCCGGTCTGCGCGCGACCTGGGAGTCCGTTAAAGCCACAGGCAACGCCGCGCATTTCGACGTCTATATCCTTAGCGACAGTTATAACCCGGATATCTGCGTGGCGGAGCAAAAGGCGTGGATGGAGCTTATTGCGGAAGTGCAGGGCGAAGGCCAAATTTTTTACCGTCGCCGCCGCCGCCGTATGAAACGCAAAAGCGGCAATATTGACGATTTTTGCCGCCGCTGGGGCAATCAGTACAGCTATATGGTGGTGCTGGACGCGGACTCAGTGATGAGCGGCGAGTGTCTGAGCGGGCTGGTGCGTCTGATGGAAGCGAATCCAAACGCTGGGATTATCCAGTCTTCGCCGAAAGCGTCGGGAATGGATACTCTGTATGCCCGCTGCCAACAGTTCGCGACCCGTGTTTATGGACCGCTGTTTACCGCCGGGCTGCACTTCTGGCAGTTGGGGGAGTCGCACTACTGGGGGCACAATGCCATTATCCGCGTGAAGCCGTTTATCGAGCACTGCGCTCTGGCGCCGCTGCCGGGAGAAGGTTCGTTCGCCGGATCGATTCTTTCCCACGACTTTGTGGAGGCGGCGCTAATGCGTCGGGCAGGGTGGGGCGTCTGGATTGCCTACGATCTCCCCGGTTCCTATGAAGAGCTGCCGCCAAATCTGCTGGATGAGCTTAAACGCGACCGCCGCTGGTGTCACGGCAACCTGATGAACTTTCGTCTGTTCCTGGTGAAAGGAATGCACCCGGTGCATCGCGCCGTGTTCCTGACGGGGGTAATGTCATATCTGTCCGCGCCGTTATGGTTTATGTTCCTCGCGCTTTCTACCGCGCTGCAGGTCGTTCATGCGTTAACAGAGCCGCAATATTTCCTTCAGCCGCGCCAGCTTTTTCCGGTCTGGCCGCAGTGGCGTCCGGAACTGGCAATCGCGCTGTTTGCGTCAACGATGGTGCTGCTGTTCCTGCCGAAGCTGCTCAGTATTATGCTGATCTGGTGTAAAGGCACCAAAGAGTATGGCGGTTTCTGGCGCGTTACGCTGTCGCTGTTGCTGGAAGTGCTGTTCTCCGTGTTGCTGGCGCCGGTGCGTATGCTGTTTCATACCGTGTTTGTGGTCAGCGCGTTCCTCGGCTGGGAAGTGGTCTGGAACTCACCGCAACGCGACGATGATTCTACGCCGTGGGGAGAAGCCTTTATGCGTCACGGTTCTCAACTGCTGCTGGGGCTGGTCTGGGCGGTGGGTATGGCGTGGCTGGATTTACGCTTTCTGTTCTGGCTGGCGCCGATTGTCTTTTCGCTGATTCTGTCGCCATTTGTTTCGGTGATCTCCAGTCGTTCAACGGTAGGATTACGCACCAAACGCTGGAAGCTGTTCCTGATCCCGGAAGAGTATTCGCCGCCTCAGGTGTTGGTCGATACCGATAAATATCTGGAGATGAATCGCCGCCGTATTCTGGACGATGGCTTTATGCATGCGGTATTTAACCCGTCGCTTAATGCGCTGGCGACCGCGATGGCCACCGCGCGTCACCGCGCCAGTAAGGTGCTGGAAATAGCCCGCGATCGTCATGTGGAGCAGGCGCTAAACGAAACGCCGGAGAAACTGAACCGCGATCGGCGTCTGGTTTTGCTCAGCGATCCGGTGACGATGGCGCGTTTACACTATCGGGTCTGGAATGCGCCAGAGAGATACTCTTCCTGGGTAAACCATTATCAGTCTCTCGTCCTGAATCCGCAGGCGTTGCAGGGACGAGCATCGTCAGCGGGATAAGGTCTTCAGGTCTGGAGTGAGGTGAAAAATACCGGCGTGATGCCGGTATTTTTATAGTGAAATGAGGTATCAGGTGCGTATATTCGCGGTGAGCATAATGGTGATTACCCTGAGCGGCTGCGGCAGTATTATCAGCAGAACGATCCCCGGACAAGGACACGGCAACCAGTATTACCCTGGCGTGCAGTGGGATATGCGTGATTCCGCATGGCGCTATATCACTATCCTCGATCTGCCCTTCTCACTGATCTTCGATACACTGCTACTGCCGCTCGATATTCACCACGGGCCTTATGAGTAATTAACGCTCATCCCATTCGTCTGCCGCAGTACGGCCTTCCTCGGTATCAAGCGGGGGTTCAAGCTGGAATTCCCCTTCATCCCATTCATGCAAAGTATTCTCTTCCTGCCATTCCTGGCGGATCTCTATCTCATCATAATCGCCGTCAAACACGCTCTGCGCGGCTTCACCACTCAGCATCGGCAGACATTCGCCATCTTCACCTTCATCGGCGAAAAATTCGACCTGCCACATGATGTCCCCATCCTGCAGTACATATTTCTGAACGTTGAACTGCTGCACATTCGCTTCATCTTGTTCGAGGCCTGGATGGTCAGCCAGAAATTCTTCCCGGGCTGCATCGATAGCTTCTTCCAGCGTGGCATACATGGTCATCAGTGTCTCCCTTTGATTTGACGAGGTATTTAGGGAAAGAATAGCTGATTCTGTGATATTGCAAGTATGAAAGCGCAAAAATCATTCTATTGCCAGTCTGCGCCGTCGTAAGCTGTTCCATGAATAGATAGCATTGAACAACACCACGCCTGCCGTGACGCAGAATACGGCGCGGAAGCCATAGCTCGCGGAAATTGCGGCGCCCATGAGAGGGCCGGTGACGTTGCCGATATCGCGGAAAGATTGGTTGTAGCTGAATATGCGCCCGGCTATCTGGTTGGTAGAGTTGTAAACCAGCAGAGTTTGAACGGCTGGCAGCAGCGCGCCATCCGCCGCGCCAAGCAGAAACCGCAATAGCGCGAGCTGCCACGGCGTTTGCACAAAAGACATTGGAATCAGCAGCAGTACGGAAATAATCAGCGCGACGATAAGAATCTTTTCCGGGCCAATTCTGTCGCCGAGCTTGCCGAGCCGGGGGGCGCTAAGTAATGCCGCCACGCCGGGAACGGACGCTATCATCCCGCTAATGAACGCAATATTACTGACATTTCCCGCGAGTTCGCGCACATAGAGCGTCAGGATGGGCGCAATAGACCCCGTCGCCACCTGAATAATCAGCGTGGTGACAAACAGGCTTAACACCAGGCGGGGATTTTTTAACGAGGCGACCACTTCCCGAACGTGAAGCATCTCTTTTTTGCTCACCGGCAGGAAATTCTCGCGAATAAAAAAGAAGGTGAGCAGAAAACAGATAAACAACACGCTGGCGGTAATAAAAAAGACCGGGCGAAGGCCGTAATGGTCGGCGAGCAGACCGCCCGCAAGTGGGCCAAGCAGAGCGCCGCTGACGCCGCCAGTAGAGAGCGTCCCTAACGCCCAGCCGCTTTTGTGGCGCGGCACCTGAGTGGCGATGAGCGCATTGGCGTTGGGAATAAATCCGCCCAGCAGGCCTAATAACGCGCGGAGGATCAGAAATTGCCAGATATTTTGCGCCATGCCCATTAACAGCATCACAATGGCCATGCCGAGAGCGGAACGCAACAGCATGATCTTACGCCCTTTACGATCCGCCAGGCCGCCCCAAAAAGGGGAAGCGATAGCTGAAAAGAGGAACGTAATACTAAAGACCAGCCCGGACCACATGTTGAGCGCGCTATGGCCTGTTACGCCGAGTTGCTCAACGTAGAGAGGGAGAAAAGGCATGACCAGGCTGAATGCCGCGCCGGTTAAAAAACAGCCCAGCCAGGTAACGGTTAGATTGCGTTTCCAGTTTATGGGGACATCAGAGGGTGACATAGCGTTCCACAGTATGATGCGCGGTTTGCGCTATCATCAATTTAATTATGAGCGTACTAATTATAATTATGCGCCGACCTTACCAGCCTCGCAATGTGGGGAGCTTTTAAAGCTAAAAGAGGGGAAAATTGCAGCCTGACGGCTGCAATCCTGTCAATAGCGCGACGGTACGCCTTCAGGGCGAGTTTTAAAGCGGCGATGCAACCACATATATTGATCTGGCGCCATCATAATGCACTGCTCAACAATCTTATTCATCCACGCGGCAGTCGCTTCTGCGCTCTCCAGCGGAGGCGAATATTCCGCAGGAAGAATGATCAGTTCGTAGCCTTTCCCATCGGGTTTACGGCGAGGCACGAAGGGGATAATACAGGCTTTAGACATGCGCGCGAGCATCCAGGTACCGGAGGTCGTGGCAGCCTGGTCGACAGCGAATAATGGTACAAAAACGCTGGCGCGCGGGCCGTAATCGTGATCCGGCGCATACCAGATCAATTCGCCGCTTTTCAATGCCTTAACCATGCCTTTCAGATCTTTGCGATCCAACATTGATTTATTGGAGCGTAAGCGTCCCCAGGTCTGTAACCAGTCGAGCAACGGATTATCATTCGGGCGATAAACTCCGATCCCCGGGTTATGCATACCAAACATGCGGGCGCCAAACTCAAGGGTAAGAAAATGTATTCCTACCAGAATGAACCCCAGCCCCTGCGCCTTAACTTCACGGATATGCTCCAGACCGCTCGCTTCCATCCAGCGGTTCACTCGCCGATCGGGCCAGAACCAGGCCATGCCGGTTTCCATCACGCCCATACCGACGGATTCAAAGTTTTTGACCACCATGGTGTGGCGTTCCTGCGCGGTCATTTCCGGAAAGCATAATTCAAGGTTGCGATAGGCGATTTTCGCGCGGCGTTTCATTACGCGTCGCGCCAGGTGGCCCAATGCGCAACCCAATTTATAGATGACCGGGTAGGGGAGTTGCACGACCAACCAAAGCGCGCCTATACCCAACCAGGTTAACCAATAGCGCGGGTGCAGTAAGGCCACGGAGAACTTAGGCAACTTCGTCATTTCTATCCTGTCTTTCAACGAACAATTCCCCGTATTCTCGCATCTTTTTGCGTTGAGCAAAAATATGTAGCAGGAGAGTGGCGATTAAATCGACAATTGTTGTTAATTATTTAGTGTAAAGCAGGAAATGTAGCGCGAAATGTGTGGATGTAAATTGGCGAGACTTGCCTTATCATGCCTGCCCACTTTATTTTTTGCTGATTGCAGGATACGTACACCATGCCAGTGTTACACAACCGCATCTCTAATGACGAGCTGAAAGCCAAAATGCTGGCGGAAAGCGAGCCGCGTACGACAATTTCTTTTTATAAATATTTCACTATCGCCTCGCCGCAACAGACGCGGGACACGTTGTATCAGGTGTTTACGGCGTTGGACGTTTTTGGTCGCGTTTACCTGGCGCATGAAGGCATCAATGCGCAAATCAGCGTGCCGCAAAGCAAGCTCGAGACGTTTCGTCAACAGCTTTATACGTTCGACCCCGCGCTGGACGGGCTGCGTTTAAATATTGCGCTGGAGGATGACGGAAAGTCATTTTGGGTGCTGCGTATGAAAGTTCGCGACCGTATCGTTGCTGACGGTATTGATGATCCGAGTTTTGATGCCAGTAATGTCGGCGATTATCTGAAGGCGGCAGATGTGAATGTGATGCTGGACGATCCTGACGCGGTCTTTATTGATATGCGCAACCATTATGAGTATGAAGTTGGCCATTTCGAAAATGCTCTGGAAATCCCGGCGGATACGTTTCGTGAACAGTTGCCAAAAGCGGTTGAAATGCTGCGGGAACATGCAGATAAAAAGATAGTGATGTACTGTACCGGCGGTATTCGTTGTGAGAAAGCCAGCGCCTGGATGAAACACAACGGTTTCAATAAAGTCTGGCATATTGAGGGTGGCATCATTGAATACGCCCGTCGCGCGCGCGAGCAGGGGCTTCCCGTTCGCTTTATCGGCAAAAACTTTGTATTTGATGAACGAATGGGCGAACGAATCTCGGATGAGGTTATCGCGCATTGCCATCAGTGCGGCGCGCCCTGCGATAGCCATACCAACTGCAAAAACGACGGTTGCCATCTGCTGTTTATCCAGTGTCCGCAGTGCGCCAGTAAATTTAACGGCTGCTGTAGTGAACAATGCTGTGAAGAGTTGGCCTTGCCGGAGGAAGAACAGCGCCGACGTCGTGCGGGTCGCGAGAACGGCAACAAAATTTTTAATAAATCGCGTGGTCGGCTTAATAGCAAACTGAGCATTCCCGATCCGGCTGAGTAATATCTTGCCGGATAGCAGCGTAAAGGCCGCTATCCGGCATTTCGCCAGGCGTTACTTCTGCTGAACGCCTTCTACTGAGATGATAAGCTCAACCTCTTGTGAGGCCGGGCCGAGATCGGTAGTTATATTGAAATCCTTCAGCTTAATTTTTCCTTCGGCCTCAAAGCCCGCGCGCTTACCGCCCCACGGATCGTCGCCCTGGCCCATCAGCTTCGCTTCCAGCGTCACCGGTTTAGTCACGCCATTGAGCGTCAGATTGCCGGTAATATCCAGTTCATCGCCCTCTTTTTTCACGCTGGTAGAGGTGAAGGTTGCCTGCGGGAATTTCGCAACATTAAGAAATTCCGCGCTACGCAGGTGTTTGTCACGTTCGGCATGGTTAGTGTCGACGCTATTGGTGTTAATGGTCACGTTCACTTTGTCGGCCGACGGATTTTTTTCGTCAAAAGTGAACGTGCCGTCGAAATCTTTAAAGGTGCCGTATAGCCAGCTGTAGCCCAGATGCTGGATGCGGAAATTGACGAACGCATGTTGGCCTTCTTTATCAATTTTATACTCCGCCGCCACGGCGGAACCGGTCGTGAATAACAAGGATGCGAGGGTGAATCCCAGCAGGTTTTTTTTCATTTTTGAGCTCCATAGTCAGATGACGACATTCCTGTCATACGTTTCAGTGTGTCGTCTTTATCGATGAAATGGTGTTTTAGCGCCATAACCCCATGCGAGAGCGAGATAATGACCAGCGACCAGGCAAACCACAGATGCAGCGTTCCGGCGATGTCAGCCTGCGCGCCCGCGTCCGTAAGCGTGGCCGGAATCTCAAACCAGCCAAAGACGCTAATCGGTTTACCGTCGGCGGTGGAAATCAGGTAGCCGCTAATGATTATCGCAAAGAGCAGGAGATACAGGAGGAGATGACCCGCGGCGGCGCCAGCGCGCGTTAAACGGGAATAGCTGGTCAACGCAACGGGCGGCGGAGAATAATGCCGCCAGATAATACGCACGATCAGCGCCATCATCAGTAATATGCCAATACTTTTATGTATTTCCGGTGCCTGGTGATACCAGCCGTCGTAATAACTGAGCGTGACCATCCATAAGCCCAACGCAAACATGCCATAGACCACCAGGGCGGTCAGCCAGTGGAGCGCGGCGGAAACCACGCCATAACGCTGTGGAGTATTTTTAAATTGCATAAACACACCAATGAATATTTCACGAGAGAATGAAAATGGCGTGGAAAAGCGCCGAATGCAACTTATAAATAAGAATTTGAATGATATTTATTTTTATTTCAATAATTTTGATGTTGTTTGCGGTTCAGCTTCAGAAGTTTCGAGATATTTCACTCCTGTAACCGCGCAACGGCAGGAACTGGCATTATTGTCGTGCTTCAACGTTATGAAATAAAAAGTGAGGAATTTTCAGGAAGTGTCAGTTAACGTCAATGAAAAGCAATCAGAAGAAAAGGAGATAAACAATATCCATCACCGCCAGCAGTGACCAAAGAATAACGTAAAGCATGAAATGTTCGCGAATATTATTCATCAGAAAATGAAAGAGACGGCGCATAGGTTACCTTAATAAACAGCCCCTTTACGGGGCCGACAAATTATTGGCTAAAACGGGAAAGCCGGAACGGCGTCAGATCAAAGGAGGATGTTTTTCCCAACGCAAAATCCGCAGCGATTTCTCCTAACACCGGGGCGAATTTAAAACCATGTCCGCTGAGTCCAGTGATGACAAGCGTGTTCTCATGGCCAGGCAGCGTATCGATAATAAAATCCTCGTCCGGCGAATTATCATAGGTACATGCCGCCCCATGTAAACAACCGCCGATACCCGGCAGTACGTTACGCAGGAAAGGAAATGCTTCCGCGCCATCGCTGGCAACGGCGGCAAAGGGCTTGCGCTCTTCCGGAGCTTGTATTAGCTGTCCGCCATTGTGTTTGCCGATTTTTAACTCGTCGTTCTCCGCCGGGAAGCCGTAATATTGATCGCCGTTGGGCATTTCGCCGGTAAAGGCCGGAAAGCGGTTTTTAGTGCTGTAACGCCCATCCGCCTTAAACCAGGCAAAAACTTTACGTACGGGCTGAACGGGCAGCTCCGGTACCAGCGCTTTGACCCAGGTGCCCGCGCTAATCAGCGCCTTGCTGGCGTGGTAGCAGCCTTCACTCGTCTCTATCGTCACACCGTTATCATCATGGTGAATATGGCTTACCGGGCTGTTAAATAGCTGTGCGCAGCCTGCCTCTCGGGCCAGACGAAGCCATGTGGTAATGGCTAATTCGCTGCGCAGGAAACCGGAGTCAGCTTCAAACAGCCCGATATAATTATCGGGCACGCGAATTTCCGGCCAGCGCGTCATGAGGGCCGTCGCGTCCAGGCGCTCGACGTTCAATTGCCACTGTTGTGCGCTTCGTGCGACGTTGGCTAAGAAAGCGGAATCGGCCGGGCCGAGGTTGACGACGCCGGAGCGGACAAAAATAGGCTCTTCATTGTGTGTGGAGAGTTCATCCCAAAGCGCCTGGGCGCGAAGCACCAGCGGGACATATTTTTCGCCTTCACCATAAGCGTGGCGGATAAGTCGGGTATCGCCGTGATGGCTGCCCTGTTGATGAGGCGGCATATGCGCATCGGTCATCAGGACCTTTAGCCCGGCGCGGGTGGCGTAATAACCAGCGGCGGCGCCAACCGAACCGCTGCCGATAATAATAAGGTCGTATTTCATCAGCTTCTCTCTGCTATCGCGATGATTTCAGGGTAAATAACTGCGCTGAGATATACAAGCCAGAAATAAGTGAGGCACCTTACGGTGCCTGAGAGAGGGGGAGCGCGTCACGCTAATGGCGACGATACTCGTTTTCCTGGTAATCACCTGATTCTATTTTGGCGATGCCGGCTTCTAATATTGAAATAAATTGCCTGGCTACATCTGTCGTTAACCAGAGCGTTTGACCAACTTCAGTCCCTTCCGGTTCCGGACGATTTGGGGTCTGGTAGTGTAAACGCAGCATCAGCGCATCATAGCTATCGACGGTGCTGATGTCCCATCCTACAAGCGGATGGGTCTGAATGACTTCATTATTCTTTTCCATCATGCCCCCCTGGTACGTGTTATAAGACAACGGTTCTCGAGGTTCAATGCGTGTTTTTCTTCTGAAGCAACTTCAGTATACCAATTAATAAGGCTATTCACTGCGTTTTTAAAGAGACCGGAGGATAAATTTCTCTTTTTAAGAATTATATGAACAATAAAGCGGCAGTTCATTCATATTTTTTTAGGATGTTGTGCAATTATTTTGACGGTCAGGCGAAATATTCATCAGTTGCGCAAATAAAAAAGCCGGGGCGACCCGGCAAACATACATCACTGCATATCATTTTTTATTCATTGATGAACCAGTCATCAGCGCTCTCCCAGGTCTCCTGGAGAATCTCGCTAATGCGTTCTTTGTCCTCTTTTGATGCGCCAATGACGGACAAGTTGTTGGCGGTAGCGTAACGTACGGTGACGTTACCCAAGTTCTCAGGAAAATGATGGCTAATACGACGGGAGAGTTCGCCCGCCAGCGCATCAATCGCACCGGCAGGCAGAGGTGACGTTTTGGCTATAGTGACTTCAATACGCATAATGACCCCCTGCTGAATATACTGGATATATATACAGTTAAATCCAATATATAGCAACAGGTAAGCGCATTTTTTATTTTTTTACTGACCAGCGTACTGTTTCACCCGCTAAAAAAGGCACCAGCGAATCATCAGCCAGCGCGATATTTTCCGGTACCTGTTGTTCATCGCGAACCAGTTCCACCCACCCCGTATTCACCGGCAGGCCATAGAATTGCGGGCCATTCAGTGAACAGAACGCTTCAAAGTGCGCCAGCGCGTTCATTTCCTCAAACACGGCGGCATAACTGCCAAGGGCGGAGGGTGCGTTGAAACAACCGGCGCAGCCGCAACTGGTCTCTTTACGATGACGTGAATGCGGCGCTGAATCCGTCCCCAGGAAGGCGCGCGTAAAACCACTGGCGACCAGGTCGCGTAACGCCTGCTGGTGAATATTGCGTTTCAGAATCGGCAGACAGTACAGGTGAGGACGAATGCCGCCGACCAGCATATCATTACGGTTAAACATTAAATGTTGAGGCGTAATGGTAGCCGCCAGGTAGTCGTTGCCGTCACGGACATACTGCGCGGCATCTTTGGTCGTGATGTGTTCAAAGACCACTTTAAGCGTGGTCAGACGCTGGCGTAGCGGTTCCATTACGGTGTCGATAAAACGCGCTTCGCGATCGAAGATATCAACCTCCGCATGGGTCACCTCACCGTGGACCAGCAATGGCATTCCGAGTTTTTCCATCCGCTCCAGTACCGGCATGATAGCGTCGACTGACGTTACGCCATGACTGGAGTTAGTGGTGGCATTGGCCGGGTAAAGCTTAGCCGCAGTAAATACGCCTTCATGGAAACCACGCTCCAGTTCATCGGCATCGAGCGAATCCGTTAAATAGCAGGTCATTAACGGCGTGAAATCATGCCCGGCGGGCACCGCATCGAGAATACGCTGGCGGTAGGCGATCGCTGCATCAACGGTCGTGATGGGGGACGCCAGGTTCGGCATCACGATAGCGCGACCATAAATTTCGCTGGTATAGGGTACGACCGTTTTTAACATGTCGCCATCGCGAAGGTGAACGTGCCAGTCGTCCGGGCGGCGGATCTTTAAAACCTGGGATGGTGCAGTCATTAATAAGCTCCGGCTGAGGAATAGTCTTTTTGCCGGAAACAAAGGATAAGCGGAAACGTTTTCGTTTGCACGTAAAAAAAGGGCGCGAGCGCGCCCTCCGAAATCAATTGGTGAAAGGAATAACGATTTCACCAGGTTTAACTTCAATGCCTTTCGCGAGTTTCTTCGCTAACGCTTCGCCTTTACTACTGTCCTCACGCAACACGTAAGCTGGCCGCTGGTTAAAGTAGCTACGTAAAGACTGATTTAAATAGGGCAGGAGCGTTTGTAGCACCGATTGCATTTTCTCCGGCGTCACGGTGGCGTCTACTACTTCCATCTCCTGAAGATAGATGGCGCCTTTTTCTTTATCAAAGACCGGCAGGGCTTTTAGCTTGAGTTTCATCGTCGCTTTTTGACTGCCAAACAGGGAATTCATATCCAGCCTGGCATCGCCAGTAAGGGTGACTTTATTAGGCTCTTCCCGACCAATCTGGCTGGCAAGGTTAGTCAATACGATATGCGCGTCGGCAATGCCGGGCAGACCAATATCTTTTGAGAAATTATTCCGTTTTTCAAGCGCTTGATTGATTTCTTGTTCGCTAATGGTGTATTGCGTAAGTTGATTACAACCCACTAACAGGCCGCTAACTACCAGCGCAGCGGCAAAAAAAAACTTTTTCATGGCGTTCCTTAGCATGTTGCCTGTGCCCTAATCTTGACACAAAGCAGCATGTCGCGCCAGCGGACATGGCGCCACTAGAAAAAGCTGAAAAAGGCGGCAAGAAAGGGTTGCCGCCTGGCGGGCGTTAGATAGCCATTGAGGAGAGTAAATTAATTTGCGTCTGCTTTGCCATATTATCGCGATAGTCCGCGACTTTTGTCGGCCAGTGAATACCGGCGACCAGCGTCAGATTACGCAGAAGCGGAAACAGATGAATATCATCTTCCGATAATTCGCCGTTAACGGCGTTAGGCTGTACGATGAGTTTATCCAGCAAACGTAAATCATCGCCGATCTTTTTAATCAGTCCGGCAGAGTGCGCAAGATGGTTGTCAAAACTGCCAGATGAGGCTTCTTTTTTGCGGATAAAATACTGGCGCGCCGCAGGGGTAGAAAATTCATCGAAAGCGGATTTTGCAAATCGCGGCAGCAGTAGCTGATTAACGTAACCGTTAACTTTGCGCAACCACTCTTCAATGGCTGGATTGCGTTTCCCGGTTAACAGCGGTTTGCCGTCGAGGTTGTCGACATAATGTACAATATCCATACTTTCAGGAAGGTAGCGACTATCATCTTTTTGCAGGATGGGCACCATCTTTTGACCAATCATCCGGGTGGGCGTCGCCTCGTCGTCATTTTGTAACACGTTAAGTTCAACGGGGATGTTCTTCAGGCCGAAAATCATGCGGGCTTTAACGCAGAAAGGGCAATGATCGTAAATATAAAGCTTCACGTTTCTCCTCCATTTGACTGTCGGTATCTGACCAGTATGGAGGAGATAGCGACAGGTATCAAATCAGGCGCCGGGTTCCAGCATCCGGCGCGGCGTGCGTTTATGACTAAATTGCCAGCCTAAAGCCAAAAAGGTGATGAAACCGATAATACCGAGCATCATCCACGGTAGTTCAGGCTGCGCAAACGCTTTACCCATATCAAACAACCAGCCGCCGCCGATATAACCAATCGCGCCGCCAATGGCTAATCCCAGACGGCTAAAGCCCATATAGCTTCCCCGCGCCCTCGCGTCCGCGAGCGACGCGCTGAGCGTTTCGCGCGCCGGTTCGGCGATAACCGAGCCGATGTAGAAAGCGCAAATAAGCGTAAAAAGCTGCTGTAAATTGCCCACCATCCCGATGGGGAGCATGCTCAGCGACATGACGAGCAAACCGGCCATCAGCCGATGCTCCAGCCGAAAACGCTTTTCGCTCCAGCGGGCAATCGGGTAGAGCAACGTCAGCGAGAGACACGCCTCAATAGCGTACATCCATTTCACGGCAGCAGGCGAACCGGCGATATCGTTTACCATAATCGGCAGCATTAACATGACCTGTACCGCCAGCATATAGTAGCCCGCCAGCGTCAGCACGTAGGTGACAAACCTTTTATCGCTCATGACGCGGCGCATTCCTTCACGCACCGGCGTTCTGACCGTTGATAGCTTCCAGGCCGGAAGCAGCCATGCGTTGAAAAGGGCGCATAATATGAACAAAATAGCGCCTGTCGCGCAGACCAGGCGAAAATCGTATTGTAGCAACCAGCTTCCCAGCAGCGCGCCAATCACCGCGCCCGCGCTGTCCTGCATCATCAACAGAGAGAAGAAGCGGCCCCGTTGCTCCGGACGAATTAATTTGACCACCAGCGCTGAACGCGGCGGGTCAAAAAGCGTACCGCCGAGACCGGAAAGAAAGCAGGAAAACCACAAGAGCCAGGGCTCATGCGCGATACCCATGGTGGCAAAGCCTGCGGCGCGCATCAGCATACCGGTGACAATCATCGGTTTCGCGCCAAAGCGATCGGCGATGGCGCCGCCAAAAATGCCCAGACCTTGTTGAATAAACTGGCGCAGGCCGAGCGCGATCCCTACCATTACGGCAGCCCACCCCATTTGATCGACAAAGCGAATAGAGATGAGCGGGAAGACGACGAAAAAACCCAGCACCACTAACATGTTATCGATGAGAAGAAAATATTTACCCAGGTTCCTCGCCTGCGAGACGCGCGACATTTCCCCTCCCGGGAAATAAAAGATGAGCGTCTTCTATTCTGCGGCGGCGTTTCGTTTTTTCCTACCGTTAGCGGGACAATATTTTTTTATCAAAAATCCTTTTTAATCGAGAGTTTTCATCAAAATGTGGCAGCAATTCAAAAAATGACGATTTGCGCTTTTCACAGAGCCTGGTTGCGCAGGTATAGTAATGTTACTGGCGTGCTGAAGACGTTACAGGAAGGAGTAGGTATAGAATGTTTGGCTATCGTAGTAACGTGCCAAAAGTGCGCTTAACCACCGATCGTCTGGTGGTACGTTTAGTGCATGAGCGTGATGCCTGGCGTCTGGCCGATTATTACGCGGAAAATCGTCATTTTTTAAAACCCTGGGAACCGGTCCGTGATGAAAGTCATTGTTATCCTTCAGGATGGCAGGCGCGTCTGGGAATGATCGGTGAATTTCACAAACAGGGCTCCGCCTTCTATTTCGCGCTACTTGATCCGGAAGAAAAAGAAATTATCGGCGTGGCGAATTTTTCTAATGTGGTGCGCGGTTCTTTTCATGCCTGTTATCTGGGCTATTCCATTGCGCAGAAGTGGCAGGGGCAAGGGCTGATGTTTGAAGCCTTAACCGCTGCGATTCGCTATATGCAGCGCACTCAGCATATCCACCGTATCATGGCGAACTATATGCCGCACAACAAACGTAGCGGCGCGTTGCTGGCGCGGCTTGGCTTTGAAAAAGAAGGCTATGCGAAAGATTACCTGTTGATTGATGGACAATGGCGCGACCATGTCCTGACGGCGTTAACCACGCCGTTATGGACGCCGGGGCGTTGAGCGGCTTACGGAATGAGAGGCAAAGGGAGAAAACGATGAAATATGAATTAACTGCCACTGAAGCGCGAGTGATTGGCTGTCTGCTGGAAAAGCAGGTGACAACGCCGGAACAGTATCCGCTTTCCGTCAACGGGGTGGTGACAGCCTGTAATCAGAAAACCAACCGTGAACCGGTGATGAACCTGACGGAACAAGAGGTACAAGAACAGCTCGATAACCTGGTGAAACGCCACTTTTTGCGTACGGTCAGCGGGTTTGGCAATCGCGTCACCAAATATGAACAGCGTTTCTGTAATTCCGAATTTGGCGATCTGAAACTTAGCGCGGCGGAAGTGGCGCTCGTCACTACGCTGCTGCTGCGCGGCGCGCAAACGCCCGGCGAGTTGCGTAGTCGGGCGTCGCGGATGCATGAATTCAGCGATATGGCGGAAGTTGAATCCACGCTGGAACGGCTTGCCAGCCGTGAGGACGGCCCGTATGTCGTCCGTCTGGCGCGTGAACCGGGTAAGCGCGAAAGCCGTTATATGCACCTTTTTTGCGGCGACGTCGATGAACTGTCTCTCCAGACGTCTGCGCCGGAAAGTGCGTCGGGCGATCTTCAGTCGCGCGTCGAAGCGCTGGAAAGCGAAGTGGCGGAGTTAAAGCAGCGGCTGGATTCTTTGTTAGCTCACCTGGGAGAGTAATGTGAGAACATTACGGATTGGCATTGTCGGGTTAGGGGGTATTGCGCAGAAGGCCTGGCTGCCGGTATTAACCAACACCGCCGAATGGACGTTACAGGGCGCCTGGTCTCCTTCGCGGGATAAAGCCTTACGTATCTGCGAAAGCTGGTGCATACCGTATGTGGATTCGCTAGCGAATTTAGCGTCCGGCTGCGATGCGGTCTTCGTCCACTCCAGTACCGCAAGCCATTATGCCGTGGTCAGCGAACTTCTCAATGCCGGCGTCCATGTCTGCGTAGATAAACCGCTGGCGGAAAATCTACGTGATGCCGAACGGCTGGTGGCGCTGGCGGCGCAAAAAAAATTGACGCTGATGGTTGGCTTTAATCGCCGTTTCGCGCCGCTGTACCGCGAACTGAAGACGCGCCTCGGCACTGCGGCGTCACTGCGTATGGATAAACATCGTACCGATAGCGTCGGGCCGCACGACTTACGTTTTACTTTGCTCGATGACTATCTGCATGTCGTGGATACCGCTCTGTGGCTGGCGGGCGGCGAGGCGCGCCTTGCCAGCGGCACGTTGCTCACCAGCGAGTCCGGCGAAATGTGCTATGCGGAACATCATTTTTCCGCCGACAAACTACAAATTACCACCAGTATGCACCGGCGCGCCGGAAGCCAGCGTGAATCGGTCCAGGCCGTCACCGACGGCGGGCTGTATGACGTGACGGATATGCGTGAATGGCGCGAAGAGCGCGGGCAGGGTATTCTCATCAAACCCATTCCGGGTTGGCAAACGACGCTTGAACAGCGTGGTTTTGTCGGATGCGCGCGGCATTTCATTGACTGCGTACAAAATCAGACGGTTCCGGAAACGGCGGGGGAACAGGCGATTTTGGCCCAGCGCGTCGTGGAGGCGCTGTGGCGGGACGCCATCAGCGAATAACCCTCTGTAACATCTGGCGGTAGTAATTCATCGTAATCCAGGTACTATACCCTCAATAATTCGAGTTGCAGAAAAGCTAACGCACATGCAGCTCGAAGTATGGCGGGTATATATGCCCACTCTACATAATACCTCTTTTCACAGTGAATAATGGCAAACCGTGGGGAGTCTGTAAGGCCTGATAAGACGTTTTAACGTCGCCGTCAGGCGCGGTGATACAGCCGGATACGGCAGAAGTTGCGTTATCCGGTCGATGGATCAGCCATGCAGGAGTTTTACGCCAGGGTCTGGAATACAAAAGAAATGAATTTATTGAAATCGCTGGCTGCCGTCAGCTCGATGACTATGTTTTCACGCGTGTTGGGCTTTGCCCGTGATGCGATTGTCGCCAGAATTTTTGGCGCAGGGATGGCGACCGACGCCTTTTTTGTGGCGTTTAAACTCCCCAATCTACTACGCCGGATCTTTGCCGAAGGCGCTTTTTCTCAGGCCTTTGTGCCTATCCTGGCGGAATATAAGAGCAAGCAGGGTGAAGAAGCGACGCGGATCTTTGTCGCTTACGTTTCCGGCCTGTTGACGCTGGCATTGGCCGTCGTGACGGTGGCCGGTATGCTGGCCGCCCCGTGGGTGATTATGGTAACCGCGCCGGGTTTTGCCGATACTGCGGATAAGTTCGCGCTGACGACGCAACTGCTGCGGATTACGTTTCCCTATATTCTGCTGATCTCGCTGGCTTCACTGGTTGGCGCCATTCTCAACACCTGGAATCGCTTCTCTATTCCCGCTTTTGCGCCGACATTTCTTAATATCAGCATGATCGGTTTTGCATTATTCGCCGCGCCATACTTTAATCCGCCGGTGCTGGCGTTAGCCTGGGCAGTCACCGTCGGCGGCGTGCTGCAACTGGTGTATCAACTTCCGTATTTGAAAAAGATCGGTATGCTGGTGCTGCCGCGCATTAACTTTCGCGACACCGGGGCGATGCGGGTAGTCAAACAGATGGGGCCGGCGATTTTGGGCGTTTCCGTCAGTCAGATCTCCCTTATCATCAATACCATTTTCGCCTCGTTTCTGGCCTCCGGCTCGGTCTCATGGATGTACTATGCCGATCGGTTGATGGAGTTCCCGTCCGGCGTGCTGGGCGTGGCGTTGGGGACCATCCTGTTGCCGTCATTGTCGAAAAGCTTTGCCAGCGGCAATCATGATGAGTACTGCCGCCTGATGGACTGGGGGCTGCGTTTGTGCTTTTTACTGGCGTTGCCGAGCGCGGTAGCGTTAGGCATTCTGGCGAAGCCGCTGACGGTCTCGCTGTTTCAGTACGGTAAATTCACCGCCTTTGATGCGGCGATGACGCAGCGGGCGTTAATCGCCTATTCGGTGGGGCTGATTGGCTTGATCGTCGTAAAAGTGCTGGCCCCGGGCTTCTATTCTCGCCAGGATATTAAAACGCCGGTGAAAATCGCCATCGTGACGTTAATCATGACGCAGTTAATGAACCTGGCGTTTATTGGACCGCTGAAACACGCCGGGCTGTCGCTCTCTATTGGTTTGGCGGCATGTCTCAATGCGTCGCTGCTGTACTGGCAACTGCGCAAACAGAATATCTTTACGCCACAACCGGGTTGGATGTGGTTCCTGATGCGTCTGATCATTTCCGTACTGGTGATGGCCGCCGTATTGTTCGGCGTGTTGCATATTATGCCGGAGTGGTCGCAAGGGTCGATGTTATGGCGTTTGCTGCGTTTGATGGCGGTAGTGATCGCGGGTATCGCGGCCTATTTCGCCGCGCTTGCCGTGCTGGGCTTTAAAATGAAAGAGTTTGTTCGCCGGACGGCGTAAATTCAGTGCCTGATAGCGCTGTGCTATCAGGCCTACAAGGCATTCAGGCCGGAAAGGCGCAACGTCGCCATCCGGCAATGATTAGATAGAAATTTTTTTACCGCCGCGGTGAGAGACGGAAGTCTGACCGTCAGCCCCGTACAAGGTCGGCTCCTGGTGAGGTTTCAGCACCTCCAGCGCCTGTTGATTACGCTCGATTTGCCCTTCCAGCAGCCAGCCGTTGTGCTGGTTGAGGTCGCGAAGATGCTGCGTTTTTTCGGTAATCGCCTGCCAGCGCTCTGCAATGTCATCGTTTGCGCTACGCTGCGCATTCTGCTCCAGACGGCGCTGTTGTTCCAGATAATCCAGCGTCGCCAGCAACGAGCTTTTTTCTTCTGTAATACGCTGTAGCTGGCTGCCGTTAATCTGGCCTACGGAAAGCTGTTGTTGCTCGGCGTCCATCACCGTCTTCAGGTCATTCAGGACGGTGGTCATCTGGTCAAGTATTTCTGACAAACGAGTCATACGCTTATTTACTCTGTAAGTAGCTCTGCGCCTCGCGAATGAGCGAGTCTGCTATTTTTCCCGTATCCATTTTTAACTCACCGTTACGGATAGCCGTTTTTAATGCTTCGACGCGTTCCATATTAATGTCGCTGACGCCTGGCTGCATGAGCTTCGCTTGCGCGTCGCTTAACGTTACGCTGGCGCTCGTCGCGGCGGACGTTTTTTCCTGACGCGTTTTTTGTACCGGCGTGTCGCTGGTTTCGCGCGTCTGGACAGTGCTAACGGGTTTCAAAGGTGAGGTACGGTCAATGCTCATTTATTTATCCTCATCGAGGGTTACGTTGTAGCGGCCAGCTACCATCATGGTTGAATATCTCATCGGCAGCCGCGACAAAATCTTTACACAATTATAGGTTAATAAGAATATTCCCATCAGAATCGACGGTTCCACTCACGATTTGACCCGATGTCATGCGTACGCGCGCATTTTGCGCGACGGCGGCATTATTCATCGCCTGACCTTCCGCATTGACGCTAAACCCCTCGCCATTGGCGATGACCTGTACTCGTTGACCCGCTTTGACGCGCCAGGCCTGACGTATCATCGTAAGCTGTACCGGCTGCCCGGGAGCGAGATCGCGCAAACTGACGGCATCCTGAATCTGACGGATATCCAGTACCGTCCGCGGCGGTAACTGATCCAGCCTGCCACGTTTTAGCGTGACGTTGGCCGACGTCAATTTTCCGCCGCGCGCGACGGGCGCGGCAACGGCGACATAATTGCCGGTCGCTTGCACATTCACCTGCAAATAACGTTTTTCATTGGCGCAGCGCGCCACCACATTGACGTTGCCCCACAGCTTCGCGCTGCCCGTCATGCTGAAGGCTGGTTGCTCGCAGCTCGGCAGCAGATTGGGCGGTGAACGGAGCGTGACAACCACCTCGTCGCTGAAGCCAGCCAGACGCTGGGAAAACCAAGTAGTCAATTGGGCGTTGATGTCCTGCGCCATTGTCAGGGGGCTGAACAGCAAAGCCGCCATGGCGAATCCTCGTTTTAACGTTTGCATGGTACTTCCCCCTGGTTGATGTCATGACAGGATTCTACCCGTGTGAAGCAAGCATCAACGCAATAAATAGCGACGCATTTTGCGTTTATTCCGGCGATAACGCGCGCGTGAAGGCATTTAAGCTGTCGGCTGAATTTTGCCATTTGCGGAGGAGATATGCTCGACAGGCTCGATGCCGCCTTACGATTTCAGCAGGAAGCGCTAAATCTGCGCGCGCAACGTCAGGAAATATTAGCGGCGAATATCGCCAATGCCGATACGCCGGGGTATCAGGCGCGCGATATTGATTTTGCCAGTGAGTTAAAAAAGGTGATGGTGCGTGGACGGGAAGAAACCGGCGGCGTCGCGTTAACGTTGACTTCCTCTCACCATATTCCCGCCCAGGCGGTCTCTTCTCCCGCAGTGGATCTGCTTTACCGCGTACCCGATCAGCCTTCTTTGGATGGTAACACCGTAGATATGGACAGGGAACGTACGCAGTTTGCGGATAACAGTCTCAAATATCAGATGGGGCTTACCGTTCTGGGTAGCCAACTCAAAGGCATGATGAATGTGCTACAGGGAGGAAACTAATTCGTGGCGCTGTTAAACATTTTTGATATTGCCGGATCGGCGCTTGCCGCGCAGTCCAAGCGGCTGAACGTTGCGGCCAGTAACCTGGCGAATGCGGATAGCGTCACCGGCCCGGACGGACAGCCTTATCGCGCCAAACAGGTGGTTTTTCAGGTGGATGCCGCGCCGGGTCAAGCCACTGGCGGGGTAAAGGTCGCCAGCGTGATTGAAAGTCAGGCACCGGAAAAGCTGGTTTATGAGCCAGGCAACCCGCTGGCGGACGCTAATGGTTACGTCAAAATGCCCAACGTCGATGTGGTCGGCGAAATGGTCAACACGATGTCAGCCTCGCGCAGCTATCAGGCAAATATCGAAGTCCTGAATACCGTAAAAAGCATGATGCTTAAAACGCTGACATTAGGCCAGTAAAGGAGGCGCGTATGTCTATTGCCGTAAATATGAATGACCCGACCAACACGGGCGTCAAAACGACGACCGGCAGCGGGTCGATGACCGGAAGCAACGCTGCCGATCTGCAAAGCAGTTTCCTGACCTTACTGGTCGCGCAATTGAAGAACCAGGACCCGACTAACCCATTACAAAATAATGAGTTAACGACGCAGTTGGCGCAAATCAGTACCGTGAGCGGCATTGAAAAACTGAATACGACGCTGGGGGCTATTTCCGGGCAAATCGATAATAGTCAGTCCCTACAGGCGACCACGCTGATTGGACATGGCGTTATGGTGCCTGGCACCACAATTCTGGCGGGTAAAGGCGCGGAAGAAGGGGCCGTGACGTCCACGACGCCGTTTGGCGTGGAATTGCAACAGCCTGCGGACAAAGTGACGGCAACCATTACCGATAAAGATGGCCGGGTGGTACGGACGCTGGAGATCGGTGAGTTGCGAGCCGGGGTACACACCTTTACCTGGGATGGTAAGCAAACGGACGGAACAACGGTACCGAATGGTTCTTACAACATTGCGATTACCGCCAGCAATGGCGGAACGCAACTGGTGGCGCAGCCGCTGCAATTCGCTCTGGTACAGGGCGTGACGAAGGGCAGTAACGGCAACCTGTTGGATCTGGGTACCTACGGCACCACCACACTCGACGAAGTTCGGCAAATAATCTAAGCCCTTACACTTATCAGGAGTCAGTCATGTCTTTTTCTCAAGCGGTTAGCGGCCTGAACGCTGCGGCCACCAACCTTGATGTTATCGGTAATAACATCGCCAACTCCGCCACCTATGGCTTTAAGTCCGGTACGGCATCATTTGCCGATATGTTCGCCGGTTCCAAAGTGGGGCTGGGCGTAAAAGTGGCGGGGATTACCCAGGATTTTACCGACGGTACGACAACGAACACCGGGCGCGGGCTGGATGTCGCGATTAGCCAGAACGGTTTTTTCCGCCTGGTAGACAGCAACGGTTCCGTGTTCTATAGCCGCAACGGCCAGTTCAAACTGGACGAGAACCGTAACCTGGTCAATATGCAGGGGATGCAGTTGACCGGCTATCCGGCCACCGGTACGCCGCCGACCATTCAGCAGGGGGCGAATCCTGCGCCGATCACCATTCCGAACACGCTGATGGCGGCGAAATCGACCACCACCGCGTCAATGCAGGTGAATCTGAACTCAACGGACCCTGCGCCGTCTAAAACGCCCTTTAGCGTGAGTGATGCGGACTCGTATAACAAAAAAGGCACCGTCACCGTTTATGACAGCCAGGGTAATGCCCATGATATGAACGTCTATTTCGTTAAAAGCTCTACCAAAGATAATGAATGGGCCGTGTACACCCATGACAGCAGCGATCCTGCAGCCACTGCGCCAACGACGCCATCTACAACGCTGGAGTTCGATAAAAGCGGAATACTGCAATCTGGTGGTACGGTTAGGATCACCACCGGTGAGATTAATGGCGCCACGCCTGCGAACTTCTCCCTCAGCTTCCTTAACTCCATGCAGCAGAACACCGGGGCTAATAACATCGTCGCCACCAATCAAAACGGCTATAAGCCTGGCGACCTGGTGAGCTACCAGATTAACAACGACGGCACCGTAGTTGGCAACTACTCCAACGAGCAGGAGCAGGTGCTGGGGCAGATTGTGCTGGCTAACTTCGCCAATAACGAAGGTCTGGCATCCCAGGGCGATAACGTCTGGGCGGCGACGCAGGCTTCCGGGGTAGCGCTGCTGGGGACTGCCGGTTCCGGCAACTTCGGTAAGCTGACGAACGGCGCGCTGGAAGCCTCTAACGTGGATTTGAGTAAAGAGCTGGTGAATATGATCGTCGCGCAGCGTAACTACCAGTCGAATGCGCAGACCATCAAAACCCAGGACCAGATCCTCAATACGCTGGTTAACCTGCGCTAAGCGCCTGACGGGATAGCTTAATGGATCACGCAATTTATACCGCCATGGGGGCGGCCAGCCAGACGCTTAACCAGCAGGCGGTAACGGCCAGCAACCTGGCTAATGCCTCGACGCCGGGCTTTCGCGCGCAGCTTAACGCGTTACGCGCGGTGCCTGTTGATGGCCTCTCTTTAGCAACGCGCACGCTGGTTACGGCGTCGACGCCCGGGGCGGATATGACCCCGGGTCAGTTGGACTACACCTCCCGTCCGCTGGATGTCGCGTTACAGCAGGACGGCTGGCTGGTGGTGCAAGCGGCGGATGGCGCTGAAGGATATACCCGTAACGGGAATATCCAGGTGGGCCCGACCGGGCAGTTAACCATTCAGGGACATCCGGTTATCGGCGAAGGCGGACCGATTACCGTTCCTGAAGGGTCGGAAATCACCATTGCGGCAGACGGCACGATCTCCGCGCTCAATCCCGGCGACCCGCCAAACACGGTGGCGCCCGTTGGGCGACTGAAGCTGGTCAAAGCGGAAGGCAATGAGGTGCAGCGGAGCGATGACGGTTTATTCCGCCTTACCGCCGAGGCACAGGCTGAACGCGGGGCGGTACTGGCCGCCGACCCGTCAATTCGCATTATGTCGGGCGTGCTGGAGGGCAGTAACGTCAAGCCGGTTGAAGCCATGACCGACATGATCGCCAACGCACGTCGTTTTGAAATGCAGATGAAGGTTATCACCAGCGTAGATGAGAACGAAGGGCGAGCTAACCAACTGCTGTCGATGAGTTAATACAGGACATTTTATGATCAGTTCATTATGGATCGCCAAAACCGGTCTGGACGCGCAGCAAACCAATATGGATGTGATTGCCAATAACCTGGCAAACGTCAGCACCAATGGTTTTAAGCGTCAGCGCGCGGTATTTGAAGATCTGTTGTATCAGACCATCCGCCAGCCGGGCGCGCAGTCGTCCGAGCAGACGACGCTGCCTTCCGGGCTGCAAATCGGTACCGGCGTGCGTCCGGTCGCCACGGAGCGCCTGCACAGTCAGGGGAACCTGTCGCAGACCAACAACAGTAAAGATGTGGCGATTAAAGGGCAGGGCTTTTTCCAGGTCATGCTGCCGGATGGTACGTCTGCCTATACCCGCGACGGCTCTTTCCAGGTGGATCAGAATGGTCAACTGGTGACGGCGGGCGGTTTTCAGGTGCAGCCGGCAATCACCATTCCGGCCAACGCGTTAAGCATCACGATTGGCCGCGACGGCGTGGTCAGCGTTACCCAGCAGGGGCAGGCCGCGCCGGTTCAGGTCGGGCAGCTTAACCTGACCACCTTTATGAACGACACCGGTCTGGAAAGCATCGGCGAGAACCTCTATATCGAAACGCAATCGTCCGGCGCGCCGAACGAAAGCACGCCGGGGCTCAACGGCGCGGGGTTGTTGTATCAAGGGTATGTCGAAACGTCGAACGTTAACGTGGCGGAAGAGCTGGTGAACATGATTCAGGTTCAACGCGCCTATGAAATTAACAGTAAAGCAGTATCGACGACCGATCAGATGCTGCAGAAACTGACGCAACTCTAAGGGGCCGCCGGTGGGGGATACGCCACCGGCTCCCTGATTTTGAAGATGAAGGTAATGCAAAAATACGCGCTTCACGCTTACCCAGTTATGGCCCTGATGGTCGCGACGCTGACAGGATGCGCCTGGATACCCGCTAAACCGCTCGTGCAGGGGGCGACCACGGCGCAGCCGATACCTGGCCCGGTACCGGTGGCGAATGGCTCCATATTTCAGTCTGCGCAGCCGATTAATTATGGCTATCAGCCGCTTTTTGAAGATCGTCGACCGCGTAATATCGGCGATACGCTCACGATTGTGTTACAGGAAAACGTCAGCGCCAGTAAAAGCTCGTCGGCAAATGCCAGCCGCGACGGCAAAACCAGCTTTGGTTTTGATACGGTACCGCGTTATCTGCAGGGATTATTCGGTAATTCCCGCGCGGATATGGAGGCCTCCGGCGGCAACTCTTTTAATGGTAAAGGCGGCGCGAATGCCAGCAATACCTTTAGCGGCACGCTGACCGTGACCGTCGATCAGGTTCTGGCCAATGGCAATTTACACGTCGTGGGGGAAAAACAGATCGCGATTAATCAGGGAACGGAATTCATCCGCTTCTCCGGCGTGGTAAATCCACGCACCATCAGCGGCAGCAACTCCGTTCCCTCGACACAGGTGGCGGATGCGCGGATTGAATATGTCGGGAACGGCTATATTAACGAAGCGCAAAATATGGGCTGGCTGCAACGTTTCTTCCTTAATTTGTCGCCGATGTAAGCGAGGTGTATGTGTTTAAAGCTCTTGCAGGAATCGTTCTGGCACTGGTTGCCACTCTGGCGCATGCCGAGCGTATCCGGGATCTGACCAGTGTCCAGGGAGTACGGGAAAACTCGCTGATCGGCTACGGGCTGGTGGTCGGGCTGGACGGTACGGGCGACCAGACGACCCAGACGCCATTTACCACCCAGACGCTGAATAACATGCTGTCACAACTGGGGATTACGGTCCCCACCGGCACCAACATGCAGTTGAAAAACGTGGCGGCGGTGATGGTGACGGCGTCGTATCCGCCTTTTGCGCGACAGGGACAAACGATCGATGTCGTCGTTTCCTCAATGGGGAACGCTAAAAGTCTGCGTGGCGGGACGTTATTAATGACGCCGTTAAAAGGGGTGGACAGCCAGGTGTATGCTTTGGCGCAGGGCAATATTCTGGTCGGTGGCGCGGGCGCTTCCGCAGGCGGCAGTAGCGTGCAGGTTAACCAGCTTAATGGCGGACGCATCACTAACGGCGCGATTATCGAACGCGAGTTGCCGACTCAGTTCGGCGCTGGCAACACCATTAATCTGCAATTGAACGACGAAGATTTTACGATGGCGCAGCAAATTACCGACGCCATTAACCGCGCCCGCGGTTACGGCAGCGCCACTGCGCTTGATGCGCGAACGGTACAGGTGCGCGTGCCCAGCGGCAACAGCTCGCAGGTGCGTTTTCTGGCGGACATTCAAAATATGGAAGTCAACGTGACGCCGCAGGATGCAAAAGTCGTGATCAACTCGCGTACCGGTTCGGTGGTCATGAATCGGGAAGTCACGCTGGATAGCTGCGCTGTGGCGCAGGGCAATTTGTCAGTGACAGTCAATCGTCAGCTCAACGTCAACCAGCCGAATACGCCATTTGGCGGCGGGCAGACCGTGGTGACGCCACAGACTCAGATAGATTTGCGTCAGAGCGGCGGATCGCTACAGAGCGTGCGTTCCAGCGCCAATCTGAACAGCGTAGTGCGTGCGCTGAATGCGCTTGGCGCGACGCCGATGGACCTGATGTCGATTTTGCAGTCCATGCAGAGCGCGGGCTGTCTACGCGCCAAACTGGAAATCATCTGATGATCGGAGACGGTAAATTGCTGGCCAGCGCGGCCTGGGATGCGCAATCTCTGAACGAACTGAAAGCGAAAGCGGGCCAGGACCCGGCGGCGAATATCCGTCCTGTGGCCCGTCAGGTGGAAGGGATGTTTGTGCAGATGATGCTGAAAAGTATGCGCGAGGCTTTACCCAAAGATGGTTTATTCAGCAGCGATCAGACGCGTCTGTATACCAGCATGTATGACCAACAGATCGCCCAGCAGATGACCGCCGGTAAGGGATTGGGGCTGGCGGATATGATGGTTAAACAGATGACGGGCGGGCAGACGATGCCTGCAGATGATGCGCCGCAAGTACCGCTTAAATTCTCCCTGGAGACGGTAAACAGCTATCAAAATCAGGCGCTGACCCAACTGGTGCGCAAAGCCATACCGAAAACGCCGGACAGCAGCGATGCGCCGCTCTCCGGCGACAGTAAAGACTTTCTGGCCCGGCTTTCGCTCCCGGCGAGACTGGCCAGCGAACAAAGCGGGGTGCCGCATCATCTGATTCTGGCGCAGGCGGCGCTGGAGTCCGGCTGGGGGCAGCGGCAAATCCTGCGGGAGAATGGCGAACCCAGCTATAACGTATTTGGCGTGAAAGCGACCGCCAGTTGGAAAGGGCCGGTGACGGAAATCACCACCACTGAATACGAAAATGGCGAAGCGAAAAAAGTGAAAGCGAAATTCCGCGTCTATAACTCGTATCTGGAGGCGTTATCGGATTATGTCGCGCTGTTAACGCGTAACCCACGCTACGCTGCCGTGACCACTGCCGCCACGGCAGAGCAAGGCGCAGTGGCCCTGCAAAACGCCGGATACGCCACTGACCCGAATTACGCGCGTAAATTGACCAGCATGATTCAGCAGTTGAAAGCGATGAGTGAAAAGGTCAGCAAAACCTACAGCGCGAATCTCGACAATCTCTTTTAAATTGCTCAAGTCCACGTAGTCGCTGCCGATAACAACGAGTATTGAAGGATTAAAAGGAACCATCATGTCCAGCTTGATTAATCACGCCATGAGCGGACTTAACGCCGCGCAGGCCGCGTTAAATACGGTCAGTAATAACATCAACAATTATAACGTTGCGGGTTATACCCGGCAGACAACTATTCTGGCGCAGGCAAACAGTACGTTAGGGGCTGGCGGCTGGATAGGTAATGGCGTTTACGTTTCAGGCGTACAGCGCGAATATGATGCGTTTATCACTAATCAGCTACGCGGCGCGCAAAACCAGAGCAGCGGCTTGACCACGCGCTATGAACAGATGTCGAAAATCGACAACCTGCTGGCCGATAAATCCAGCTCACTGTCTGGTTCGTTGCAGAGTTTTTTTACCAGCCTGCAAACGTTAGTCAGTAATGCGGAAGATCCTGCGGCGCGTCAGGCGCTGATTGGTAAAGCGGAAGGGCTGGTAAACCAGTTCAAAACCACCGATCAGTATCTGCGCGATCAGGATAAACAGGTCAATATCGCGATTGGCTCCAGCGTGGCGCAAATCAACAATTACGCGAAGCAGATAGCTAACCTGAACGATCAAATCTCCCGTATGACGGGCGTAGGCGCGGGCGCATCGCCGAACGACCTGCTCGATCAGCGTGATCAGTTGGTCAGCGAGCTTAACAAGATCGTTGGCGTCGAGGTGAGTGTACAGGACGGCGGCACCTATAACCTGACGATGGCCAATGGCTATACGCTGGTGCAGGGGTCGACGGCGCGTCAGTTGGCGGCGGTTCCCTCCAGCGCCGACCCGACGCGAACGACTGTCGCTTATGTCGATGAGGCCGCCGGTAACATCGAAATTCCGGAAAAGTTGCTGAACACCGGTTCGCTCGGCGGGCTACTGACGTTCCGTTCTCAGGATCTGGATCAGACTCGTAATACGCTGGGCCAGTTGGCGTTGGCGTTTGCCGATGCGTTTAACGCGCAGCATACCAAAGGTTATGACGCCGACGGCAATAAAGGGAAAGACTTCTTTAGCATTGGCTCGCCGGTGGTATATAGCAACAGTAATAATGCCGATAAAACGGTATCGCTAACCGCTAAGGTGGTCGACAGCACGAAGGTTCAGGCGACGGATTATAAGATTGTTTTTGACGGTACAGACTGGCAGGTTACTCGCACTGCGGATAACACCACCTTCACGGCGACAAAAGATGCTGACGGAAAACTGGAGATTGACGGTCTGAAAGTGACGGTAGGGACCGGCGCACAGAAAAACGACAGTTTTCTTCTCAAGCCGGTCAGCAATGCTATCGTCGACATGAACGTTAAAGTGACGAATGAAGCCGAGATTGCGATGGCGTCTGAGTCAAAACTCGATCCTGACGTGGATACCGGCGACAGCGATAACCGCAATGGTCAGGCATTGCTGGACTTACAAAACAGCAATGTAGTGGGCGGCAACAAAACTTTTAACGATGCTTACGCCACGTTGGTCAGCGATGTGGGTAACAAAACGTCAACGCTGAAAACCAGCAGCACCACGCAGGCGAATGTGGTTAAACAGCTTTATAAACAGCAACAGTCGGTTTCCGGCGTTAACCTCGACGAAGAGTACGGCAATTTGCAGCGTTATCAGCAGTATTATCTGGCGAATGCGCAAGTATTGCAGACCGCGAATGCGCTGTTTGATGCGTTATTGAATATTCGCTAAAGGAGAAGGATGACATGCGTATCAGTACCCAGATGATGTACGAACAAAATATGAGCGGCATCACTAATTCTCAGGCCGAATGGATGAAGCTGGGCGAGCAGATGTCTACCGGTAAGCGCGTTACCAACCCATCTGACGATCCGATCGCCGCGTCGCAGGCGGTAGTACTCTCTCAGGCGCAGGCGCAGAATAGCCAGTACGCCCTGGCGCGTACGTTTGCCACCCAAAAAGTGTCGCTGGAAGAAAGCGTACTCAGTCAGGTGACGACGGCGATTCAAACCGTGCAGGAAAAAATCGTCTATGCCGGAAACGGCACGTTAAGCGACGATGACCGCGCGTCGCTGGCGACGGATTTACAGGGGATCCGCGATCAGCTGATGAACCTGGCAAACAGCACTGACGGCAATGGTCGCTATATCTTTGCCGGGTATAAAACGGAAGCGGCGCCATTCGACCAGGCGACAGGTGGTTATCATGGCGGCGAGAAAAGTGTTACCCAGCAGGTGGATTCCGCACGCACGATGGTAATTGGCCATACGGGAGCGCAAATTTTTAATAGCATCACCAGCAATGCGGTGCCGGAACCGGATGGCTCGGACTCCGAAAAGAATCTGTTTGTCATGCTCGATACGGCAATTGCCGCGCTCAAGACCCCGGTGGAAGGCAATGACGTGGAAAAAGAAAAGGCCGCTGCCGCCATTGATAAAACTAATCGCGGCTTAAAAAATTCGCTTAATAACGTCCTGACCGTTCGTGCGGAACTGGGAACGCAACTGAGTGAACTCAGTACGCTGGATTCACTGGGAAGCGACCGTGCGCTGGGACAGAAGTTGCAGATGAGCAACCTGGTAGATGTGGACTGGAACTCGGTCATTTCCTCCTACGTCATGCAACAGGCGGCATTACAGGCGTCCTATAAAACGTTTACCGACATGCAGGGAATGTCGCTTTTCCAGTTGAACCGGTAACGCCTCTTTTTGAAACATATCACGAAACTGGATATGTTTTGTCTGCCCGCGCCATCCACCCCGGCGCGGGCATTTTTTAGTCGTCATTGAGTTAGTGGTCATATTGTCGCGCCCGTAGCGACGCCATCCGTACGTATTATCCCGCCCAATCTCATAAACGCCTGGAGTGACTAAAAGACGCCATGGGGTGAGGCATCGCCCTGTAAGAGGCATAAAAAAAAGCCGACCTGGCGGTCGGCTTTGTATCAGCATTTACATCATTCTACCGGCTGTGGTCGTGTTGCCGGGGCGCTGGCGTGACGTGTGGCGCTGTGTCCGCCTGCTGCGCCTTTACCTTCAAAGTGGAAGGAAGGGCGCTGCCAGTCGCTATGGTGCGGGGTTTCCGGCACATATTCCGGCGCTGGCGCACGCGTCATCGGCGCGCTGGCGTGATTATGATCGTCGTCAACGCAGACAACGTCCTGCGGCTTTTCCACCACCTGGGCCGGTGCGATAACGGTTTCTTCTGCCGTGTGCTCCACAACAGCCGCTTCCGCTTTTGTCTCTTCTTCTGGCTCGACAACGACAACATCAGCTACGTCTTCAGCCACTGTAATGGACGCGTCGGCGGTTTCTGCTACCGGTTCGGCGTCAGCAATAACCTCTTGCGCCACCGGCGTATCGCTTTCGGCAATCAGTTGCGGCTGTTCATCAACCGGCGCGGCAATCACTTCCGGATGCGTTGTCTCGACCTCGACGACTTCCGGCGCCTGTGGTTCGGCGACAGTCTGCGGCTCAACGGCAACGTTTTCTACCGCCTGTACCGACGCTTGTGGTTCGAGCGCTACGGTCGCAGCGATAACCTGCTGTTCAGCGACAACCGGTTGTGGCAGCGCCAGATCTGCTTCACGCTGCTCGTCAACAACCTGCGTTTCCTGAGGACGGACAATCGGGTAGCGGATCCAGACTTTACCGGACGCCATTTCCGGCGACGCGCAGGCGACGGTTAGCGGCATCGGCGATTGTGTCGGGTAGCGCTCGTCACGATAGCGACGGCGACGCTGACCGCTTACGCGCAGGTGGCGCGGAGAACGGCGGGAGCGACGCGGCATACCGGTATTATCGCGAGGTTCTACGCTATCATCCTGCTCCGGCGCGATATCGGCGACGACAGGTAAATCAACTTTCGCCAACTCGGTACGCGGCGCTGGAACGGGCTGTTCAACGTTTTCAACCGGGCGTGGTTCGTCGACGACGACCGGCGTGTCAACCGTTTCAACCACTGCGCTGTTGGTAAAGCGGACTTTCTGATTAAGCTGGCGCTGCTTGCGGCGCGGCTGAACCTGCTGAACGCGTTCTTCCTGCTCGGTCTCCTGGACAGGTTGTTCTTCGCGGTTAAGCGCTTTTACTTCCTGCTGCGCCTGGCGCTTGTCATCATTGCGGCGGCGGCTGCGTTCGCGACGCGGCGTCTGTTGCTGCTCATCGCCAGTTTTCACTTTTTCCGCCGTTTCCTGCTGGCGGGTATCGCGCGTTTCCGCATTTTGCTGCTGCGCCTGGCGACGGTTACGACGATTATCGTCGCGGCTCTCGCCGCCGTCACGTCCGGCACGGTTATCACGGGTGTCGCGGCGTTCGTTACGATCGCGACGGTTGTTCTGCCGTGGCTTGCGACGATCCTGCTGACGCTCCGCTTTTTCTTCCGCTTTCGGCGCGGCTGTTTCGACGGCTTTCGTTTCTTCACCGCTGAACAGTTGTTTCAGCGCGTTAAGGAAGCGGCTAAACAGACCCGGCTGGGCAGGCTGCGCGGCGGCAACATTATCCTTTTTCGCCGTGGCGACGCTAACCGCCGGTTCTACAGGCGTCGGCGCCGGAGGCACATCTGGCATAGCGAATGTCGCCAGCGCAGGCTGTTCCGGGCGTTTACGCTCGGCGTACTCTTCTTCAGAAGGCAGCGCCATCGCTTCTTCGTGCAGCTTCGGCAGCATGTAGCTCAGGGTCGGCGTTTCTTCCCCTTTGCGTACGCGCAGCACGGAATAGTGCGGCGTTTCCATCTGATCGTTCGGGACGATGACACAGCGGACGCCATCCTGACGCGTCTCAATAGCGTTAACTGCCGTCCGTTTTTCGTTAAGCAGATAAGAGGCGATCGGCACCGGAACAATGGCATGGACTTCCTGCGTATTCTCTTTCAGCGCTTCTTCTTCAATCAGGCGCAGAATGGACAGCGACAGAGATTCGTTATCGCGCACGGTGCCGGTACCGCTACAGCGCGGACACACGTGATGGCTGGATTCGCCCAGCGACGGGCTCAGGCGCTGACGCGACATTTCGAGCAGGCCGAAGCGGGAAATATGGCTAATCTGAATACGCGCCCGGTCCTGACGCACCGCTTCACGCAGACGGTTTTCTACCGCGCGCTGGTGACGTACCGGCGTCATATCGATAAAGTCGATAACGATCAGGCCGCCCAGGTCGCGCAGACGCAACTGGCGGGCAATCTCATCGGCCGCTTCCAGGTTGGTATTAAACGCGGTTTCTTCGATATCGCCGCCGCGAGTCGCGCGGGCGGAGTTGATATCGATGGCGGTTAACGCTTCGGTACTGTCAATGACGATAGAGCCGCCGGAGGGCAGGCGCACTTCACGCTGGAACGCTGACTCGATCTGCGATTCGATCTGGTAATGGCTGAACAACGGGATTTCACCGGTGTACAGCTTAATTTTGCTGCTAAAATCCGGGCGGCCCAACGCGGCGATATGCTGACGCGCCATTTCCATCACTTTTGGATTGTCGATCAGGATTTCACCGATATCCTGACGCAGATAGTCGCGAAACGCGCGTACGATGACGTTGCTTTCCTGATGGATCAGGAACGGCGCGGGACGGCTTTCAGCGGCTTTCTGAATGGCTTCCCAGTGTTTCAGGCGGAAGCTTAAATCCCACTGCAACGCTTCGGCGGATTTACCCACGCCCGCGGTACGTACGATAAGCCCCATCCCTTCAGGAAGTTCCAGGCTGGCCAACGCTTCTTTTAACTCGGTACGATCGTCGCCTTCAATGCGACGGGAAATACCACCCGCGCGCGGGTTATTCGGCATCAGCACCAGGTAGCTGCCCGCCAGACTGATAAAGGTGGTTAACGCCGCGCCTTTGTTGCCGCGCTCTTCTTTATCGATTTGAACAATGACTTCCTGGCCTTCGCGTAACACGTCTTTAATGTTCGGGCGACCATGAGCGCTGTAGTTAGCGGGGAAATATTCGCGGGCAATTTCTTTTAACGGGAGGAAACCGTGGCGTTCTGCACCGTAATCAACAAAAGCCGCTTCCAGGCTCGGTTCAATACGGGTAATTTTGCCTTTATAGATGTTCGCTTTTTTCTGCTCGTGTCCGGGGCTTTCTATATCCAGATCGTACAGACGCTGCCCATCTACAAGGGCGACGCGCAACTCTTCCTGCTGAGTCGCGTTGATTAACATTCTTTTCATCGTAACTTACTCATTATTCTTACGTTGACGACTAAGCTGCGGGCATGGTGACGCCTTACCGGGCATGAACCGATGGCCTCGTGACTATTTCGCGTCGCCAACCTCACGGTTATCGTCAGCTCAAAGAGGCGCAGAGTGTCGGTTGCCTGTATTTCATACGGAAACACAGCGCAATTATCAGGGAAGCAGCCTGGGCATTACTCTCCAGAGAAGATCCTATCTACCGGTAAGGACTGCAACCCGCAGCCCGCTAACTGTCTGAAAAATCAATACGTCTTACGCCATTGCTGCGTTGATGATCGGTCAGACAAAATGGGTTATTCCGCTAAACTTTTTGTTTTAACAAGTTTCGGTGCGGAAACCGCATCATTATTCCACTGCTAACCTTGTTATAGCAAGATGACTTTTACCATTTATCACCCGCTTACTCACAGTTTTTTCACCAGCGCGAGCCAATCGCTTTAATAACCAGCAAAACCGCAGTGAAAAATGTTCAACCACTGGCGTAGACGTCTCTATAAGCATAGAAAAATGTGTGGCGCGAATCTCACAGGCTATTTAGAATCGCCCCCCATGAAAACAGAAACGCCATCCGTAAAAATTGTTGCTATCGCCGCTGACGAAGCGGGGCAACGCATTGATAACTTTTTGCGCACCCAACTGAAAGGGGTACCAAAAAGTATGATTTATCGCATCTTGCGTAAAGGCGAGGTGCGGGTGAACAAAAAACGCATTAAACCGGAATACAAACTGGAAGCGGGCGATGAAGTCCGCATTCCGCCGGTTCGCGTTGCTGAACGCGAAGAAGAGGCCGTGTCGCCGCATTTGCAAAAAGTGGCGGCGTTGGCGGACGTCATTTTGTATGAAGACGACCATATTCTGGTGCTGAATAAGCCTTCCGGCACCGCCGTACACGGCGGGAGCGGGTTAAGTTTTGGCGTCATCGAAGGGCTGCGGGCGTTGCGTCCGGAAGCGCGATTCCTGGAACTGGTGCATCGTCTTGACCGCGATACCTCCGGCGTGCTGTTGGTGGCGAAAAAGCGCTCCGCGCTGCGTTTGCTGCATGAGCAACTGCGCGAAAAGGGAATGCAGAAAGATTATCTTGCGCTGGTGCGCGGCCAGTGGCAATCGCACGTTAAAACCGTACAGGCGCCATTATTAAAGAACATTCTGCAAAGCGGCGAACGTATTGTTCGCGTGAGCCAGGAAGGCAAAACATCAGAAACGCGCTTCAAGGTGGAAGAGCGCTATGCCTTCGCCACGCTGGTGCGCTGTAGCCCGGTAACGGGCCGTACGCATCAGATTCGCGTACATACCCAATATGCCGGTCACCCTATTGCGTTCGACGATCGCTACGGCGACCGTGAGTTTAATCAACAGCTTACCGAAGCGGGAACCGGTCTTAAACGTCTCTTTCTGCACGCCGCGGCGTTGAAGTTCACGCATCCGGGAACGGGCGAAGTCATGCGCATTGAAGCGCCAATGGATAACGCCCTGAAGCGCTGTCTGCAGGTGCTGCGTAACGCAAAATAGTTCCTCTCTCGGGCAGGTTATCTGCCCGAATCTCACTTTTCTCATAATATTTTTGTTTTGCTGTATCCGACGCATTTTTACCGTTGTGTACTGTTTATTCTTGCGATCCGGATTTCGGCGTGTTTAAGGACGAACAGATGGCCAATACTAGCTGGATGCGCTCATTTACTCAGCGTTGGGGAAAATACGTTATCGTGCCGCTCGTGATCGCGATGTTGGCCGGTTGCGAAGGGAAGGGCGATAGTTCACGACGGGCTTTCGTTGAGTATTTGAATACGCAAATCATTACGTCTCCCGTGGTGGGCGTCTGTGAGTTGACGCCAGCCCAACGTCAGGCTTTTGGTCATTACGCCGATGACTACGATGTACTATTAGCTGCCTACGGGCAAATCTTTGCTGTGGTGTATGAGACCGGCCAAGAGGATAAGATCACCGGTGTTATTCAGTCTGAGCGTGATAATCTGGTTTTCCTGAACGAGCTACGTGTGGCTCGTGACGTAAACAATCGATTTATCCTTCGGTTGAAAAATGTGAGTAGTGAAAACAGAAAAAAATATTCTGCTTTAAAGCTCCCCTCTGATGTGAAGCCTGTCTTTGACGCTGCGTGGAATAAAACCGTAACACCGCTGGATGAGACGATGACTCGCTATTATTTTCTGCGCGGAAAGCGGCTCGACCAACTGGTCGCAATGGGCGAGTTTCTGCAAAAACAGGGAAATAAAGTCCGCTTTGAAACGAATGGAAAAGCGGTTTTTGCCGACCTGGCAGCAAAAGAACACTTTCAGGATCAACAATTTAATTTTTTCATTACGCAGAATGATATAAACCATCTTACTCAGCAGATGGTTGAATTTATAAATAGTCAACAAGATGCGGCTGATGCTGGCGGCGTTAATTAAAGGAATGTGTCGTGAGGTGAAGCAATGTTAGGGGGGGCGTAAACTCATCGCGAGATGGAATTTAACGAGTCGCAAGGGGAAGGTTTCAGGACAGTAAACGTCCTGAGAGTTGCTCGCGAGAAGAAGTTCGTAAGCCGCTTTTGACGCCGTAGAGCGCGTCAGGCGAGTGTTGAGAACATGTGTTTTTACAAAACTGAACTGAGATGGGGAATTCATTAACGCGCACGTACACCGCTATTGAAACCCTATGGGATAAAACGCACCGTACATCGGTTCGTAATGCCAATGCTTTTTTTCTGATCGGTGAATGGATTGACCAGGAAACGGGCCCGCACGAAGAGAGTGAAGATCGGCAGGCGCTAAATTGTTCACAACAAGCGCTTTCCAGTTGGTTAGAACTGGAAGCGGTCGAAACTGCTCCCCAATAAACGGGAGATAACTACCAACACGTGCAGAAACGGCTTTTAGCGGTATTTGAAAAGCCTACAGAGTAGGCCGTTTATTGCTGTAGCGGGTTGAAGCCCTCCCGTCGCAGCATCTGGCACAGAGCAATAAGCGGCAAGCCGATCAGCGTGTTCGGATCGCGACCCTCCAGGCGCTCAAATAATGCAATGCCTAAACCTTCGCTTTTAAAACTTCCCGCGCAGTGCAGCGGATGCTCTTTACGGACATAGTCGTCTATTTCCGCTTCGCTTAAATGGCGAAAATGAACGTCAAAAGGCTCCACTTCGGTTTGTAAGTGCCCGGAGGCGGAGTTATACAGTGCCAGTCCGGTATAAAACGTCACAATATTTCCGCTGGCTTTGGCTAATTGCTGACGCGCTTTTTCTTCCGTCAGCGGTTTGCCGGTGATTTCGCCGTCCAGAACACAAATTTGGTCGGAGCCAATAATCAAATGATTCGGGAAACGCGCGGCGAGCGATTGCGCCTTCGCCTGCGCCAGCCGCAGCACCAACTGACGCGGCGCTTCGCCCGGCATGGGGGTTTCATCAACATCCGGCGCGGCGCATTCGAAAGGAATCGTCAGCTTTTCCAGCAGCGCGCGACGCCAGGGAGAGGTAGACGCAAGGATGAGACGGGGCATATTTTTTCCCTCAGATATAGCGTAATGATGAGAGCCATCTTAAACTATGCTCTTCGGTCTTCAAGCCTGTCATACTGACTCGTCTTGAGCGAAAATAAGTCTGTAACCCGCAATGTGTGCGAATTATTGGCAAAAGGCAACCGCAGGCTGCCTTTTTCTTTGACTATATGACGTTACGAAGTTAATATGCGCGCCCTATGCAAAAGGTAAAATTACCCCTGACTCTTGATCCGGTTCGTACCGCTCAAAAACGCCTTGATTACCAGGGTATCTATACCCCCGATCAGGTTGAGCGCGTTGCCGAATCTGTAGTCAGTGTGGACAGTGATGTGGAATGCTCCATGTCGTTCGCTATCGATAACCAGCGTCTCGCCGTTTTAACCGGCGATGCGGTCGTTACGGTGTCGCTCGAATGCCAGCGTTGCGGGAAACCGTTTACCCATCAGGTTCACACAACGTATTGTTTTAGCCCTGTCCGTTCCGACGAGCAGGCTGAAGCACTGCCGGAAGCGTATGAGCCGATTGAGGTAAACGAATTCGGCGAAATCGATCTGCTGGCGACGGTTGAAGATGAAATCATCCTCGCCTTGCCGGTAGTTCCGGTGCATGATTCTGAACACTGTGAAGTGTCCGAGGCGGACATGGTCTTTGGCGAACTGCCTGATGAAGCGCAAAAGCCAAACCCATTTGCCGTATTAGCCAGCTTAAAGCGTAAGTAATAGGTCTTCCCCGCGGACGCAGGGATAAACCGTAATTGAGGAGTAAGGTCCATGGCCGTACAACAGAATAAACCAACCCGTTCCAAACGTGGCATGCGTCGTTCCCATGACGCTCTGACCGCAGTCACCAGCCTGTCTGTAGACAAAACTTCTGGTGAAAAACACCTGCGTCACCACATCACTGCCGACGGTTACTACCGCGGCCGTAAGGTCATCGCTAAGTAATCGCGCGATACTCGATGCCTTTTGCATCACAGGCGTGCCTGTGGTGTAAAAGCCGAAGAGTACAAGCGTGATAAAGCTTAGTGAGGATTTCTCCGCGTAAGCGGAGAACACCGAACCAGGCAGCGACGATACCTTGACACGTCTAACCCTGGCGTTAGATGTCATGGGGGGCGATTTTGGTCCTTCCGTGACGGTGCCTGCAGCATTGCAGGCACTGAACGCTAATTCGCAGCTCACTCTTCTTTTAGTCGGGAATCCCGATATTATCACGCCATTACTTGCCAAAGCTGACTTTGAACAACGTTCGCGTCTGCAGATTATCCCTGCACAGTCAGTTATTGCCAGTGATGCCCGGCCTTCGCAGGCGATCCGCGCCAGTCGCGGGACATCCATGCGTGTGGCCCTGGAGCTTGTGAAAGAAGGCCGAGCCGAAGCTTGCGTTAGCGCCGGTAATACCGGGGCGCTGATGGGGCTGGCGAAATTATTACTCAAGCCTCTTGAGGGGATTGAGCGTCCGGCGTTGGTGACGGTATTACCGCACCAGCAAAAGGGCAAAACGGTAGTGCTTGATTTGGGGGCCAACGTCGATTGCGACAGTACCATGCTGGTGCAGTTTGCCGTGATGGGCGCCGTTTTGGCGGAAGAGGTCGTCGGGATCAAAAATCCCCGCGTGGCGCTACTCAATATCGGGGAAGAAGAAACCAAAGGCCTCGACAGTATTCGCGAAGCCTCTTTAATGTTAAAAACAGTCCCAACCATCAATTACATCGGCTACCTTGAGGCGAATGAGTTACTGACGGGAAAAACCGATGTACTGGTGTGTGACGGCTTTACAGGCAATGTCACACTTAAAACGATGGAGGGGGTTGTCAGAATGTTCCTTTCACTGCTGAAATCACAGGGCGAGGGGAAAAAACGGTCGTGGTGGCTGCTGTTATTAAAACGTTGGTTACAAAAAAGCCTGACGAGGCGATTCAGTCACCTCAACCCCGACCAGTATAATGGCGCCTGTCTGTTAGGATTGCGCGGCACGGTGATAAAAAGTCATGGTGCGGCCAATCAGCGAGCATTTGCAGTCGCGATTGAACAGGCAGTGCAGGCGGTGCAGCGACAAGTTCCTCAGCGAATTGCCGCTCGCCTGGAATCTGTATACCCAGCCGGATTTGAACCGCTGGACGATGGCAAAGGCGTAAACCTGCGGGCGCACAGATAATATCGCTGTCTCCCCGGTGCCGCCAGCGTGCCAGACGTTTACAGGTAACGGTATATAACCGAAAAGTGACTGAGCGTACATGTATACGAAGATTATTGGTACTGGCAGCTATCTGCCCGAACAAGTGCGGACTAACGCCGATCTGGAAAAAATGGTTGAGACCTCTGACGAGTGGATTGTCACTCGTACAGGTATTCGTGAACGCCATATCGCCGCGCCGAATGAAACTGTCGCGACGATGGGCTTTACCGCTGCGAATCGCGCGATTGAGATGGCGGGGATCGATAAAGACCAAATTGGCTTGATTGTGGTGGCTACCACATCAGCAACGCATGCATTTCCAAGCGCGGCATGTCAGATTCAAAGTATGCTCGGTATTAAAGGTTGCCCGGCGTTTGATGTCGCGGCAGCGTGCGCAGGTTTCACCTACGCGTTAAGCATCGCCGACCAGTACGTTAAATCCGGCGCGGTTAAACACGCGCTGGTGGTCGGTTCCGATGTATTAGCCCGCACTTGCGATCCTGGCGATCGCGGTACGATCATTATTTTCGGCGATGGCGCAGGCGCGGCCGTACTGAGCGCTTCTGAAGAACCGGGTATTATCTCCACTCATCTTCATGCCGATGGCCGTTACGGTGAATTACTGACCCTGCCGAATGCCGATCGCGTAAATCCGGATAACCCGATTTACCTGACAATGGCGGGCAATGAAGTCTTTAAAGTGGCGGTCACTGAACTGGCGCATATTGTCGATGAGACGCTGGCGGCTAATAACCTGGATCGCTCAGAACTCGATTGGCTGGTGCCGCATCAGGCTAACCTGCGTATCATTAGCGCGACAGCGAAAAAACTCGGCATGTCGATGGACAATGTCGTCGTCACGCTGGACAGGCACGGCAATACCTCCGCGGCTTCTGTGCCGTGCGCGCTGGATGAAGCCGTGCGTGACGGGCGAATTAAAGCCGGTCAGCTGGTATTGCTTGAAGCCTTCGGGGGTGGATTCACCTGGGGCTCCGCGCTGATTCGTTTCTAGTATAAGGATTTAAACATGACGCAATTTGCATTTGTGTTCCCCGGTCAGGGTTCTCAGAGCGTTGGGATGTTGGCCGAAATGGCGGCAAATTACCCTATCGTAGAAGAAACGTTTGCTGAAGCTTCTGCGGCTCTGGGATATGATCTGTGGGCGCTCACCCAGCAAGGTCCAGCGGAAGAACTGAATAAAACCTGGCAGACGCAGCCGGCGTTATTAACCGCTTCCGTCGCGCTTTGGCGCGTTTGGCAGCAGCAGGGCGGTAAAATGCCTGCGTTAATGGCAGGTCACAGCCTGGGCGAATATTCCGCGCTGGTTTGCGCTGGCGTCATCAACTTTGCTGATGCCGTTCGTCTGGTGGAAATGCGTGGTAAATTCATGCAGGAAGCGGTTCCGGAAGGCACTGGCGGCATGTCTGCGATCATCGGTCTGGATGATGCCTCTATTGCTAAAGCCTGTGAAGAATCTGCCGAAGGGCAGGTTGTATCGCCGGTTAACTTTAACTCGCCGGGACAGGTGGTTATCGCCGGGCATAAAGAGGCGGTAGAACGCGCGGGCGCAGCCTGTAAAGACGCTGGCGCGAAACGCGCGCTGCCGCTGCCGGTGAGCGTACCGTCGCACTGCGCGCTGATGAAACCAGCGGCAGATAAGCTGGCGGTTGAATTAGCCAAAATTACCTTTAGCGCGCCAACGGTGCCGGTAGTAAACAACGTTGACGTGAAATGTGAAACCGATGCCGCCGCTATCCGCGATGCGCTGGTTCGCCAGTTGTACAATCCGGTACAGTGGACGAAGAGCGTGGAATTTATCGCGGCGCAGGGCGTTGAACATCTTTATGAAGTGGGTCCAGGTAAAGTCCTCACTGGTCTGACGAAACGTATTGTCGACACCCTGACAGCGTCGGCGCTGAACGAGCCGGCGGCGCTGTCTGCGGCACTTACGCAATAAAAGAGGAAAACCATGAGCTTTGAAGGAAAGATTGCGCTGGTGACTGGTGCAAGCCGTGGCATAGGCCGCGCAATTGCAGAGACTCTCGTTGCCCGCGGCGCGAAAGTTATCGGGACTGCGACCAGTGAAAATGGTGCGAAGAACATTAGCGACTATTTAGGTGCTAACGGGAAAGGTTTGATGTTGAATGTGACCGATCCTGCATCTATTGAATCTGTTCTGGAAAATATTCGCGCAGAATTTGGTGAAGTGGATATCCTGGTTAATAATGCCGGTATCACTCGTGATAATCTGTTGATGCGAATGAAAGATGATGAGTGGAACGATATTATCGAAACCAATTTATCATCCGTTTTCCGCCTGTCAAAAGCGGTAATGCGCGCTATGATGAAAAAGCGTTGTGGTCGCATTATCACTATTGGTTCTGTGGTTGGTACCATGGGAAATGCAGGTCAGGCAAACTACGCTGCGGCGAAAGCGGGCCTGATCGGTTTCAGTAAATCACTGGCGCGTGAAGTTGCGTCCCGTGGTATTACTGTCAATGTTGTGGCTCCGGGTTTTATTGAAACGGACATGACGCGTGCGCTGTCTGACGATCAGCGTGCGGGTATCCTGGCGCAGGTGCCTGCGGGTCGCCTCGGCGGCGCTCAGGAAATCGCCAGTGCGGTTGCATTTTTAGCCTCTGACGAAGCGAGTTACATCACTGGTGAGACTCTGCACGTCAACGGCGGAATGTACATGGTTTAATCACGATTGAAAAATATTTGCGTTATTAGGGCGAAAGGCCGCAAAATAACGTAAAATCGTGGTAAGACCTGCCGGGATTTAGTTGCAAATTTTTCAACATTTTATACACTACGAAAACCATCGCGAAAGCGAGTTTTGATAGGAAATTTAAGAGTATGAGCACTATCGAAGAACGCGTTAAGAAAATTATCGGCGAACAGCTGGGCGTTAAGCAGGAAGAAGTAACCAACAATGCTTCTTTCGTTGAAGACCTGGGCGCAGATTCTCTTGACACCGTTGAGCTGGTAATGGCTCTGGAAGAAGAGTTTGATACTGAGATTCCGGACGAAGAAGCTGAGAAAATCACCACCGTTCAGGCTGCCATTGATTACATCAACGGCCACCAGGCGTAAGTGAACATCTCCAGGCGGTCGTTCGACCGCCTGAGTTTTATCTTTTTGTCCCACTAGAATCATTTTCCCTCCCTGGAGGACAACCGTGTCTAAGCGTCGTGTAGTTGTGACCGGACTGGGCATGTTGTCTCCTGTCGGCAATACCGTAGAGTCTACCTGGAAAGCTCTCCTTGCCGGTCAGAGTGGCATCAGCCTGATCGACCATTTCGATACTAGCGCCTATGCAACGAAATTTGCTGGCTTAGTAAAGGATTTTAACTGTGATGACATTATCTCGCGCAAAGAACAGCGCAAGATGGATGCCTTCATTCAATATGGAATTGTCGCTGGCGTACAGGCCATGCAGGATTCTGGCCTTGAAGTGACGGAAGAGAACGCAAGCCGTATTGGCGCCGCTATCGGCTCCGGTATCGGTGGTCTCGGTCTGATCGAAGAAAACCACAGTTCGCTGGTAAAAGGCGGACCGCGTAAGATTAGCCCGTTCTTTGTTCCGTCGACGATTGTTAACATGGTAGCAGGCCATCTGACTATCATGTATGGCCTGCGTGGGCCAAGCATCTCTATTGCGACTGCCTGTACTTCAGGCGTGCATAACATCGGCCATGCCGCGCGTATCATCGCCTATGGCGATGCGGACGCGATGGTGGCAGGTGGCGCAGAAAAAGCCAGTACGCCGCTGGGCGTAGGTGGTTTTGGCGCAGCGCGCGCGCTGTCGACCCGCAACGATAACCCACAGGCGGCGAGCCGTCCGTGGGATAAAGAACGCGATGGTTTTGTATTGGGCGACGGTGCCGGTATGTTGGTGCTTGAAGAGTACGAACATGCAAAAGCGCGTGGTGCGAAAATCTATGCTGAAATCGTCGGCTTTGGTATGAGCAGCGATGCTTACCATATGACGTCGCCGCCGGAAAATGGCGCAGGCGCTGCGCTGGCGATGGTTAACGCGTTGCGTGATGCCGCGATTGAGCCTGCTCAGATTGGCTACGTCAACGCGCACGGCACGTCGACGCCTGCCGGCGACAAAGCTGAGACGCAGGCAGTTAAGTCAGTCTTTGGCGATGCTGCAAGCCGAGTGATGGTGAGCTCGACCAAATCGATGACCGGCCATCTGTTGGGCGCCGCAGGCGCAGTAGAGTCTATTTTCTCTATTCTGGCGCTACGCGATCAGGCCATTCCGCCAACCATTAATCTGGCTAACCCGGATGAAGGTTGCGATCTGGACTTCGTGCCGCACGAAGCGCGCCAGGTCAGCGATCTGGAGTACGCTCTGTGTAACTCCTTTGGCTTTGGCGGAACTAACGGTTCCTTGATTTTTAAAAAGATCTAAGTTAAGCCAGAGACAAACATTAATAAAAAGGTCCGCTTGTCGGGCCTTTTTTATCAGGCATATCACCTCTTGTTCTGCGTTATTCATCCTGCCACACTAGCAGGCGACGGATAAGGAGCCACTATGTTTTTAATTAATGGCCATGCGCAGGATCAACTTGCTGCAAGCGACCGGGCGACGCAGTTCGGCGATGGCAGTTTTACGACCGCACGTATTGTTGATGGCAACATTTGCCATCTGGAAGCGCATCTTCAGCGCTTGCAGGTTGCCTGTGAAAAATTACGGATCGCTTTTAGCCATTGGTCGACCCTTCGGCAAGAGATGACAATGTTGGCCACAGGGCATGATTCAGGCGTGTTGAAAGTGATCATTAGCCGTGGTAGCGGCGGCCGGGGATACAGCGCCATGAATTGTCAGGCAGCTACCCGAATCCTCTCCGTTTCTGCTTATCCCGCTTATTATTCTCAGTGGCGTAAGCAAGGCATCACTCTTACCCTTAGTCCCATACCGCTTGGGCGCAATCCTTATCTTGCCGGATTAAAACATCTGAACCGCCTCGAACAGGTGTTGATTCGCTCTCATCTTGAGCAGACGGACGCCGATGAGGCGCTGGTTCTTGACAGCGAGGGATGGGTTACGGAATGCTGTGCGGCTAATTTGTTCTGGCGTACAGGCGACATTGTTTTTACGCCGCGTCTGGATCAGGCCGGGGTGAACGGCATTATGCGACAATTTTGTTTACGCCAACTGGCGCAATCTCCTTTCCAGGTTCTTGAAGTACAGGCGAGAGAGGAGGCAGTCAGGCAGGCGGATGAGATTATCATTTGCAACGCGCTAATGCCGATTATTCCCATACGCGCCTATCACGGGACGTCGTATTCTTCGCGAACACTGTTTCAATTTTTAGCCCCATTTTGTGAGCATCCGAATTAGTTATGAAAAAATTGTCAGGCGTTTTCCTTCTGCTGTTGGTTGTGCTGGGTATTGCCGCGGGCGTGGGGATGTGGAAAGTTCGCCATCTGGCGAACAGCACGTTACTTATTAAAAACGAGACTATCTTTACGCTCAAGGCGGGAACGGGGCGGCTGGCGCTTGGCGACCAGCTTTATGATGAAAAAATCATTAATCGCCCCCGGGTATTTCAGTGGCTGCTGCGCGTGGAGCCTGAGTTATCGCACTTTAAAGCGGGAACTTACCGTTTTACGCCGGGGATGACCGTACGGGAGATGCTTGAGTTGCTGGAGAGCGGCAAAGAAGCGCAATTCCCGTTGCGGTTTGTGGAAGGGATGCGCCTTAGCGACTACCTGAAACAGCTACGAGAGGCGCCGTATATTCGCCATACATTGCCGGATGATGACTACGCCACTGTCGCTCAGGCATTAAAGCTTGCGCATCCGGAATGGGTAGAAGGGTGGTTCTGGCCCGATACCTGGATGTATACCGCCAACACCAGCGATGTCGCTATTCTCAAGCGAGCGCATCAAAAGATGGTGAAAGCTGTCGATACTATCTGGAAAGGCCGGGCCGAGGGGCTGCCTTATAAAGATCAGAACCAACTGGTGACAATGGCCTCGATTATTGAAAAAGAGACGGCTGTCGCCAGCGAACGCGATCAGGTGGCCTCAGTCTTTATTAATCGCCTGAGAATCGGTATGCGCCTTCAGACCGATCCCACCGTGATTTACGGGATGGGGACGAGTTATAATGGTAACTTGTCGCGTGCGGATCTGGAAAAGCCGACGGCTTATAACACGTATACCATAACCGGGCTGCCGCCAGGACCGATTGCATCGCCCAGCGAAGCGTCATTGCAGGCGGCGGCGCATCCGGCGAAAACGCCGTATCTCTATTTTGTGGCCGACGGTAAAGGCGGTCACACATTTAACACCAATCTTGCCAGCCATAATCGGTCAGTGCAGGAGTACCTGAAAGTGCTTAAGGAAAAAAATGGGCAGTAATTATATCGTCATCGAGGGCCTGGAAGGCGCCGGAAAAACCACTGCGCGCGACGTGGTGGTGGAGACCCTTGAGCAACTGGGTATTCGTAATATGATTTTTACCCGTGAGCCGGGCGGTACGCAGCTTGCCGAAAAACTAAGAAGTCTGGTGCTGGATATCCGATCGGTAGGCGACGAAGTGATTACCGATAAAGCGGAAGTACTGATGTTTTATGCCGCTCGCGTACAGCTCGTCGAAACGGTAATCAAACCCGCGCTGGCGCAAGGCGTATGGGTGATCGGCGATCGCCACGATCTCTCGACCCAGGCGTATCAGGGGGGAGGGCGCGGCATTGATCAAACCATGCTGGCGACACTACGCGATGCCGTGCTGGGCGATTTTCGCCCTGACCTGACGCTGTATCTGGATGTCACGCCGGAAGTCGGGCTAAAACGCGCCAGAGCGCGCGGCGATTTGGATCGCATTGAGCAGGAATCTTTTGATTTCTTTAACCGGACTCGCGCGCGCTATCTGGAACTGGCGGCGCAAGACTCGCGTATCCGCACCATTGACGCGACCCAGCCGCTGGATGCCGTCATGCGCGACATTCGCGCCACGGTGACGAAGTGGGTGCAGGAGCAAGCGGCATGAAATGGTATCCATGGTTACGGCCCGCCTATGAAAAACTGGTAGAAAGTTACCAGGCGGGACGTGGGCACCATGCGCTACTGATTCAGGCCTTACCTGGCATGGGCGACGAGGCGCTGTGCTATGCGCTGAGCCGTTATCTGTTATGCCAGCAGCCTGAGGGCCACAAAAGCTGTGGGCATTGCCGTGGCTGTCAGCTTATGCAGGCTGGCACGCATCCGGACTATTACACGCTGACGCCGGATAAAGGCAAAAGCAGCCTCGGCGTAGATGCGGTACGCGAGGTCAGCGAGAAATTGTACGAGCACTCCCGTCTGGGCGGCGCGAAGGTGGTGTGGATTGCGGATGCGGCGCTATTAACCGACGCCGCTGCCAATGCGTTGCTCAAAACGCTGGAAGAGCCGCCGGAGCAAACCTGGTTTTTCCTTGCCAGCCCGGAGCCTGCTCGTCTGTTGGCGACATTACGCAGCCGCTGCCAGCTGCATCATCTGGCGCCGCCGTCCGAATCGTATGCGATGTCATGGTTGTCGCGAGAAGTGACGGCGTCACAAGAAGCATTGCTCACGGCGCTACGTCTGAATGCGGGGTCGCCCGGCGCCGCGCTGGCGCTGTTGCAGTCTGAACGCTGGGCGCAGCGTGAGGCGCTGTGTCAGGCGTTAATGGACAGTTTGCATACGGGCGACTGGTATGCGTTATTAACGGCGCTCAATCATGAGCAAGCCCCGGCGCGCTTGCACTGGCTGGCGACGCTGCTGGTAGACGCGCTGAAACGTCAGCACGGCGCGTCGTACCTGACAAACGTTGATGCGGACGCGGTTGTTGCCGCGCTGGCGGGGCCGCTATCCCCGGCGCGTATTCAGGCAATCCTGAACGATGTTTGTCATTGTCGTGATCAATTACTTCATGTGACCGGATTAAACCGCGAACTGGTATTAACCGATCTCATTCTCCGCATCGAGCATTACCTGCAACCAGGCACCTTGTTGCCTGTTCCTCACCTTTGAGAGAGACATTATGTTTTTAGTCGACTCACACTGCCATCTTGATGGTCTGGATTATCAATCTTTGCATAAGGACGTGGACGATGTGCTGGCGAAAGCCGCCGCGCGCGATGTGAAGTTCTGTTTAGCGGTGGCGACGACGCTGCCGGGGTATCGCCATATGCGCGAGCTGGTGGGCAAGCGCGATAATGTGGTCTTTTCCTGCGGCGTGCATCCGTTAAATCAGGATGAAGCATATGACGTAGAAGAACTGCGCCTCCTTGCTGCAGAAGACGATGTGGTGGCGATGGGCGAGACCGGGCTTGATTACTTTTACACGCCTGAGACCAAAATCCGCCAGCAGGCGTCTTTTATTCATCATATCCAGATTGGCCGCGAATTGCATAAACCGGTGATTGTCCATACTCGCGACGCGCGTGCCGATACGCTGGCTATCCTGCGCGAAGAAAAAGTGACGGATTGCGGCGGCGTACTACACTGTTTTACAGAAGACAGAGAAACGGCCGGCAAATTGCTGGATCTGGGGTTTTATATCTCTTTTTCCGGCATCGTAACGTTCCGTAACGCTGAACAGTTGCGTGATGCGGCGCGCTATGTGCCGCTGGATCGGTTATTAGTCGAGACCGATTCTCCTTATCTGGCGCCGGTGCCGCATCGCGGTAAAGAGAACCAGCCTGCGATGGTACGCGACGTCGCAGAATATATGGCGGTATTGAAAGGGGTTGCCGTTGAAGAACTGGCGCAGATCACCACCGATAACTTTGCTCGCCTGTTCCATATTGACGCGTCTCGCCTGTCATCAATCCGTTAAACGAGTTTTTTTAAAGCTCGTAATTAATAAGCAAAGCGCGTAAAGTTCACCGCCACAAAAGGGGCGGTGAGCGAGCTCATGGAAACATTCGGAAACTCATTTTGGCAGAATGTGATACTTTTTAGGCTATCTGGCGCTGAAACGTGATAGCCGTCAAACAAAATCAGACGTATTTATTTTACTCTGTGTAATAAATAAAAGGGCACTTAGATGTCCTGTCCACGGCGGGGTTCTCCCCCCTCGCCAATGCGTGAGAACGTAGAAAAGCACAAATACTCAGGAGCACTCTCAATTATGTTTAAGAATGCATTTGCTAACCTGCAAAAGGTCGGTAAATCGCTGATGCTGCCGGTATCCGTACTCCCTATCGCAGGTATCCTGCTGGGTGTCGGTTCCGCTAACTTCAGCTGGCTGCCAGCCGTTGTATCGCACGTTATGGCAGAAGCGGGCGGATCTGTTTTTGCCAATATGCCGCTGATTTTCGCTATCGGCGTGGCGTTGGGCTTCACCAACAACGACGGCGTTTCGGCTCTGGCGGCGGTAGTAGCGTATGGCATCATGGTGAAAACCATGGCTGTGGTTGCGCCGCTGGTTCTGCATTTACCTGCTGAAGAGATCGCCGCTAAACACCTTGCTGATACGGGTGTTCTCGGGGGGATTATCTCCGGTGCGATCGCAGCGTATATGTTTAACCGCTTCTACCGTATCAAACTGCCTGAGTATCTGGGCTTCTTTGCGGGCAAACGCTTCGTGCCGATCATTTCGGGTCTGGCCGCTATTTTTACCGGTGTGGTGCTGTCTTTCGTATGGCCGCCAATCGGTACGGCTATCCAGGCGTTCTCGCAGTGGGCGGCTTATCAGAACCCGGTTGTCGCGTTTGGTATTTACGGTTTTATCGAGCGTTGCCTGGTGCCGTTTGGTCTGCATCATATCTGGAACGTTCCTTTCCAGATGCAGATCGGCGAATATACCAACGCAGCGGGTCAGGTATTCCACGGCGACATTCCGCGCTATATGGCGGGCGACCCGACGGCAGGTATGTTGTCTGGCGGCTTCCTGTTCAAAATGTACGGTCTGCCGGCTGCGGCCATTGCTATCTGGCACTCTGCTAAACCGGAAAACCGCGCAAAAGTGGGCGGTATCATGATTTCCGCCGCGCTGACCTCGTTTTTGACGGGTATTACCGAGCCTATCGAGTTCTCCTTCATGTTCGTGGCGCCGATCCTGTACATTATTCACGCGATTCTGGCAGGTCTGGCATTCCCGATCTGTATCCTGCTGGGGATGCGTGACGGTACGTCGTTCTCCCACGGTCTGATCGACTTTATCGTGCTGTCCGGTAACAGCAGCAAATTGTGGCTGTTCCCGATTGTTGGCGCCGGTTATGCGATTGTGTACTACACCGTCTTCCGCGTGCTGATCAAAGCGCTGGATCTGAAAACGCCGGGTCGTGAAGACACTACTGATGACGCAAAAGCGGGCGCGACCAGCGAAATGGCGCCGGCTTTGGTTGCGGCGTTTGGCGGTAAAGAGAACATCACTAACCTGGATGCCTGTATCACGCGTCTGCGCGTGAGCGTAGCCGATGTAGCGAAAGTGGATCAGGCTGGCCTGAAGAAACTGGGCGCGGCAGGCGTTGTCGTCGCGGGTTCCGGCGTTCAGGCTATTTTCGGTACGAAATCCGATAACCTGAAAACGGAAATGGATGAGTACATCCGTAACAGCTAAGCAGTAATGATGTTGGGGAGAATTAAGGCAGCCATTCGGCTGCCTTTTTTTAATGGTGCTTTATATGCCGCTCTCCGACAGTCTGTCAGAACTGATAATTGGCGGTGAGGCTGACGTTACGCGGCGCGCCGTAAACAATGGAACCATCAATATTGGTGTCGTAGGTTTTATCGAACAGGTTGTTGATGTTTCCCTGTACGGAGAAATTTTTCGTTACCTGATAGCGGGTAAACAGATCGACCAGCGCATAGCTGCCCTGTTCGGCGCGGAAAGTGCCGTACGGCGTCGTGGTATCTTTGTAAACCCGATTCTGCCAGTTCACGCCGCCGCCGACCGTCAGCTCCGGCATCGCCGGCAGACGATAGCGGGTGAATAACTTCACGCTGGTGCGCGGGAGATTAGGGTTCACGGCGTTACCTTCATTGTCCTCGGCAACATACCGGGTAGCCCCGAAAGTCATCTGCCAGTTATCGGTAATTGCGCCGTTCACTTCAAATTCGACGCCTTTGCTCACCGTTCCGTCAGTAGACTTCCAGGCAAACTCCCCATTACTGCCAGGGATGGGAATAGTGGTTGCCTGAGCGACGTTATCCTGCTCAATGCGGAACACGGACAACGTAGTGGTGAGGCGGCTGTTCATCCAGTCGGACTTCAGGCCCGCTTCATAGTTATTACCGGTAATCGGAGCCAGATATTGACCCGCTTTGTCGCGTTTATTCTGCGGCTGAAAGATAGAGGTATAACTGGCATAAGCGGACCAGTTGTCGTTGATATCATAAATTAGCCCGGCATACGGCGTGGTATGGTTTTTCTCCATGCTGTAGGTCAGTGTATCAACACGCCAGTTGGTATAACGAGCGCCAAGAATCAGATGCAGCGGGTCGGCCAGCGAAATGCGCGTAGCGGCATACAGCGATTTCATATGCGTGGTATCGTCCTGCGCCAGATTTTGTGGCGCCCAGTGGGTTTGGGGGAAATTACCGTTAAAGGCGCTGAAGTTGCCAATGTCGTCCGGAAAGACGTTCGCCCAGGCGCTAAAATAGCGGTTATTCTGTTTACTATAACTGCCGCCAAACATCATATTGTGCTGACGGCCAAACAGCTCATAAGCGCCATCGGCAAAGAGATCTATGGCATCTACTTTGCGTTTGCCGCTGTTCCAGCCCGTACCGCCGACCACGGGGTAGCTTGCGCCATAAGGACTCACCAGCGTACCTGTCTCTTTATCGACTAACGCATCGATATACATCATTTTACTGTCGAATTTGACCTCAGTATGGGTCGCATTCAGGGTCGCCTGCCAGCTTTCGGCAAAACGCTGCTTAAGCGTGACGAAGAATTTATTTATCTCTTTGTTGTTATAAGCCCAGTCCGGGGCGGTACTACGCGCGCGGTCATAGCTATTTTTGCTGCCATCGGTGTTCCAGCGCGGCAGACCGCCCCAGGTCGGGCTGTTGACATCAATTTTTTGATATTCATAACCGGCTGAAAGGCTGGTGGTTGCACCCAGATCGGCATCGACAATTCCGGAAAAGAACGCTTTCTCACTGTTATAGCGGTCCAGCCAGGAATCATTATTCTGATAACCCGCCACGATGCGCCCACGGACATCACCGTCTGCGGTGAGTGGACTTTGCAGATCCATGACGTAACGCTGCTTATTCCAGCTACCGTATTCTGTGGAGACGTTACCTTTGAACTCCCGACTGGTGGCGTGTTTACGGATCATATTAATTGAGGCAGAAGGATTGCCGGTTCCGGTCATCAGCCCATTCGCGCCGCGAACCACCTCCACACGCTCATACAGCGCGGTATCCGTTAGCGCATCGCCCAGATTCCAGCGGGACTCAAAATACGTTGGAATACCGTCAACCATATAGTTGTCAATTTCAAACCCGCGCGAGTAATAGCTGATGCGATCGGAGTCAGCCTGGCTTCCGCTGATCCCCAGCGTATTGGTCATCACCTCGCCCAGGGTTTGCAACTGCTGGTCTTCCATACGCTGTTGGCTGACAATACTGACCGACTGCGGGATATCGCGCTGAGTCATCGGCATTTTGGTGCCCGCTGCGGTCGTTTTCACGCTGTAATCCTGTTCTTCACGGTTTACGGCGTCAGCGGTCGTCGCGCCTTCGACAATAACGGTATCCTCAGCCGCGAAGGCGGCAGGCATAAATGCCATCGCCATACCCATAGCTAACAGCGACGGTGCGGCGGTGGACGGAAGGTGTTTGTCCCGGCGGTATTGAATGAAAGACATCTGAAAATCCTTGCTTGTTATTGGGGTAAGTTCAGGACGTATGACGTTGAACCTTTTCATTCTTTGCTAGTTAATGCGCATAAAAATGCAAATGAGAAATATACGCATTTGTATTAAATGTGTAAAACGGTATAACCAGGGAAACTAGAAATATTTTTTAAGCGTACAAAGGCGTCATGGCAGGGGGATATGGCGGTAAGTCCAGCATGTAGTCATTTTTCGCTTAATAAATCGTGGGTTAAAGTTGAAAGAGCGTCGGTAACTCGCTCATACTCTATACTCGCAGTATGGCTCGGCGTAGCATGTGCGCTGCAAGGGCTATTATGAAAAAGGAAAACGTCGTGGCAGAAGAAACTATATTCAGCAAAATTATTCGTCGTGAAATCCCTTCGGATATCGTTTATCAGGATGAGCTGGTCACCGCCTTTCGTGATATTTCACCGCAGGCGCCGACGCATATCTTGATTATTCCCAATATCCTGATCCCAACCATCAATGACGTGACGGCGGAACATGAACAGGCGTTAGGTCGGATGATCACCGTGGCGGCGAAAATCGCTGAACAAGAAGGCATTGCCGAAGATGGGTATCGTTTAATCATGAATACCAACCGTCATGGGGGCCAGGAGGTTTATCATATCCATATGCACCTACTGGGCGGCCGCCCGCTAGGCCCGATGCTGGCGCATAAAGGCTTGTAAGTATGATCAAAGGATGCATCGCGGTTTCTCTGGGCTTGCTGCTGCTTACCGGCTGCCGGTCACACCCTGAAATTCCGGTAAGCGACGCGCAGTCGCTGGTGATGGAGTCCACGGTTCTGGCGGCGGGCGTCACCGCAGAGCCGCCTGAACTGACGGCGTCTGATATCCAGCCATCAGCCTCTTCCCGCGTCTATAACGAAAGGCAAGAGCCCATAACCGTTCATTATCGGTTTTACTGGTATGACGCGCGGGGGCTGGAGATGCATCCGCTGGAGGCGCCGCGTAGCGTAACCATACCCGCGCGTTCGTCGGTAACGCTATTTGGCAGCGCCAATTATCTGGGGGCGCATAAGGTCAGGCTTTATCTTTATTTGTGAGGAGTGAATTTTGATGACAAAAATGCATCGCTACGCTGCCATTGCTGCGCTGGCGATATTTCTCTCCGGGTGTATGGCGCAACGTCAACCTGCGCCAGTTGAAGAGGTAAAACCAGCGCCAGAACAACCCGCGCAGCCACCACAGCCTCCTGTTGTGCCGTCTGTGCCAACCATTCCACAGCAACCGGGGCCGATCGAACATGAAGATCAAACGGGCCAGCCAGCGCCTAAGGTGCGCCACTATGACTGGAACGGCGCGATGCAACCGCTGGTCAGCAAAATGTTGCAGGCTGATGGCGTGACGGCCGGAAGCGTATTGCTTGTCGACAGCGTGAATAACCGGACGAATGGGTCGTTAAATGCGAACGAGGCAACGGAAACGTTACGTAATGCGCTGGCGAACAACGGTAAATTTACGCTGGTCTCCGTACAGCAACTCTCGATGGCAAAACAGCAGTTAGGGTTGTCTCCGCAGGATAGTCTGGGAACGCGCAGTAAAGCTATTGGCATTGCGCGCAATGTCGGGGCGCAATATGTACTTTACTCCAGCGCATCCGGTAACGTTAACGCGCCTGCATTACAGATGCAGTTAATGCTGGTGCAAACTGGCGAGATAATCTGGTCAGGTAAAGGTGCGGTCCAACAACAATAATCCCTTAACGCGCGACGAGATCCTGTCGCGCTATTTTCCCCAGTATCGTCCCGCCGTCGCCGCATCGCAGGGGCTAAGCGGCGGGAGCTGTATTATTACCCACGATACTCACCGTATCGTGCTGCGCCGTCATCACGACCCCGACGCTCCACCAGCCCATTTTTTACGTCATCACCGCGCCTTATCCCAATTGCCGGCCAGTCTGGCGCCGCGAGCGCTTTTTTATACGCCGGGCTGGATGGCGGTAGAATATCTGCATGGTGTGGTAAATTCCGCTCTGCCAGATGCCGACGAACTGGCGGCCTTACTGTATCATTTGCATCAACAGCCGCGTTTTGGCTGGCGTATCGCGCTATCGCCACTATTGGCGCAGTACTGGTCGTGTTGCGATCCGGCAAGGCGTACGCCGTTTTGGTTGCGGCGGCTCAAACAGTTGCAGAAAAACGGTGAACCTCGCCCGCTGCGGCTCGCGCCTTTGCATATGGATGTCCATGGCGACAATATAGTATTAACGTCCGCCGGGTTGAGACTGATTGACTGGGAGTATGCCGGCGACGGCGATATTGCGTTGGAGCTGGCGGCAGTATGGGTTGAGGATGAACGCCAGCACCGACAACTGGCAGACGCTTATGCAGCGCGCGCGCGAATCGACGCCCGGCAGCTATGGCGACAGATACGATTATGGCACCCCTGGGTCATTATGCTAAAAGCAGGGTGGTTCGAATACCGCTGGCGACAAACCGGCGAGCAACAATTTATCAGGCTGGCCGATGAAACCTGGCGCCAGCTACGTATGAAAGGATAAGGAGAGCAGTGTGGGCCCAGTAATGTTGAATGTCGAAGGATGTGAGCTGGATGCGGAGGAGCGCGAGATACTGGCGCATCCGCTGGTTGGCGGGCTTATTCTGTTCACGCGTAATTACCATGACCCGGAACAGCTGCGCGAATTAGTGCGCCAGATTCGGGCGGCATCGCGTAACCATCTGGTGGTGGCCGTCGATCAGGAAGGCGGGCGCGTACAGCGTTTCCGTGAAGGGTTTACCCGCCTGCCCGCGGCGCAATCTTTTTTTGCGCTGCATGGGCTGGAAGAGGGGGGGCGACTGGCGCAGGAGGCAGGGTGGCTGATGGCCAGCGAAATGATCGCGATGGATATTGATATCAGTTTTGCGCCAGTGCTGGACGTCGGGCATATCAGCGCGGCAATTGGCGAGCGCTCCTATCATGCCGATCCCGCAAAAGCGTTGGCAATGGCAACGCGCTTTATTGACGGCATGCATGACGCCGGGATGAAAACGACCGGTAAGCATTTCCCCGGCCACGGCGCGGTCACGGCGGACTCCCACAAAGAGACGCCGTGCGATCCACGTCCTGAAACGGACATCCGTAGCAAAGATATGTCGGTGTTCCGCACGCTGATTAGCGAGAATAAACTGGATGCGATTATGCCTGCCCACGTGATCTACCGCGCTATCGATCCGCGTCCGGCAAGCGGTTCGCCGTACTGGCTGAAAACGGTGCTGCGTCAGGAGTTAGGCTTTGATGGCGTCATTTTCTCCGACGATCTGTCGATGGAGGGCGCGGCGATTATGGGCAGCTATGCTGAGCGCGCTCAGGCGTCGCTGGATGCGGGTTGCGATATGATTCTGGTCTGCAATAATCGTAAAGGCGCAGTCAGCGTGCTGGATAATCTGTCGCCGATCAAAGCAGAGCGTGTTACACGTTTGTATCATAAAGGTTCATTTTCACGCCGGGAGCTCATGGACTCAGCACGCTGGAAAACAGCCAGCGCCCAGCTCAACCAGTTACATGAACGCTGGCAGGAAGAAAAAGCAGGTCATTAACTCGAGTTTTCGTGAGGGTGCCAGATGATTATTTATTTACACGGTTTTGATTCAAATAGTCCGGGCAACCATGAAAAAGTGTTGCAATTACAGTTTATCGACCCGGATGTTCGGCTGGTAAGCTACAGTACGCGGCATCCTAAGCACGATATGCAGCATCTGCTGAAAGAAGTGGACAAAATGTTGCAGTTGAATGTGGACGAGCGCCCTTTAATCTGTGGCGTGGGGCTGGGCGGTTACTGGGCGGAGCGGATTGGCTTTTTGTGCGATATCCGTCAGGTGGTTTTTAACCCGAACCTGTTCCCCTATGAAAACATGGAGGGGAAAATCGATCGCCCGGAAGAATATGCGGACATCGCTACAAAGTGCGTGACCAACTTTCGCGAAAAAAATCGCGATCGTTGTCTGGTGATCCTCTCGCGTCATGACGAAGCGCTGGACAGCCAACGCTCAGCGCAAGCGCTTCACCCGTATTATGAAATTGTGTGGGATGAGGAACAGACTCACAAATTCAAAAATATTTCGCCGCATTTGCAACGTATCAAAGCGTTTAAAACGCTGGGGTAACGCCATCCGGCAATATGGCGTTATCAGTGACCGGATAACCAGCCTTGCGGCTGGTTTTTTTATGCTCAATTCTCGCAAACTGTCTATCTTTTCAGCATGAAAACTTGATGCACATCAATTTTGGTATGACCAATGCACCGTTCATGCTATTCTCATATCAGAAGCTTATTCTCATTAACGTAACTTGTTGTTAATTAAAGGCTATACTAATAACTTTTAATTAACAATTGGTTAATAAATTTAAGGGGGTCACGTTGACTACACCATTAAAAAAGATCGTGATTGTCGGCGGCGGCGCTGGCGGGCTGGAAATGGCGACGCAGTTAGGCCATAAACTGGGGCGCAAGAAAAAAGCGAAAATCACGCTGGTAGACAGAAATCACAGCCATCTGTGGAAACCATTGCTGCACGAAGTGGCGACTGGCTCTCTGGACGAAGGCGTGGATGCGCTGAGCTATCTGGCTCATGCGCGTAATCATGGTTTCCAGTTCCAGCTGGGGTCGGTGATGGATATCGATCGCGAAGCGAAGACCATCACCATTGCCGAGTTGCGTGATGAAAAGGGCGAACTGCTGGTGCCGGAGCGCAAAATCGCGTATGACACGCTGGTGATGGCGCTGGGCAGCACCTCTAATGATTTCAACACGCCGGGCGTGAAAGAGCACTGTATCTTCCTCGATAACCCGCATCAGGCGCGCCGTTTTCACCAGGAGATGCTGAACCTGTTCCTCAAGTATTCGGCTAATCTGGGCGCGAACGGTAAGGTCAATATCGCCATCGTTGGCGGCGGTGCGACGGGGGTTGAGCTGTCGGCTGAACTGCATAATGCGGTAAAACAGCTGCATAGCTATGGTTATAAGGGGCTGACCAACGACGCGCTGAACGTGACGTTGGTTGAGGCTGGCGAGCGTATTCTGCCTGCGTTGCCGCCGCGTATCTCCAGCGCCGCGCATAATGAACTGACCAAACTGGGCGTTCGCGTGCTGACGCAAACTATGGTCACCAGCGCCGACGAAGGTGGTCTGCATACGAAAGAAGGTGAATATATTCAGGCCGATCTGATGGTGTGGGCGGCGGGTATCAAAGCGCCGGATTTTATGAAAGAGATTGGTGGTCTGGAAACGAACCGCATTAACCAACTGGTGGTGGAACCGACGCTGCAAACCACGCGCGATCCTGATATTTATGCGATTGGCGACTGCGCTTCCTGCGCACGTCCGGAGGGAGGTTTTGTGCCGCCTCGCGCTCAGGCGGCGCATCAGATGGCTACCTGCGCGATGAATAACATTCTGGCGCAGATGAATGGCAAACCGCTGAAAGCTTACCAGTATAAAGATCATGGATCGCTGGTCTCTCTGTCCAACTTCTCTACCGTGGGTAGTCTGATGGGGAACCTGACCCGCGGTTCAATGATGATTGAAGGACGTATCGCCCGCTTCGTGTATATCTCGCTATACCGTATGCACCAGATAGCGCTGCATGGATACTTTAAAACCGGCCTGATGATGCTGGTGGGCAGTATTAACCGCGTCATTCGTCCGCGCCTGAAACTGCATTAATTTCTCTGCGCCTCACCGGCTGCTCGCGCCGGTGAGCGCTTCTCCATCTCTTGCTTCGGAGTTGTCCGAATCCTTCAGCTTTACCGCCTCATCCCGCATTTTTCATCCTCATTCCGATTGGCTTTGTTCGCATACTGGTTGCAAAATTGTTACCAATAGCAACGAAGGAGGAACTCCCGTGAATAAATCAATGTTGGCGGGTATAGGGATTGGCGTAGCGGCTGCGCTGGGTGTGGCGGCAGTGGCCAGTCTCAACGTATTTGATCGTGGTCCGCAATATGCGCAGGTGATATCGGCTAAACCGATTAAAGAGACGGTAAAAACGCCGCGTCAGGAGTGCCGTAATGTCACGGTCACGCATCGCAGACCGGTTCAGGACGAAAACCGTATTGCCGGCTCGGTGCTTGGCGCAGTAGCAGGCGGCGTGATTGGACATCAATTTGGCGGCGGTCGTGGTAAAGATGTGGCGACGGTCGTCGGGGCGCTGGGCGGCGGTTATGCTGGCAATCAAATCCAGGGATCAATGCAAGAAAGTGATACCTACACTACCACGCAGCAACGCTGTAAGACGGTGTATGACAAATCTGAAAAGATGCTTGGCTACGACGTGACCTACAAAATTGGCGATCAGCAGGGCAAAATCCGCATGGATAAAGACCCCGGAACGCAAATTCCCCTCGACGGCAATGGCCAACTGGTTCTGAATAACAAAGCATAAAAAAGCTGTACTCTGCAAGTTAGCCCCTCATTCGCTCAGGCTGAGGGGCTTTTTTTATCCGAAGCCGCGTCGTTCAGGGCTTGAGCAGTTCAGGCCAGATGCGCAGAGTCGTACGCGTAATTTGCATCAGTTGTTCGAAGGTGGCTCCCTCGCGGGCGCTGATCGACATTCCCTGTAAAATACAGTTTATATATTCCGCGAGCGCCTGCGGGTTACAGTGCGCCGGAATTTCACCGCGCTCCTGACGTTGGCGCAGAAACTGGATGAGCGTCTGTTCCTGCATGGCGTGGCGTGATTTTACCGTGCGGGCGATATCGCGCGAGGAGGCGGCCAGGGTGGCGGACGTATTAATCATAAAGCAGCCAGCCGGCGTGTCTGTACTGGTAAAGCAGGCGGCAATTTCTGTGAAGTAATCTTCCAGCGCCGATTCCACGCTTTTCTCTTCACAAAAGAGCTGGGCTTCGTGCTTTGAGGCAAAGCGAGTGATGTAGCGATCCAGGACAGCGCGAAATAATCCTTCTTTGTTAGTGAATTCCGCATAGAGAGTAGGCGCTTTCGCCCCGGTAGCCTCTACGAGATCGGCAAGCGAAGTTGCTTCATAGCCGTGCTGCCAGAAGAGAGTCATGGCCTTATCAAGCGCAGCTTCCCTGTCGAACACTTTTGGTCGGCCACGGCTTTTCTTCGCGCAACTCGTGGTATCCGTTGTCATGATGCCGTTGTACCTGTTTAAAGAGCGGTCTCTCTATTATAAAAACAAACCACTTCTGGCTCCAGAGTATTCATTAGAAAAATAAATCAATTCTATTCACATGAAAAATAACATCTTTATAAATTATATAACGATCATTATAAAAAGAGGTTGACGTGTGATGTAGATCACATCTATGATTAATTTATCGATCGTTAAGTTAATGCTTACGACACCCATTCATCTGCTAAAGGTCATCACTATGAAAAACGTAAAAACCCTCATCGCTGCTGCCGTACTGAGTTCGCTCTCATTCGCCAGCTTCGCCGCCGTTGAAGTTCAGGCAACGCCAGAAGGTCAACAGAAGTTCGGCACCATTTCCGCGAATGGCGGCACGAATCTGGGCTCGCTGGAAGATCAGCTGGCGCAAAAAGCGCAGGAGATGGGGGCGAAGTCTTTCCGTATTACCTCTGTTACCGGCCCGAATACCCTCCACGGTACGGCGGTAATCTATAAGTAAGCATTAACCCTCATTAATGCCGCTGCGATTGCCACAATAAAAAGAAAAAGCCTCGCGATGCATCGCGAGGCTTTTTTGTCGGTCAGCTATTCACGCTTACAGCGACTGCGGTTTCGCCTCTGCTTGACGGGTTACATCCACCGGCATTCCGGAACGCACTTCCATAACATGTTCCATCACCGCAGCATCGGTCTGCGGCGCGTCCTTAAAGGCCTGCATCGGGCCATTCAGCACAATCGGCAACACCTGCGGATCGTCGCCTATATTTTTAGACAGCGGCTGATGAACTTCCACCAGTCGCACGCCGCCTGGCTCCACCGAGGCTTTAATCGGCGTATTGATAATATTCACTTTGGTTCCCGGCGTGACCTGACGGAACAATGTCTCTATATCACCGTCGCGCAGACGGATACAGCCGGAACTGACGCGCATACCAATGCCAAAATCGGCATTCGTGCCATGTAACAGATAGACGCCGCCGTAGGCCGCTAAACGAATCGCGTGATGCCCCATTGGGTTATCGGGACCGGCAGGCACCACGGCGGGGAGATCGATACCTTGCGCTTTATAACGGGCGCGAATATTGGCGGTCGGCGTCCAGGTTGGATTGGCGCGTTTATCCGAAATGGTCGTCACCATCGTTGGCGTCAGGGTATCGCCGCCCAGTTGGCCAATCCCGATAGGGTAGACCGTGACCGTATTTTTCCCCGGTTGATAATAGTAAAGCCGTAATTCCGCGAGGTTAATGACGATACCTTCACGTGGCGCGTCCGGTAGCAGCGTTTGCAGCGGAATCGTTAGCACGCTGCCTGCGCGTGGCACGTAAGGATCAATGCCGGGGTTGGCCTGTAACAGGGCTAAAAAGCCCACGTTATATTTTTTGGCGATCGCCTCCAGCGAGCCGCCGTCGTCTTCAACGACATGGAATTTATTTTCTCCCACCAGTCGACTGCCGGGGGGCGGAAGAGGCCACGTATTCGCCTGCGCGGGAAGGGCAAGCATGATGGTCGCGGTAAGCGCAAGCAACGCCCACCAGCGAGAGAGTCGCGTATTGTTGAACATTATAATAAACCCATGATTATTATGTGGTTATTTTTATAAAAGAGGAAATAAGAATTATGGCGGCTGGCTGTGTCTGGAACTGCAGGGAAGTGCAAAGAATTTGTAAAGATTAGGCCGGACGCAGAGTAATGACGCCCGGCCTGACGCTTATGCAATAGCGTTTTCTTCCAGTTGCTGCATAAACTGGCGTACCCAGTCTATACGCGTTTTACGTTCGCTTAAATCCTGAATAAACTTGAGGCGCGTCGGGCCATCCAGACGGAAATGCTGCGGCTGTTTTTGCAGCAACCCGATAAGCCAGGCGGGGTCAACGTGGTTTTTCTCGGCGAACTCAATCGTTCCGCCTTTCTCGTTACCCTCCAGTTTTCGGATGCCGAGCTTTTGCGCCTGTTGGCGCAGGCGGGCGATATCCAGCAGATTACGCGCCGGATCGGGCAGCAGGCCGAAGCGGTCGATCAATTCCACTTTGATCTCCTCCAGCTCGTTTTCGTTCTTCGCGCTGGCAATGCGTTTATAGAATGACAGCCGGGTATTAACATCCGGAATAAAATCATCTGGCAGTAACGACGGCATTCGCAGCTCGACTTCCGTTTGCTGACTGGTGAGATCTTCCAGCGAGGGTTCGCGGCCTGCTTTCAGCGCATCAACGGCGTTTTCCAGCAGTTCCATGTAGAGTGAGAAGCCAATGGTTTCCATTGAGCCGCTTTGCTCTTCGCCAAGCAGTTCGCCCGCGCCGCGGATCTCCAGATCGTGGGTCGCCAGCGCAAACCCGGCGCCTAAATCCTCCAGCGACGCAATCGCCTCCAGCCGTTTTTGCGCATCGGTGGTCATGGCCTTAGGATGTGGCGTCAACAGCCAGGCGTAGGCCTGGTGGTGCGAGCGCCCAACGCGGCCACGCAGTTGGTGCAACTGCGCGAGGCCGAAATGATCCGCGCGTTCAATGATGATCGTGTTCGCGGTGGGGATATCAATCCCCGTTTCGATAATGGTAGTACACACCAGCACGTTAAAACGTTGATGGTGGAAATCATTCATGACCCGTTCCAGCTCACGTTCGCGCATCTGCCCGTGGCCTATAGCGATTCGCGCTTCCGGCACCAGTTCCGCCAGCCGCTCTGCGGCTTTCTGAATATTTTCGACGTCATTGTACAAATAGTAAACCTGACCGCCGCGCAGGATTTCACGCAGAATCGCTTCCCTTACCACCAGGCTATCATACTCGCGGACAAAGGTTTTTACCGCCAGACGACGGGCAGGGGGGGTGGCGATAATGGAGAGATCGCGCATACCGCTCATCGCCATATTCAGCGTCCGCGGGATCGGCGTCGCCGTGAGCGTCAGAATATCGACATCGGCGCGCATCGCCTTAATTCGCTCTTTGTGGCGCACGCCGAAACGGTGCTCTTCATCGACAATCAGCAGGCCGAGGTCGCGCAGCTTCACATCGCTTTGTAGCAGTTTATGCGTACCGATCAGAATATCGATCTTACCCTCGGCGGCTTCCGCCAGGATTTGCGTCTGCTCTTTGGCACTGCGAAAGCGAGACAGCATCTCAATGCGTACCGGCCAGTTGGCGAAACGGTCGCGGAAGTTGTCATAGTGTTGCTGCGCCAGCAGCGTAGTCGGCACCAGTACCGCCACCTGTTTATGGTTTTCCACCGCCAGGAACGCGGCGCGCATCGCCACTTCGGTTTTGCCGAAGCCGACGTCGCCACACACCAGCCTGTCCATCGCCAGCGGTTGGCACATATCGCTCAATACGGCGTTAATCGCCTGTGCCTGATCGGGCGTCGTTTCAAACGGGAAGCTGTCGCAGAATAACTGATACTGCTCACGATCATGCTTAAAGGCAAAACCCTCTTTTGCCGCCCGTTGCGCATAAATATCCAACAGTTCCGCTGCGACATCGCGCACTTTTTCCGCCGCTTTCTGCCGGGCGCGCGACCAGGCGTCGCCGCCCAGTTTATGCAGCGGCGCACTTTCTTCCGCGCCGCCGGCATAGCGGCTAATCAGATGCAATGAGGAAACCGGCACATACAGTTTGGCGTCATTGGCGTAGGTGAGCATCAGATATTCACCCTTGATGCCGCCAGCCTCCAGAGTGGTCATGCCGGCATAGCGTCCGACGCCGTGCTCCAGATGCACTACCGGTTGACCGACGTGGAGCTCCGCCAGGTTACGAATCAACGTGTCCGGGTTGATCGTACGACGGGAATCCAGGCGGCGACGCGCCACCCGCTCACCCAAGAGATCGCTTTCACAAATCAGCGCCAGATTGCGTTGGGTGTCGATAAAGCCATGTTCTGCGGCGCCAATCATCAGATAGCGTCCCGCATCCTGCGCCTCGTCCAGGCGTAATATCCGCTTCGGCGCGATTTTTATGCGGGCCAGGAGCTCCCCCAGCGCTTCGCGGCGTCCTTCGCTTTCTACCGAAAAAATCACCGGACCGCTGAAAGATTCGAGGAACTTACGCAGCGCGTCCAGCGGCGCTTTCTGCTGCGCCTGGATAGCCAAATCCGGTAATTTCTGGAAACCGAGATTGGTATTGGCGGCTTTTTCCGGCAGATGGTCGGTTTTAAGCTGGAGGCGAGGCCAGCGTTTAAGCTCGGAAAAGAGCTCATCTACCCGTAGCCAGAGGGCTTCCGGCGGCAAAAGCGGGCGCATAGGATCGACGCCACGATTTTCAAAACGCGCCAGCGTATCGGCCTGAAAGCGTTCGGCGCTGGTTTCCAGCGAGCCGGTATTCACCACCAGAGTATTGGCGGGGAAGTAGCTAAATAATGGCGGTAACGGTTCGCTGAAAAAGAGCGGCTGCCAGTATTCGATCCCGGCGGGCAGAGTGCCTTTGCTGACCTGCTGATAGATGTGCTCGGCGTCGCGTTTTACCTCAAAGGTATCGCGCCACTGGCTACGGAAAAGCTCAATAGCGGCTTTGTCGGTAGGAAATTCGTGCGCGGGCAACAAATTGATGGCCTCGACCTCCTCCAGCGTACGCTGGGTATCCGCGTCAAACAGACGCAGGCTGTCGATTTCATCATCAAAAAAGTCGAGGCGATAAGGCTGTTCGCTGCCCATCGGAAAGAGATCCAACAGCGCGCCGCGCGTCGCGTATTCGCCATGCTCCATCACCTGATCGACATGCCGATAACCGGCGCTGTCAAGCTGCGCGCGCAGAGCGTCGCGGGACAGCCGCTGGCCTTTTTTCATCACCAGCGCATGACCATGCAGATAGCTATGCGGACAAACGCGCTGCATCAGGGTGTTTACCGGTACAATCAAGACGCCGCGCTGCATCGACGGCAACTGGTAGAGCGTGGACAGGCGCGAAGAGATAATTTCCTGATGCGGGGAGAAGCTGTCATACGGTAGCGTTTCCCAGTCCGCCAGGTTCATCACCATCTGATCGGTAAACTGGCGGATTTCATCATGCAATCGCAGAGCATTTTGCATGTCAGGCGCTATGAGTACCACCGGACCGGCATGGCGTTCAGCTATCTCCGCCACCAGCGTAGCGCAGGCGGCACCGGTAAGTTCGCCCAACTGGCGCTGATCGCCCGCTTTTGTCGGCAGCGTGTAACGTTGTTTTTCAGGCATAACGGTTGTCAGTATCTCTTTTTGTTTTACGCCGCACTCTACGCGTCACCCTTCAGGCTGCTTCATGGTTGGCTGCACGCCAGGACAGCATGAAGGACTCAGGTATTCAGGGGCATATGACTGATAAGCAATGTTCTTTATTATCCGCGATCGTTGTTTATTAGCAAATTGAATCCGCCGCATAACACGCCGAACAGGTAAAGTATGAACATGTAAGTGACTTGATTTGTCGGCCTTTTTCAGAATAACGCTGACGAACTCTTACGGTTCAGACATTTACGCATTCCGCTTTCGCTTATATACTCGGGACTTTGCTAACAGCAACCAGACGGATTACATGTATCAACCTGTCGCTCTATTCATCGGCCTGCGTTACATGCGCGGGCGTGCAGCAGATCGCTTCGGTCGCTTCGTTTCCTGGCTTTCCACTATCGGCATTACCCTGGGGGTGATGGCGCTGGTCACGGTATTGTCGGTGATGAACGGTTTTGAGCGCGAACTGCAAAATAACATTCTTGGTTTGATGCCTCAGGCCATCCTTTCTGCTGAACATGGTTCTCTTAACCCGAATCAGATGCCGGAAAAAGCGGTGAATCTGCAAGGCGTTAACCGTATTGCGCCGCTGACGACGGGCGATGTCGTACTGCAAAGCGCGCGTAGCGTTGCGGTTGGCGTGATGTTGGGTATCGATCCGGCGCAAAAAGATCCGTTAACGCCGTATCTGGTCAATGTGAAGCAAAGCGAATTACAGCCGGGTAAGTATAATGTCATCCTCGGCGAGCAGCTCGCCGGACAGTTAGGGGTCAACCGCGGCGATCAGATTCGGCTAATGGTGCCATCTGCCAGCCAGTTTACGCCAATGGGACGTCTGCCCAGCCAGCGTCTGTTTACGGTGATTGGCACATTTGCCGCCAATAGCGAGGTCGATGGCTATGAAATGCTGGTCAATATTCAGGACGCGTCGCGTTTAATGCGCTATCCGGCAGGCAATATTACCGGCTGGCGTCTATGGCTGGATGAACCGCTGCAAGTCGATACCCTCAGCCAACAGACGCTGCCGCAAGGCACTAAGTGGCAGGACTGGCGCGAACGCAAAGGCGAGTTGTTCCAGGCTGTGCGCATGGAAAAGAACATGATGGGATTGTTGCTGAGCCTCATCGTGGCGGTCGCGGCTTTTAACATTATTACTTCGTTGGGTCTGATGGTCATGGAGAAGCAGGGCGAAGTGGCGATTTTACAAACTCAAGGGCTGACGCCGCGACAAATTATGATGGTCTTTATGGTGCAGGGCGCCAGCGCCGGGATTATCGGCGCGCTGTTGGGCGCCGCGCTGGGCGCATTGCTTGCCAGCCAACTGAATAACCTGATGCCGATCATCGGCGCGTTTCTGGATGGCGCTGCGTTGCCCGTGGCGATAGAGCCGTTACAGGTTATCGTTATCGCTCTGGTGGCAATGGCCATTGCGCTGCTTTCTACGCTTTATCCTTCCTGGCGCGCTGCCGCCACTCAACCCGCTGAGGCTTTACGTTATGAATAAGATCCTGTTGCAATGCGACAACCTGTGCAAACGCTATCAGGAAGGCACCGTACAAACCGACGTGTTGCACGATGTCAGCTTCAGTATCGGCGAAGGCGAAATGATGGCGATCGTCGGCAGTTCCGGTTCGGGTAAAAGTACGTTGCTGCATCTGTTAGGCGGGCTGGATACGCCCACCTCTGGCGATGTGATTTTTAGCGGCCAGCCGATGAGCAAACTCTCTTCTGCGGCAAAAGCGGAATTACGTAACCAGAAACTGGGGTTTATCTATCAGTTTCATCATCTCCTGCCGGATTTTACGGCGCTGGAAAACGTGGCGATGCCATTATTGATTGGCAAAAAGAAACCGGCGGAGATTGATGCTCGGGCGCGAGAAATGCTGCACGCCGTAGGGCTGGAGCATCGCGCAACCCATCGACCTTCGGAACTTTCCGGCGGTGAGCGCCAGCGTGTCGCGATAGCGCGCGCGTTGGTGAATAACCCGCGTCTGGTACTGGCGGATGAGCCGACCGGTAATCTGGATGCGCGTAATGCCGACAGTATTTTTGAGCTTCTGGGCGAGTTAAATCGTCTGCAGGGAACCGCGTTTCTGGTGGTGACTCACGATTTGCAACTGGCGAAACGTATGAGCCGCCAGCTTGAGATGCGCGATGGTCGCCTGACGGCAGAACTGAGCCTGATGGGGGCGGAGTAATGGCGTCGCCTTTATCATTGTTAATTGGCTTGCGTTTCAGCCGTGGACGGCGGCGCGGCGGTATGGTTTCGCTCATTTCCGTCATTTCTACCATCGGTATCGCGCTGGGCGTGGCGGTGTTGATTGTCGGTTTAAGCGCGATGAACGGTTTCGAGCGCGAGTTGAATAACCGTATTCTGGCGGTGGTTCCACACGGGGAGATTGAAGCAGTCAATCAGCCGTGGACCAACTGGCGTGAAGCGCTGGCAAAAGTGCAGAAGGTGCCGGGCATTGCCGCCGCCGCGCCGTATATCAATTTTACCGGCCTGGTAGAGAGCGGGGCGAATTTGCGCGCCATTCAGGTTAAAGGCGTCGACCCTAAGCAAGAGCAGCAGCTTAGCGCGTTACCGTCATTTGTGCAAAATCACGCCTGGGATCATTTCAAAGCGGGCGAGCAGCAGATCATTATCGGCAAAGGCGTCGCCGATGCGCTGAACGTGAAACAGGGCGACTGGGTGTCCATCATGATCCCCAATGCGAATGCCGACCATAAGCTGCTCCAGCCCAAACGCGTGCGTTTGCATGTCATCGGGATTCTGCAACTGAGCGGCCAGCTCGATCACAGCTTCGCCATGATCCCGCTTGAGGATGCGCAGCAGTATCTGGATATGGGGTCCAGCGTTTCCGGTATCGCGCTTAAAGTCCACGACGTGTTTAATGCGAACAAACTGGTGCGTGATGCGGGTGAAGTGACTAACAGCTATGTCTACATTAAGAGCTGGATCGGCACCTACGGCTATATGTATCGCGATATCCAGATGATTCGCGCCATTATGTATCTGGCGATGATTCTGGTGATCGGCGTGGCCTGTTTTAATATCGTTTCCACCTTAGTGATGGCGGTAAAAGACAAAAGCGGCGACATTGCGGTATTAAGAACGCTGGGGGCGAAAGATGGTTTGATTCGTGCCATTTTCGTCTGGTACGGGCTACTCGCGGGCTTGCTGGGCAGCTTGATTGGCGTGGCGATCGGCGTTGTCGTTTCGCTTCAGCTTACCGCCATTATTAATGGGATTGAAAAGGCGATCGGGCATCAGTTTTTGTCCGGCGATATCTATTTTATCGACTTCCTGCCATCCGAATTACATTGGCTGGACGTTGTTTACGTACTGGTCACGGCGTTGTTGTTAAGCTTACTGGCGAGCTGGTATCCGGCGCGGCGGGCGAGCAACATTGACCCTGCGCGAGTATTGAGCGGCCAGTAATCGCGGAATATAAAAACAAGGAGCGGTGATGTATTACGGGTTTGACATTGGCGGAACAAAGATTGCGTTAGGCGTATTTGACTCAACGCGGCGGCTACAGTGGGAAAAACGGGTTCCCACGCCTCATGCCAGCTATGGTGCCTTTTTAGACGCCGTGTGCGAACTGGTCGCGGAAGCCGACCAGCGATTTGGCGTAAAAGGGTCGGTAGGGATTGGCATACCCGGTATGCCGGAAACCGAAGACGGCACGCTGTACGCCGCGAATGTCCCGGCAGCCAGCGGTAAGCCGTTGCGCGCCGATCTCAGCGCCCGACTGGATCGCGATGTGCGTCTGGACAATGACGCTAACTGTTTTGCCTTGTCCGAAGCCTGGGATGATGAATTCACGCAATATCCTTTGGTTATGGGGCTTATCCTCGGCACCGGCGTCGGCGGCGGCCTGGTGCTAAACGGGAAGCCGATTACCGGTCAGAGCTATATCACCGGCGAGTTTGGTCATATGCGTTTGCCGGTTGACGCGCTAACGTTGATGGGGTTTGATTTTCCTCTCCGCCGTTGTGGATGCGGTCAGATGGGCTGCATTGAGAATTATCTGTCCGGGCGCGGGTTTGCGTGGCTATATCAGCATTATTATCATCAATCGCTGCAGGCGCCGGAGATTATCGCGTTGTGGGAGCAGGGCGATGAGCAGGCGCACGCGCATGTTGAGCGCTATCTGGATTTACTGGCGGTTTGTCTGGGGAATATACTGACGATTGTCGATCCCGATTTATTGGTGATCGGCGGCGGACTATCGAACTTTACGGCAATAACAACGCAACTGGCGGAAAGACTGCCGCGCCATCTCCTCCCTGTTGCCCGCGCGCCGCGCATTGAGCGTGCGCGGCATGGGGATGCAGGTGGGATGCGCGGTGCTGCTTTTTTACATCTTACCGACTAATCAAAAAAAGAGGTTGTTATGCAGTCGCGTCGGTTTCATCGATTAAGCCGCTTTCGTAAAAATAAACGTCTGTTGCGTGAACGTCTGCGCCAGCGGATCTTTTTCAGAGACAGAGTGGTGCCGGAAATGATGGAAAACCCAAGAGTATTAGTCCTTACAGGTGCAGGAATTTCTGCAGAGTCTGGTATTCGTACGTTTCGCGCGGCGGATGGCCTTTGGGAAGAGCATCGGGTTGAAGATGTGGCCACGCCGGAAGGATTCGCCCGTAATCCGGGGCTGGTGCAGACATTTTATAATGCCCGCCGTCAGCAGCTTCAACAGCCGGAAATACAACCCAATGCGGCGCATCTGGCGTTAGCGAAGCTTGAAGAAGCGCTTGGCGATCGCTTTTTGCTGGTGACGCAAAACATCGACAATTTGCATGAACGCGCGGGCAACCGCAACATCATTCATATGCATGGCGAGCTGTTGAAGGTGCGCTGTTCGCAAAGCGGCCAAATTCTGGAATGGAACGGCGATGTGATGCCGGAAGATAAATGTCACTGCTGCCAGTTCCCGGCGCCGCTACGTCCGCACGTGGTGTGGTTTGGCGAGATGCCGCTTGGCATGGATGAAATTTATATGGCGCTGTCGATGGCGGATATTTTTATCGCCATTGGCACATCCGGTCATGTCTATCCGGCTGCGGGGTTTGTGCATGAAGCAAAACTGCACGGCGCACATACGGTGGAACTGAATCTTGAGCCAAGCCAGGTCGGCAGCGAGTTTGAAGAGAAGCACTACGGCCCGGCAAGCCAGGTTGTGCCGGAATTTGTTGATAAATTCCTGAAAGGGCTGTAGTGCTGTTTGCCCGGTAACGCCTTATCCGGCCTACATTTCATGTTACGTTCATCTGTAGGCCCGACAGGCGCTTTGGCTGAATTAGCGTCCTGCTTTTAGCTTCTGATAATACTCTTCATAAATGGCGCTGGCGTCGCCGACATCGTTTTGCCACTCGCCTTTGCTGATGGTTTGCGCATCCGGATAGAGCGACTTATCATTGGCGACCTCCGGGCTTAACAGCTTACGCGCCGCCAGGTTGGGGGTAGGGTAGCCGATGGTTTCTGCCACCTCTTTCGCGACGTCAGGACGCAGCAGGAAGTTGATTAGCTTCAGCGCGCCCTCTTTATTTTTCGCGTTCGCCGGAATAGCCAGGCTATCCATCCAGAAAATACCGCCTTCCTTCGGCCAGACGACCTCCAGCGGCGTGCCAGCCTGACGAGCAACGAAGGCCGAACCGTTCCACACCATCCCCAGGTTGACTTCCCCTTCCATATACGGATTCGCCGGATTATCGGAGTTGAAAGCCGCTACGTTCGGCATCAGTTTTTTCAACTCTTCATATGCCGCTTCGATCTCTTTCGGATCGGTAGTGTTACCGGAATAACCTAGCTTGCGCAGCGCCATCTGGAAGACTTCTCGCGCATCGTCGGTTAAAAGCAGGCTGTTTTTATATTCCGGTTTCCACAAGTCAGCCCAGCTGGTAATGGTTTTTGGATCGATAGCATCGCTGTTCACGCCAATCGCCGTTGCGCCCCAGATATACGGGACAGAATAATCGTTGTTGGGGTCAAACGGTTTATTGAGCATTTCCGGATCGAGGTTGTGGAAATTGGTTAATTTCGACTTATCGATCTTCTGGATCATGCCTTCTTTGCGCATTTTGTCGACATAGTATGTAGAAGGAACAACCAGGTCATACGCGCCATCTTTATAGGTTTTGAGTTTGGCATACATGGTTTCGTTCGACTCGTAGGTCGAATAAATCACCTTAATGCCGGTCTCTTTAGTGAACTGTTCCAGCAGGCCCGGCGGTACATACTCAGTCCAGTTATAGAAATAGAGCGTGTCGTTGTCGGAGGCATGAGCGGCACTCATACCCAGCGCCAGGGCGCCCGCCGCGAGCAGGTGGCGTGACCATTTTTTCATTTAACGTCCCCTGAATTACGGGCCTTATCGGCCCTTGGTTTTATCACGAGCAATAAGCTGGCTGGCAATGACCATTACCAGAGACAGCACCAATAAAACGGTCGCCAGCGCGTTCACTTCTGGTGAAACGCCGACTTTTACCATGGAATAAATCTTTAAGGGTAAAATTTCATAGCCCGGCCCGGTGACAAACGACGAGACTACTACATCGTCCATCGACAACGTAAAGCTCAGCAACCAGCCCGCCGCCACCGCCGGCATCGCCAGCGGCAGAATGATTTTGCGTAAAATCGTTACCTCACTGGCCCCCAGGTCTTTTGCGGCTTCCAGCATTCTGACATCAAAGCCTTTCAGGCGCGAATAGACCGTGACGACCACAAACGGCAGGCTAAAGGTGATGTGCGAGAACAGCAACGACCAAAAGCCCAGTTGAATGCCGAGTAACATAAACAGCACCAGCAGGGAGATCGCCATCACGATATCCGGCGACATCATTACTACAAACAGCATCCCGCTGACGAATGGCTTCCCGCGAAAGCGGTAGCGATAAAGCGCCACCGCGGTTAACGAGCCAATCAACGTGGCGAAGGTCGCTGAAAAAATCGCCATCGTCAGTGAATGTTGAGCGGCCTGCAACAGACTGTCGTTATTGACCAGGAGTTCGTACCATTTAGTGGTAAAGCCCTGCCAGTTAATGCCGAACCGCGAACTGTTGAAGGAGTTCACGATCAGAATAATGATGGGAATATACAGATACGCATAGATGGCAGTCATGAAACCGCCACGGAGCAGCCGACCGATCATTCAAGTTCCACCTTCTTATTCAGAGGATGGGGTGCTTTTAGAGTATTGAAAATGATCAATTTTTTCTCTTCTCCAAAATCTCTCCAAAACGTCTCGCGGTTATCAGCAGCCAGGAAGAAGCAAGCTGCCGCTTGAAGCCGCGAATTTTACAACAAATTGCCAGACGAGCGGGAAAAAAAGGCCATTTAAATGACTATTCTCATCCGATCCGGTCATATGCGGCATTATTGCACCAGGCAAGAGGTTACTCTGTAGGCAAACAGGAAGTACGTGAGTAAACCCTGAACGTGACGTCTGAGAAAGCGTCGTCTGATTTTATAAAAAACAACATAAACAGCCGCTTTGTTGTTCTGAGCGAACGTGTAGCGTGGTTAACTGTTCTCCCGCCATTTTTTGTATAGCCTGGGGGGCTATTCTAAAAATGGCGTGAAAAACCTGATCAGAGATGACTTCGACTATCTCAGCTAACATACTTTGGCTGGTGCTGGGATCCGTTATGAGGAACGCCTGAAACGTCTTATCCGCCAGTAAAACCTCTTTTACCATTTTTTCAATAGGTATGTGGGTATGCGGTGGTGGTATTTCAAGCTGTTTTAAGCCACACATCGCCATTGTTTCTAAAAATGCGTTTTGCTGAGTACTTTCGGATATATTCGCATGCTGTAAAATGCGCGTTGTCTTTTCAATCCCAGACTGAATTTTCGCTGCCAGGTAGGTTACCTTTTCTTGCGTTTTCCACTCATCTAAATTTCCTTTTCTCCATTCAGAATATAGATACCCCTCTATGTTGTCTAATGGAACCGATAATGTCGGCGCGCCAGCAGGGTTGAGACATAATGTCGAAGGGAGGGGGTAATCTACGATTTCGCTATATCTTGTATTAATCATGGCCGTCATTTGTGGATGCGGTTTTAAAATATCGGGGCGATCTTTTATTAAAAAATAAGCATTCCCCATGACTTCACAGGTAAAGGCATCGGTATTTTGAGTGATACGTAACAATTCGTTCTCTTCGTTTTGATCCATGATGCAAAGAATAATAGTGTCATCATTTTCATTAGGATTATGAACCTGAAATCTATCTCTTTGCGATGCGCAGGCTAATGCCTTCAACTCAAAAAAAATCTCTGTAAGCCGCTCTCGTGTGGGGGTACAATCGGCAAACAACATCTCATGTAGACAACGGTCCGCTTTTGCTTTGCCAGTAGAAAAAAAGAAGTCTTTAATTTTTTCCCATAAAACTTTGCAACATGTTTCTTTCGTATTCCCTGGGGGATTGATAAGGATTTCACTTTTTAAAAGACCATTCCCTATAGTAATCGGCATATTAATCTCACTTATACTGGAGTAAAAATGACTACATAATTGATTAAATCGACCCTTTTTATCTCAACTGCGGGCGCATCGGATGTAATATAATTTTTAAAAGAGACTGGCAATCAGTATAAAACCTGAGAGCTTCGCGTATAAACGCATTACTGTCTGTGATAGCGTCGCTACAGGTAAAAATAAAAGAAGGCCTGGCGCGGATGATGCTGTAGATTTGCAATACTGGCGGCAACTGCTTTCATGCGTTTTTTATGCCGGAGGCATGAAGTTTACCCTTGAATAAACTTCATGCCTGGATGCGTGTGGATTTGTTAGCGTTGCGCAATTAATCGCTTATATCACTCACCTTCTTATTCAATAAGCGGGAAGCCCGCCAGTAAATCAACAGCATGAGTCCCATCACAATGGTCAGCGTAATGCTGGTCGCCGCGCCAAACGGCCAGTCGCGAATATTCAGGAACTGTACCTTAATGACGTTACCAATCAGCAGGTTTTTCGCGCCACCCATTAAATCGGAGACGTAGAACAGGCCCATTGCCGGTAGCATCACGAGCAGGCAACCGGCGACAATGCCCGGCATGGTTAATGGAATAATGATGCGGATGAACGTTTGCATTTTACTGGCGCCGAGATCGCGTGCGGCCTCCAGTAGCGGTTTGTCGAGCTTCTCAATGCTGGAGTAGAGCGGCATGACCATAAACGGCAGCAAAATGTAAACCAGGCCGATAATAACGGCGCTCGGGGTGAACATGATGCGAATCGGCGTATCAATCACGCCCAGCCACAGCAGGAATTCATTGAGATAGCCTTTAGTGCTCAGGAATATTTTTAGCCCATAGATGCGGATCAGTGAGTTGGTCCAGAAAGGAACAATCAGCAAAAACAGCAATAACGGACGTATCTTTTCCGGTAACTTCGCCAGGAACCAGGCAAAAGGATAGCCCAGCACCAGGCAGGAGAGGGTGGCGATCAGCGCCATATTCAGAGAGTGCAGGAGCACTTCAAAATAGAGCGGATCGAGCAGGCGTGCGTAGTTATCCAGCGTAAAGACCATCTTGACGAAACTGGCGTCGTCACGGGTCAGAAAGCTGGTGCCAATGATCATCAGGTTGGGCAGAAAAACAAACAACACAAGCCAACCGACGATAGTGACAATCACTACATTCTGGAATTTACTTGTGTTCTTCATCAGCCAGTACGACCTCCCAGCTTTCTACCCAACTAATGGCCATTTTTTGGTCAAGTGAATGGTCGAAGTCAGGATCGTCTTCGTTGAAGAATTCGCTGACCATCACCATTTTGCCATTTTCCAGTTCAACCACCGACTCCAGCGTCATACCTTTATAATTGCGCTCGCGCACGTAGCCGATAAGCCCTTCGATGTGGTTATCATCGTTGATCTCTTCGACGCGTAGATCTTCCGGTCGCAGCAGGACGTTCAGTTTTTGGCCCGGTTCGACAGCGAAATTGACGTATATATTGCACTCCCGACCTTCTACGCTGGCGCGGACGCGCTGTTCATCAAGCCGTTCAATGACGGTCGCGTCAAAGCGGTTAATTTCGCCGATAAAACCGGCGACAAACAGGTTTTTTGGCTCTTCATAGATTTCACGCGGCGTGCCGTCTTGCTCAATCACGCCATTACGCATTACCACGATACGATCGGACATGGTGAGCGCTTCTTCCTGATCGTGAGTGACAAAAACAAACGTGATACCGAGTTTACGCTGTAATGCTTTAAGCTCGTTCTGCATTTGTTTGCGCAATTTATAGTCCAGCGCGGAAAGCGATTCATCCAGTAATAACAGGCGAGGTTTATTCACCACCGCGCGAGCGATAGCCACACGCTGCTGCTGTCCGCCGGAAAGCTGGTGCGGTTTACGTTGTGCAAACTCTTCAAGCTGCACCATACGCAGCGCATCGGTCACGCGAGGCGCTATCTCGGCGGCTGGCGTTTTTTGCATTCGTAAGCCAAACGCGACATTTTCAAACACCGTCATATGCGGAAATAAAGCGTAGCTTTGAAATACGGTATTTACATAACGATTTTCGGCGGGAACGTGGGTGATATCCTGGTTATCCAACATGATATGCCCGGCATCAACGGTTTCCAGGCCGGCAATCAGGCGAAGAACGGTTGTTTTACCACAGCCGGAAGGGCCAAGCAGTGTGAGGAATTCGCCATTGTTAATGGTCAAATCCAGTTGCGAAATGACCTCTTTGCCATCGAAACTTTTGCTAATTCCAGACAAAAGCACCAGCGGTGAAAGCGAACGCGGTTGATTATTCAATTTCTTACTCTGTCCCATGTAAACGCAACGGATGGCTGACCGCTGCGGGGTTTGTGGTTAACCACCTTAATCACTCTTAATGAGGGCGGTCATTCTACGGCAAACCACTGTGATCGCCAATCCTTGTTGCGAATTACTGACTTAGCTTTATAGTCAGAAAGCGTGTCAAAGTGAAATATTCTTGTTTGCAGGGATAAAAGTGACCTGACGCAATATTTGTCTTTTCTTGCTTATTAATAATGTTGTCACGAAAAGTGAGGGTGACTGCATGGATAAACTACTTGAGCGTTTTTTACACTACGTATCGCTGGATACCCAATCAAAGTCGGGTGTTCGGCAGGTTCCCAGCACTGAGGGGCAGTGGAAGTTACTACGTTTGCTCAAACAGCAGCTCGAAGAGATGGGGCTGGTTAACATTACATTAAGTGAAAAAGGGACGTTGATGGCGACGCTCCCGGCCAATGTTGAGGGGGATATTCCCGCCATTGGTTTTATCTCCCATGTGGATACCTCTCCGGATTTCAGCGGTAAAAACGTTAATCCGCAGATTGTCGAGAATTATCGCGGCGGCGATATAGCATTAGGGATTGGCGATGAGGTGTTGTCACCCGTGATGTTCCCGGTACTGCATCAATTACTGGGACAGACGCTGATTACTACCGATGGTAAGACATTGCTGGGCGCGGACGATAAAGCCGGTGTTGCGGAGATCATGACCGCGCTGGCGGTGCTGAAAGGTAATCCTATTCCCCACGGCGACATTAAAGTGGCGTTTACGCCTGACGAAGAGGTAGGGAAAGGCGCGAAGCACTTCGATGTCGAGGAATTTGGCGCGCAGTGGGCCTATACGGTCGACGGCGGCGGCGTGGGCGAACTGGAGTTTGAAAACTTCAATGCCGCCTCGGTGAATATCAAAATCGTCGGCAATAACGTGCATCCTGGTACGGCGAAAGGTGTGATGGTCAATGCGCTGTCGTTGGCGGCGAGGATTCACGCGGAAGTGCCGGCGGATGAAGCGCCTGAAACCACTGAAGGTTACGAAGGGTTTTATCATCTGGCCAGCATGAAAGGCACCGTTGACCGGGCCGAAATGCACTACATCATTCGCGATTTCGACCGTAAGCAGTTTGAAGCGCGTAAACGCAAAATGATGGAGATTGCCAAAAAAGTCGGTAAGGGGCTGCATCCGGACTGCTATATCGAACTGGTGATTGAAGACAGTTATTACAATATGCGCGAAAAAGTGGTTGAGCATCCGCATATTCTCGATATCGCCCAGCAGGCCATGCGCGACTGTCATATTACGCCGGAGATGAAACCGATTCGCGGCGGTACAGACGGGGCGCAACTGTCGTTTATGGGCTTGCCGTGTCCTAATCTCTTTACCGGCGGATATAACTATCATGGTAAACATGAGTTTGTGACGCTGGAGGGGATGGAAAAAGCGGTACAGGTGATTGTACGTATCGCGGAGCTGACGGCGAAGCGCGGCCAGTAGCGAATGTTACGCATTGTGGTGAAGCGTTTTATTATTTATGGCGGGATATTTTCCGCCATCAATTTTTCTGCCTGGAGCGCCGAATATCCGCCTTCCTGGTCCCAGCGCCAGCAACAATCTGCAGCATGTTTTATGACCGGCGATGAAACCTGCATGACGTTTATTGATGATGCGGTGAGGCTGGCCTCGCGGCAATATGGCAAACGCTCAATACAGCTTGTTCGTAGCCTGCTATTACAAAGCGATATTTATCAATGGCTGGGTAAACCTGAATTAACGCCGCAAATGCTGCTGCGAGCGCGGGCAATCATGAAAACATTTCCGGCGGGCACTTATCCGGGCGATCGGGCCGATATGTTTGAACACCTTGCGGCCTTTAATGTTTACAGTGACGATCGCCATATAGAGTATTCACCTACAGAGCAGTGGCGATACGAGATCAAGGTTGATTACCGTCAGCGAATAGCCTGGCAAGAGCAGGCATTAACGTGGCGTCTTAAAGACAAAAAGGCATCGACGGAGGCATTGGTTTATACCTTAAACAGGATGCGCGACGCTTATTCTGATGCGCTGGAAGAGCGGGATGTCGAATGTGATAGTGCGCGTAAAGCCTATTATTTGGCGAAGATAGACGCAACGGAGCGGCAGTGGTTGGGCGTTATTTTACGGGATAAAACCTGGGATAATCGTGAGCGCGTCGCCTCTTTTTTGCAGCAGAAAGCGGATATTGCTTATAATGCAGGACATATTAGCGAGGCGATTAATGCGCTAAGTCAGGCGCTAAAAATTAAGCAAACGCTTTATGGCGCCGAATTCGGCGAAATGACGGTTGACAGCAATAATCTTGCTGGCTTTTATGCACAGGGCCATCATTATAAGGAAGCGAAAGATCTCTACCTTAAACTTATCGCGTATTACCAGAGCCGTTTAACGCCAATGGCGACGGTAATATCACGATTACGCTTTTATTTGCCCGAAAACATCGACCTGGACAGTACCTCCCCCTATCTCCCATTGCTGGAAGAATATAAACGTCGGCAGTCTGACGTATCAATGGTGTTGTATGGTATTTCGCTGCTTTATAAGAATAATCAACAGCTTGAACAAGCAAAAGACTTTGCGGAACGCGCCTTTACGCTTGATGCCGTAGCTTATCCAGCAAAGATGCAGTATGAACGATTACAGCAACTGGCTACTATTGCCGAAGGTCTTGGAGATAACGTACTGGCGCGGCGCTATCGGCAAATGTCATTTCGCCATCGAATGGCCCACTCGATTTATCCGGGCGATCCGCAATATAACGATTTCGCCAAACCTGGCGGCGATCGTTGTGGATAGTTTGCGTCAGCCCGGCGGTCGCCGGGCATTGCGATGTTCTTATCCTTCGAAGAACCAGTACCCGCTATTCACCAGTGCCGCCAGCATCGCGAGGAAGGACGGGTCTTCCAGCGCATCGCCGAAGTTTTCAGCGGTCAGTGCAATATGACTGGCGAGCGCCTCCAGAGCGGGGCGATGCGGAGAGTCTATTTTTTCGCCATTCGCATAGACCTCATCGCCGATACGCAATACGCGAAGCCCGCCGAGACGTACTAATACCTCGCCTTGCTTTAAGGCATCGTAAATTTCATCAGGCTGATACGGCGGCTCCGGCGGCGCAATATCCAGTTCGTGGCGTGACTGAGAGAGAAACTCGCCAAGCCACTGTTGGAAATGCGCGGGTTGATTGATCAAATCGAGCATCATATTACGCAGTTTATCCATCTCCTGCGGCAGGATATCCGCCGGATGCTTGCGGGACGGCATATCCGGATCGCTGTAGTATGTATTGCCCAACTCCCGTTGCAGGACGTAATCGGCAAAACCGCTGATCAACTCACGGCTATTGGGCGCGCGAAAACCGACCGAATAGTTCATGGCGTTTTCCAGCGCATAGCCTTCATGCGGGAATCCTGGAGGAATATACAGAATGTCGCCCGGCTCCAGCTCTTCATCAATAATGGCCTCGAACGGATCGACTTGTAACAGGTCGGGATGCGGGCAGTGCTGACGCATTTGCAGCTTTTCGCCCACGCGCCAGCGACGGCGACCGGTTCCCTGGATAATAAACACATCATACTGATCCAGATGCGGGCCAACGCCGCCGCCGGGGACGGAAAAAGAGATCATCAGATCGTCGATACGCCAGTCCGGCAGAGCGCGGAACGGGCGCATCAACGCGGCGGTGGGTTCATGCCAGTGGTTTACCGCCTGTACCAGCAGCGACCAGTTGCTCTCACCCAGATGATCGTAGCTTTCGAAAGGGCCATGACTGACCTGCCATTTGCCATCCTGATGGCTAACGAGTCGGCTGTCGATTTCGCTTTCCATCGCCAGCCCCGCCAGCTCATCCGGCGAGAGCGGATCGATAAAGTTGCTAAACCCACGTTTTAAGACCACCGGGCGTTTTTGCCAGTGGCGTTCAAGAAAGTCGGGCCAGTTAAGAGTTAATTGGTATTCCATGTTAAGTATCCGCAGGCTGGTATCTGACACCGATTATAACGGATGCTTAACGAGATGCGTGGAAGAACGCGCAGAAATGTTTATTCCTCTTTCTGTGTGGGATGCTGTCGGCCAAAAACGACCTCCATACGGGCGCCGCCGAGCAGACTGTCGCTGGCAATGATCTGCCCGGCGTATTGCTCCGTAATCTCGCGCGCGACAGCCAGCCCCACGCCTTGTCCTGGTCGTAGGGTATCGGCGCGCTGACCGCGATCAAACACCAGGGAACGTTTGCTGTGGGGAATGCCTGGGCCGTCATCTTCGACGAAAATATGCAAATGATCGTCGGTCTGGCGAGCCGAAATCTCGACAAACTCCAGGCAATATTTACAAGCGTTGTCCAGTACGTTGCCCATTACTTCGACAAAGTCGTTTTGCTCGCCGACAAAACTGATCTCTGGTGAAATATCCATACTGATATTCACCCCTTTACGCTGATAAACTTTATTGAGCGCGGAGATCAGGTTATCTAACAACGGCGCGACGGGATGCAGTTCGCGGCTTAACAATACGCCACTACCGCGCATACTGGCGCGATGCAGATAATAGCCGATCTGCTGGGAAATCCGGCTGATCTGTTCCAGCATCACCGGTTCAGCTTTGCTGACGCTCATCTTTTCGTTGCGTAAAGAGCGTAACGTACTCTGCAAAACCGCGAGCGGCGTTTTTAAACTGTGCGTCAGGTCGGTCAGGGTCGTGCGGTATTTGTTATAACGTTCACGCTCGCTTTTGAGCAGTTGATTAAGGTTGCGCACAAGGCTGGTCAGCTCACGCGTCGTCTCCGGATTGAGCATTTCGCGGTGATGATCTTCAAGCTCGCGGACTTCCCGCGCCAGCGCCTCGATAGGGCGTAAGCTCCACCAGGCGGCGATCCACAGTAAAGGAATGACTAACAGTAAATTGGCGGCCAGCACGTATACGAACCAGCTCCACACCATATAGGAGCGTTTTAGTTCTATCGGAATGGTATCGACCACCACGATGGTTAACTGCGGCATCCGCGCCGTGGCAGGATAAATATTTACCGCTACCGAGTGGGTCATCTCGGCATCATCGTCATCTTCACGTACTTCTTTGAGTTTTTCCTGCGCGGAATGGTCCTCGCTCAACAGCGTGCTGGTGGCGTCTACGTTGGTTTCAATTTCATGGAAGCCGTTCGTTTTTAACCATTCCGGTTGAATGCTTTTAATCAGCCAGGGGATGTTGCGCTGCGTCCATAATAATTTGCCCGTTTCATCGTAAATCAGGGTCATGGTCGGGCTTTGCATGTCCAGATTTTCAGGCAGCTCAACGCTGATTTTATTATTTTCCCATTTGGCGAGGGTATAAAACAGGTTGCTTTCGCCGCGCAGCAGACGAAAGGTGGTTTTATCAAAACTTACGCTATAGCCGACCAGCGCCACTATGCCATATGCCAGAGAAAGCACCAGCACGACGCCGGCTGTCGCCAGCAAAAAACGAACCCGCAGCGACAGCGGCAGAAAATGGCGAGCAAATTTATTCATTAGCGCAATTCAAAAAGATATCCTTGTCCGCGTACGGTGGTAATGACATCGTGCGGATACTGGGCCTGTATTTTTTTCCGCAGACGCCCCATGAGAACATCAATGGTATGGCTTTCCCGCAGTTCCGCATCCGGATACAGCTGAAGCATCAGCGAATCTTTGCTGACCACTTTACCGTTGTTACGGATAAGCGTTTCCATAATGGTGTATTCGAACGCCGTGAGTTTGATGACCTCTTCATTGACGGATAATTCCCGGCGTGAGAGATCCACCTGGAAAGGCGGGATGTTGATCACCTGGGAGGCCAGACCGCTATTACGGCGCATTAACGCCTGCATACGCGCCATTACCTCTTCGATGTGGAATGGCTTCGTCACGTAGTCATCGGCCCCTGAGCTGAGAACCTCGACTTTATCCTGCCAGCCTTCGCGCGCGGTTAACACCAGAACCGGCAGTGAAACATCACTGCTGCGCCAGCGGCGTATTAAGGAAAGGCCGTCTTCATCCGGCAGACCTAAATCGACAATAGCGATATCCGGAAGGTGTTCATTAAGGTAGTAATCAGCTTCCCTGGCATCTTCTGCGGCATCGACCTGGTGACCTGAATCCTGGAGCTGAACCTTCAGGTGGTGGCGTAATAATGCATTATCCTCTACAACCAGTACGCGCATCATCTCTTCTCCCTTGTGTTAACAATAAGAACAGTCTAGCGTTGATTATGGTGCTTTGGGGATAAACAGTTAATAAACCAGACAAATAGTCACCCTCTTTCTGAAGAAAAGAGGGTGAGGCAGACATTATTTAAGTTCGTCGACCAGAGTCACAGCGCGACCGATATAATTTGCCGGCGTCATGGCTTTAAGGCGCGTTTTTTCTGCTTCCGGCAGGGCCAGACTATCAATAAACTGTTTCATTCCTTCGGCATCAACACGCTTGCCACGGGTCAACTCTTTCAGTTTTTCATATGGTTTTTCAATACCATAGCGGCGCATGACGGTCTGGATCGGTTCGGCTAATACTTCCCAGTTGTGATCCAGTTCGTCAAGCAGATGATCGCGGTTTACTTCCAGCTTGCTGACGCCCTTCAGGGTGGACTGATAAGCGATAAGCGCATAGCCGATGCCGACACCCAGGTTACGCAGGACGGTTGAGTCGGTCAGATCGCGCTGCCAGCGGGAAACCGGCAGTTTGTTTGCCAGATGGTGCAACACTGCGTTAGACAGACCGAGGTTGCCTTCTGAGTTTTCAAAGTCAATGGGGTTAACTTTATGCGGCATGGTAGAAGAACCGATCTCCCCGGCGATGGTTTTCTGTTTGAAATGGTTCAACGCAATATAGCCCCAGACATCGCGATCGAAATCGATCAGGATGGTGTTAAAGCGCGCGATACAGTCAAACAGTTCCGCAATATAATCATGTGGTTCAATCTGGGTGGTGTAAGGGTTCCACTGGATGCCCAGCGAGGTGACGAACTCTTCGCTGAACTGATGCCAGTCAACTTCCGGATAGGCGGCGATATGCGCGTTATAGTTGCCTACGGCGCCGTTAATTTTACCGAGGATCTCCACCTGGTTGAGCTGGCGGAACTGACGCTCCATACGATACGCCACGTTCGCCATCTCTTTACCCAGAGTGGAAGGCGTTGCCGGCTGGCCGTGGGTGCGGGAGAGCAGAGGAATATCGCGATACTGTGTGGCGAGATCTTTAACCGCGTTAATCACCTGACGCCAGTAAGGCAGGATCACTTCATCGCGCGCGGTTTTGAGCATTAACGCGTGCGACAGGTTGTTAATGTCCTCAGAAGTGCAGGCAAAGTGGATAAATTCGGAAACGTCATGTAGCGCCGGGATCGCGGCGACTTTTTCTTTCAGAAAATACTCAACCGCTTTCACATCGTGATTCGTGGTGCGCTCAATGGTTTTAATGCGCGCGGCATCTTCTTCATTGAAGTTTGCTACAAGCGTATCCAGGTAACCGTTTGCGTCGGCAGCAAAAGCAGGAACTTCCTTGATCGCTGCGTGCGCGGCTAATTTCTGCAGCCAACGTACTTCGACTTGTACACGAAATTTCAGCAAACCGTATTCGCTAAAAATTCCGCGCAGCGCGCTGACTTTATCGCCGTAGCGTCCATCGACAGGGGAAACGGCGGTCAGTGAGGATAATTCCATAGATCATAACTCCGGGGTTAAATGAGCAAGAATTTGTTTTGCCTGAGTCGTCAGGCGATGACGAGAAAACATAAGCTGTAGGCGACCACCGCCTACCTGATGCCAGAGCACGGCTGCACGGATGCCTGCCAGTAGCGAGGCGCGGACTTTGGCCTGCACCTGCGGACTTTGCAGAACGGCCGGGGAGCCCGTCACCTGAATGCGCGGGCCCAATGGGCTAATCACATCCACGTAGATGCCCGCCATGGCGCTCATTAACGTGTCTGACTGTAAATCAAAATGATCAAGCTGGCGCTGCAGGCCGTTAATGCGATCGCCTAACGTATTCAATGCGCCTTTGGCGGATGACAGCTTGCGCTCCAGCACCATCAGGCTAAGCGTATAACGCGTCAGTTCGGCGTTAAGTCCCTGTCGGCTGCTGGCATTCAGCACGCCGAGCAGTGTTTCCAGACCAAGACGCAGGTTGGCTTCGCTGCCGCCGAACACGCCCAGAGTAGAACTGGGATTCATATCAATGACACTGTTGAGTGAAACGTGCAACGCGTCGGCATCACAGTGCCCCTGGTGCGCCAGTTGTTGCACCAGGCGTGCCGACTGGCAAATGCCAGAGAGCGCGAGGGTGATGTCATAATAATTCTTTGCCACAATCACTGCTTCCTTGTATCAAATAAAATACACTTCATCTTTTAAGCCGCTTTGAGGCGACTTGAATGGTGTTGTGTATTGAATAATCAGACCGTCAGCGGCAGTCGCTGCTCGATAATGCCGCCGCCCAGGCAGACTTCGCCGCTGTAAAAGACAGCGGACTGGCCCGGCGTAACGGCGGCAACCGGCTCGTCAAAAATGACCTCGATACGATCGTCATCCAGCGCGTTAATCGTGCACGGAATATCGGTCTGGCGGTAGCGGGTTTTTACCGTACAGCGCAGGGTGCCGGTGAACGGTTCGCGATCGACCCAATGTAGCTGCTGGGCGATGAGGCCTACCGACATCAGGCGTGGGTGCTCATGCCCCTGGGCGACAATTAACACATTGTTTTCAACGTCTTTATCCACCACATACCAGGGGTCTTCGCTACCGTCTTTGGTGCCGCCGATTCCCAGCCCTTTACGCTGACCGAGCGTATGATACATCAGACCCTGATGCTCGCCGATTTCATCGCCGTCAACGGTAATAATTTTCCCCGGCTGCGCAGGCAGATAGCGCCCTAAAAAGTCGCGGAATTTGCGCTCGCCGATAAAGCAGATGCCGGTAGAATCTTTTTTCTTTGCGGTTACCAGCCCCAAATCTTCGGCGATTTTACGCACCTGCGGTTTTTCCAGCTCGCCAACCGGGAACAGACTTTGCGCAATCTGCTCATGGCCAAGCGTATAGAGGAAGTAGCTCTGATCTTTGTTACCGTCGAGCCCGCGCAACAACCGGCTTTTGCCGTTTACATCCGCGCGGCGAACGTAGTGACCGGTGGCGATATAGTCGGCGCCTAAATCTTCTGCGGCAAATTCAAGGAAGGCTTTAAATTTGATCTCTTTATTGCACAGAATATCCGGGTTCGGCGTACGGCCCGCTTTGTACTCTTCAAGGAACAGTTCAAAGACGTTATCCCAATATTCTGCGGCAAAATTAACGGTATGCAGTTCAATGCCAAGCTTGTCGCACACGGCCTGCGCGTCAGCCAGATCGGCTGCTGCGGTACAGTATTCCTCACCATCGTCCTCTTCCCAGTTCTTCATGAACAGGCCTTCTACCTGATAACCCTGTTGTTGCAACAGCCAGGCGGAAACGGAGGAATCGACACCGCCGGACATGCCGACGATCACTTTTTTTGGGCTTTCTGACATTGGAATACTCGCGACATTGAACTTCAAGGCGGCGTATTCTACCACGCAGCCCTTTACTTGACACCCTCTGTAAACGGCCAGTTAAATTCGCCCACTATAGATAAGGGGTAACGTTGTCCCGTTTGATAACTGCGAATGCTTTCAGCCACCAGCGGAGAACGTAAATTCGGCGCGTTCAGAATCTCGTCGGCGTTCACCCAACGGCAGCAATCGATGTCATTGTCATGGGGTTCGGTCGCGCAAATATGATCAAGCTTGATAGCGAATAAAAAGCGCAGGAACGGGGTCTTATCCGGCGCAATCCACTGATGCATACGGATAAAATACTGTGGTTGCGCCGTGATGCCAGTCTCTTCCCACAGTTCACGCGCGGCGGCCTGCGCCAGCGTTTCATCTGCCTCCAGGTGTCCGGCAGGTTGATTCCATAACGATTTACCGTTGATGGTCTCTTCCACCACCAGAAATTTATCTTCGGCATGTACGATGCAGGCAACGGTCACGTGCGGCTTGAACATAGGCATCCTTATTAAAGCGGTTTATCAATGTGGTCATAGATCGCGTCAAGCTGTTTCAGACGCTCGTTATAAGCTTTTGTCAGGCAGGTGACGTCGGCCTTGCACTGCTGACGCTGTTTAAGCCAGCTCTGCTGGGCGTCCTGCAGGGCGCCGCGACTGCCCATCGCGAACAACCCTTTCAGAAACTGATATTTGGTGTGCATTTCCACGTCTTTATCATTCAGCGTCAGGTGCGCGCAGATAGCCTTTTCATCCGCAGCCTGCGCTTTCTGGCAGTCGAAGCTGGCCGCATCGACGGATAACGGTGTTAATAAAGCAAAAGCAATGAGAAGCCGTTTCATCTGTCTTTCTCCTGTGCGATCTCGCGCCACTGTCCATTATCGAGGCCGTTGAGCGTGTAGTCGCCCATGCTGTAACGAATTAATCGTAGAGTGGGATGACCGACATGCGCTGTCATGCGTCTTACCTGGCGGTTGCGGCCTTCATATAAGGTGACTTTTAGCCAACTGGTGGGAATATTCTTCCGTTCGCGAATCGGCGGGGTGCGCGGCCACAGCCAGTCAGGCTCCGCGACAATCTCAATACCGGCGGGCAGGGTAGGGCCATCGTTGAGCGTGACGCCAGTACGAAGCGCCTGCAGCGCTGCATTATCCGGGATACCTTCTACCTGAACATAGTAAATCTTGCCGGTGCGTTTGCCCGGTTGCGTGAGGCGCGCCTGCAGCGCGCCGTCATTAGTCAGCACCAAAAGCCCTTCGCTGTCGCGGTCCAGGCGGCCTGCGGCATAAACGCCTTGCACAGGAATAAAATCTTTTAACGTGCGGCGACCTGCTTCATCCGTGAACTGCGGCAACACATCGTAAGGTTTATTGAACAAAACCACGCGTTTTGGCTGGTTTTCTTTCCGTGATTTAGATGCTTGTCGTGAGCTGAATCGCTTAACGTAGTGATTTCTAAAAGAAGTTTTTTGCATGGTGTTTTCAGAACTTATTAATTGCCGCATTATAGCGCAATAATGAGTGTCTTTCATGGCGGCAAACAATAGGGTAGTATTGACATGCTCATTACAAAACATTAACAAAAAATTGCTCTAACGCAGTCGTGCAGCAGGACGCCATTGCACATGCAGCGCGATGACAGACGAGCAAACCAGAAGCGCTCGAAGGAGAGGTGAATGGAAAGCAAAGTAGTTGTTCCGGTGGAAGGTAAGAAGATCACCCTGCAAAACGGCAAACTCAACGTTCCTGAGAATCCGATTATCCCGTTTATTGAAGGCGATGGTATCGGTGTTGATGTCACTCCAGCCATGCTTAAAGTGGTCGATGCCGCCGTCGAGAAAGCCTATAAAGGCGAGCGTAAAATTTCCTGGATGGAAATTTACACCGGAGAAAAATCCACACAGGTTTACGGCCAGGATGTCTGGCTTCCCGCTGAAACCCTTGATTTAATTCGTGATTACCGCGTAGCGATTAAAGGTCCGTTGACCACGCCGGTTGGCGGCGGTATCCGCTCTCTGAACGTTGCCCTGCGTCAGGAGCTTGACCTGTACGTTTGTCTGCGTCCCGTTCGCTACTATCAGGGCACGCCAAGTCCGGTGAAACATCCGGAGCTGACCGATATGGTCATCTTCCGTGAAAACTCTGAAGACATCTACGCCGGAATTGAATGGAAAGCTGACTCTGCAGACGCTGAGAAAGTGATCAAGTTCCTGCGCGAAGAGATGGGCGTGAAGAAAATTCGCTTCCCGGAGCACTGCGGTATCGGTATCAAACCGTGTTCTGAAGAAGGCACTAAACGTCTGGTTCGCGCGGCGATTGAATACGCTATTACCAACGATCGCGATTCCGTTACGCTGGTACATAAAGGCAATATCATGAAGTTCACCGAAGGCGCGTTTAAAGACTGGGGCTACCAGTTGGCGCGCGACGAGTTCGGCGGTGAGCTTATTGACGGCGGTCCGTGGCTGAAAATTAAGAACCCGAACACGGGTAAAGAGATCGTGGTTAAAGACGTTATCGCCGATGCGTTCCTGCAACAGATCCTGTTGCGTCCGGCGGAATACGACGTTATCGCCTGTATGAACCTGAACGGTGACTATATTTCCGATGCCCTGGCGGCTCAGGTTGGCGGTATCGGTATTGCACCGGGTGCGAATATCGGCGACGAATGCGCGTTGTTTGAAGCGACTCACGGGACTGCGCCGAAATATGCGGGCCAGGATAAAGTCAACCCAGGCTCCATTATTCTGTCTGCGGAGATGATGCTGCGTCACATGCAGTGGTTCGAAGCGGCGGATCTGATTGTTAAAGGTATGGAAGGCGCGATTGCCGCGAAGACCGTGACCTATGACTTTGAACGCCTGATGGAAGGCGCTAAACTGCTGAAATGTAGTGAGTTTGGCGACGCGATTATCGCAAATATGTAATAACGATAATTGTTAAAAACAAAAACGGGGACTTAACGTCCCCGTTTTTATTATTAGCATTCGAACGGTTATCAAAATTTTATCAAAAAAATTTATCAAAACTTCCTCAATTCTGACCGCAATAGTAATCCATCCTTTACCCCGATCGTCATGATAACCTGAGCCCCGTTGAAAGCTGATAGTTACCGATTTTGATTGTGTGTGGTTTTCTTTATGATGTGTGGTTTGGCTATTTTTTGAAAGTGCCTTATTAGATTTGTTGTTATTATCAGGATAATATTTCAATAAAAGGTGATAATTTATTGCCTGCAATAGTGGGTAGATTAAGCATTTTATGAAATCATTAGTGTCTTTATTTGCACTTCTACAAGGCGGCTAAAAAGTGTTGAAATATCAGCCTGATAAAGAATACGTCAGCGAAAGTGAATACTATTAGTCGTAAAAATTCAGGAGACATATGCTCAAACCTATCTGCTATAGTGGAAGTGTAAAGGTTCCGGAATATCTGGAAACAGATAAGGAAAAAAATGTCGGACGTACTCCTCTGTCTTCAGATATTCAGCAAGTTAAAAATGTTGTTGAAGATGTTCCGCCATTTCCAGAAAGCGGAGCGGTGAGCGGTTCTGTAAGCGCAGCGTACAGGCTTTCTTTTGACGAAGTGTTTTGCGGTCTCAGCAATGAAGAGCGTAAAAAGGTGTATGGCCGCCTTTTTGGAAAACAAGTACTTGCGCATATTCATTCCAGGTGTCAGCGCGACGCTGACATAATAAGAGAAAAAGCGCTCAGGCGGATAAGCCGTGAGTGTGGTGCCGAAATAGATTGCGCTCTCTTGCTAAATAAGATGGTGGATATTTTACAAAATGCCCGGCTGACAATAAATTTTAATGCAGCAAAAATTGACTTTGTCTCTCTCTTAAAAAATAAAGAATATCTGAACTCTTATGCATTAGGTTGCAGACCGGGAGATTTACCTGCTTATAATGTCGGGCGTGATTCAGTTGAAACTAAAGCATTTGAACTGGAGAAGCTTGCAGATTCACCTTATGCCCCATATGGTCAGACAGGCGGTTTTTCCGTAGCATATACTCCCAACAGTAAAACTTTTAGCCCTACAAGCAGACCAATTTATGCTGCACTGGACTTTCTGAACGGTGAAAATGGAGGTGCCAGCGCCTATGGGAAATCATTTTTTGAATTAAATGATAATGTAAAAACAAATTGTACATTCTCACCTTTTGATATCTACGGTCACAGATTTGGCCTGGATACGAGTAAATTATCTACATTTTGCCATATGGAGAACCTGATTGCATCCTGTCAAAATGATTTTTTTGGTTATAATTGCTTTAAGAGTTTGGTTAAAATGGCTAAGGGCGAAAAATTTTTAGCTCATTCTAATTATGGTACAGGCTATGAAGGGAATTATATAGAAGCTCATATTCATGGTGATGTATGCTTATTTAGAGATATAAAACACGTTTATTTGTCTTTGCAAGAAAATTCTTACTCGAAAAGTCAACTATATGATTATGCAAAACAAATAAACCAGGCGCTTAATAGAGACTGCATAATATTATATTGACAAGCTTATTATCAGTCTCTTTAAAAGAGCTTTAAATGATCATGAGCACATACTTCTTGAGGTAGGCAGTAACTGCTTTTATATTTATTATCTCAGGACCGTTCTGTCAGATACCTGTGTGGCACTTCAGTATGGCCTGAAAAATAGAGGAATATGGACCAGCAGAAGCGCCTGCTGGCTACTTTTCACTTAAATCGCTGGAATTCACCGGCGCTACAGATGAAGCGACCTTAACAGTCATCAGGTGTCCTGCATTACCACAGGAGTGATTTACTGGCTATCGATATTCCTGCTCATCAGGTTTTTACGCCATCTACGTACATTTATTCTGCTATAAATTAAAATACTGCAAAAAATATTAAGGCTTATTATTTTTTTCTTTAAGTAAATTTTCGTTCAACAAACTTAATTGTTTATTCAATGATGATGAAGCATGAGTTATGCTGAAAATGAGGGAAGTTAACAGCAAGGATAATCTTAATATTTACGGGTGATATTATGAGACATCGTGTATTTTTCCCATTGCTTCTGGTGTTGTCGGCTACAGCCTTTTCGGCATCGGCGATGGCTGCCAGTGATTCAAAACCCCCACCAGATAATACAAAACACGCCTTCGGTGGCTGGCCAAACCCCGAATCATTGGTTCACCCAGGCTGGTGTGACCATTGGCCAGAAGGTGAGCTAAAGCCACCGGGGTGGTGTGATGTTTGTGGTTGTTAGTTTTTTACAGAAAACTATATCAACCATATCAGGACTGAGGGTATATCTGACTATTATGTTTCATCAGCTCATCCTGAACTGAATATTACCTCAGGCTGGTGTGTTTTATTAACGCCAGCCTGATTTTTCACAATGTTATATTACTGGCTTACAGGCCTATCAGGCCAGTCAGGTTTTGATGTGTCCACACGGTTTACCAACACCCTGTATTTTTCCATTTGTCGCTCATCATCTGTTGCCATCAATGACAGTATTGCGCTCTTTCCCGTACATTGCTCTCCCGACCAGCTCACGGTCCAGTACATGACAGTCCTCTACCACTTCGCTACGCCTAATTTTTTGTTTTTGAGTTGCTCTGTTTTATTGCGCTGAACTTGTACCTCAAAAAAATAATTTTCAATACTTATTTGAATATTTTTTTTATGATTTTTTCACGAAATGAGTAAAAAGCAAAATGAAGAATGAGATACATAATTAATGCAATAAAAAATGATATCACACCAATTGATGGTCCTGTTTTGTATACGAATAACATGCATAAAAATATAGCAAATAGATCAAGGGAAATATTCGCGATGAAATCAGTAATTATTTTGAAAAAATTCTTCATATTACCTCTTTAATATATCTATTTATTCGTCATTTTTAGGCCGGGCAGTGCTCTAAATTCTCACATATAACGTGTACGCTCCGGTTTCTGCGCGCTGCCCGGCTTTACACTGGCTCCAACAAGTACGCCCACTGGACCAGGTTCCTGGCGTCACATAACGTCACCTGTTTATCCACAAAAGGCTCAATAAATAAACATTTTGAGTACGAAAAATTACAGTGTCAGAGAATGAAATGGCGATTCGCTGTCTTCAGGCAGTGCTTTAGTACCTGGCACGTGTTCTTTCGCGCTATAATTTTTATCAATGTTTGTATCGCCTACTATTTTTTAAATGTCTGCTGTATTTCGTTCATCTTTTCAGCTGCTTTTTTACGCTGACTTTCAATGTCTTTTCTCGATTGTTCAACAAGTTGCTGTGCTTTTTCGGCTTCTTTTTTGGGGTCGAAAGGTTCTTTGGTCTCATATCCGGCAATAGAACCATCCTTATTTAAGGTCATTACCGCACGTGCTGTATTTTTAGCAGTAATGGTAATGTCATAGACGAATTCGCCATTATGAGCTATCTCTGCTCGTACAACGATATCGCTATCTTCCGTAACGGAAATGATGCCACTGGCGTTAGCGCGTTTAATTGTTTCCTTAATACGCTCTGGTATAATGCTGAAATCGATCGAGTCGAATTTGAATAAAGCCTCTTTTAGTGCTTCTTGTTTTTGCTCCTCTGTTATAGTGCCAAAGATGGTTAAGTTGACAGGCGAAGGTCCCCCCCAGTAGCCGTTGTTAAATTTAAACATCTCTACTTTAGTAGGGGCGTTGGTAATGACTCCAACTTATTGATAGTGTTTTATGTTCAGATAATGCCCGATGACTTTGTCATGCAGCTCCACCGATTTTGAGAACGACAGCGACTTCCGTCCCAGCCGTGCCAGGTGCTGCCTCAGATTCAGGTTATGCCGCTCAATTCGCTGCGTATATCGCTTGCTGATTACGTGCAGCTTTCCCTTCAGGCGGGATTCATACAGCGGCCAGCCATCCGTCATCCATATCACCACGTCAAAGGGTGACAGCAGGCTCAGAAGACGCTCCAGTGTGGCCAGAGTGCGTTCACCGAAAACGTGCGCCACAACTGTCCTCCGTATCCTGTCATACGCGTAAAACAGCCAGCGCTGACGTGATTTAGCACCGACGTAGCCCCACTGTTCGTCCATTTCAGCGCAGACAATCACATCACTGCCCGGTTGTATGCGCGAGGTTACCGACTGCGGCCTGAGTTTTTTAAGTGACGTAAAACCGTGTTGAGGCCAACGCCCATAATGCGGGCAGTTGCCCGGCATCCAACGCCATTCATGGCCATATCAATGATTTTCTGGTGCGTACCGGGTTGAGAAGCGGTGTAAGTGAACTGCAGTTGCCATGTTTTACGGCAGTGAGAGCAGAGATAGCGCTGGTGTCCGGCAGTGCTTTTGCCGTTACGCACCACCCCGTCAGTAGCTGAACAGGAGGGACAGCTGATAGAAACAGAAGCCACTGGAGCACCTCAAAAACACCATCATACACTAAATCAGTAAGTTGGCAGCATCACC
>NZ_JBEUJY010000038.1:0-1801 GCF_043356775.1 Salmonella sp. SJTUF15581 | reverse complement strand
GGCAGGCCTAACACATGCAAGTCGAACGGTAACAGGAAGCAGCTTGCTGCTTTGCTGACGAGTGGCGGACGGGTGAGTAATGTCTGGGAAACTGCCTGATGGAGGGGGATAACTACTGGAAACGGTGGCTAATACCGCATAACGTCGCAAGACCAAAGAGGGGGACCTTCGGGCCTCTTGCCATCAGATGTGCCCAGATGGGATTAGCTTGTTGGTGAGGTAACGGCTCACCAAGGCGACGATCCCTAGCTGGTCTGAGAGGATGACCAGCCACACTGGAACTGAGACACGGTCCAGACTCCTACGGGAGGCAGCAGTGGGGAATATTGCACAATGGGCGCAAGCCTGATGCAGCCATGCCGCGTGTATGAAGAAGGCCTTCGGGTTGTAAAGTACTTTCAGCGGGGAGGAAGGTGTTGTGGTTAATAACCACAGCAATTGACGTTACCCGCAGAAGAAGCACCGGCTAACTCCGTGCCAGCAGCCGCGGTAATACGGAGGGTGCAAGCGTTAATCGGAATTACTGGGCGTAAAGCGCACGCAGGCGGTCTGTCAAGTCGGATGTGAAATCCCCGGGCTCAACCTGGGAACTGCATTCGAAACTGGCAGGCTTGAGTCTTGTAGAGGGGGGTAGAATTCCAGGTGTAGCGGTGAAATGCGTAGAGATCTGGAGGAATACCGGTGGCGAAGGCGGCCCCCTGGACAAAGACTGACGCTCAGGTGCGAAAGCGTGGGGAGCAAACAGGATTAGATACCCTGGTAGTCCACGCCGTAAACGATGTCTACTTGGAGGTTGTGCCCTTGAGGCGTGGCTTCCGGAGCTAACGCGTTAAGTAGACCGCCTGGGGAGTACGGCCGCAAGGTTAAAACTCAAATGAATTGACGGGGGCCCGCACAAGCGGTGGAGCATGTGGTTTAATTCGATGCAACGCGAAGAACCTTACCTGGTCTTGACATCCACAGAACTTTCCAGAGATGGACTGGTGCCTTCGGGAACTGTGAGACAGGTGCTGCATGGCTGTCGTCAGCTCGTGTTGTGAAATGTTGGGTTAAGTCCCGCAACGAGCGCAACCCTTATCCTTTGTTGCCAGCGGTTAGGCCGGGAACTCAAAGGAGACTGCCAGTGATAAACTGGAGGAAGGTGGGGATGACGTCAAGTCATCATGGCCCTTACGACCAGGGCTACACACGTGCTACAATGGCGCATACAAAGAGAAGCGACCTCGCGAGAGCAAGCGGACCTCATAAAGTGCGTCGTAGTCCGGATTGGAGTCTGCAACTCGACTCCATGAAGTCGGAATCGCTAGTAATCGTGGATCAGAATGCCACGGTGAATACGTTCCCGGGCCTTGTACACACCGCCCGTCACACCATGGGAGTGGGTTGCAAAAGAAGTAGGTAGCTTAACCTTCGGGAGGGCGCTTACCACTTTGTGATTCATGACTGGGGTGAAGTCGTAACAAGGTAACCGTAGGGGAACCTGCGGTTGGATCACCTCCTTACCTTAAAGAAGCGTACTTTGCAGTGCTCACACAGATTGTCTGATGAAAAACGAGCAGTAAAACCTCTACAGGCTTGTAGCTCAGGTGGTTAGAGCGCACCCCTGATAAGGGTGAGGTCGGTGGTTCAAGTCCACTCAGGCCTACCAAATTTTCCCTGAATACTGCGTTGTGAAATAACTCACATACTGATGTATGCTTCGTTATTCCACGCCTTGTCTCAGGAAAAATTATCGGTAAAGAGGTTCTGACTACACGATGGGGCTATAGCTCAGCTGGGAGAGCGCCTGCTTTGCACGCAG
>NZ_JBEUJY010000037.1:0-2875 GCF_043356775.1 Salmonella sp. SJTUF15581 | reverse complement strand
CCGCCAAAACATCTTCGGCGTTGTAAGGTTAAGCCTCACGGTTCATTAGTACCGGTTAGCTCAACGCATCGCTGCGCTTACACACCCGGCCTATCAACGTCGTCGTCTTCAACGTTCCTTCAGGAGACTCTAAGTCTCAGGGAGAACTCATCTCGGGGCAAGTTTCGTGCTTAGATGCTTTCAGCACTTATCTCTTCCGCATTTAGCTACCGGGCAGTGCCATTGGCATGACAACCCGAACACCAGTGATGCGTCCACTCCGGTCCTCTCGTACTAGGAGCAGCCCCCCTCAGTTCTCCAGCGCCCACGGCAGATAGGGACCGAACTGTCTCACGACGTTCTAAACCCAGCTCGCGTACCACTTTAAATGGCGAACAGCCATACCCTTGGGACCTACTTCAGCCCCAGGATGTGATGAGCCGACATCGAGGTGCCAAACACCGCCGTCGATATGAACTCTTGGGCGGTATCAGCCTGTTATCCCCGGAGTACCTTTTATCCGTTGAGCGATGGCCCTTCCATTCAGAACCACCGGATCACTATGACCTGCTTTCGCACCTGCTCGCGCCGTCACGCTCGCAGTCAAGCTGGCTTATGCCATTGCACTAACCTCCTGATGTCCGACCAGGATTAGCCAACCTTCGTGCTCCTCCGTTACTCTTTAGGAGGAGACCGCCCCAGTCAAACTACCCACCAGACACTGTCCGCAACCCGGATTACGGGTCCACGTTAGAACATCAAACATTAAAGGGTGGTATTTCAAGGTCGGCTCCATGCAGACTGGCGTCCACACTTCAAAGCCTCCCACCTATCCTACACATCAAGGCTCAATGTTCAGTGTCAAGCTATAGTAAAGGTTCACGGGGTCTTTCCGTCTTGCCGCGGGTACACTGCATCTTCACAGCGAGTTCAATTTCACTGAGTCTCGGGTGGAGACAGCCTGGCCATCATTACGCCATTCGTGCAGGTCGGAACTTACCCGACAAGGAATTTCGCTACCTTAGGACCGTTATAGTTACGGCCGCCGTTTACCGGGGCTTCGATCAGGAGCTTCGCTTGCGCTGACCCCATCAATTAACCTTCCGGCACCGGGCAGGCGTCACACCGTATACGTCCACTTTCGTGTTTGCACAGTGCTGTGTTTTTAATAAACAGTTGCAGCCAGCTGGTATCTTCGACTGACTTCAGCTCCGTGAGTAAATCACTTCACCTACGTGTCAGCGTGCCTTCTCCCGAAGTTACGGCACCATTTTGCCTAGTTCCTTCACCCGAGTTCTCTCAAGCGCCTTGGTATTCTCTACCTGACCACCTGTGTCGGTTTGGGGTACGATTTGATGTTACCTGATGCTTAGAGGCTTTTCCTGGAAGCAGGGCATTTGTTGCTTCAGCACCGTAGTGCCTCGTCGTCACGCCTCAGTGTTAAAGTGAACCGGATTTACCTGGAACACACACCTACACGCTTAAACCGGGACAACCGTCGCCCGGCCAACATAGCCTTCTCCGTCCCCCCTTCGCAGTAACACCAAGTACGGGAATATTAACCCGTTTCCCATCGACTACGCCTTTCGGCCTCGCCTTAGGGGTCGACTCACCCTGCCCCGATTAACGTTGGACAGGAACCCTTGGTCTTCCGGCGAGCGGGCTTTTCACCCGCTTTATCGTTACTTATGTCAGCATTCGCACTTCTGATACCTCCAGCAACCCTCACAGGCCACCTTCGCAGGCTTACAGAACGCTCCCCTACCCAACGAACGTATCCTTAAACCGACTCGACTTTGTATACGCTTTGACGTCGCTTCGCTCCGTCAATCGTCATCCGCTGAATCGCTTTAAGTGATACGTTCGCTGCCGCAGCTTCGGTGCATGGTTTAGCCCCGTTACATCTTCCGCGCAGGCCGACTCGACCAGTGAGCTATTACGCTTTCTTTAAATGATGGCTGCTTCTAAGCCAACATCCTGGCTGTCTGGGCCTTCCCACATCGTTTCCCACTTAACCATGACTTTGGGACCTTAGCTGGCGGTCTGGGTTGTTTCCCTCTTCACGACGGACGTTAGCACCCGCCGTGTGTCTCCCGTGATAACATTCTCCGGTATTCGCAGTTTGCATCGGGTTGGTAAGCCGGGATGGCCCCCTAGCCGAAACAGTGCTCTACCCCCGGAGATGAATTCACGAGGCGCTACCTAAATAGCTTTCGGGGAGAACCAGCTATCTCCCGGTTTGATTGGCCTTTCACCCCCAGCCACAGGTCATCCGCTAATTTTTCAACATTAGTCGGTTCGGTCCTCCAGTTAGTGTTACCCAACCTTCAACCTGCCCATGGCTAGATCACCGGGTTTCGGGTCTATACCCTGCAACTTAACGCCCGGTTAAGACTCGGTTTCCCTCCGGCTCCCCTATACGGTTAACCTTGCTACAGAATATAAGTCGCTGACCCATTATACAAAAGGTACGCAGTCACACAGGTAAACCTGTGCTCCCACTGCTTGTACGTACACGGTTTCAGGTTCTTTTTCACTCCCCTCGCCGGGGTTCTTTTCGCCTTTCCCTCACGGTACTGGTTCACTATCGGTCAGTCAGGAGTATTTAGCCTTGGAGGATGGTCCCCCCATATTCAGACAGGATACCACGTGTCCCGCCCTACTCATCGAGCTCACAGCACATGCGCTTTTGTGTACGGGGCTGTCACCCTGTATCGCGCGCCTTTCCAGACGCTTCCACTAACACACATGCTGATTCAGGCTCTGGGCTCCTCCCCGTTCGCTCGCCGCTACTGGGGGAATCTCGGTTGATTTCTTTTCCTCGGGGTACTTAGATGTTTCAGTTCCCCCGGTTCGCCTCATTAACCTATGGATTCAGTTAATGATAGTGTGACGA
>NZ_JBEUJY010000036.1:0-2915 GCF_043356775.1 Salmonella sp. SJTUF15581 | reverse complement strand
CCCGGTACAGATACGCCCAGCGGCCATTGACCTTCACGTAGGTTTCATCCATGTGCCACGGGCAAAGATCGGAAGGGTTACGCCAGTACCAGCGCAGCCGTTTTTCCATTTCAGGCGCATAACGCTGAACCCAGCGGTAAATCGTGGAGTGATCGACATTCACTCCGCGTTCAGCCAGCATCTCCTGCAGCTCACGGTAACTGATGCCGTATTTGCAGTACCAGCGTACGGCCCACAGAATGATGTCACGCTGAAAATGCCGGCCTTTGAATGGGTTCATGTGCAGCTCCATCAGCAAAAGGGGATGATAAGTTTATCACCACCGACTATTTGCAACAGTGCCCTTTCGACTACCTCCCCTCAAAGCCATATCACGTACGTTAATCCTGACTTCATTAAAATCAGTGGTTTCACTGAGGAAGAACTATTAGGCCAGCCTCACAACATCGTAAGACACCCAGATATGCCGCCTGCTGCATTTGAGCATATGTGGAGTACATTAAAATCTGGCCGCTCATGGATGGGGCTAGTAAAAAATCGCTGTAAAAATGGCGACCACTATTGGGTAAGTGCTTATGTAACGCCAATAGCTAAGAATGGTTCGATTGTTGAATACCAGTCTGTAAGGACCAAGCCTGAACCTGAGCAGGTTTTGGCTGCGGAAAAATTATATGCTCAATTGAGAAGCGGGAAGGCCGCGAGGCCGAAATTGGCTGCTAGCTTTTCCGTGAAAATACTCTTGCTCATATGGGGTAGTATTATATCAAGCGCAATGGCTGCCGGCATGCTTACTGATACATCAATAAGCAGCTTATTGTTAGCCACTTTAATGTCAGGAAGCTTAAGCTCTGTTAGTGTTTTGGCTATTCTCTCTCCTCTTGGAAGACTGGTTGAAAGAGCCAGGAATATTTCCAATAACCCATTAAGTCAATCCCTCTACACTGGGCGCACCGATGAGTTTGGCCAAATAGAGTTTGCTTTACGAATGATGCAAGCTGAAACAGGCGCCATAGTAGGTCGCATAGGTGATGCATCAAATCGGCTTAGCGAACACACCCGAGGCCTACTAAAGGATATTGAGTCAAGCAATGTACTTACAGTTGAGCAGCAGGCAGAGACAGATCAAATAGCAACGGCAGTAAACCAAATGGTGGCAAGCATTCAAGAGGTTGCGAGCAATGCACAGCATGCTGCAGATGCGGCCGGAAGAGCAGACACTGAGACGGCATCTGGCCAGCGTCTGGTAGCCCACACAAGCCAGTCAATCACTGCCCTTGAAGGTGAAATTAGGCAAGCCACTCAGGTTATTCATGAGCTTGAAGGTCAAAGTAACGAGATATCAAAAGTTCTTGACGTTATACGAGGGATCGCCGAGCAAACGAATTTGTTGGCACTCAACGCAGCAATTGAGGCCGCGCGTGCTGGTGAGCAGGGGCGTGGTTTTGCTGTTGTCGCCGATGAGGTTCGCAGTCTTGCTGCTCGCACACAGCAATCGACAACGGATATTCAAAGCATGATCAGCGCTCTACAAGAGCGAGCGCAATCCGCTGTTACAGTCATGGAGCAAAGTAGTCGGCAAGCGCACACGAGTGTAGCTCACGCAGAGGAAGCAGCTACAGCTCTTGATGGAATTGGCCAACGCGTTAACGAAATTACCGACATGAACGCGCAAATAGCGACTGCGGTCGAGCAGCAGGGAGCAGTAAGTGAAGACATAAACCGCAGTATTATCAATATACGCGATGCTGCTGATACCAATGTACAGACCGGGCAGAATAATTTGCAAAGTGCGAAATCTGTCGCTCAGTTAACTAGCGCTCTGAGCGAACTGGCAAAACAGTTTTGGGAAAAACGAGGATAACGCTTTTCAGTATCTCGACAGGGATAACTTACTTTACCATCGGTTATCCCTTTTAGCCGCACAAATTTTAGCCATGGCTTTTCAGGAAGTCAGGGCTATCAGAATGGCCTTAGAAAGCCTAGTCAAAGAGCTGTCACGAGAACACCGTTAGCTTAGCGTACGATTTTTTCCGAATTCTGCGGTTCCCCCTGTGTAAACAGTAAAACAGATGTTGCGGAACACGCTGGCAAAAATGGATAAGTAACCGGAAAACTCATAACTGTCATGATTGACGAAAGCTGCATCGGGTGATGCTGCCAACTTACTGATTTAGTGTATGATGGTGTTTTTGAGGTGCTCCAGTGGCTTCTGTTTCTATCAGCTGTCCCTCCTGTTCAGCTACTGACGGGGTGGTGCGTAACGGCAAAAGCACTGCCGGACACCAGCGCTATCTCTGCTCTCACTGCCGTAAAACATGGCAACTGCAGTTCACTTACACCGCTTCTCAACCCGGTACGCACCAGAAAATCATTGATATGGCCATGAATGGCGTTGGATGCCGGGCAACTGCCCGCATTATGGGCGTTGGCCTCAACACGGTTTTACGTCACTTAAAAAACTCAGGCCGCAGTCGGTAACCTCGCGCATACAACCGGGCAGTGATGTGATTGTCTGCGCTGAAATGGACGAACAGTGGGGCTACGTCGGTGCTAAATCACGTCAGCGCTGGCTGTTTTACGCGTATGACAGGATACGGAGGACAGTTGTGGCGCACGTTTTCGGTGAACGCACTCTGGCCACACTGGAGCGTCTTCTGAGCCTGCTGTCACCCTTTGACGTGGTGATATGGATGACGGATGGCTGGCCGCTGTATGAATCCCGCCTGAAGGGAAAGCTGCACGTAATCAGCAAGCGATATACGCAGCGAATTGAGCGGCATAACCTGAATCTGAGGCAGCACCTGGCACGGCTGGGACGGAAGTCGCTGTCGTTCTCAAAATCGGTGGAGCTGCATGACAAAGTCATCGGGCATTATCTGAACATAAAACACTATCAATAAGTTGGAGTCATTACC
>NZ_JBEUJY010000035.1:0-3640 GCF_043356775.1 Salmonella sp. SJTUF15581 | reverse complement strand
GATTTCCATGCTTTCCTCCAGGTAAAAAGAATGCCGCCCATATAGAGCGGCAAATAACATCAAGGGATGATTTTTCGATTAACCAGAACGAGTCGTCGTCCTCGTTTGGTTACGAGCGATATTGCTCACATAGCAGACTCGTAAATCTGCTATAGGTGCTTATTCGCTGCCAAAAATACGCTTACTCAGTTACTTCATATGCATATTCTTGACTTGTTAAATGATATTTTCTGCAAAATATCCTTCTGGCCTCTATTGCATCATCAATGTTTTTGAAATACCCAAGATGCTTTTGCTTTCTATTGATCTGGCCAGTAGCTCTCCACTTTTCTCTTTTAATATCCCAATTAACTCCAGGTGTTCCAGATTTATTATCTAACCTAATGGATTTGTTTAGATTGTTTTCAGCAACTGAAATATCTCTTAGATTAGAGAATCTATTGTCATCCCTGACTCTGTTTATGTGATCAATTACGCCATTAGGAAACCTACCAGTAACGAATAACCATGCCAGCCTGTTTGCTTGTAGTTTTTTTCCATCAATTGTTATCTCTCGATAACCGTGATGATTGACAGAACCAGCGACATCACCAGCCAATGCTGTTCCTTTAGATTTATTCCACCGGAAAACTCCTGTAGAAGGCTCATACTCAAGAATCTTCGATAAATCTGCTGAATTCATGTTGTTATTCCTTAAATTTTGGCAATAAAAAAGGCCGCATTGCGACCTGATTAGATATTTGAAGTGAGATAAAAGAAGACCGACTATGTAGCCTTTAGTTTTTCCAGTTCTCTTGCAATCATTGCCGTGGTTCTAATTGCCCATTTATCGACAATCTTTCCATCTTCTCTCACCAGAGCCATTTCCTCAGGCTTCACCATGCATTCAGCATCAAGCTTGCAGCCTTTGCATTTCACAAAGCGACTACACCATTGGTTGGTATCAATAGTCGTAGTCATATTGGTAGTCCTGGTATTGTTCCATCACATCCTGAGGATGCTCTTCGAACTCTTCAAATTCGTCTTCCATATCTCATCTCAATCGTAATAAGCCGGAATTGATTTTCCGCGCTGCTTCTGTACGGCGTGGATTTTATTTCCGAGCGGATTAGCATCGTGGTAGTAAATTCGGTTCTGCTTGCGCTCTACTTTCTCTTGCTTAACCTTGTTCCCGGCACGTGAAACTGCTTTTGTTACCCTGTCAACACGATGCGATTTAACCTCCTGAGAAGCATCAGGAGCATCGCAGCCAAAAATTGAATCGATGATATTGCAGATGGTGTCGCGCTCTATGGCTAGCTTTCTGCGCCGTTCATGACGGCGAGTTTTAGCATTGCCTGCAAACGTTGACTTCCCGTACACGATTACCGTCATGATTGATCCCTAAAGATATTTTATTGGTTGAAGTTAAAAGAAAGACGACGTAACAGGCGTGGTGCCCGGTAAAATGGTTTATCTAAAAACGAATATTTGTGAAACCAAACACGACCTCGCTCGTCTCCATTTCTGTTGCCTTCAGGACGACGCTTTAAGGTGAAATGAATAATTGTTTTTGTAGTGGTTTTTGGCTTACGCATCTGTTTACCCTCATGTGAAATGGCTTTGGTACTGGCGCAGGAACCTGTCTCAATTTCCTGATTTCAAGTGGCTTCTCAGTCCGGCCCGATAGGTACAGCTAGGCCTAAGTGTCAACGACGGATGAAAAGTGATCCACTTATATCTCCACCAACGGCCCAATATTGATCCACCGTTTTACTCAGGATTAGCTTCAGCTATAACCCCGGCCTTTCGTTTCTGTCTGAGTCGATAGCTTTCTCCTTTGATTTGAACGACATGTGAGTGGTGTAAGATACGGTCCAGCATCGCTGAGGTCAGTGCTGCATCACCGGCGAACGTTTGATCCCACTGCCCGAACGGCAGATTGGATGTCAGGATCATTGCGCTCTTTTCGTAACGTTTAGCGATGACCTGGAAGAACAGTTTTGCTTCTTCCTGACTGAACGGCAGATAGCCTATTTCATCAATGATGAGCAGGCGGGGGGCCATTACTCCACGCTGAAGCGTCGTTTTATAACGGCCCTGACGTTGTGCCGTAGATAACTGAAGTAACAGATCTGCTGCTGTTGTGAAGCGAACCTTGATACCTGCACGGACTGCTTCATAGCCCATCGCTATTGCCAGATGGGTTTTCCCCACACCTGATGGCCCCAGTAATACGATATTTTCATTACGTTCTATGAAGCTGAGTGAGCGTAACGACTGGAGTTGCTTCTGCGGTGCTCCGGTGGCGAATGTGAAGTCATACTCTTCGAACGTTTTCACCGCCGGGAAGGCTGCCATTCGGGTATACATCGCCTGTTTACGTTGATGACGTGCCAGTTTTTCTTCATGAAGCAGATGCTCCAGGAAGTCCATATAACTCCATTCCTGGTCTACTGCCTGTTGTGACAGCGCAGGCGCTGCGCTTATAAGGCTTTCCAGTTGCAACTGCCCGGCGAGCGCCATCAGTCGTTGATGTTGCAGTTCCATCATCACGCCACTCCTCTGCAGAATGAGTCGTAGATGGAGAGTGGATGATGCAGGGGGTGTTTATCGAAGTTCACCAGATTTTCACCAGGATGCACGTCATACTCTTTTTTCTCCGGAGGCAGTGCCAGCATGGACTGCTGCTCTTCGAGCCAGCGATCGCAGGGACGGGCCTGGATTGTTTCATGCTTTCGTTGGTTAGCGACATCGTGCAGCCAGCGCAGACCGTGGCGGTTGGCTGTTTCAACATCGACAGTGATCCCCATCGGGCGCAGGCGAGTCATTAGTGGGATGTAAAAACTGTTACGGGTGTACTGCACCATCCGTTCCACCTTACCTTTAGTCTGTGCCCTGAAGGGGCGACACAGTCGGGGAGAGAAGCCCATCTCCTTGCCGAACTGCCACAGCGAAGGATGGAACCGGTGCTGACCGGTCTGATATGCGTCACGTTGCAGAACCACAGTTTTCATATTGTCATACAACACTTCGCGCGGCACACCACCAAAGAAGCGGAACGCATTACGATGGCAGGTCTCCAGCGTGTCATAACGCATATTGTCAGTGAATTCGATGTACAACATTCGGCTGTATCCGAGAACAGCAACGAACACGTGAAGCGGTGAGCGACCATTACGCATAGTGCCCCAGTCAACCTGCATCTGTCGTCCGGGTTCAGTTTCGAACCGAACGGCAGGCTCCTGCTCCTGAGGAACCGAGAGAGAACGAATGAACGCCCTGAGAATGGTCATTCCGCCACGATATCCCTGGTCTCTGATCTCGCGAGCGATTACCGTTGCCGGGATTTTGTAAGGATGAGCATCGGCGATGCGTTGACGAATATAATCCCGGTATTCATCCAGGAGTGAAGCAACAGCAGGTCGCGGTGTATATTTTGGCGGCTCAGATTTTGCCTGCAAATAACGTTTAACGGTATTGCGGGAGATCCCCAGTTCTCTGGCAATCGCCCGGCTACTCATTCCCTGCTTGTGCAGGATTTTAATTTCCATAACTGTCTCAAAAGTGACCATAAGCTCTCCTGAATCAGGAGAGCAGATTACCCCCTGGATCTGATTTCAGGCGTTGGGTGTGGATCACTATTGCACCGTTCGTGACA
>NZ_JBEUJY010000034.1:0-3652 GCF_043356775.1 Salmonella sp. SJTUF15581 | reverse complement strand
TCCACGCCTGACACTCAGTTCCGGGTAGGCAGTTCGCTCCAAGCTGGACTGTATGCACGAACCCCCCGTTCAGTCCGACCGCTGCGCCTTATCCGGTAACTATCGTCTTGAGTCCAACCCGAAAAGACACGACTTAACGCCACTGGCAGCGGCCACTGGTAAGCAGGATGTGCGAGAGATGTATCGAGAGTTCTTGAAGTGGAGGCCTTAGTGAGGCTACACTGGAAGGACAGTATTTGGTGACATGTCTCGCACAAGACTGTTACCACGGTTCAGAAACTTGCCGGTTTACTGAACCTTCGAAAAACCACCTTGCCGGGTGGTTTTTTCGTTTACAGGGAGAGAGATTACGACGAGAGTAAAACGATCACAAGGAGATCTGACCGTTTACCAGTGATTTGGCTTCGTTTTGGTTTCCACTGAACACCAAAATAGCACTTTTTGCAAAAAGATGAGCAGTGATAGAGTTGTATTCTGTATGTGTAGAAGGGCTTGGTATGTAACCTGAACTCTGGATTGGTTACATATTTGTAGGCTACTTGTCGGAAACCAGATTTCGACAATGCGTTGTTAAGGTCAAAGACCTGTCCCGAACCGAAATGCTAAGGGAATGCCACGAACAACACTATTACGAAGAAGTCGGCTATTTAGCCGGCTTTTTTCATATTATGGTATGAAGTTTTGTACCTGGATGGCTCTTCCTATCATAAGCAGTAATGATGCTGTAGTACGGGTCTTCGCCGTTTGGTTTTTTCAATTCTAGTATCATCATCCCCGTTCCTGACTCTACAACAATCGCTTTGTTTTGGCCTTTTTTAGGATCTATGAGCACTTCTGCCCCAGCTAATAATATGCTCTCCAAAAAGATGACAATATCCTCAGCGGAAGTAGCTCCTATCTCGACACGATGCTTGTCCCATATATGCCTAAGGCCATAGGCTCCCTCGAGACTTTTTGTCCTTTTGTTGTAAAAACCGGAATCTCCTAGCTTGAGGATGATTTTCCCTGCGGGAAAGTCTGCATTCATGCTTGGCAGTTCTAGAAAAAATTCACTTCCATCACACTTAGCCACTCGTGCATTTTTTGTTTTCTTATCATTAAGAACAGCTTCAACTATATCGCGTGGAAGTAACAAGTTCACAAACTACACCTCTATAGCCTTCACTATTATGTTTAGGCGTTAAATCCCTTTTTGAAGGGCTGATTCTAACACTGACGTAATGAGCAATTTCCAGTAAATCTTGATAGAAAAAACCAGTTGTATTTACCATAACATTCCTTGCCCGCACCGCTCCGGACGGGTTCAGCGTGAAAGCGGCGTTAGCCCGGTAAAATCGGCAGTAAACTCCCCGCTAAACCGCGCATTCTGCGCCTGATAAATTTCACGTGGCTGCATAGCCATGCAGCCACGTGAATTGCTCATGCTTTCAATGTATATCCTCGTCCAAGCCCCTGTTTTAACCGGTTTATCAAAAAACCAAACAGAAAGCCTTACCACTAACAATAAAAGAGGTAGGAGGACTGCATTTTATCGCATAAAAAAACATTTACAACACGATTTTTATCGTATAGATTCCATAAAAAATGAAATTCACTCACCTATTAAGGGTTTCTATATGAAAGATATGAAAGCTGTTGTGGTTTTTACCGGGAAGGATTTGAACATAATGAGAACTGAGGGGGGGTCAGGCTACTGGCATGCCAGAACAGACAGGCTCAACGATGCCGATTACCTCATAGCAGTAAGAAACAGAAGGGAAACGTGGGCAGTAAAAGACCTGGAACACGGCACAGCATTCCTGATCGCCAAAATTACCGGGTGTTTTAAAAGCCCTGATTACGACGACAGGAACGTCATAACCTTTGATGAATACGCAGAAATTCACACGCCAAAAGCATGGAAAATGCTAACCGATGGTCAGCGCTATCCGGTTGCTTACCTGAGCGCACAGGAAGCTTTTTTACGTATTGGGGTAACACCGGAACAACTGGAATGGAAGAAATTCCATCCTTCATCCCCATCGGTTCCTAATACAGTGATTCCTGGTCTGGCTGAAGAGAAAACAGAAAAACTCTCCCTTAACGAGGCAATTGAAAGAGCCAAAAAGGATATTAGCAACGCAACAGGGATTGATAGCTCAGCCATAACAATAAGCATCAAGATCTGATGAAGCGTGAACAACAAGATAGCAGCCTCATGTTCTAGAACTGAACCTGTACGCCAGAAACAGCAAGCCCATGCTTTTCCGGCGCACAGATTCAAAGTGACGGACCGTTGTACGTTCGCTGTCGCTGAGATCGTTCCAGCTCCAGCGCTTTCTGATGCTGCGCCGCCCGTTCCTGCTCACGATGTGCCTCTATCACGTTCAGCCTTGTGACAACCGGCGCAGCTGCTCGCTCAAACTCTGCACCTGCCTGCTCAAGCCCGTGACGCGCTCGCTCAGCGCCGCGTTCTCCCGTTGCATAAGACCAGACATCGTCCGCCATTCCGCGAAGGCGTTCTCCCACTCGTCCAGCCTTTTCGAGTAGTCCTGCTGTAGCTGCTCTAATGCGCTCAGCAACTGTTTTTCCAGCTCCGTCATGTGCTATTTCCCCGCCAGTATCATCCAGCTCGAATCCTCTCCGAACCGTCCCGCTTCCGGGTTCACCCTCACGCAGCGGCGTCTCTGCTCTCCGCAGGTCGAGAGCTGCACACCGCTGTTCCTCTCGGACAGCATGGCCTGCGTGCGCTTCTGCTCCCGGATGGTCGTGTAATTGTCGAGTATCTGCTGCCCCTGCCACCACAGAATACTTGCGCCCGATGCTGTCAGCAGTGTAGACACCAAGACGATGGTCAGCCACGTCTGGCTGACCATCCGCAGCATACCTTTCGTGCGCTGGCTCATGGCAGCGGACAGCTTCCTGTCGTGGTCGAGGATGGCGGCGCTGATTCTCTTCTCGCTTTCGCTCAGTTCCGCTCTGACAGACTTCTCGTGCTCGCTGAATGCGGCTTTCAGCATCTCGCCGGTACTCTGCTGCTGCGCTTTCGATTTCTGCTCTAAGTCCTTCGCCAGCGTTAAAAGACTGTTCATAGATGGCTCCCTTCAGTCGGATGTTTCGCCCCCCGTCCGGGTCGGCAATGCTGATGCTGCTTTTTGTGGTGCGTACCACCTCAAAACCTGCGCTTTCCAGCGCCTCAGTGACGTCCTGGCGGGTTTTCAGCTCCCCGGACGAGGCTAAGGCCAGTAAACCCCGTGTAATTGCCTGAGCGGCTTCCTGCTTCGTTTCCGGCAGCGCGGACGGCGTGACCAGCACCCGCCGGTTTTCAGGCGCGTTCGGGTCATGCAGCCCCAGCCTGCCGTTCACGATGGTCTGCCAGGCATCAATGCGCGGACGGTCGGCGCGGTCGTAATACGGCTGGAGACGCTTGCCGGTCAGCAGCTCCGTGTTCGGGATCAGGAAGTTCAGCTCCAGCCGCCCCTTATCCTGGTGCTCAACCCACAGCACGCTGTACTGGTCTTTATCGAGTCCGGGCATCAGAACCCGTTCAAAGCTCGCCATCAGCTTTTCGCGCTGCCCGGGCGGTAAATCCTTTTCGGCAAAGGACAAGACGCCGGATGTGTACTTTTTTGCGTAGGGCGAGGCGTCGATAAGCTCCCTGACTTCTTCCGGC
>NZ_JBEUJY010000033.1:0-4397 GCF_043356775.1 Salmonella sp. SJTUF15581 | reverse complement strand
CTTGTTCATGAAGGGGGTGCTCAGTTGGGTTGGCGGAAAAACGGATGTTGTTAAATATGCCCGTGCCGAACGCGTGGCCGGTGATTCGAAATTCAACGGCTGGAAATTATGGAATCTGGCGCTCGAAGGGATTACCAGCTTCTCAACTTTCCCTCTCCGCATCTGGACGTATATCGGGTTAGCTGTCGCAGGTGTTGCATTCCTGTATGGTGCCTGGATAATATTCGACACTCTGGCGTTCGGTAACGCCGTGCGGGGATACCCGTCACTTCTGGTGTCGATACTGTTTCTTGGTGGCATCCAGCTAATCGGCATCGGTGTACTCGGCGAGTATATCGGAAGGATTTACATTGAAACCAAAGCAAGACCTAAATATATCATTAAGAAAGTTGGTCAAATAAAATGATGGAATTTAAAAAAAATTATTTTTGGCATGTATCTGTAATCATTATTGGCCTTGCCATTGGCTTAGTGCATCACATTTATATTTATCCGAATTTTTTTCACGCAGATTCAGCAGCATATCAAGTTTTAGCTTCAGCCATAAGAGATGAAGGGGCTTTACTTCCACATGATTTTTTCTACGGCAACCAACTTATTATGCTAAAAATAAGCCCATTCATAGCCTTAGCCAACTACATTGGTTTTTCAGGATATAAGGCTTATGCAATAGGCGGTGCAATAGCGATCTGCGTTTGGTTTTATATTTGCAATCTAATTATCTCTAAATATTGTGGAAATAAATATTTTTCACTTTTACTATCAACTTGCTTATTCATTCCGCTTGGTATGGATGATATTGATTTTTTACTTGGTCAGGAATCGCATCTTTCGAATGTAGTACTTTCTATTATGATATGCCTACCGGTCATCATATATATTCAAGAAAGCAAAAAGAGTTTTTTGTGTATTTCTGCCCTTGCTGTTATTCTAATGACTGCAGAGCAGCCAATTAGAACTTTGATTATTATAGCACCTTTTATTTTATTCATATTGATTATATTCAGATCAAAAACTTCAGTTGTGTCAATGTTATCTATAGCTGTATCTTTTGTTATCGGCAAGATGGCAAATGATTATCTTTTAGGCAGACATTTCCCACTCAAGGTCGACTATTCTCAAGCATCCTTGTTAATATCTCCAGATAAAGCAATTGACAATCTTTTTATAATTTTAAAGTCAATCCTGGTGTACTCTTCATCCTCTAGCTTGGCTGTTGGAGGTAATGCAATAGGAATATTGACACCTTTCTACTTTATGGGCTTATTGTATATACTTTTATTTATTGCAACTATTGTATATGGCTTAAAAATATTTCTTCATATTTTGATTGATGGCAGAAAAACTAAAACTAGTATTTGTCGACTAGATCTGTTATGTGCATTGGGAGCTACAGGTTTTGTTTTAGGACTGCTACTTATATCATGCCTCAACCCAGAAGGGCGTCATATTTTCTGGGCAACTTGTATACTAAAAATTTCTGTATTTGCCACCATTTTTAAAATTTTTAAAAGTAATATAAAAAATAATGTATATTCATATTCATTAACTATTGCAATGGCTATATGCATGTCAGCAATAGCACCAGTACTATATACAACAAAAGCAGAGTCTTTTAGTTATAAAAAATCCAATATGAATTCAGAAATAAATAAAAAAATTATTTCAATTGTAAAGTTAACTGGAATAAAATATATTTATGGAGAGGATTTCTGGAGAATGCAACTATTAAACTCGATTGATGCAGAAGTACACTCCTCTGAACTCACAGACTCTTATGATAAATTTGTAATTCCTAGAACATGGTTGTCCAGACCAAGTTGGTACTGCATTAATGGTGAGGTTTTATATTACACAAAAGATGGCAAGGCGGATAAAATAATAGAGTCAGAATTAAAGAGTAAAAACGGAAAAATATTGTATAACGGTGCGGAAGGAAAAATATGGTTAGGGCCTGTAATATGGAGCAAGCCTAAGTGGTGTAATTAACTATAATTCCGCCTCAGAGACTGTAATTTAAATTGTGTATCTGCCTGTTTTTGATATGTTCATTCCGACAACGGAGACAGGCAATTTATGGACGAAAATAAACTCAAAGCGCTGGCTGCTGAACTGGCTAAAAGCCTTAAAACCAAAGCCGATCTCAACCAGTTTTCCCGGATACTGATGATGCTGAATGTGTTCGCGGGCGTGTGTGACGACAAATACCCGCAGATCAGCAAAAGCAGGCGTGCGCACTGGGAAAACCTGAACACATTCTTCAGCTACCTGCCGGATATCCGCCAGGCGATCTACACCACAAACGCTATCGAATCACTGAACAGTGTGATCCGGGCCGAGATAATAAATGCAAGGTATTCCCAGGAGACGACTCAGTGTGGAAGGTTATTTATCTAGCGATCAAAGATGTCTCAAAAAAGTGGAGTATGCCGATCCAGCACTGGCGGCTGGCAATGAGTCGTTTTATTATTGAGGTCGGTGACCGCCTGAGCGATCACCTTTAATACAGTGGCAGTTACACAGAATTATGGACAGGCTCCTTATTGACTACTCTATAACAATCCTTGCATCATCATAGTAAATTACATATGCGTTATCAATCTCTTTTATATGCCCTTCCCGTCCATACTGGTTTAATATCTTATCAATATCATGCTTGAACTCTGTGACGATATATCTTGATTTAAAACCGTACCATGCTTTATTGGACAGCCAGTTTAACCTAACCGCTTTGTTTTCATCAGTAAACGTGATTGGCCTTACGTCTCCGTTTTTAAACAGAGTCACAGCAGACGCAACCCAGAATGTGCCGTAACCATCACCGAGGTTATTATCACGAACAAATTTACTAATATCTTGTACTCTCGAATTCGGTAGTTCGTATCTTCCGCTTGGGATGAAAATAAAAATCAGTATGATGGTTGAAGCAAAAGCATAGAGTCTTTGCTCGGCTTGTGAATTTAGATAGCGTGCAATTAGAGCGGATCCAGTAATAAAAGAGAAAACCAGATACCTTGTAGTGTCAAGGTCTACAGGCATATTACTTGCTACATATGCGACTGGTAGCAATACTGAGGAAATGGATAATGCAGTATCAACAAACGACGCTTTAAACCTTTTTTTGATAGCTACAACTAAAAGAGCTAACCAGAATATCATCACTGCAAACCTGCTGAATATCATCGCATTGCTTACAGAAAGCTGTTTCCCAAAAATGAAGGCGTCGAAATACTGGATGATACCAACAATGAAAAGATTGAGGTTAGATGGTATATTCTCGTAGCTAACAAATGCTGGAGGTTGAGTCCCGGGGGTGTTCAGTAGACCAAAATAATTCGCTACTAAAGCAAGAAACTTTGCTATGACAACACCAACAATAACTGCAAATACATAGCGCCACTTGCTAAAGTCTTTGTTTATCAATAAATGCACAACAAAGGTAACAACTATCGGTATAGTGATATAGTAGTTGAATATCGAGTCGCTGAATACAGATGCAACAGTGAGAGTCGTAACGCATGCCAGTTTAGCTATTGTGTGTTTATCACACCTAAGCATATTTAAGCACACCAGAGCAAATATGATAGTTCCTACATGTACACATGTTCCTAGTGTCATGGTTGACGCCATAGGAGATGAAATGATTACGCATGGAATTAGCGCTGCGATTGACCACTTCATTTTCCCATCTGTATGTGACAGAGCAAAGACCAGCATAATAGTAATCGTGTAGAATACGGCTGGTAACACATACATCAGGTATATGCTGTCACCAAAAATCCTGATTACTATCGTATACCATATCGCTTCAGTGAAATAAAACGATACAGTAGAAAGAGTCCATCCTCGTAGCAGAATGTTTCCATCCGCCATATCTTTTGCTTCTAAAAATAAAGATGCTCCATCAGATGTAACTGGGTTATTGAAGGAAATATAAAGGCAAAGCGCGAACACGCATAATGAGAATATCAAATATAAAGCCACCATGCTTTTATTTAACACTATTCTTCCCCTTCAAAATATATTTAGGTCTTGCTTTGGTTTCAATGTAAATTCTTCCGATATACTCGCCGAGCACACCGATGCCGATTAGCTGGATGCCACCAAGAAACAGTATCGACACCAGAAGTGACGGGTATCCCCGCACGGCGTTACCGAACGCCAGAGTGTCGAATATTATCCAGGCACCATACAGGAATGCAACACCTGCGACAGCTAACCCGATATACGTCCAGATGCGGAGAGGGAAAGTTGAGAAGCTGGTAATCCCTTCGAGCGCCAGATTCCATAATTTCCAGCCGTTGAATTTCGAATCACCGGCCACGCGTTCGGCACGGGCATATTTAACAACATCCGTTTTTCCGCCAACCCAACTGAGCACCCCCTTCATGAACAAG
>NZ_JBEUJY010000032.1:0-5114 GCF_043356775.1 Salmonella sp. SJTUF15581 | reverse complement strand
CCCGGTACAGATACGCCCAGCGGCCATTGACCTTCACGTAGGTTTCATCCATGTGCCACGGGCAAAGATCGGAAGGGTTACGCCAGTACCAGCGCAGCCGTTTTTCCATTTCAGGCGCATAACGCTGAACCCAGCGGTAAATCGTGGAGTGATCGACATTCACTCCGCGTTCAGCCAGCATCTCCTGCAGCTCACGGTAACTGATGCCGTATTTGCAGTACCAGCGTACGGCCCACAGAATGATGTCACGCTGAAAATGCCGGCCTTTGAATGGGTTCATGTGCAGCTCCATCAGCAAAAGGGGATGATAAGTTTATCACCACCGACTATTTGCAACAGTGCCAAATATCGTGCCAGCTGAAGCTCATCCGGTTCACCGGTGAATCTGCCATAGCTTTCAGTCTGCTCAGTGGTCAGAAAGTCAACGGGCATATCGGCCTCCCTGCCTGACGGGCATTTAGTAACATTTTTCCAACCGTACGAAATGTTATAAATTATCGGACATCGTAAAACTGTTACATTAATATGTCTATTAAATCGTAAATTTGTAATAATAGACATGAGTTGTCCGATATTCGATTTAAGGTACATTTTTATGCGACTTTTTGGTTACGCTCGGGTCTCAACCAGTCAGCAGTCTCTTGATCTTCAGGTCAGAGCACTCAAAGACGCAGGTGTGAAAGCAAACCGTATATTTACCGATAAGGCATCCGGCAGTTCAACAGACCGGGAAGGGCTGGATTTGCTGAGGATGAAGGTGGAGGAAGGTGATGTCATTCTGGTTAAGAAGCTCGACCGTCTTGGCCGCGACACTGCCGATATGATCCAACTGATAAAGGAATTTGACGCTCAGGGCGTGGCAGTCCGGTTCATTGATGACGGGATCAGTACCGACGGTGATATGGGGCAAATGGTGGTCACCATCCTGTCGGCTGTGGCACAGGCTGAACGCCGGAGGATCCTAGAACGCACGAATGAGGGCCGACAGGAAGCAAAGCTGAAAGGAATCAAATTTGGCCGCAGGCGTACCGTGGACAGGAACGTCGTGCTGACGCTTCATCAGAAGGGCACTGGTGCAACGGAAATTGCTCATCAGCTCAGTATTGCCCGCTCCACGGTTTATAAAATTCTTGAAGACGAAAGGGCCTCGTGATACGCCTATTTTTATAGGTTAATGTCATGATAATAATGGTTTCTTAGACGTCAGGTGGCACTTTTCGGGGAAATGTGCGCGGAACCCCTATTTGTTTATTTTTCTAAATACATTCAAATATGTATCCGCTCATGAGACAATAACCCTGGTAAATGCTTCAATAATATTGAAAAAGGAAGAGTATGAGTATTCAACATTTTCGTGTCGCCCTTATTCCCTTTTTTGCGGCATTTTGCCTTCCTGTTTTTGCTCACCCAGAAACGCTGGTGAAAGTAAAAGATGCTGAAGATCAGTTGGGTGCACGAGTGGGTTACATCGAACTGGATCTCAACAGCGGTAAGATCCTTGAGAGTTTTCGCCCCGAAGAACGTTTTCCAATGATGAGCACTTTTAAAGTTCTGCTATGTGGTGCGGTATTATCCCGTGTTGACGCCGGGCAAGAGCAACTCGGTCGCCGCATACACTATTCTCAGAATGACTTGGTTGAGTACTCACCAGTCACAGAAAAGCATCTTACGGATGGCATGACAGTAAGAGAATTATGCAGTGCTGCCATAACCATGAGTGATAACACTGCTGCCAACTTACTTCTGACAACGATCGGAGGACCGAAGGAGCTAACCGCTTTTTTGCACAACATGGGGGATCATGTAACTCGCCTTGATCGTTGGGAACCGGAGCTGAATGAAGCCATACCAAACGACGAGCGTGACACCACGATGCCTGCAGCAATGGCAACAACGTTGCGCAAACTATTAACTGGCGAACTACTTACTCTAGCTTCCCGGCAACAATTAATAGACTGGATGGAGGCGGATAAAGTTGCAGGACCACTTCTGCGCTCGGCCCTTCCGGCTGGCTGGTTTATTGCTGATAAATCTGGAGCCGGTGAGCGTGGGTCTCGCGGTATCATTGCAGCACTGGGGCCAGATGGTAAGCCCTCCCGTATCGTAGTTATCTACACGACGGGGAGTCAGGCAACTATGGATGAACGAAATAGACAGATCGCTGAGATAGGTGCCTCACTGATTAAGCATTGGTAACTGTCAGACCAAGTTTACTCATATATACTTTAGATTGATTTAAAACTTCATTTTTAATTTAAAAGGATCTAGGTGAAGATCCTTTTTGATAATCTCATGACCAAAATCCCTTAACGTGAGTTTTCGTTCCACTGAGCGTCAGACCCCTACTTGCCAGCAGTGCCGTTTATGCCAAACGCGCTTGGTACGACAGCGAGCACAATTCAGCTTACGCTGACAACGTACTTGGTCATGATTGGTGCCGGTCAGCTCTTGTTTGGACCGCTATCGGACCGACTGGGGCGCCGCCCCGTTCTACTGGGAGGTGGCCTCGCCTACGTTGTGGCGTCAATGGGCCTCGCTCTTACGTCATCGGCTGAAGTCTTTCTGGGGCTTCGGATTCTTCAGGCTTGTGGTGCCTCGGCGTGCCTTGTTTCCACATTTGCAACAGTACGTGACATTTACGCAGGTCGCGAGGAAAGTAATGTCATTTACGGCATACTCGGATCCATGCTGGCCATGGTCCCGGCGGTAGGCCCATTGCTCGGAGCGCTCGTCGACATGTGGCTTGGGTGGCGGGCTATCTTTGCGTTTCTAGGTTTGGGCATGATCGCTGCATCTGCAGCAGCGTGGCGATTCTGGCCTGAAACCCGGGTGCAACGAGTTGCGGGCTTGCAATGGTCGCAGCTGCTACTCCCCGTTAAGTGCCTGAACTTCTGGTTGTACACGTTGTGTTACGCCGCTGGAATGGGTAGCTTCTTCGTCTTTTTCTCCATTGCGCCCGGACTAATGATGGGCAGGCAAGGTGTGTCTCAGCTTGGCTTCAGCCTGCTGTTCGCCACAGTGGCAATTGCCATGGTGTTTACGGCTCGTTTTATGGGGCGTGTGATACCCAAGTGGGGCAGCCCAAGTGTCTTGCGAATGGGAATGGGATGCCTGATAGCTGGAGCAGTATTGCTTGCCATCACCGAAATATGGGCTTTGCTGTCACGAACGGTGCAATAGTGATCCACACCCAACGCCTGAAATCAGATCCAGGGGGTAATCTGCTCTCCTGATTCAGGAGAGCTTATGGTCACTTTTGAGACAGTTATGGAAATTAAAATCCTGCACAAGCAGGGAATGAGTAGCCGGGCGATTGCCAGAGAACTGGGGATCTCCCGCAATACCGTTAAACGTTATTTGCAGGCAAAATCTGAGCCGCCAAAATATACACCGCGACCTGCTGTTGCTTCACTCCTGGATGAATACCGGGATTATATTCGTCAACGCATCGCCGATGCTCATCCTTACAAAATCCCGGCAACGGTAATCGCTCGCGAGATCAGAGACCAGGGATATCGTGGCGGAATGACCATTCTCAGGGCGTTCATTCGTTCTCTCTCGGTTCCTCAGGAGCAGGAGCCTGCCGTTCGGTTCGAAACTGAACCCGGACGACAGATGCAGGTTGACTGGGGCACTATGCGTAATGGTCGCTCACCGCTTCACGTGTTCGTTGCTGTTCTCGGATACAGCCGAATGTTGTACATCGAATTCACTGACAATATGCGTTATGACACGCTGGAGACCTGCCATCGTAATGCGTTCCGCTTCTTTGGTGGTGTGCCGCGCGAAGTGTTGTATGACAATATGAAAACTGTGGTTCTGCAACGTGACGCATATCAGACCGGTCAGCACCGGTTCCATCCTTCGCTGTGGCAGTTCGGCAAGGAGATGGGCTTCTCTCCCCGACTGTGTCGCCCCTTCAGGGCACAGACTAAAGGTAAGGTGGAACGGATGGTGCAGTACACCCGTAACAGTTTTTACATCCCACTAATGACTCGCCTGCGCCCGATGGGGATCACTGTCGATGTTGAAACAGCCAACCGCCACGGTCTGCGCTGGCTGCACGATGTCGCTAACCAACGAAAGCATGAAACAATCCAGGCCCGTCCCTGCGATCGCTGGCTCGAAGAGCAGCAGTCCATGCTGGCACTGCCTCCGGAGAAAAAAGAGTATGACGTGCATCCTGGTGAAAATCTGGTGAACTTCGATAAACACCCCCTGCATCATCCACTCTCCATCTACGACTCATTCTGCAGAGGAGTGGCGTGATGATGGAACTGCAACATCAACGACTGATGGCGCTCGCCGGGCAGTTGCAACTGGAAAGCCTTATAAGCGCAGCGCCTGCGCTGTCACAACAGGCAGTAGACCAGGAATGGAGTTATATGGACTTCCTGGAGCATCTGCTTCATGAAGAAAAACTGGCACGTCATCAACGTAAACAGGCGATGTATACCCGAATGGCAGCCTTCCCGGCGGTGAAAACGTTCGAAGAGTATGACTTCACATTCGCCACCGGAGCACCGCAGAAGCAACTCCAGTCGTTACGCTCACTCAGCTTCATAGAACGTAATGAAAATATCGTATTACTGGGGCCATCAGGTGTGGGGAAAACCCATCTGGCAATAGCGATGGGCTATGAAGCAGTCCGTGCAGGTATCAAGGTTCGCTTCACAACAGCAGCAGATCTGTTACTTCAGTTATCTACGGCACAACGTCAGGGCCGTTATAAAACGACGCTTCAGCGTGGAGTAATGGCCCCCCGCCTGCTCATCATTGATGAAATAGGCTATCTGCCGTTCAGTCAGGAAGAAGCAAAACTGTTCTTCCAGGTCATCGCTAAACGTTACGAAAAGAGCGCAATGATCCTGACATCCAATCTGCCGTTCGGGCAGTGGGATCAAACGTTCGCCGGTGATGCAGCACTGACCTCAGCGATGCTGGACCGTATCTTACACCACTCACATGTCGTTCAAATCAAAGGAGAAAGCTATCGACTCAGACAGAAACGAAAGGCCGGGGTTATAGCTGAAGCTAATCCTGAGTAAAACGGTGGATCAATATTGGGCCGTTGGTGGAGATATAAGTGGATCACTTTTCATCCGTCGTTGACA
>NZ_JBEUJY010000031.1:0-5573 GCF_043356775.1 Salmonella sp. SJTUF15581 | reverse complement strand
GAGCAATATCGCTCGTAACCAAACGAGGACGACGACTCGTTCTGGTTAATCGAAAAATCATCCCTTGATGTTATTTGCCGCTCTATATGGGCGGCATTCTTTTTACCTGGAGGAAAGCATGGAAATCGACGTTCGAAAAGTTGCAACTTATTCATCAAATGGTGGATGGAGAGAAGTAACCGTCAAAGAAGATAATACGACTATTAAGTTTGACTTAAACACTTATGGCGAAATTAAAGAGTTTTGCCATCACCTCTTGGATACCGCTTTTGCTGAGATGGAAATGGATGAAATCATCGCCTATCTAACGGAAAACAGCTATAGCGACGAGATTATCGAGCGCTACGAAGAAGAGAAATCAGAAGCCGCCTGAGTGCGGCTTTTTCATGCCCGCATATCAACAGAGATTCACGAGTCTCTATCGCTATGCAATCACACACAACATAAGGAACCAGCCCATGATGCAACTAAGCCTCGCGGGTAGCGGCGTCATGTCCGCTTTTTATCCCGCTGAATCCGAATTATCCAAGCGTATTCGTCGTCTTATTCGCGCTGTTCGTAAGCAACTGGAGGCGTTATGCAAAACACATTAACCGTTATTCGCCAGTGCGTAACTCCAGGAATGCTGGTTATTCACCACGGAAAGCCATGGAGAGCAGCAGTTAACAAAGACGGCAAGTTGCACATCCACACACTGACCGAAGCTAAGCCACTTAAAGACCTGCTGGTAGATATCGTGCTTAACCATAAAAACGAGCCGGAGATTATTTAGTGAGCATTACAGATACCTGGTCAGACGATGCGTTTATTCGCCTTATGCAGGACATGCTCAATCAGCAGAAAGAACAGGAGAACGATAATGATTCCTACAGACCTAGCCAGAACTCCAGAATTAAGCAGGATAAAGCGTCAGTATCACCTGACTGAGGCAATGTACTGGCGTAAGGCCGGTGATAAGTCGATGAAGTCCTTCTGTCTTGATATGGCTCGTCGTGAGCGAATGAATAAAGGCGAGTTTCTGGCTAATCCTTCCGAACTCCCATTCTGAGGTGTTTATGAATTTGAATGATTTTGATGCGCCATTCGCTGCTGACGATATTGAATGGCGTATCCAACAAAGCGGAAAAACGCGAGATGGTAAAGTCTGGGCAATGGTGCTCGCGTATGTGACCAACAGGGCAATCATGAAGCGCCTTGATGATGTATGCGGCAAGGCTGGCTGGCGTAACGAATATCGGGATATCCCGAACAACGGCGGTGTTGAATGTGGCATATCAATCAAGATTGGTTCTGAATGGGTAACCAAATGGGATGCTGCTGAAAACACACAGGTAGAAGCCGTCAAAGGTGGTCGCTCCGGCGCAATGAAGCGTGCTGCCGTTCAGTGGGGAATTGGTCGGTATCTGTATAACCTTGAGGAAGGTTTTGCGCAGATATCCAGTGATAAGAAACAAGGATGGCACAGGGCCAAACTGAAGGATGGAACAGGATTTTACTGGCTCCCTCCATCGCTGCCGAACTGGGCCATGCCAGCATCAGGCAATCAACCATCACCAGAAAATACCAACCAGAAATCTCCATCGGTTGACTGCGAACAAATCCTGAAAGACTTCAGCGATTATGCAGCAACAGAAACTGACAAGAAAAAACTCATTGAGCGTTATCAGCATGACTGGCAATTATTGGCTGGTCACGATGATGCGCAGACAAAATGCGTTCAGGTAATGAATATCAGAATAAATGAGCTTAAACAGGTGGCTTAATGAGAAGATTAAACATAACTCCAGCAGAGATGGAGTCAGTTTGCGGTCGCATGGTAGCTTGCCGTGCAGCAGAACATCTGGGCCTAAACATAAATCAGTTTTATTACATAGCAAAAAAACTGTCATTAAAAACGGCATTCGTTAAGCCAAGATGGAGCGACGACGAAGACAAAAGAATGCAGACGCTTATCTCATCAGGCTATACACAAAGAAATGTAGCAAAAATTCTCGGGCGAAGTGAAGAGTCGGTAAAAAGCAGGCTATCACGTTTACGAAAGAAATAACCCTATACGTACCACATTATTCGGATAACCTACCCTGGAGTAAATTATGCCAGCGCCTGTGTATGGTGCGAATGACCCGCGCCGCTGTTCCGGCAATTCCGTCTCGGAGGTGCTGGATAAATTCAGAAAAAACTACGACCTGATAATGTCACTACCGCAGGAAACGAAAGAGGAAAAGGAATTTCGCCACTGTATATGGCTTGCAGAGAAAGAAGAACGCGAGCGAATTTACCAGACATCCATCCGGCCATTCCGCAAAGCCACTTACACCCAATTCATTGAAACAGACCCGCGCCTTAAAAATTACCGTTCGCGTTACGGCGCTATCAGCAATAACTGAGGAATTCATCATGAGAGGTTTGTCCTATGACCACGGAATCCTTCCATCGGAAATGATTATTCGACACCGCTTCAAACCCATCAAAGATACTCCACGCGAAGAAATGCTGGCGAGAAATAGTTTTCCATCAGTGAATGAAAACAAATATCTGAATGCAATGTTGCGGAGTGGGAAGAAATGAAAGAAGTGAAAATATACACGATTGTCAGTGACCAGTTATCACCACCAATAACAGGAGAATCATTCTGTACTGATATGGTGCGTCATAGTGATTATGCGGAGCTTGAGGCTAAATACGCGGTGTTAACGGTGGATAACGATAAAGCAATGGAGTCACTTAAGCAGGCTAATGCAGTTGTTAAGTTGGCACACGAGAAGTTTTCGGCGATGGCAGCGGAGAACACTGCACTGAAAAAATCAGATGTCGAATTCAACGAATATTGTCGTCGCGAGTGCGAGGACGTTGGCGATACGTGGGTGGACGATTTCACTGAGACCCCAGCCACTGACGCTTTTCTGGCTGAGGTGCGGGCAAGTGCAATCCCTGAAGGTTTAAATATTCGCGCTATCGCCGCGCTTCGTGCCGCCGTACGTAATCAGTGGCTGAAGTCTGATAATTTTGCAGACAAGGTTTACTGGAAGAGCATGCACTCTATTGCCAATGAGATCGTCGAGGCAATGATGAAAAATGAGCCACATCAACCTACCGAAAACCATATCCCATCCCGCGAAGCCATTATTGCTGGTGGCGTTTTGGTCCAATGCCCTCGATGCTATAACGATTCTTACCGTTTGAATGTTAATGGTCTGACTCATTATTGGTGCGACAAGTGTGCAAACTCCATTACTTCGGAGAGCAAATGACACTAATCATCCAATCCGAGGCTTATATCATTGGTATTGAGAAGGCACTAGACGATTCAGAGCGCACCGTTGGGAGCATCATCGAACCGCAGAAAGACGGATCTCTACGTGTTGTGGCTACGTTCAATGAGGCAGTAGCTTCCGTCATAGAGCAGCTGGACAACAAGGTACGCGCCGCCGAACAGCGCGTAAAAGAGATGGAAGCGAAACAGCAGCATATCAGCCTGAAACCGCAGCCGCTAACACTGGCGAACGAGACGATGGACGTTGAGCGCCTGCGTGAAATCGCTGAAGAGGACAATGGTAGCGACGTTAAGTTTGAATGCTCAGTGATGGCGCGCATGCTGCTTTCTGTGGCCCTAAACAGCGATCCAGTGGCCTATACCGACGCGGAGGAGTTGGAGAGCCTGGAAGGAGTTGATGGGCACTCTTACGCGCACCTGTGGCCAAACTCCTACGGTTTCGGCAAAGACATTGCGCTCTATACCGTTCCGCAGATGATGCCGCTGCCGGTGAACATCCTGGACGATGAAACCAATCGGGACGTCTTTGAAGCCTGGGTGGCGGACTATACCGGCCATACCAAAGGCTTTGTGCGCCAGTTCCGAGTAGACGACAAATACCGTAGCGACTCGATGTGGAATAAATACTGGAACACCTGGAACGCCTGCCGCGCCGCCATGCTTCAGGGTAGCCAACCTGTAAGCCAAACTTACAACTTGCCAGAATTAATCGAAGGCATGGAAGTTTCCATTGATGTAAGCACTTGTGATGCTGATTTAGGTAATCGCTATTTCGGTACTGTCACCGAGGTATCAGAACTGGACACAGCCAAGAACGGTTACATCCTTCTGGTTCAGGACGCAAAGCCAAATTTCGATGTGAATGGCAACTCTCCGGTAACTCAGGATGGTTGGATAAGCTGTAGTGAGCGAATGCCGGATAGCAAAACTGGCGTTCTTGTTGCCAGAGAGTTTGGCAGGAAAGGTGACTGGCGAATGAAATGGGCGACTTACATCCCGTGGCATCCTGACACTAATGATGGGTGGCTAATTCCTGGGGCGTCGTGGAAACCATCACACTGGATGCCGCTACCAGAGCCGCCGCAGGAGGAAAAGTAATGCAACCATTTGGGAAATTCTATTCGGTTGATGGTTGTACCTGTTCGTTGTGTCGCTCACGAGGCTACAGAAAAGGAAACGGATATGATGCTGAATTGAGAACCTGTAAACATCGAGCTCGTCAGCAGAGTAAGCGACTGATTGATAAGGAGTTAAGACAGTTCGAAAGCATTCGCGATTATTGATCAAACTGAACTATAGCAGAAGCCGTAAACAATTTGTTTTCAGAGTTAAGTTATTATCTAACCCTTCAAAATTGACCAACATTTGCTTTAATTTATACTGTACAAAAACACAGTATATATGGTGGCTAAAATGGGTGGCAAAGTACCTAACTACCAAATCGTTTATAGAGACGAGACACTCAATTATTTCAAGCCTGGAGGATATGTTTTCTTTCAAAGGCTTAAGGAATATGGCGGTGGTTATTGGTTAGGCAAAATTTACGAGGATGGGTTCGAGTTTGTGCTTGAAAGGCCAACCTCATTAAGTGAGGGAATTAAGCATTTACTTGTTTTAAAATACGTTGAAGATGGGTATTTGGAATTTGTAGATGATATCGACGACTTCAAGCTCCAATGATGCGATAGCTTTTAACATACCTCATGTGAAGATTATACGTTCGCATGTCATTCAGCACGTAACTATCTTATGCTGAAAGATAAAACAAGCGCTCTTCGGGGTGCTTGTTTGCTTATCGGGAGAGTCCACAGATGCTGAAGCGCAGCAGCTCGGCTCTCAGCACCGCAAAAATAACAATCCTCGCACTCGCGGGGATTTTTTTATCTGAACTCGCTACGGCGGGTTTTTTATTGGAGATAGATGATGGCAATGAATAAACGAGAAAAAGAACAACTTGAAAACGCTGTTCGCCTTATGGATATAAACCGATCGCTTAGATGGTCTGACTATGGAGCAGATCGCGATGTAGGCGTACCAGATAGCATCACCCAGTATGTTAACGGTTGGTCTATCAACACATATTCCTGCCGTGTATATAAATCATGGTCATCCACTGTATCTCATGGTGACGGATGGGTTGAAAATGAAGAAAGACCCCGCTCCGCATCACAGAAAGGGATTGCGCAATACAGCACCAAAGAAAAGGCACTTAAAGCATTAAGGCATTGCATGGAAATGAAGTTTGCAGAAGCACTATACGAGATAGACCAGCAAATTCTCGCCACCGACGCGGAGTAAC
>NZ_JBEUJY010000030.1:0-5578 GCF_043356775.1 Salmonella sp. SJTUF15581 | reverse complement strand
CCAACGGTACGGCCGCCTTCACGGATTGCGAAACGCAGACCGTCGTCCATCGCGATCGGGTGGATCAGGGTAACAACCATTTTGATGTTGTCGCCCGGCATTACCATCTCTACGCCTTCCGGCAGTTCGATGGTACCAGTCACGTCAGTAGTACGGAAGTAGAACTGCGGACGGTAGCCTTTGAAGAACGGAGTATGACGACCGCCTTCATCTTTGGACAGAATGTACACTTCAGATTCGAACTTGGTGTGCGGCTTGATGGTGCCCGGCTTAGCCAGTACCTGACCACGTTCGATTTCTTCACGTTTGATACCACGCAGCAGAACACCTACGTTCTCACCGGCACGGCCTTCGTCCAGCAGTTTGCGGAACATTTCAACGCCAGTACAGGTAGACTTCTGAGTCTCTTTGATACCAACGATTTCAACTTCTTCGCCCACTTTGATGATACCGCGTTCTACACGACCGGTAACAACGGTACCACGACCGGAGATGGAGAATACGTCTTCGATCGGCAGCAGGAACGGCTTGTCAATCGCACGCTCTGGTTCCGGGATGTAAGAATCCAGGAAGCCAGCCAGTTCGATGATTTTCGCTTCCCACTCTGCGTCGCCTTCCAGCGCTTTCAGAGCAGAACCACGAACGATCGGAGTGTCGTCGCCCGGGAAGTCGTACTGAGACAGAAGTTCACGAACTTCCATTTCAACCAGTTCCAGCAGCTCTTCGTCATCAACCATGTCGCATTTGTTCAGGAACACGATGATGTACGGAACGCCTACCTGACGACCCAGCAGGATGTGCTCACGGGTCTGCGGCATCGGGCCGTCAGTCGCAGCAACAACCAGGATCGCGCCGTCCATCTGAGCAGCACCAGTGATCATGTTTTTAACATAGTCGGCGTGCCCCGGGCAGTCTACGTGTGCGTAGTGGCGGGTCGGGGTATCGTATTCAACGTGAGAAGTGTTGATGGTGATACCACGCGCTTTTTCTTCCGGCGCGTTATCGATCTGGTCGAATGCGCGAGCGGCACCGCCGTAGGTTTTAGCCAGTACGGTAGTAATGGCAGCGGTCAGCGTTGTTTTACCATGGTCAACGTGGCCGATAGTACCGACGTTAACGTGCGGTTTTGTACGTTCAAACTTTTCTTTAGACATCGATTGTCCCTCTAAGACACGGATAAATCGGTGATATCACCACATCAACCAGGCAACACGCCCGACTTGTTGAATGCTAATAAACAGAAGAGAAAAACAGGAAGGAGAAAAGAAGTGGTGCTGATAGGCAGATTCGAACTGCCGACCTCACCCTTACCAAGGGTGCGCTCTACCAACTGAGCTATATCAGCACATCTTGGAGCGGGCAGCGGGAATCGAACCCGCATCATCAGCTTGGAAGGCTGAGGTAATAGCCATTATACGATGCCCGCATCCTGGAACTCGGCTACCTGATTTTCATTCTGCACTGAATATCGAGAGAAACTCTCTTTATTCGAGCCGGTAAGCGAACTTATCGTCTCGGGCTGCGCCATCGCGCGGCCGAAAATGGTGGTGGGGGAAGGATTCGAACCTTCGAAGTCTGTGACGGCAGATTTACAGTCTGCTCCCTTTGGCCGCTCGGGAACCCCACCGGACTTGATGGTGCCGACTACCGGAATCGAACTGGTGACCTACTGATTACAAGTCAGTTGCTCTACCTACTGAGCTAAGTCGGCATCAAGTAGCGCGCATTCTATGGAGACCTGCGTGCTCATGCAACTAAAAAATTGCATAAAATGTTCTATCGCTCACATTTTGCGCTATAAGAGACAAAAATGCTCTAATTTCAAACAAGAGAGCATAAATTTTCGGCATTTTACCGACCGTCTGACCAGGATACGACGCGGCATTTCAACGCTCCGTCGATAGAAAGCAATCTTCTGTATCTGGTATATTCGTCACATTGCTTCTCAGGGATAGCTTTCACAGCGAGATTTTTTCTTATTATTCCTCCCCATCTGGTGTTACCCTCCTGCCCATTGTCCAAATTAACTTAAATGTGACGTGCCGTTGCATGTCAGGGATGGCCCTCGTTCATCGCTGAACTGATGTAGCAATAGCAGCCAGAAACATGCTTATGAGTATAAAAGAGCAATCGTTAATGACGCCTTACCTACAGTTTGATCGCAGCCAGTGGGCTGCGCTTCGCGATTCTGTGCCGATGACCCTGACCGAGGATGAGATCGCGCAGTTAAAAGGCATTAATGAAGATTTATCGCTGGAAGAAGTTGCAGAAATATATTTACCTCTCTCCCGTTTGCTAAATTTCTATATCAGTTCAAATCTGCGTCGTCAGGCTGTCCTGGAACAGTTTCTGGGCACTAACGGCCAGCGAATCCCTTACATCATCAGTATTGCGGGCAGCGTCGCAGTGGGTAAAAGCACGACAGCACGCGTTCTGCAAGCGTTGCTGAGTCGCTGGCCGGAACACCGCCGTGTTGAATTGATTACCACAGACGGCTTCCTCCACCCAAACCAGGTGTTGAAAGAACGCGGGTTAATGAAGAAAAAGGGGTTCCCCGAATCGTATGATATGCACCGACTGGTGAAATTCGTTTCTGACCTCAAGTCGGGCGTACCGAACGTGACGGCGCCAGTCTATTCTCATTTGATTTACGATGTTATTCCTGAAGGGGATAAAACCGTCGCTCAGCCTGATATATTGATTCTTGAAGGTTTGAATGTTTTACAAAGCGGTATGGATTATCCTCACGATCCGCATCATGTATTTGTTTCTGATTTCGTTGATTTCTCTATTTACGTTGATGCGCCAGAAGAACTTCTTCAGACGTGGTATATCAATCGCTTCCTGAAATTCCGCGAAGGGGCGTTTACCGATCCTGACTCTTATTTCCACAATTATGCGAAATTATCTAAAGAAGAAGCTGTTAATACAGCAGCTTCGCTTTGGAAAGAAATTAACTGGTTGAATTTAAAACAAAATATCTTACCTACACGAGAACGTGCCAGCCTTATTATGACCAAGAGCGCTAACCATGCGGTGGAACAGGTAAGATTGCGGAAATAACAGAAAAAAGGGGAGTACCGACTCCCCTTTTTTACTATTCGGCGCTTCGCAGCGATATTTCCCCCCCCATCCAGGGTTTAATCACGCCATCCTGTTCAAGCAATAATGCACCCTGAGTATCAATGCCGCGAGAAATACCAAATATTTCTTTGTCGCCAATAATTAGTTTTACCGGACGATCAATAAAATTATCCAGTTTTTTCCAGCGCGAAAGATAAGGAGAAAGACCTTCTTGCTCAAAAAGCTCAAGCGCAGCACGTAGCTTATAAATCAGCTTTGCGGCCAGCATATTGCGGTCGAGCGTAATTCCGGCCTCTTGTAGTGTGATCCATCCCTGATTTATCACGTCCTCTTCTACACGACGCATTGCCATGTTAATACCAGCGCCAATCACTATTTGTGCGGCATCGCCCGTTTTACCGGTTAACTCGACCAGAATACCCGCCAGTTTGCGATCCAGTAGGTAAAGGTCGTTAGGCCACTTCACGCGAACTTTATCTGCGCCCAGTTCACGCAGCACTTCCGCCATCACAATTCCAATGACCAGACTCAAGCCTATTGCCGCCGCAGGCCCCTGCTCCAGACGCCAGTACATTGAAAGATATAGATTCGCGCCAAACGGTGAGAACCATTTACGCCCGCGACGACCACGCCCTGCCTGTTGGTATTCTGCTACACAGGCATCGCCTGAACGCAGCTCGCCAATTCGATCAAGTAAATACTGATTGGTTGAATCGATAACGGGCAATACCGCCACGTTTCCGCTATCCAGTTGGCTATGAATACGGTCAGCATCCAGTAACTGGATGGGTTCCGGTAAGCTATATCCTTTCCCGGGAACGGTAAATACATCTACTCCCCAGTCGCGTAATGTCTGGATATGTTTATTAATAGCCGCACGGCTCATTCCCAGCCGTTCACCCAACTGCTCGCCTGAGTGAAACTCTCCGTCGGCAAGCAGTGAGATCAGCGTCAGGGGAACGGTAGTATCTTTCATGCAATGCTCTCCACAGCGTTCACCTCTCCGAACTGACCAATAAAGCGAACCTCAGGCTCCAGCCAGACATTAAATTTTTCACCCACTTTTTGCCGGACATGATGCGCCAGCGCCACCACATCTTTACTTGTCGCATCATTCGCATTAATCAATACCAGCGCCTGTTGGCGATGCACCGCAGCGCCGCCAATAGTGATGCCTTTCAACTGACATTGGTCTATCAGCCAGCCTGCCGCCAGCTTCACTGAGCCGTCTGCCTGAGGGTAATGCGGCGCGTTGGGGAATCGTTCCAGTAGTTCCATGGCGATATCGGCTGCGACAACGGGATTTTTAAAAAAGCTGCCCGCATTGCCATTCACTTTAGGGTCCGGCAATTTTGTGGTGCGCATATGGCATACAGCATCAAACACCTGTTGCGCGGTGACCGTTTTCGGGTCCAGACAAGTAAGATCGCCATAGGTCAACACCGGCTGCCATTGCTTTGACAAACGCAGACCCACCGCGACGATCGCAACGCGATCCTGATATTCATTTTTGAAGATACTGTCACGATAGCCGAAACGGCATTCCGCCGCGGACAAACGCAGACGTTTTCCCGTTTCCAGTTCAACGCAGTCAACGTAGTCGCAGACGCGCTGTAGTTCTACGCCATACGCGCCAATATTCTGTATAGGCGAGGAACCAACGCAGCCAGGGATGAGCGCCAGATTCTCCAGGCCGGGCATGTTGTTGTCCAGCGCGTAGCGAACAAGTTGATGCCAGTTTTCGCCTGCGCCGACGTGTAGGTGCCAGGCGTCCGCGGTTTCATTGACCTCAATGCCTTTCAGGCGGTTAAGGATCACGGTGCCGGCATAATTTTCCAGAAACAGGACATTGCTTCCTTCACCCAGGATCATAACCGGCAGTCCCTCACGAGTTGCTTGCTGCCAGGCGCTCAGTAGTTGTTGTTCGTTTTCAGCGCATACGATGTGCTTTGCACAATGATCAATGCCGAAGGTATTCCAGGGTTTTAGGGAGTGGGTCATGGCTGCTTTCCTGATACTCAATCGGCAATAGTTTACCGTATCTGTGTTGGGAAGGCTTGTGGTTATATTGAGGGTGGATCGGCGCGTCCCTGTAGGCCGGATAAGGCGGAGCCGCTATCCGGCAGACCACAGATAAAACAAAAGGCCCTGTCTTTCGACAGGGCCCTTCGTTTTATTTGATGCCTGGCAGTTCCCTACTCTCGCATGGGGAGACCCCACACTACCATCGGCGCTACGGCGTTTCACTTCTGAGTTCGGCATGGGGTCAGGTGGGACCACCGCGCTAGTGCCGCCAGGCAAATTCTGTTATCAGACCGTTTTTACGTTCTGATGTAATCTGAATCAGTGCTGAAAATCTTCTCTCAACCGCCAAAACATCTTCGGCGTTGTAAGGTTAAGCCTCACGGTTCATTAGTACCGGTTAGCTCAACGCATCGCTGCGCTTACACACCCGGCCTATCAACGTCGTCGTCTTCAACGTTCCTTCAGGAGA
>NZ_JBEUJY010000003.1:0-448311 GCF_043356775.1 Salmonella sp. SJTUF15581 | reverse complement strand
TAGACTGGCCCCCTGAATCTCCAGACAACCAATATCACTTAAATAAGTGATAGTCTTAATACTAGTTTTTAGACTAGTCATTGGAGAGCAGATGATTGATGTCTTAGGACCGGAGAAACGCAGACGGCGTACTACACAGGAAAAGATCGCTATTGTTCAGCAGAGTTTTGAACCGGGAATGACGGTCTCCCTTGTTGCCCGGCAACACGGTGTGGCAGCCAGCCAGTTATTTCTCTGGCGCAAGCAATACCAGGAGGGAAGTCTTACTGCTGTGGCCGCAGGAGAGCAGGTCGTTCCTGCCTCTGAACTTGCTGCTGCCATGAAGCAGATTAAAGAACTCCAGCGCCTGCTCGGCAAAAAAACGATGGAAAATGAACTCCTTAAAGAAGCCGTTGAATACGGGCGTGCAAAAAAGTGGATAGCGCACGCGCCCTTATTGCCCGGGGATGGGGAGTAAGCTTAGTCAGCCGTTGTCTCCGGGTGTCGCGTGCGCAGTTGCACGTAATTCTCAGACGAACCGATGGCTGGAAAGATGGTCGCCGCAGCCGTCACTCAGATGATACGGATGTGCTTCTCCGTATACACCATGTTATCGGAGAGCTGCCCACGTATGGTTATCGTCGGGTATGGGCGCTGCTTCGCAGACAGGCCGAACTTGATGGTATGCCTGCGATCAATGCCAAACGTGTTTACCGGATCATGCGCCAGAATGCGCTGTTGCTTGAGCGAAAAACCGCTGTACCGCCATCGAAACGGGCACATACTGGCAAAGTGGCCGTGAAAGAAAGCAATCAACGATGGTGCTCTGACGGGTTCGAGTTCCGCTGTGATAACGGAGAAAAACTGCGAGTCACGTTCGCGCTGGACTGCTGTGACCGTGAGGCACTGCACTGGGCAGTCACTACGGGCGGCTTCGACAGTGAAACAGTACAGGACGTAATGCTGGGAGCGGTGGAACGCCGCTTCGGCAACGAGCTTCCGGCGTCTCCAGTAGAGTGGCTGACGGATAATGGTTCATGCTACCGGGCTAATGAAACACGGCAGTTTGCCCGGATGTTGGGGCTTGAACCGAAGAACACGGCGGTGCGGAGTCCGGAGAGTAACGGCATAGCAGAGAGCTTCGTGAAAACGATAAAGCGTGACTACATCAGTATCATGCCTAAACCAGACGGGTTAACGGCAGCAAAGAACCTTGCAGAGGCGTTCGAGCATTATAACGAATGGCATCCGCATAGTGCACTGGGTTATCGCTCGCCACGGGAATATCTGCGGCAGCAGGCCAGTAATGGGTTAAGTGATAACAGGTGTCTGGAAATATAGGGGCAAATCCAATCTTGAGGTAAGTTATTACTTTGGTCATAATGGGGAATGGGATATTTCCTCGGTCAAGAAAGGTTCTAATCCAGGCGAGTATATACAAACGGTAACCTATAAAGGTGCTAATGGCAGTAGAAACCCAAGGGTATTCATCAAATATGATTATCTAGGCAAATCTCTTTTGTCTAAAGAAATTCGGATTACAGGGAAATAATTATGACACCAACAACAACACAGGATTATATCTCATTGGGTCAGGAACACGCTGTCACCTTTGGCAAAACGCAGCTGACCCTCAAACCCGGTATACTGGCTGAAGGCGAACCATTACCCTGCACAAAGGGGCTGGTGAGCCATAATTTATTACCGGGTTACTGTATCCCGGGGATAAAAAAGCGGATTATTGTCGTCCCGTCACTGGATACGCCGGTTTGTGAATGGCAGGTAAAAGACTATAGTGACCGCCTTAAATCAGCGGGTAGCCACTCAAACCGGGCGGTATATGTGCTGAGTATGGATACGCCATTTGCTCAGGCCCGTTTTATTCGGGAACATGATATTCATCCCGGCATAACCTTTGTTTCTGACTACGCTTGCCGCCAGTTTTTGGATAATTCCGGGCTGAAAATTAATGAGCTCAGTATTTTTGCCAGAGCGTTGATAGAGTGCGATGAAAATAATGTGGTTACGCGTGTTATTGTACCACGAGATATCACTCATCTTCCTGTTTACTAATCACTTATATCAGCACCGTCCCTGCACAGAGAACCGAATAACCGGCAATGCAGGGGCGCAGGCATCCTCCTGTGTGCCCCACATTTAATACATATACTATTGCATCACGCATAAGGAACTGAAAATGATGCCAGCGGATGGGGCAGGTTAACGTTATGGCACCCCTGAATTTCTGCAATAATCGTCTGGTAACCGGAAAGCCACTTATGACTTTGTGATTTGGCCTGCTGGTGCTGTAAATTATTTATCAATAGCTCCATTGATTCGCGGGTCTGCCAGTAATAATTATTAACCATTCTTCCGCTGGCGGCATCGGTATAGCTTTCCATCCCAATATAGCCATCAATAGACTGCGTATAGCGCTCAATCCAGCCATCCAGTTGATAAAACTCTTCGTCGTACTCTTTTTTTTCGAAAATAAAACTTGTCAGAAACAGCGACATGGTATTTCTCCTGTTACGCAATATCAATCAAACACCTATCAACGTGGATTCAAAACGTAAACCTGGCATCATTTTTTCAAGGCCGTCAGTCAGCATGTTTCCTGCCGCGTACAATTCATCAACCGGCATTTCCGGCAAGCTTTCAAGGATAAACCACATCGCTTTATCTGAAGCGCTTAGTCGGGTACGTACTCCCTGACGCCAGTTCCAGCGCCGACAGGTGACGCCTCTGTCATCGCGCCAGATAACTTCGCCCGGTTCTGGCGACTCGGTGGCGGGTTGTCCTTCTTTCAGAGTATCAAATGTTTCACTACCGTCTGCGAAAACCAGCCGCGGCGATCCACAATAAGCCGCGCTATTTTCGCCGCCTACCGGTACGGCATAGCGCAGGCTCACGGCGTTATAAAGATCAACGACCGGGTCCAGCGCCGCCATTGTTCCATCCTTCAACACGCGTTTTCGTAGCGCTTCAGCCGAGCAGGGGGTGCGCTTTGGTTTTGCGCCGAATGCTTTAAACACCGCATTCCAGGCGTCTATATGCGCCTGTGCCCACGTCGGTTGGCCGTTAATTACGGCCTGACAGGCCTCTTTTAACGCGATTTCTCCGACCTGCGCATCGCGAATCGGAGCGGCAATAACATTAATACTTAATGCACGAAAGCCGGGAGCGATACGGGCCAGTTCCGGGCTGATTGACGGTAACATAGAAGACATCGCATAATCCTGTAATGACTATTTTCTTCTATGATATCGACCAATGACCAAAAAAGTCAACTTATCGACCACGGCGGGCGCCGACGTCAGCACAATAAATGAAGCTGTTTCCCAACGTATCAAACAATTTCGTAGCCAAAAAAAGATGTCGCTGGATGAGCTTGCGCGGCGTTCCGGCGTCAGTAAAGGAATGCTGGTGGAAATTGAAGGCTGTAAAGCCAATCCAAGCATTGCGCTGTTATGTAAGATCGCGGCGGCAATGGGAGTGTCCGTGGCGGATTTTGTCAACGTCGCCAGCGAGCCGATGGTCCATCTTATCGACCGGGATGCTATTCCGGTGTTGTGGCGCGGCGAGAAAGGCGGCAGCGCAAAACTAATGGCGGGAACCAGCGGGCCGGATATGCTGGAACTCTGGCAATGGATAATGCATCCTGGTGAACAGTTTGAATCGGCAGGGCATCCGGCAGACACCTGTGAATTACTGTTTGTTAATCAGGGAACACTGACATTAACAGTCGACGGTAGACGCTTTATTATTCGGGAGGGCTGCTCCGCTGTAGCCAGAACCGACATGCCTCATGCCTACGTTAACGACACTAATGAGGTGCTTGAATTTACCATGACGGTGAATGAAAAGAGCCGTTGATCACCGTGAGGAAGGCGCTAACAACCCGTTATCCGGACAGGGAAGCCTCGGTGCCCGATAAGCGTTATCGGGCACTGGCTATCTTTTATTTTGTCGCAGGCGCGGCCTCCGGGTCATCGATATAGAGCGTCTGGCTTGGGAAGGCGAAGTCAGCGCCGTTTTCCTGGACAATCGCAATAATTTTCAGGTAAACATCCTGCTGTACGGCAAGCCATTCCTGCCATACTGTTGTTTTGGTAAAGCAATACACCATAATATTCAGCGAAGAGTCGGCGAATTCATTAAAATAGACCAACAGCGTCTGTTTCTGATCGATATCGCTGTGCGCCTGCAGCATGTTTCTGATAGCGTCAACAATGAGGCCAATTTTGTCGGCATCTTCGTAACGTAACCCAATAACCGTTTTTATTCGACGGTTGGTCATCCGTCCCGGATTCTCAACGCTAATGGATGAAAAGACGGAATTAGGCACGTACAACGGGCGGTGGTCGAATGTGTTAATTCGCGTAATTCGCCAGCCGATTTCGGCGACCGTACCTTCGATATTTCTGTCAGGAGAACGAATCCAGTCTCCGATACTGAAGGGGCGATCGAAATAGAGCATAATACCGGAGAAAAAATTGCTCAGGACATCTTTGCCCGCCATACCAACAGCGATACCGCCGATACCGCCAAAGGTCAGCAGACCGGACAGACTCATGCCAAAATGTTCTCCATACAGTAAGACAATCGCGACAATAATGGTTATTTTTATGACCCGTGCCAGAATACGGGTACTGGTGACATCTCTACCTTTATTGACCTGTGCTTTTTCAAATTGGTTAATAATCAGGAAAAGTTTTATCGTCAGAATAAGCGCAATGAGCGAGGTGCAGATAAAATCAATGACCCCGGAAGAGATAAAACGCAAATTATAATCTTCAATAGCATTATTCAGGATGCTCCCGATGGTTCCAATAATAATCGCGTAAATAAAAAACTGTGCCGCATGGAACGTGAATCCTTTCTTCCACTGTACGTTACGGCTGAGCCAAAATCTCACGACCAGCAACGCCATACCGCAACTGAAAAGTATCGCCAGATTAAATGCGTTTTTGAGAAAAAATTCAGTGAACATTATTGTTTTCCGCTCCTTCCTACGATAACAGCTCAGAATGACCTGATTAACAGGTATTTTACCCAGGATAAACGCGTAGATCATCGATAAGTAAAAAGAAGAAATAGTGCTATCAGCTTTAATCTCAGCGGTTTACTTTTTATGTAAATACATTGTCACGTTTTATAGAGCAGACATCGCGTGATTGTCATGGTATTGTTGCCATCAGGTAACAAAGTCATCTGTAAAGGACAATACTATGATCATGATGAAGCTGAAATCGGCGAAGGGGAAAAAATTTCTGTTATGCCTGCTGGCAGTGTTTATCGTTGCGGCATCGGTGGTAACGCGCGCGACTATCGGCGGTGTGATTGAGCAGTATCATATTCCACTGTCCGAGTGGACAAGCTCTATGTATGCCATTCAGTCGGCAATGATTTTCGTTTACAGTCTGGTGTTCACTATTCTGCTGGCGATTCCTTTGGGGATCTATTTCCTCGGCGGAGATGAGTAACAGGAATGAGGTATTGGCCGGATGGCAGCGCCATCCGGCAGGACGGAAGAGGGATTAATCGTCCTCGTCGTCCAGTTCCACCGGTGTTTGATACTCATCAGGCTTAATGACTAACAGGTCGCAGCGCAGATGGTCAATGACCTGTTCGGCCGTGTTCCCTAGAAACGCGGCCGAGAGTCCGGTACGTCCAACGGTGCCAAGCACAACGATCCCCGCCTGGAGGTGTTCGGCAAGATCCGGGATAACTTCTTCCGGCAAGCCTTTTTCTACATGCGTAACTTTTTCATCAATGCTGAATTTCTGGCGCAGCGCTTTCATCGCCAGTAAATGCTGGCCTCTGATGGCGTCGTTATACACGCTGGGATCAAATTCCGGCAGCTCAATGGCGATATTGATTGGCGTAACGGGGTAGGCGCCGACCAGGTGTACTTCGGTATGATTAACCTGCTCCGCCAATTGTAAGGTCTCTTTTACCAGCTTTTCGTTGAGAGCATTGTGATAGGGCTCTTCGCTTGCCAGGTTCACGGCGACCAGTGCTTTGCCGCCTTCTGGCCACGGCTGATCTTTGACCATCCACACGGGGCTTGGGCATTTACGCAGCAAATGCCAGTCGGTAGGGGTAAAAATGACCGCTTCCAGTCGATCGTGCTGATGCGCCATTTTCAACACCAGATCGTGACTGCCGGCGATAACCTCCTGGATGATGGCCTCAAAGGGACGATTGTGCCAGACCACTTTAATTTCAATGGGGACACCGGCTTCAAGATAATATTTCGCCTGCTCACGTATCCAGGCTGTGCGTTGACTTATTACGCCCTGACGCATTGCGGTGCGTTCGTCAGGAGAAAGCAGGGTGGTCATCTCATACGAGAAATCGTAAATAGGCAGGAAAGCTTTAATTTTGCCGCCAATCCGTTGATGCAAATAAACTGCTCGCCGTAATGCGGGTTGGTCGTCCTGATTGGGATCGATGACCACCAGCATATTTTGATACATAGCCATACAGGGTCTCCTTACAACTGTCATCGCAGTTTGTAACTAAAGAGTAACTCAAATATGGTGAATGAAACAGAGGAAGCGCTTCTGCCAGATCAATAAATGAGAAAAATTTAACGATATGGCAGAAGATAACATCAATGGTTTAGCTGACGTTTAAGCGACGTTGCGGGTATGACCGGCGAGGGCCGCCAGCGCATCGCTGTTTTCAATAGTAATATACTTACCTTTCACCGCCAGCATACCGCTTTTCTGGAAACGCCCCAGCAGACGGCTAATAGTTTCGACTGTTAAGCCCAGATAGTTGCCGATATCGCCACGGGTCATCGTCAGGCGGAATTCGCGCGGTGAAAAACCACGCTGCGCAAAGCGGCGGGACAGGTTGTAAATAAACGCAGCCAGACGTTCTTCGGCGTTTTTCTTCGACAATAACAGGATCATATCCTGATCGCCTTTAATTTCACCGCTCATCAGACGCATCATTTGCTGACGCAGGTTAGGCATTTTGCCGGATAGGTCATCCAGTGTCTCAAAGGGTATTTCACATACCATTGAGGTTTCCAGCGCCTGTGCAAAGCTCGGATGATGACCGCTGCCAATGGCGTCAAAACCCACCAGGTCGCCTGCTAAATGGAATCCAGTAATCTGCTCATCGCCTTGCTCGGTAATGGTGTAGCTCTTAATCGTTCCGGAGCGGATAGCATAGAGCGATTTCAATTCATCACCTGCTTTAAACAGAGTTTGCCCTTTCTGAATGGGCTTTTTGCGCTCGATGATATTATCAAGCTGATCAAGCTCATGCTCGTTAAGTGTGAACGGGATGCAAAGCTGGCTGATACTGCAATCCTGGCAATGGATAGCACAACCGCCAGACTGAATGCGCCGTATAATTCGCTTTTCCGGGATCATAGGTCTGCTCAAGCCGTAATTGATATTTGTCAATTTTAACATCTTTTTGGTGAGCGCGTAAGTCTGAGCTATCCCGGAGAAGGAATAATTCAAGTATAAGTTTGATGAATACTTTTATCTATTTGAAAACACGTAATTTATTTGTTGTTGCTTTACATAAAAGTGTGACCGATAAGGCACTTTTTGCCTGTATTTTCATAATAAAAGATAGCCTTCATGGCGTAATAGCCACTCTTTTCGCTGCACGCCGCCTGCGTATCCGGTCAGAGTGCCGTTACGCCCAATGACGCGATGGCAGGGAACAACAATACTGATGGGGTTAGCGCCATTCGCAGCACCGACTGCGCGTGCGGCGCCCGGTCGTCCCAGTTGCGCCGCCAGCTGACCATAGTGCATCACCTGCCCGCAGGGGATAGCGCGCAACGCCTGCCATACTTCCCGTTGAAAAGGCGTGCCCCCCGTGGCGGTTTCCAGGGTATCAATTACGGCGAGATTGCCTGCAAAATAATCTGCAAGCTTATCGCTGAGTCCACCGGGGTTAGTCGCGGAAACGCGTTCATAGCCTTCGTGACGGTAGTGGATATTTAGCAGTTGCTCCATACGATCGCGGTACTGTTCCCACTCAATGGCCCGCAGTCGAAACTGCTCATCGCAAACCACCCATAACGGACCTAATGGCGTGGCTATCTTCTCTTCAAGTAATCTCAGCATCCGTTCTCTCACATCGTCTTAATCTAACGTAAGAGACAAGATATCATGCCAGGAATACCCGCAACCATACTCCTTAAAAGATAGTCAGGGATAACACATTTAGCGACAGTAATATCGTTGGTGGAGAAAAAGGGAGCCGGGCGAGGCGGTTAATTGCCTGACATTGTCGCTGTTATTGGAAATAACTGTAAACCGTTGTCGGTATAACAGGGCACGGCTATGATAACGGCAGTCGCAAAAACGCTGGAGGATGAACCATGAACCTTGACGATAAAGCGCTGTTTCTTGACGCCATGGAGGATGTCCAGCCGCTGAAACGCCATAATGATGTACACTGGCAGCCAACGCGTAATCTTAAAACGCCCCAGCGTATCGACACGCTTCAGCTTGATAATTTCCTGACGACGGGCTTTCTGGATATTCTGCCGCTGAATGAACCGCTGGAATTTCGTCGGGAAGGATTGCAGCAGGGTGTCATCGACAAGTTACGCAGTGGGAAATATCCTCAGCAAGCCAGCCTCAATTTGTTACGCCAGCCGGTCGAAACGTGCCGAAAAATGCTGTTTCGTTTTATCCTGGAGGCGCAGAAAGAGGGGTTGCGTAATGTCCTGATCATTCATGGTAAAGGGCGAGAGGCGAAGTCGCATGCCAATATCGTCCGAAGCTATGTGGCCCGCTGGTTGACAGAGTTTGAAGATGTACAGGCTTATTGTTCGGCGCTGCCGCACCATGGCGGCGGCGGGGCATGTTATGTCGCGTTACGTAAAACGGTGCAGGCTAAACAGGATAACTGGGAGCGCCATGCGAAGCGTAGTCGGTAAATCGTTGCCGCTGGCGGACAGGACCGCCAGCGCAAGCTCGCGCGAACCCGATTTTATGCCTGATGCTCAGGATTCTGCAAGAGAACGGGCGATAACGCTGTCCACAGTAATAACACGGAGAAACAGTCATTCGCTTATTTAAGCGTCTGTTAAAATATACTGGCTTTCGACTTAACTATTAAGCAGAAAATGGTGATAAGTACATCACTTGTCAATATGGATGGATGAATATCCTGGCATAGCGAATATAGGTGATTTTATCTGTTGCACTAAGGGAAATGGCGATGGTCTGGTATTGAATATGGAGAATGTCAAAGAAACGAATGGCAATAGGTATCTGAAATGCTATAAAAATAAAACCTGTCTCCTATCCTGGTTGTAGGCCGTCAAAAATGTTGAGAAATATCAGCGTCAGGACATGCATTATTCTATTCATGGTATGTACGTTTCTTTTGGTGGATACTTTACAAATAGCTTTTCTGCACGATCTCCCTATTTTAATTACGTGTAATATCATTTATCTGATCTCGACATTACTGCTTTGGTGGTATATGACCTGCTATCTGGTAGTGCCAATTAATACCGTGAAGAAAAGTATTGAAGAGGTCGCAGCAGGAAACTTGTCTATTCATATCTCCGAATTTGGCAATAATTGCGCCGGGCGACTCATCCCCGGGATTAATAGTCTGTCGGAGAATATTTCCGCGCTGGTACGTGAAATCAGATCCTCTTCGCAAACGGCAATGACCCTTTCCGAACAACTGGCGGCGCGCAGTATGTCGCTATCCGTAAAGACGGAACAGCAGTCGGCCTCGTTAATTCAAACTGCCGCCAGTATGGATGAAATGGCGGCGAGTACCAAAAACAATGCGGATAATACCCGAATGGCGAGCATACAGGCGGATTGTGCAACCCAATGCGCCCGTAAAGGCGGTGAATTAATGGTGCGGGTTACAGAAAATATGCGTTCTATTACCGACTGTGCCTCGCAGATGACTGAGATTATTTCATTGATTGACGGTATCGCATTCCAGACTAATATTCTGGCGCTTAACGCGGCGGTAGAGGCTGCGCGGGCGGGCGATCATGGAAAAGATTTCTCCGTGGTGGCCGGGGAAGTGCGTAATCTGGCGCATCGTAGCGCTGAGGCGGCAAAAAATATCAAGGCGCTGATCGACGTTACGCATGACAATGTGCGGCAGGGGGCCGCCATAGTGCAGGAGGCTGAAAAAAATATGCAGGAGATTGTTGGCGGTTCCGGGCAATTAAACGTGCTGATGAGTGAAATTTCCACCACCACGCGGGAGCAGGAAAAAGGCATTAACCAGATAACACTGGCGTTGAGCGATCTGGAAAGCGCAACCCATAGCAATGTCTTAATGGTTGAAGCGCTATCTGCTTCTTCGGATGTTTTAAAGGCGCAGGTGATCGAGTTACAGACTAAAACCGACAAATTTCGTTTAAGCCAGCCGGGTTACAGTGAATATGCGCTGTCGCGCTCTCATGTATCACCTCTTTCGACCATCACCAGGCGCGGCCAGGCCTGATAATACATGTTTGGTAAGCGCCTGTTGCTAAGGCGCTTTTTTCGCACGTTCCCGTAATTCTTTTTGCGCAATGAGAAAATGAGAGATTGCTTAACCTTTCCCGAAAGCTAGACTAACGGCATCAGAGTTGTAACGTGGAGGCGCTGTGGAAGCCATTAAGGGATCGGATGTGAACGTGCCGGATGCCGTTTTCGCATGGCTACTGGATGGTCGTGGTGGAGTAAAACCGCTCGAAGATAATGATGTGATCGATAGTCAGCATCCCTGTTGGCTACATCTTAATTATACCCACCCGGACAGCGCCCGCTGGTTGGCTTCAACGCCTTTACTCCCCAATAACGTGCGTGATGCGCTGGCTGGTGAAAGCTCGCGCCCGCGCGTAAGTCGTATGGGGGAAGGGACGCTCATTACGCTGCGCTGTATTAATGGCAGTACTGACGAACGCCCGGATCAATTAGTGGCAATGCGTTTATATATGGACGAGCGATTCATTGTGTCTACCCGTCAGCGAAAGGTTCTGGCGCTGGACGATGTGGTCAGTGATTTGCAGGAGGGCACCGGGCCCGTAGATTGCGGCGGCTGGTTAGTGGATGTGTGCGATGCGTTAACCGATCACGCCAGTGAATTTATTGAAGAGCTACACGATAAAATTATCGATCTGGAAGATAATCTTCTCGACCAGCAAATCCCACCGCGCGGTTTCCTCGCATTGCTACGTAAACAGCTAATTGTTATGCGTCGCTATATGGCGCCGCAGCGCGACGTCTATGCCCGGCTTGCGAGCGAACGGTTGCCGTGGATGAGCGACGATCACCGGCGCAGAATGCAGGATATCGCCGACAGGCTGGGAAGGGGGTTGGATGAAATTGACGCTTGTATCGCGCGTACTGGCATCATGGCGGATGAAATTGCCCAGGTGATGCAGGAGTCTCTGGCGCGCAGAACTTATACCATGTCGCTTATGGCGATGGTTTTTCTGCCCAGCACCTTCTTAACGGGGTTATTTGGCGTTAACCTGGGCGGTATTCCCGGCGGCGGATGGCGGTTCGGCTTTTCTCTGTTTTGTATTCTGTTAGTTGTCCTGATCGGTGGTGTTACTTTATGGTTGCATCGCAGTAAATGGTTGTAACAAAAGCGCTTTTCAGACCATTTCGGGTGAAAAAACGCCGAGAAATTTGAGCGAAGTCAATAAACCATCTACCTATTCGGGGCAATATCTCTCTCGCAGGTGAATGCAACGTCAAGCGATGGGCGTTGCGCTCCATATTGTCTTACTTCCTTTTTTGAATTACTGCATAGCACAATTGATTCGTACGACGCCGACTTAGATTAGTCGGCTTTTTTTTGCCTGTAGACTATCTGCGTCTACCCTTTAAGAGTCTGAATGACATTCTGGAGGGTAATATGAGCTGTCTTTTGACCTTATTATATCTACACTCGTCCTTGTCGGACCCGATTCCCACTGACCCTGTTCCCATTCCTGAGCCGCTTCCCCGTCCTCAGCCGATGCCCGACCCGCCGCCGGACGAAGAACCGATTAAAATGTCGCATCAAACGCCCGGATCTGCGAGGATACGCGCCTGCTGACTATGAGTCGTTACCGCGAGAGTAAATTGTGACCGCTTTTTCAACCCTGAATGTTTTGCCCGCCGCCCAGCTCAATAACCTTACTGAGCTGGGCTATCTTGAGATGACGCCTGTTCAGGCCGCAGCATTACCCGTCATTCTGGCGGGAAATGATGTGCGTGTGCAGGCCAGGACCGGTAGCGGCAAAACGGCGGCGTTTGGTCTTGGGCTCTTGCATCGAATTGACGTCACTTTGTTCCAGACACAGGCGTTAGTTCTTTGTCCGACGCGGGAGCTGGCGGATCAGGTTGCTGGAGAGTTACGTCGCCTGGCCCGTTTTCTGCCAAATACCAAAATTCTGACCTTGTGTGGCGGGCAGCCCTTTGGCGCACAGCGCGACTCGCTTCAGCACGCTCCGCATATCATTGTCGCGACGCCGGGGCGCCTGCTGGATCATTTACAAAAAGAAACCGTATCGCTGGATGCGCTGCACATTCTGGTAATGGATGAAGCAGACCGAATGCTGGACATGGGATTCAGTGACGCCATTGATGAGGTGATCCGCTTTGCGCCTGAGACGCGCCAGACGTTATTGTTTTCAGCAACCTGGCCTGACGCCATTGCGGCGATTAGCGGTCGTGTACAGCAGCAGCCAATACGTATTGAAATCGATACGGTAGATGCGCTACCGGCTATCGAACAACAGTTCTTCGAAACGTCTGCGCATGAAAAAATTTCGCTGCTACAAACGTTGCTTAGCCAGCATCAGCCAGCGTCCTGCGTGGTGTTTTGCAATACCAAAAAAGATTGTCAGGCCGTTTGTGATGCGCTTAATGCGGTAGGACAAAGCGCGTTGGCGCTCCACGGCGATCTGGAACAACGCGACCGCGACCAGACGTTGGTGCGTTTTGCAAATGGCAGCGCGCGCATTCTGGTTGCCACCGACGTTGCCGCGCGAGGGTTAGACATTAAATCGCTCGAACTGGTGGTTAACTATGAACTGGCCTGGGACCCGGAGGTGCATGTCCATCGTATTGGCCGTACGGCGCGCGCGGGAAGCAGCGGCCTGGCGATCAGTTTCTGCGCGCCGGAAGAGGCGCAGCGGGCAAATATTCTTTCAGAAATGCTGCAACTCAAACTGAACTGGCTGAATGCGCCCGCCCGGCAGTCGTTGCTTCCTCTGGCCGCAGAGATGGCTACCCTATGTATTGACGGCGGCAAAAAAGCGAAAATGCGTCCGGGAGATATTTTAGGCGCGCTGACCGGCGATATTGGATTAGACGGGGCGGATATTGGCAAAATTAATGTGCATCCAATGCACGTTTACGTCGCCGTACGTCAAGCAGTAGCGCAAAAAGCCTGGAAGCAGTTGCAAAACGGGAAGATCAAAGGCAAGTCATGCCGGGTACGGCTATTAAAATGATCGATAGCATGGCGTCTCAGCGGAGTGCTGAGACGCCTGCAGATTATTTCACTTCGATAACATCAAGCCGCAACGCCTCTAAGGCGGTGTCATCTTCTTCCGGCTGCCAGCCAGCGGGCTGCAAGGGAATCTCTTCACGATCGAACGCTAAATCGCCGCCGTCGACGACCTCGGAACCGTGAGTGATTCCTTTGAAATCGAACAGGTTAGTGTCACAAAGGTGAGACGGCACGACATTCTGCATGGCGCTAAACATCGTCTCGATCCGTCCAGGATAGCGCTTATCCCAGTCGCGTAGCATGTCGGCAATCACCTGGCGTTGCAGGTTGGGTTGCGAACCGCACAGATTACAAGGAATGATAGGGAAGGCTTTGGCCTCAGCAAAACGGACAATATCTTTCTCGCGGCAGTAAGCCAGCGGGCGGATCACGATATGTTTGCCGTCATCGCTCATCAGCTTCGGCGGCATCCCTTTCATTTTTCCGCCATAGAACATATTCAGAAACAGGGTTTGCAGAATATCGTCGCGATGGTGGCCCAGGGCGATTTTGGTCGCGCCTAATTCAGTCGCCGTACGATACAGGATACCCCGACGCAAACGCGAGCACAGCGAGCAGGTGGTTTTTCCTTCCGGAATCTTCTCTTTCACAATGCCGTAGGTGTTTTCTTCGACGATTTTATATTCTACGCCCAGCTGCTCAAGGTAGGCTGGCAGGATATGTTCCGGGAAACCTGGCTGCTTTTGATCGAGGTTGACGGCGACCAGTGAAAAATTGATCGGGGCGCTTTGCTGCAAATTACGTAAAATTTCCAGCATCGTATAGCTATCTTTGCCGCCAGAAAGGCAAACCATAATGCGATCGCCTTCTTCAATCATATTAAAATCGGCAATCGCTTCGCCAACGTTACGGCGCAGGCGCTTTTGCAACTTGTTGAGGTTGTATTGCTCTTTTTTTGTATTCTTTTGAATTTCTTGCATTATTTCAGTTCTCTGGTACTAAATGGGGCGAACTTTGCAACTACGATAACCGCGCATTCAACATCGCTACTTGTTCGTCGTTCATGTCATCAATCTACATACCGTAAATTTCATACACCATTGCGCAGTTTCATGCCCCATTTGGCTGGCGATAAATGCCGGGTTCGCTCCTGCCGTCAACAGCCAGCAGGCAAAAGTATGTCGCGTATGGTACGGATTACGGCGACGAATGCCAGCACGTTTTAATAGAGATAGTACCTTCGGATATTGTCAACTGTATACATCATGCAGCTAGGTCCGTTAAGAAGTGACGGGCTCAACTGAAATTCAGGCGCTGCTGCGTCCTGATGATGGTACGTTTCAAGTGGTTTCGTGGAGTGAACCGGGACTGGTGTAAAATGATATTCGGCACACCCTTTTTGCTCTTTTATTGGTGATATAAAATAACGTATCAGTATTTTATTATCTAATAAGATAGTGCAGAGTGTTTAATTATCGTTGGGTAAGATCATTTTACCGTATACTATTTAAAATTTTCTTGTTTATTCTGGTGGTCGTATTGAATTAAAAATAGCCTGTATCATATGTACAGTTCAGACAAATTATTTGCGATGAGAATTGCTACCTGATATCTACACCTTATGAAGCATACCATAATTCTGGCTGGAGAACGTAATGCGTATAACAGTAAGTGATATATCAACCAGAGAATCACAGCAGACGGTACAGATACAAGCTATCAGAAGTTGGGATACCATACCGTACCTTTCAATGTTGGATGGACTTTATCAGGACGATATCTTTCATGAGCAAGTGTCTAATTTACCAGAAGAATATATTAAGCTGGATGGGATGGCCAAAGATGAAGAAAAGAACAGATTAAATATTTACGACTTCTTCTTTGAGTCAACACATGAAATTATATATGAAGATATTAAGTCAACATTGGATTTTTATTATTCAAATAGCGCAACCTTCCGTAGGCTGGTTAATTATAAAGTAGAGCGCAGTATCAATGACGATATAGATACCAATAAATGCGAGGTAAAGATATCTCTAAATTACAGTTACGAAAATATTGATGGGGGGCGAGGATATTTATCGCTTCCATTTGATAAGAACGGCTATCCAATTCCCCCTGACTTTCACAACTGTGTGAATGGAATCACATCAGAAAAATTGTTTTTAGATCTATTTCTAAAACATATATTGCACGATCATTTAAATGCAAACGGTGAAGTTACAAACGTTTACGCCAATGTTATTTATAAAGAGATTGATCCCGCTGCAATTGCACATACATCGTCGTGTTTTTCTCAGGTAACGATGAGTGGTGAACATGAGCTATTTAATGTGGATAGCGTAACTGTTCCACCTAAAAGCACTGAGCAAATTATATTTGAGGGAAAGGAAATTCAAAAGCAAATTTTCTTATCTTCTCATAGCCGCAATCATCTTCAGCCAGTAACCATTCATAAAATGGACAGGAGTATTAAAAACATTGCAGTAACTGGTTTGTTATTATCATCAAGATTAGCAGTAACATCTGGTGATTATAGGATAAAAAATGGTAATTCAGAGGGTGAGAATGATTTTTTACCCGTTAAAGAATTACAGAGATATGAAAGGGCTCTCCCGGAGGATCATCCTGCCCCAACTACGGAGCCTAACCTGGCAGGTAAGGTGTTAGATGGCCTATTTGAACACTTTACATCTATGGCGGGAGGACGCCTTATCTCAATACTCAAACTACTGGTAAAAGAACAAGAGGCAAATAGTTATAAAAGAGGCTATCATGAATTACTTGCGTTTTCTCAAACTGGGCAGTGGACGCATGATGGGAGAGCTATTGCCGCTGAATATATGTTCAAAGGTCTTTTAGTTCATTTAAGTGATCGTCTCATTGTTCTCGGTGAGGGAAGTTTCATTTCTGTTCTATCTTTTGTAAGAGAAAATATTCAACATCAATATAAAATATATGAGCTAATGGCGCGTGATATGCTGGTTCATCCTATGCATTTCAGTACTGAGCCTGAACCACTCATGATAGACAGGCCTTTATGGACAAGGGAAAGCCACTATGCGAAAGTCCTGTATGAAAAGTTTCCTGCTATTTCTGGTTCAAGCTTTGACGTTTTCTATGGTAAGGATGCTATTATTACAGCATTAGAAATAGTATCTTTCAATAGACAGGAAAGAGGAAAGAGCGCTTTTAATAAAAAAAGGATGAATCATCTTTTTAAGCTGATTCAATTAGTGATACACCATTTATCCAGCAATGGTGGTGATAGAGTATTGCTTAGCCCTGAAGGCATAAAAAATAATTTTATTATTATGCGTAATATTATTTTTTGGTGTGCAAATATAACGGGGCCAATTAATGATGAAAAAATAGACACAATAGCAAGAAAAATTGTGGTTAATAATAAATTTACCAAAGGTGTTAAATCAACACTTCCCAAAAGTAACGATCCTTTAATATTGTTAATGAAAGCTGCGATCAATAAACAGCTAGACTGGGCGGAGAAATATTATCGAGCAGAGACTCATATGAAGGAACATATGCAGGAGTGTGATATCTTAGGACTAATGGATATCAACAAAATGGTGCAAGAGGCCGTTGTTGGGCTTATTCACGAGATCAGTGATATTGCGCAAAGCAGTTGGCTGACATTAGAAGAACAACATGAGAGACAGGCTCAGGCTCTCGAATCGTTCAAGGAGAAGCTTTCCTCCATGAATGGCGGGCAAGAATTCGTTTATGCATTTAATAAGATTATTCAGGAGGGGTTGGGAGGATTAATTGAGCTGAGCTTTGATCTTGATGATACTATACATCATCGCACAACTTCCTCATTAAGTCCGGCTGCAAGGGCAGGACTTCACCTCTTAGGAACGGTCTGGAATATTGTAATGGGTCTTGTCCCTGGTTTTAACGCTCTGGCTGGTACCAGCAGTATTCTTAACCGGGCTGTTGTGGATAACTCTGCGGATGTGTGCGGTTACGTACAGGATATTATACGTATCGGTATGGAGGCTGTTCCTGTTGCTGGAGCGAAGTTCACAGAAAGAGCGGCAAATGCAAAGTATACGGGCCTCCGATTTGTTGAAAATAAAATACAAAGAGGTGTAGTACGAGCGCCGATTCAAAAGGGGAGTAATTATAAAACTATAGAGTCAATAGAAAATACAGATTTTATTTATCAAAAAAGTAATCAGAAAGTTCTTGAGTTAGGTCCAGCGGGAAACGATGGGCTCTATCGCGCTACCGGTTTTGATAAACAAACGTATGGTTATTACAAACCGTCAGGAGAAGGCTTTTACAGAAAGCAAGCCTCATATCCACCGCTGTCATCGGAAGCGCCTAATACGATAAAATATGGCGACAGAGAGCTCGTTTTAACTAAAGAACCCGGTTCAGAAACGTATCGGGCAACCTATTCGGATAGCGGAAAAGATTCAGCCATGACATTTTACCGATCTTCTGATGGAAGATTTTATCAAGCGTCAGGGCTGAAAGGTGGGGGGCTTATTCGCCATATTGATAAGCCTTATTCAGAGTTAAGAGAAGGAGACGCGGGTTATGATGAAGAACTTCTGGATATAACGGATGATTCCCCCTTACTGGAAGATATACTGGCCTCCTTGTCAGAAGATTTATACCCTACATCAGAAGAAAATGTACAAAGTATTTATAAGAAATACCGGAGTGGGGATGCAGCAGCAGGGGAGACCGAAGTTGTATTATGCCGAGGTACAATAGGTCCGCAGGCTGAAAATATTGTTAGTTTTAAAACAGCAGGCGGTATTGAGGGGGGCGATGTAGAGGTATTGCCTGTCTCTGCTGAAATAGCCCAAGAGCAGGTTCGAAGTGGAAGAATCGTACCTGAATATACCACGGAACTTAGTGTTGCAGACAGGTTCAGCAGGGAGCATTTTCTTATTATCGTTAAGGTAAAAGTCAGATATCTTACACGAGGTAGTGTCAGCGAAAGCGGCTGGGTTATGCCAAAAAACACACCAGTGGACCCTGTTGGTATAATTGACAGGACATATGGTAAAGCAGAAAATACGGGGCAGGCAAACGCTTCTAAGTAATCATAAATCCTGAACAAGTTTATTGTTTTTATCTCTTGTGTATGAAAGATTGCTTTTATACTTTAAATAATTCGACTTGCAGGAAGGCGGCAAGCGAGCGGATCCCCAGGAGCTTACTCAAGTAAGTGACTGGGGTAAGGGAACGCAGCCGCAGCACATGCAACTTGAAGTATGTTATGGCGAGATACGCAACGGGTCAAAAGCGTCTTTATTCTGTCATCCGTATTAATTAAGATGTCACCACGACCCGAAAAATATCGGAACGAAGAGATGTATGACTAAAGAAGCTGTAATCTTTCTATTTATCGCCATCGTGGTAGAAGTTATCGCCACGATCTCATTAAAATTATCGGATAGTTTTACGCGTCTGGTACCGAGCATCGTTACCATCATCGGATATTGTATCGCGTTCTGGTGCCTTACCATCCCAATGCGAACCATCCCTGCGGGTATCATTTATGCCATTTGGTCTGGGGTAGGGATTGTTCTTATTGGATTGATAGGATGGTTGTTTCTTGGCCAAAAACTGGATGTGCCGGCTATTATTGGCATGTTGCTTATCATCTGCGGTGTAATCGTAATCAATCTGTTTTCAAAAAGCGTCAGTCACTAGGCGATGATGATGGTTGATTTGAGCCCGCACTCTCTTATGCGGGCTCGAGTATTTAGCGCACCACCAGTACGGAGCATTCCGCATGACGCACAACGGCTGCGGCGTTGGAACCCAACAGATAGGTAGTAATATCCGGACGATGCGAGGCGATAATCACCATATCGGCCGGTAATTTTTTTGCCATTTCCAGAATCTTATCTTTAGGAGAGCCTTCTGCCACGTGCGCCTGCACGCGGTCCGCGGGAAGGTTGAATTTCTTGATAATCGCTTCCAGTTGAGATTTGGCTTCGGCTTTCAAATCGTCCATTGCGGGGAGCTCTGCTGAATAAGCCAGTCCCAGTGAAGCGTAATAGGGCAAAGACGGGATTACAGTCAAAAAGTGCACTTTAGCGTCGTCAATCTTTGCTTCGGCTTCAACATGTGAAATCACGCGTTGAGTTAATTCTGAATCTGAAATATCGATGGGTACAAGAATCGTTCTGTTCATAAAACCTCCTGTTTAAGTATCCACTGAAATTCTACTCCCTAAAGGCACTTTATGTACAATGACATACGTCACATTTTAGGTGCTGCTCCACGATACTCTGCGGGGACTACCAACAGGGGAGGACGGCGTAATATTAAGCGCATTCCCCGTAAATAATCAGCGAGTTGACGTTAAAACGTTATTTCTGCCTTGTCAGGAAAGACCTAAAAAGAGATGTTACCGTTTAATTCAATAATTAATGAAATAATTCGCAGTGAAATAGATATAATTTATACGAATGCTTTTGGGAGTATTATACGAAATAAAAATTATACAATATCATTCGGTTACGATATTCTACGCCTGTTATATGCCTTTATTGTCACATATTCATTTTGTCGCCGGGCCATTGCGTTAACCTTTGCTTTCCAGCGTATAAATTGACAAGCCCGAACGAATGTTCGGGCTTTTTTTGTTTCCAGGTTAATCCTTAGAATATTTTTTAATCTGCGCCGGGTTTTTCCGCTTTTCCTGCCAGCAAGGCAAGAAAGTCATAGCGTTTTTGCAAATCCAATGCGGCATCTCGCCATAATTGTTCAGCTACTTCAGGCTGTTGCGCATTCAGGCGACGGAAACGCTGTTCATTAAGCAACGTTTCCGCCAGGGCATCAGACGGTGGCCGAGAGTCCAGCGCCAGCGGCGGCTTGCCTTCATCCGCACGGCGGGGATCAAAGCGGTATAACGGCCAGAAACCGGTCGCCGTTAACTGGCGCATCTGGTCATGGCTTAGCGCCAGATCGTAGCCATGTTCCTCACAGGGGCTATAGGCAATGATCAGCGACGGTCCTGGCCAGGCTTCGGCCTCCTGGATGGCTTTCACCGTCTGGTTTAACTGCGCGCCCAGCGAAATTTGCGCGACATAAACATGACCATACATCATCATGCTGACGCCAAGATCTTTACGGGCTTTACGCTTGCCATGTTCGCCAAATTTAGTGACGGCGCCAAGCGGCGTCGCCTTCGACGCCTGGCCGCCAGTATTGGAATAACACTGCGTATCCAGAACCAGAATATTGACATTCTCCGTCAGGCTTAACACATGGTCTAAACCGCCAAAGCCGATGTCGTATGCCCAACCATCGCCGCCAATCAGCCAGATTGATTTTTCTACCAGCGCATCAGCATCCTTTAACAGTTCCTCTGCGCCCGCAACCGATTTCAGATGTTGGCGTAATGCGGCGACCTGCTCACGCCGAACGTCAGGCGTTGCTTCGGCATGCAGCGCATCGTTTAATTCCGCCGGAATGCGATCGGCGAATTGCGCCAGTAAACGCATGACGCGCGCCCGGTGCTGATCCACGCTCAGACGGAAACCGAGACCAAATTCCGCGTTATCTTCAAATAACGAATTCGCCCATGCAGGGCCGCGTCCGTTGGCATCGGTGGTATAAGGCGTTGAGGGTAAGTTACCGCCGTAAATAGAGGAACACCCCGTGGCGTTAGCGATTAACATTCTGTCGCCATATAACTGAGTCAGCAGTTTAATATACGGCGTTTCACCGCAGCCGGAACAGGCGCCGGAATATTCAAACAGCGGCGTAATAAGCTGCGATGTGCGGATATCAATTCGTTCCAGTTTGCTGCGATCGATTTCCGGTAAGTCGAGGAAAAAGTCATAATTCACTTTCTCTTCTTCCACATGCTCAAGGCGCGACATCATGTTAATCGCTTTGATCTGCGGATTTTGCCGATCTTTAGCCGGGCAGACCTCTACGCATAAATTACAGCCAGTACAGTCTTCCGGCGCGACCTGCAGCACATATTTCTGGCCGCGCATATCGCGGGACTTCACGTCCAGCGAATGCAGACTGGCTGGCGCGTTCTCCATCGCCTGCGGGGAAACGACTTTTGCACGAATCGCCGAGTGAGGGCAGGCGGCGACGCAGTGATTACATTGTGTACACAGTTCCTCTTTCCAGACAGGAATCTCTTCGGCGATATTGCGTTTTTCCCAGCGGGTGGTGCCCATCGGCCATGTTCCGTCCGGCGGCAGGGCGGAAACAGGCAGTGCGTCGCCAAGGCCCGCCAACATGGCGGCGGTAACGGTTTTCACGAAATCCGGCGCGGCGTCGGAGACGACCGGCGGGCGATGCGCGCTGTGCGGATTAACCGCCTGCAACGGCACTTCCGCCAGCGATTCCTGCGCCAGAGCCAATGCCTGCCAGTTACGCTCAACCAGATCCTGACCTTTGCTGCTATAGCTTTTGGCAATCGCGCCCTGCAGCTCAACCAGGGCGCTATCGCCCGGAAGAATATGCGTCAGGTGGAAGAAAGCCATTTGCATGACGGTATTGATGCGGGCGCCAAGTCCACATTCGCGGGCGATTTTCGCCGCGTTAACCACGTAAAAACGCGCCTTTTTCTGATTCAACACCGCCTGAACTTCTTGCGGCAGACGCGACCAGACCTCGTCGGCGCTGTACGGCGTATTAAGCAGAAAGATACCGCCGGGCTTTAGACGCTCCGCCATCTGATATTTATCGATAAACTGTAATTGATGGCAGCCGACAAAATCCGCCTGAGCAATTAAGTAAGCGGAACGAATGGGTTTTTCGCTGACGCGCAGGTGCGATACCGTGAGCCCGCCAGCTTTTTTAGAGTCATAAACGAAATAACCTTGCGCATACCACGGCGTAGAATTACCGATAATTTTAATATTATTTTTCGTGGCGGATACGCTGCCGTCGCTTCCCAGGCCGTAAAATAACGCTTCAAGTTTAGCGCTGCCGGGCAGGGTATTTTCCGGTAATGGCAGCGAGAGGTTAGTAACGTCATCATAAATGCCCACCGTAAACCGTGGTTTGGGTTTCGCGCGGCTGAGTTCATTAAAGACCGCCAGTACGCACGCCGGGCCGAACTCTTTGGATGATAGCCCATAACGGCCGCCAATGGTGCGCGGCAACGTTTCGCGCTCGCCATTATTAAAGGCTTCCGCCAGTGCGGTCATCACGTCCAGATAAAGCGGCTCGGCCTGCGCGCCAGGCTCTTTGGTGCGATCCAGCACGGCGATAGCGCGAACGGTTTCCGGTAATGCCTGTAACAAATGTTTGGCGGAGAAGGGGCGGAACAGACGGACTTTCAGAACGCCGACCTTTTCTCCGCGTATCAGTAGCTCGTCCACGACCTCTTCGCAGGTGCCGAGGGCGGAGCCCATCATAATGATGACGCGTTCAGCCTGGGGATGGCCATAATATTCAAATGGCTGGTACTGACGGCCCGTAGCGTCGCCAAATGCCTTCATCGCCTCTTCAACATGATCATAAACGGCGTTGTACCACGGGTTGGTCGCTTCGCGAGACTGGAAGTAGGTGTCCGGATTCGCTGAAGTTCCACGAATCACCGGATGTTCCGGATTCAGCGCGCGGGCGCGGTGAGCGTCGATCTCCGCCTGCGGCATCAGGTTCAGAATGGTTTCATCCGTTAGCGGTATAATTTTGTTGATTTCATGCGATGTACGGAAGCCATCAAAAAAATGAATAAACGGAACGCGGCTTTTCAGCGTAGCCCTGTGTGCGATCAGCGCAAAATCCTGCGCTTCCTGAACGCTGGCGGCGCATAACATCGCGCAGCCTGTCTGGCGGACCGCCATCACATCGGAATGGTCGCCAAAAATAGAAAGCGCGTGTGTGGCGACAGTGCGCGCGGCAACGTGCAGTACAAACGGCGTGAGCTGCCCCGCCAGTTTATACAGCGTTGGAATCATCAGCAGCAGCCCCTGCGATGATGTAAATGACGTAGAAAGCGAACCGGTTTGTAACGCACCGTGAACGGCGGCGATCGCGCCGCCTTCCGACTGCATCTCTACCACACGCGGCGTATCGCCCCAGACATTTTTAAGCCCATTGCCGGCCCAGGCATCCGCTTGTTCAGCCATTGTTGAACTGGGCGTAATCGGGTAAATGGCGATAACCTCGCTGGTACGGAACGCCACCGACGCTACTGCGCCATTACCGTCAATTGTTTGCATATGACACCCTTACATTGCGCAAAAAAGAGGGACACGCATAATCGTGAGCGCATCCTGTAGTTATCCTTTTATTTTAGCAAAGCCCTTCAAGCCCCATTTTCGCTTTTGTGTCCCTGGCGGGAGGAGAATGGCGATTTCTTGCCGAAAAGACGTAAAAAATTGCCAATAAATGTTAATGAAGCGCATAAATGCGCGCTTTGCCTCTCGACGCGTCAGTTTCTGCTGCCTATTATTTAGGGCGGTGTCGTTTGGATGAATAAACAGAGGGGAGAGAAATGCGCGCAGCGTTTTGGGTGGGGTGTGCCGCGTTATTATTGTCGGCTTGCAGTAGCGAACCTGTTCAGCAGGCAACCGCGGCGCATGTTTCGCCAGGGATGAAAGCGGCGATGTCCAGCGCCGGCGAAGCGAATTGCGCTATGATTGGCGGTTCGCTTTCAGCGGCCCGGCAGCTTGATGGTTCAGTAATTGGTATGTGCGCGCTACCCAACGGCAAACGTTGTAGCGAACAGTCGCTTGCCGCCGGAAGCTGCGGGAGTTATTAAGCGCGGCGTTTCGCCTGACGCGTATAACTTTTCACTTAATGGCTTAGTGCGCTAAATCCGCCAGTTTATACATTAGCGTTGTTTCTGCCGTCGCCAGCGTTAATTGGTTCGCGGTTAAATCGACCTGTGCGCCTTTGCTGAAGAGCTCGCTGAGGGTACCGTCCAGCGCATTAAGCTGCGGATCGGCGCACATCATTCGGGTCATCGCTAAATTTTTCACTTTTAATTCGCCGTCCGACAGTTTTCCTTCGCCGGTGAATTGATTGCACATTTTGCCAGATACCGTCATGTCCTCGCCAAAGCTGAGCTCCGGGCCGGTGACCGTTTTACCGTTTACGCTTTCCAGAACAAAGCGGTGGTGTTCCAGTTGCTCGCGTTTGACGGACACTTTTCCACTGCTCACACACCCCGTCATTATGATGCTCAGGGCGACCAGCGTGACGATTTTCTTCATTGATATTCTCTGTAATCTGATAGTTAACACTGACTATAGTAATGATATGACCGGATAGATCTTCAGGGGTTATCCGAAAATGCTCCCCTGAGCGCAGGGGAGCGACAGGATTAGAACAGCGCGTTCGGGCAGGCTTCGCCCTTCTCAAGCTGGCTTAAGTTTTGTAACGTGGTTTCAGAGATGCTGATCAGCGCTTCTGCGGTCAGGAATGCCTGGTGCCCCGTAAACAGTACGTTATGGCAGGCCGACAGACGGCGGAAAACATCATCCTGGATAACATCGTTTGACTTATCTTCAAAGAACAGGTCGCGTTCGTTTTCATACACATCCATCCCCAGCGAGCCGATTTTCTGATTCTTCAGAGCTTCGATAGCCGCCTGGGAATCAATCAGCGCGCCACGACTGGTATTAATGACCATAACGCCATTTTTCATTTGATCGAATGCCGCATGGTTCAGCAAATGGTAGTTTTCCGGCGTGAGCGGGCAGTGCAGGGAAATGACATCCGATTCGGCAAACAACGTTTGCAGATCCACATACTCGACGCCGAGATCAAGCGCGGCGGTGCTGGGATAGGGATCAAACGCCAGTAAACGCATTCCAAAGCCTTTCAGGATACGCAGCGCGGCGACGCCGATTTTACCGGTACCAATGACGCCAGCGGTTTTTCCGTGCATGGTAAAGCCGGTCAGTCCCTCAAGGGAAAAGTTAGCGTCGCGGGTGCGTTGATAAGCGCGGTGAATACGGCGGTTCAATGTCATCATCATGCCAATCGCATGTTCAGCGACGGCTTCCGGAGAATAAGCCGGTACGCGCACCACCTGCAAACCGAGCTCTTTAGCGGCATCCAGGTCGACATTATTAAATCCGGCGCAACGCAGCGCGATGTATTTCACGCCGTGTTTTTTCAGCTCTTCCAGTACCGGTCGGCTCCCGTCGTCATTCACGAAGATACAAACTGCTTCACATCCATTGGCGGTTTTCGCCGTTTTCTCGGTTAGCAGAAAATCAAAAAACTCCAGTTCAAAACCGAACGCTTCGTTCACTTGCTGTAGATATTTCTTGTCATACTGTTTGGTACTATAGACGGCGAGTTTCATATGACCTTCTCCAGTGATGTTTGAATCACACAAATATGCTTAAAATTATCTTACAAAAAATCAAAAATAATTGATAGTCATACATATAATGAATAATTTTAGGTTATCATTCTCCACAACGCCTCAAATAGCCGGAGGGCGCCCCTGCAACAGGCATAACGCATCACCCGCTTGCAACATGAACTATTAGGCTATGTACGGGCAATCATGCCAAAATAAAGAGATAGCCGACTGAATTTTTCGTTAAATCAGGAAATTAATGGCCCATGAAGGGTAAATATAAAGCCGCCCTTGCGCTACTGTTACTGCTGATTCTTATCCCTCTGACGCTACTGATGACCCTCGGGCTGTGGGTTCCCACTCTGGCGGGAATTTGGCTACCCGTCGGTACCCGTATCGCTCTGGAACAAAGCCCACGCCTGACACGTCATGGGTTAGTGATTCCCGATCTTCGCTATCTGGTCAATGATTGTTCGTTAGCGCATATTACCCAGGCGGAACTGACGCATCCCAGCCGTTGGTTGCTGAATATTAAAAGCCTCAAACTGGATGCCGCATGCCTGGCGAAACTGCCCGCTACGGAAGCTTCTCCCGCCGCGCCGCGTACGCTGGCGCAGTGGCAGTCAATGCTGCCCAATACCTGGATTAACATCGATAATGTCATTCTCGCGCCCTGGCCGGAATGGCAGGGCAAGCTGGCGATCTCCATGACGCCGGTCATTCAGCAGATACGTTATCAGGGCGAAAAAGTAAAATTTCAAGGGCAGCTACGCGGTCAGGCATTGACGGTGAGCCAACTGGAGATCGCCGCGCTGGCCAACCAGCCTCCCGTTAGCCTGGCGGGGGAATTTGTGTTGCCGCTGGTACCGGATGGCCTGCCGGTCAGCGGTCATGCGGCAGCGACCTTGCGTCTGCCGCAGGAACCGTCGCTGGTGGATGCGGAACTGGAGTGGCGTGATAACGCCGGACAGCTCATCGTGATGGCGCGAGGTAATCCTGATCCGATTCTCGATCTCCCCTGGGCGGTAACGCGTCAGCGGCTTACCATCAGCGATGGCCGCTGGAACTGGCCATATCAGGGATTCCCCTTGAGCGGACGTCTGGCTTTTAATATCGATAACTGGCAAGCCGGGCCGGATAATGCGCGAGTCAGCGGACGCCTGAATATTCTGACCCAGGGCGATGCCGGTAAAGCGAACGCTGTACTGACTATCGGCCCGGGAAAACTCAGCATGGATAGCAGTGAGATGCCTCTACAGCTTACCGGCGAGGCTAAACAGAAGGATTTAATCTTTTATGCCGTATTGCCCGCTATGTTCCGCGGCAGTCTGGCTGATCCGCAGCTCACCTTTGCACCTGGCGCATTGCTACGCTCGCGCGGACGGGTGATTGATGCGTTAGATATTGATGAAATTCGTTGGCCGCTGGCGGGCGTTAAGGTGACGCCGCGCGGCGTTGATGGCCGATTACAGGCTATTTTACGGGCGCACGAAAATGAGATGGGCGATTTCGTTCTTCATCTTGATGGCCTGGCCAATGATTTTCTCCCTGATGCTGGTCGCTGGCGGTGGCGCTATTGGGGGCAAGGAAGCTTTACGCCAATGCGCGCCCACTGGGATATTGCCGGACAGGGCGAATGGCATGATAACACCATCAGGTTGACCAGTTTGTCCACCGGTTTTGATCAGTTGCACTATGGCGCAATGACCGTCACATCGCCAAGACTGGCGCTGAATAAACCTATTGTCTGGGTTCGCGACGCCACAACGCCGTCGCTACAGGGCGCGCTGTCTCTGGAGGCGGGAAAAACCGTATTTACCAGCGGGAGCGTGCTGCCGCCTTCTACCATTAATTTTAGCGTTGAAGGGCGCGAGCCAACCCTGTTCCAGTTTAAAGGCGACCTTCGGGCGGGGGCGATAGGGCCGGTACGGCTGAATGGGCGCTGGGATGGTGAACGCCTTCGCGGACAGGCCTGGTGGCCGAAGCAGTCGCTTATCGTTTTCCAGCCGTTGCTTCCACCAGACTGGAAAATGACGCTGCGCGAAGGCTCACTGTATGCGCAGGTGGCTTTTTCCGCCGCACAGGGGCAGGGATTTGAAGCAGGTGGACACGGCGTGTTAAAAGGCGGCAGCGCCTGGATGCCGGATAACAAAATCAACGGCGTCGATTTCATTCTGCCATTTCGCTTCCACAACGGCGCGTGGCAATTGGGGACGCGCGGGCCCGTCTCGCTGCGTATCGCCGGGATAGTTAACCAGGTCACGGCGAAAAATATCACCGCTGATTTACAGGGCGGTTATCCCTGGAGCGAGTCGAATCCATTACTGCTAAGCGATGTCAGCGTAGACGTGCTGGGCGGTCAAATCATTATGAAACAGTTGCGAATGCCGCAGCACGACCCGGCGCTTTTGCGGGTGCAAAATATTTCATCCAGCGAATTGATTAGCGCCATAAATCCAAAGCAATTCGCCATGTCTGGTCCGGTTAGCGGCGCGCTGCCGCTGTGGCTGAACAATGAAAAATGGATAATCAAAGATGGCTGGCTTACGAATCCTGGGCCAATGACGTTGCGCATCGATAAAGATACTGCGGATGCGGTGGTGAAGGATAATGTCACGGCAGGCTCGGCGATTAACTGGCTACGTTATATGGAGATTACGCATTCGTGGACGAAAATTAACGTTGATAACCTGGGCGTACTAACGATGCAGGCGGCCATTACCGGCAAAAGCCGGGTAGATGGTAAAACCGCGATCGTTAACTTGAACTATACCCATGAAGAAAATGTGTTTACGCTGTGGCGCAGTTTGCGTTTTGGCGACAATTTACAGGCATGGCTTGAACAAAATACAGCGTTGCCGCAACCTCCTTGCCGGAAAGACAAGGATTGTGAGGATAAATAATGAAAATGAGTATTGCCATGCTGTCAGCGCTTGCGTCATTTATCGTGGTGGGCTGCACGCCACGTATTGAAGTCGCCGCGCCGGAACAGCCGATTACCATCAACATGAATGTAAAGATCGAGCATGAAATACATATCAAAGTCGATAAAGATGTTGAAGAACTCCTGAAATCACGCAGCGATCTATTCTGAGGCCATAATGAAAAAGTATTTAATACTATGGGTGCTGACGCTGAGCTTACTCACACCTTCTGTGTGGGCCTTAACCCTGGACGAAGCGCGCACGCAGGGCCGGGTCGGGGAAACGCTGAATGGCTATCTGGTGGCCTTAAAGAATGATGCCGAAACCCAGAAACTGGTGCTTGATATTAATCATGCCCGCCGCGCCAGTTATCAGCAGTTAGCGGATAGCAATCATCTTCCCGTGGACGAGGTGGCGAAGATGGCAGGGCAAAAACTGGTTGAGCGCGCCAGGCCGGGAGAATATGTCCAGGGAATTAATGGCAAATGGATGCGTAAATAACCGCTTCCCGACAATTTTTTCATCGCAGAATACTTTTTATATTGGTAATTTCTGAATTTAGCCGTTTGCGCCGAAATTAGGATAGCCGTGCGGCGTCATCTCTGATGGAGTGTCTCGCGTTGAGTCGTTTTTCAGAGAATACCGATGACGCTTTATCAAATTAAACCTGCTTTTCAGGCGCTGCTTCGCCCCGTAATGGCATGGCTATATCGGCATCATATTACAGCCAATCAGATCACCCTTTCCGCTATGGCTCTCTCTATTGCGACCGGCCTGATATTGATTGTAGTGCCCCTGTATTTTCTGTTGCCCATCGTGTTATTTGCGCGCATGGCGCTCAACGCGCTGGATGGTATGTTAGCGCGCGAATGCCGCCAGCAATCTCGTTTAGGCGCCATTCTGAATGAAACGGGCGATGTGATTTCAGACATCGCGCTTTACCTACCGTTTCTTTTTCTGGCCGACAGCAGCGCGCCATTGGTGCTCGCCATGCTCCTGGCGATGGTGATGACTGAGTTTTGCGGAATATTAGCGCAAACGATCAACGGCGTACGTAGTTATGCCGGACCGTTTGGCAAAAGCGACAGAGCGCTGGTGTTTGGCGCAGGGGGGCTGGCGCTGACCTTTTGGCCTCAGGTGGCGCAGTGGAGCAATATAGTCTGGAGCATTGCTCTCGTATTGCTGCTTTGGACGACAGTAAACCGTTGTCGAAGCGCATTAATTGCGGTGGATGTCAAATGATGCTGCTCGAAAAATCCCTGCTCGTCATTTTTGCGCTTTTGCTGGTGGCCACTCTGGTAAATCGAATTCTGGTGTGGCGTCGTCCTGATAAGGACTGGCGCGAATTGGCGCTACGCATTCGGACCTGGTGGCTAATCATCATTCTGTTTTCGCTGGCGCTATTGAGTCCGACCTGGCTGGCATTGACCTTTTTCGCCTTACTCAGCTTTATGGCGCTAAAAGAATTCCTGACGCTGGTTCCCTCCCGTCATTCTGACCGAATGCCGCTGTTGTGGATGTTTATCGCGATTCCCATCAATTATTGGCTGATTGGAATTGGCTGGTACGGCATGTTCGTGGTGTTTATTCCGGTTTATGTATTCTTATTTTTACCGGCGCGTATGGTGATCGCGGGTGATACGCAGGGGTTTTTACGCACCGCGTCGCAGCTTCACTGGAGTCTGATGACCACGGTTTTTGCCTTTAGCCATGTCGCTTTTTTGTTGGTGCTGCCTGCGGACGGCAAACAAACCGGCGCGCTACTGGTATTGTTTCTGGTCGGGCTGACTGAGTTTAACGACATTGCGCAGTATTTATGGGGTAAATCATTCGGGCGCATCAAAGTGACGCCGACCGTAAGCCCGAATAAAACCCTGGCCGGGTTGGCGGGGGGCGTGATGACAACGGCGCTGGCGGGACTGGCATTGGGACCGTTACTCACCCCACTAAATGCGCCAATGTCAATACTGGCCGGGTTAATGATTGGCGGCACCGGGTTTTGCGGCGATGTGGTGATGTCCGCCGTAAAACGTGATGTCGGCGTAAAAGACAGCGGTACGTTGTTACCCGGTCACGGCGGCTTGCTTGATCGGCTTGACTCCCTGATCTTTACCGCGCCGGTGTTTTTTCATTTTATTCGTTATTTTTGCTACTGAACCGTTATGAACCGATTTCTTCGCACCTTATTTACGTTGTGTCTTGTCTGGCCCGTAATCCGGTTGTGGCTTGGGCTGCGGGTGAAGCACCGGGAGCGACTTCCCCATCGCGGCCCGCTGATCGTGGTGGCCAATCATAATAGCCACATGGATGTGTTTGCGCTTTTGTCGCTGTTTTCACTACGTCAACAGGGTTATGTTCATCCGGTCGCTGCCGCTGACTATTTTTTGCGTAACAAGTGGATGGGCTGGTTTGCGATTAACATTCTTAATATTGTTCCTGTAACCCGCAAAGGCGGAGAGGCAAACCCGCTGGCGCGGTGCGAGCAAGCGTTGCGTGATAATAAAATCCTGATTTTGTTTCCCGAAGGAACGCGTGGCGAACCGGGAATATTATCGCCGCTGAAATCAGGAATCTGGCATTTGAGCCAGCGCGTGCCGGAGGCGAGCGTGGTCCCCGTCTGGCTATGCGGCACAGAGCGAATCATGGCGAAGGGGAACCGCATCCCGCTCCCGCTCTTTATTGATGTCACGATTGGCGATGCGTTGCATTCACACCCCGAAAAAAAGCAATTTATGGACGATCTCAGGCACAGACTGCTTGAGCTTCAGCAACAGACGTCAGGGAATCTTACTCATGCCTCACCTTCGCACGCCGAATAAACGGTGTTTTTTGACGAGTGACAACACTGAACTCTTCTACCGTCACTGGCCTGCAATGTTGGTAAGCACAACGCCGAAAGTCATTGTTTTATTTCATCGCGGCCATGAACATTCGGGGCGCCTGCAACATATTGTCGATGAGCTGGCGATGCCAGAGATGATATTTTACGCATGGGATGCCAGAGGACATGGATATTCTCCTGGCCAACGCGGCTATAGCCCGTCGCTCGCCCGCTCGGTACAAGATATGGACGAGTTTATTCGTTTTGTCGCCGCTGATAGCCAGACTCCGTTGGAAAATATCGTTGTAGTGGCGCAGAGCGTCGGCGCGGTGTTAGCGGCAACCTGGGCGCATGATTACGCGCCAAATATTCGTGGTCTGATACTGGCTTCTCCGGCATTTAAAGTGAAACTGTATGTACCGTTTGCACGGGCAGGGTTAGCCTTGTGGCATCGTTTGCGAGGTCTGTTCTACGTTAATTCCTATGTAAAAGGTAAATATCTGACGCATGACCCTGAACGCGTGACAAGTTTTAATCATGATCCACAGATTACCCGCGCTATTGCGGTGAATATCCTCCTTGATTTGTATAAAACATCGGTACGTATTATCGCCGATGCCAGTGCGATTACTTTACCCACACTGCTACTGGTATCCGGTAAGGATTATGTCGTTCACCGCCAGCCGCAGGTGGATTTTTATCAGGGGCTACGTAGTCGACTGAAAGAGCTTCATGTTTTTGCAGGTTTTTTTCACGATACGCTTGGCGAAAAAAACAGACATCTGGCATTTGAGAAAATGCGTTGTTTTATTGAGACGCTGTATAACTTGCCGCCGCAGCGTTTTGACTACCAGCATGAAGACCGCTGGAGTCCGGGCGCGGATACCTGGCGTGTACTCAGTGGAGGGGCTGCTCCCTGTTCATGGGATGATATCGCTTATCGTAGTTTGCGTTATGTAATGAAAAGATGGGGCGCTCAATCGGCGGGTATACGCCTGGGGTTTGAGACGGGATTTGATTCCGGTAGTACGCTGGATTATGTCTACCGTAATCAGCCGCAGGGAGGCAATATAGTGGGACGTTTAATCGATAAAAATTATCTTAATAGTGTCGGCTGGAAAGGTATTCGTCAGCGTAAGATTCATTTGCAAAACCTTATCCGTCAGGCGGTTCAAAAGCTGATAGAGCAGGGAAAACCGGTCCGGGTAGTAGATATTGCCGCAGGACACGGGCGTTACATCCTTGATGCGCTGGAAGATGAGGTGACGGTTAGCGATATATTATTGCGTGATTTCAGCGAATTAAACGTCGCACGAGGGCAGGAGATGATTGCGAGCCGAGGAATGTCCAGCAGAGTGCGTTTTGAACGCGGTGACGCCTTCAATAATGACGAACTGGCGGCGCTGAAACCACGTCCGACATTAGGTATTGTCTCTGGTCTTTATGAACTTTTTTCGGATAACGCTTTGGTTCGACGTTCGCTTGCTGGGCTGGCTGCCGCTATCGAACCTGGGGGCATGTTGTTATATACCGGACAACCCTGGCATCCTCAGTTGAAAACTATCGCCTGGTCGCTTACGAGCCACAAAGATAATAAAGCATGGGTTATGCGTATACGCACGCAGGGTGAGATGGATGCTTTAGTGCATGAGGCGGGATTTGATAAATGCGCGCAGCTAATTGATGAATTCGGGATTTTTACCGTTTCGATGGCGGTGCGCCGTGGAAACTGAGCGTCGCAAGGTATTCATACAGGGTGCTGGTTGGCTGCTGCTACTGGCGCCGTTTTTCTTTGTCACCTACGCAAAAGTAAATCAATTTACCGCCTGGCGAGATACCCAATCCCATGATATTGGGAGCGTGGTACTTGGCTGGGAATCTGCCATTCCCTTTATTCCGTGGAGTATTGTTCCTTACTGGAGTCTGGATTTGCTCTATGGGCTGTCACTATTTATCTGCGCGACAAGCTTTGAACAATGTCGGCTGGTGCGCCGTCTGGTACTGGCGTCAGTTATAGCCTGCGTTGGATTTCTACTTTTCCCTTTACAGTTTAGTTTTACGCGTCCGCCTGTTTCCGGCGTTGCGGGGTGGTTGTTTACGCAACTTGAACAGTTCGACTTGCCATATAATCAGTCGCCGTCGCTACATATTATTCTTTGTTGGCTGCTGTGGCGGCATTTCAGCCGCCATCTTTCCGGTGGTTGGCGCAGGCTGTGCGATGGCTGGTTCCTGCTGATTGCCATTTCGGTTTTGACAACCTGGCAACATCATTTTATTGATATTATTACCGGTCTGATGGTGGGGATGTTGATCGACTGGATGGTGCCGGCCCAGAGTCGTTGGCACTGGCAGGCACCCAACGCGGTTCGGTTCCGGTTGGTGCGGCGTTACGTATTCGGGATGTCCTTATGCATTATTGTGGGGGTATTGCTGGCGCCATGGTCGTTCTGGCCGTCGGTGTGTCTGTGCTGGCCAGCATTATCCTTGTTGATTGTGGGACGCGGCTATGGCGGATTCGGCGCTGCAGCGTTGTGTAAAGACAAAGAGGGGCGGTTATCGCCTTCCGTCTATTGGCTAACGCTTCCGTGGCGCTGTGTGATGTGGTTATCGATGCGTTGGTTTACGCATCGTCTGCCCCCGGTCAATCACATCGCCGCCGGCGTTTATCTTGGTAGTTATCCGCGCCACACCCCCATGCAAAACGCGGTGCTGGATGTAACCTGCGAGTTTCCTCGTGGCCAGGCAACAAGGTTGAAGACCTATTATTGCGTACCGATGTTGGATCTGGTTACGCCGGACGATGCGCAGTTACGGCAGGCGGTGGCTATGCTGGAGGCGCTGCGTGAGGAACAGGAAACGGTGTTGGTACATTGCTCGCTGGGGTTGTCTCGTAGCGCGATGGTGGTTGCGGCATGGCTATTATGCTATGGCCATGCCGCAACGGTAGAACAGGCGGTAGCATATATTCGTGCGTGTCGGTTACAAATTGTGCTAACGGATGAACATCTGGACGAACTGCGGCAATGGCAATAAAAAATGACACTGTAACAAATGGAGATATACTTCAGCGCGAGTTATTGTCGCAGACGTTAGCGAGTTGGCGATTTTTTCTACTTTTTACTCTCCTTCCTGGTGTATGGGTGATATTTATCTCCCCGCCAGGGGCGCTGCGCGTGGTTATCGCATTGTTGTGCGGCACGGCCTGTTTCGGCTGTTGGCGGATCTGGTTAGATAAGCGCTATTTTGTGCTGATTACGCATGAGAATAACCAGCAAGCTGGGGAAGGGCTTTTTATTATCTGGCGGCGCGAAAGAGTGCGAACGCTAACACTAAGTGAACGTCAGCAGGGGGCGCTCAAACAATTTCGCCGCACGCTGGTTACGATAGTCGCGCTTTGGGGGATATGGCTATTCGCGCTTGCTCTTTGATTATCGCGAGACACGACCCCTACTCGCTGAGAGCCAACTTTCGGGGCAGTTTGAGCTATCAGGCAGCCACTACGCTGTCAATCGCGGCTTTTGCATCGGCCTGGGCTTTAGCCGCCACTTCCGGCCCGTAGGCGATGCCTTCGGCAAAGACAAAATTCACGTCGGTAATACCGATAAAACCAAGGAACACTTTCAGGTAAGGCGCAATCAAATCCGTCGGGGTGTCTTTATGGATACCGCCGCGACTGGAGAGAACCACCGCGCGTTTACCGGTTACCAGACCTTCCGGGCCTTTTTCGGTATAGCGGAAAGTGATACCGGCGCGGGCAATCAGATCAAAGTAGTTTTTCAGCTGCGTCGGGATATTGAAATTGTACATCGGCGCCGCAATAACGATGACGTCGTGGGCTTTCAGTTCAGCAATGAGTTCATCAGACAGCGCCAGAGCGTCCTGCTGACGTGGCGTTAAAGGCGCATCGCCCGGACGCATCGCGCCCACCAGCTCGCCATCCAGCACCGGAACAGGGTTGGCCGCCAGATCGCGGACAGTAATTTCATCTGCGACGTGTTTTTCGCGCCATTGTTCAATAAAATAGTCAGTCAACTGACCAGACTGAGAGTACCCTGCCAGAATACTGGATTTAAGAACTAATACCTTGCTCATGGGTGTTTCCTTTTATGTGTTTGAAGGGGCGTGCCCCGTTGCTTGTTGACACTTTATTCACAAATATGTCGCAGGGATAGCGCAATATATCGAACCCTTTGTTCGAAATTATTGAACAACACAAAAAAAGCCCCAATGTGGTACTCTATACCTATCATTTAAAACGATTTTAAACAGGCAGAATGCTGCCCAAGAGCTTTATGACTGAACAATCTATGTTGACGCTTCAGGTGTTACAGCAGCGGCTGGATGCACTGATGCTGCGCGACAAACAGCGCTTTGCGCGCCGCCTGCATGGCGTAAAGAAAGTAAAAAATCCTGATGCGCAACAGGCCATTTTCCAGACGATGGCGAAAGAAATTGAACAGGCTGCGGCGCAGGTCGCCCTCCGCGAAGCGGCGCGCCCCTCAATCACTTATCCGCAAAATCTGCCTGTTAGCCAGAAGAAACAGGACATTCTGGAAGCGATCCGCGATCATCAGGTGGTGATCGTAGCAGGGGAAACCGGTTCCGGTAAAACCACCCAGTTGCCGAAAATTTGTATGGAACTGGGACGCGGAATTAAAGGACTTATTGGACATACTCAGCCGCGTCGCCTGGCGGCGCGCACCGTCGCTAACCGTATTGCCGAAGAGTTGCAAACGGAGCCTGGCGGCTGCATCGGCTATAAAGTTCGTTTCAGCGATCATGTCAGTAGCAACACCATGGTCAAACTGATGACGGACGGTATCCTGCTGGCGGAAATCCAGCAGGACAGGCTATTGATGCAGTATGACACCATCATTATTGATGAAGCGCATGAACGCAGCCTGAATATTGACTTCTTGCTCGGCTATCTGAAAGAGCTTCTGCCGCGTCGCCCCGATCTGAAAGTGATTATTACCTCTGCGACCATCGACCCGGAACGCTTCTCGCGCCACTTTAATAACGCGCCGATTATCGAAGTCTCTGGCCGAACGTATCCCGTAGAAGTTCGTTATCGCCCCATTGTGGAAGAGGCTGACGACACTGAACGCGATCAGCTACAGGCAATTTTCGACGCTGTTGATGAACTGGGGCGTGAAAGTCCCGGCGATATCCTGATTTTTATGAGCGGAGAGCGGGAAATCCGCGATACCGCCGACGCCCTGAACAAGCTGAACTTACGGCATACCGAAGTGTTGCCGCTGTATGCACGCTTGTCGAACAGCGAACAGAACCGCGTTTTCCAGTCGCACAGCGGACGCCGTATCGTGCTGGCGACTAACGTGGCGGAAACGTCGCTGACGGTGCCGGGTATCAAGTATGTGATCGATCCTGGCACTGCGCGCATCAGCCGCTACAGCTACCGCACTAAAGTGCAGCGCCTGCCGATTGAACCGATCTCACAGGCTTCCGCCAACCAGCGTAAAGGGCGTTGCGGACGCGTATCGGAAGGGATCTGCATTCGTCTGTATTCGGAAGATGACTTTTTGTCACGTCCGGAATTTACCGACCCGGAAATTCTACGTACCAACCTGGCGTCGGTTATTTTGCAGATGACCGCCCTGGGGCTGGGTGACATCGCCGCCTTCCCGTTTGTCGAAGCGCCGGATAAGCGCAATATTCAGGATGGCGTGCGTTTGTTGGAAGAGCTGGGGGCGATTACCGCCGACGAACAGCAAACGGCATATAAGCTGACGCCGCTGGGCCGACAATTATCTCAGCTGCCGGTCGACCCGCGCCTGGCGCGTATGGTTCTGGAAGCGCAAAAACATGGCTGTGTGCGCGAAGCGATGATCATTACTTCCGCACTCTCTATTCAGGATCCGCGCGAGCGCCCAGTGGATAAGCAGCAGGCTTCCGATGAGAAACACCGGCGCTTCCATGATAAGGAGTCCGATTTTCTGGCGTTTGTTAACCTGTGGAATTACCTCGGCGAGCAACAAAAGGCCCTGTCGTCGAATCAATTCCGCCGGCTGTGTCGCACCGACTATCTGAACTATTTACGCGTGCGTGAGTGGCAGGATATCTATACCCAACTGCGTCAGGTGGTAAAAGAACTGGGGATTCCGGTAAACAGCGAACCCGCAGAATACCGGGAAATTCACGTTGCGCTGTTAACGGGGCTGTTGTCGCATATCGGGATGAAAGATGCCGATAAACAAGAGTACACCGGCGCGCGTAACGCCCGATTCTCTATTTTCCCCGGTTCCGGTTTATTCAAAAAACCGCCGAAATGGACAATGGTCGCAGAACTGGTGGAGACCAGCCGCCTGTGGGGGCGCATCGCTGCCCGCATTGAGCCAGAATGGGTGGAACCGGTAGCCCAGCACCTGATTAAACGTTCATATAGCGAACCGCACTGGGAGCGGGCGCAAGGCGCGGTGATGGCGACGGAAAAGGTTACTGTCTACGGTCTGCCGATTGTCGCCGCGCGCAAGGTGAATTACAGCCAGATTGACCCGGCGTTGTGTCGCGAGTTGTTCATCCGCCATGCGCTGGTGGAGGGGGACTGGCAAACCCGTCACGCCTTCTTCCGTGAGAATCTAAAATTGCGTGCGGAAGTCGAGGAACTTGAGCACAAATCTCGCCGCCGCGATATCCTGGTGGATGATGATACCCTGTTTGAGTTTTATGACCAGCGTATTAGCCATGACGTTATTTCCGCCCGCCACTTTGATAGTTGGTGGAAAAAAATAAGCCGCGAGACGCCGGATCTGCTCAACTTTGAAAAAAGTATGCTGATTAAAGAAGGCGCGGAAAAAATCAGCAAACTGGATTACCCGAACTTCTGGCACCAGGGCAATCTCAAGCTGCGTTTGAGCTATCAGTTTGAACCGGGCGCGGATGCTGACGGCGTGACCGTCCATATTCCGTTGCCGCTACTTAACCAGGTTGACGAGAGCGGTTTTGAATGGCAGATCCCAGGGCTGCGCCGTGAATTAGTGATTGCGCTGATTAAATCGTTGCCAAAACCGGTACGTCGCAACTTTGTTCCGGCGCCAAACTATGCTGAAGCGTTTTTAGGTCGCGTAACGCCGCTGGAGCTGCCGCTGCTGGACGCTCTGGAGCGTGAACTGCGCCGGATGACCGGCGTCACGGTCGACCGGGAAGACTGGCATTGGGATCAGGTGCCCGAGCATCTGAAAATCACGTTTCGCGTGGTGAATGACAAAAACAAGAAACTGCAGGAAGGGCGTTCGCTCGCCGAGCTTAAAAATGCGCTGAAAGGCAAAGTGCAGGAGACGCTCTCGGCGGTGGCGGATGACGGCATCGAGCAGAGCGGGCTGCATATCTGGAGTTTCGGCGAGCTGCCGGAAAGCTACGAACAGAAACGCGGTAATTATAAAGTGAAGGCGTGGCCGGCGTTAGTGGATGAGCGTGACAGCGTCGCTATCAAATTGTTTGATAATCCGCTGGAACAACAACAGGCGATGTGGTGCGGCTTACGCCGTCTGTTGTTGCTCAATATTCCTTCACCAATTAAGTATCTGCATGAGAAATTGCCGAATAAAGCCAAGCTGGGACTGTACTTTAACCCGTACGGCAAAGTGCTGGAGTTGATTGATGACTGTATCGCCTGCGGGGTAGATAAGCTGATAGATGCCAACGGCGGACCGGTGTGGAGCGAAGCAGGTTTCACCGCGCTGCACGAAAAGGTACGCGCCGAGCTGAATGATACTGTGGTGGATATCGCGAAGCAGGTCGAGCGGATCCTGACGACCGTATTCAATATCAATAAGCGTCTGAAAGGGCGGGTGGATATGAGCATGGCGTTGGGGCTTTCCGATATCAAGGCGCAGATGAGCGGTCTGGTATACCGTGGTTTTGTGACTGGCAACGGCTTTAAACGTCTCGGCGATACGCTGCGTTATCTGCAGGCAATTGAAAAGCGGCTGGAGAAACTGGCTGTCGATCCGCACCGCGATCGGGCGCAAATGCTGAAAGTCGAAAGCGTCCAGCAGGCGTGGCAACAATGGATAAATAAATTGCCTCCAGCGCGTCGCGAAGATGATGATGTTAAAGAGATCCGTTGGATGATTGAAGAACTGCGTGTCAGTTATTTCGCGCAACAGCTCGGTACGCCTTATCCTATTTCCGATAAGCGTATTTTACAGGCCATGGATCAGATTACGGCCTAAAAAGCCAGGCGACGATGTCTTTCAAAGAGATCCGGTACAAGTTCGGAACAAAAAGGAGGAATTATGAATACAACGCCATTTCCGGCGCTCTCTGCGGAAACATTGCTGGCGGTAAATACCGTCGGACAGTGGCTGGCGCAAAATGATTTTTCCGGCGAACAACCTTATTCGTCGGATTGCGTCGTCCTGGCGGGCAATGCGGTGATCCCCACTATCGACGCGGCCTGTCGCATCGCCAAAGCGCAAGGCGTTCCTTTACTGATTAGCGGCGGTATAGGTCATTCGACGCCGTTTTTGTACGCCGTGATTGCCCGGCATCCGCGCTACCACACCATTCGCACAAGCGGACGCGCTGAAGCCGCGATCCTCGCGGATATCGCGAACCAGTTCTGGCATATTCCGGCTGAGAAAATTTGGCTGGAAGATCGGTCAACTAATTGCGGCGAAAATGCCCGTTTCTCCTGCGCACTGATCCGTCAGGCGAAAGAAAACATTAACACGGCTATCGTTGTGCAAGACCCCACCATGCAGCGGCGCACTATCGCGGCGTTTCGGCGCGTGACAAACGACGACACCGATGCGCCGCGCTGGCTGAGTTTTCCTGGTTTTGTTCCGGTACTGCGCCACCTTAACGGCGGTACACATTTTGCCAACGTTGAAGAGGGCATCTGGACGGTGGAGCGTTATCTGTCTCTGATTGCCGGCGAGCTGCCACGTTTGCGTGACGATGAAACAGGGTATGGACCGCGTGGTAAAGATTTTATCATTCACGTTGATATCCCACGCGATATTGAAAAGGCATGGCAGGTATTGCAGGCAGATACTACGTTGCGCAGTGCGTTAGAACAGAGAGCTTTACGCTAAAAATCGCCCGTTTGCGAGGGTGAACGGGCAAGTGCGACCACCATTTCATAAATTTGATGAATTATTTATAAAAGCTGGTTATGTTGTCGCTTTACGGTTTTCATTCAGGACGCGCTATGGGCAATAAGTATTCCGGCCTGCAAATTGGTATTCACTGGTTAGTCTTTTTTCTGGTTATTGTGGCTTACGCCGCGATGGAGCTACGCGGTTTTGCGCCGCGTAGTTATCGGCCCTGGTTTAATATGACGCATGTTTCATGTGGTATCACTATTTTGCTTTTAATGGTGGCGCGCTTGATTATTCGGCTGAAATATCCCACGCCGCCCATTGTTCCTCGTCCAAAACCGATGATGACCGGAATGGCGCATTTAGGACATCTGGTGATTTACCTGTTATTTATCGCGCTGCCTGTTATTGGTCTGGTCATGATGTATAACCGCGGCAATCCCTGGGTCGCATTTGGCATTACTATGCCGCATGCCGCCGAAGCTAACTTTGAACGCGTAGATATGCTGAAATCCTGGCACGTCACGCTGGCGAATCTGGGCTATTTTGTTATTGGACTTCATGCCATCGCTGCTTTGATGCATCACTATTTCTGGAAAGACAATACGCTGTTACGGATGATGCCGCGTAAGCGTGACTGACCGTCCTGTATGACGTTTGTCGCAGGTGGGGTTAACTGCTTCAGGCAAACAAGGCATCTATCAGAGGGGATGGCGTATTCCATACAGAAAACGCCTGCGTCTAACCAGGACCCGTGACGCAGGCGAAGGAGGACGGGTCTACATCGGAAGCGGGTATTATACTTATTTGTATGACAAATAAAATAAGCAATTGCTATTCCGTAATCCAATGTTTAATCAACGGGTTAAACCAACATGATCGCGCTGCCGACCGCTCGGAAGTGCCTGTACTTACGATGAGCGTGGCGTAGTGGCGGAAAATAGCGCAACGGCGCCATGTTGCTCCAAAGTCACCTTAGCGAAATGTTCGTCCAACACGCTGCGTAACGTATCGGCTGAGTCATTGGTATTACTGAATATTCCTTTCTTGTTATAAACAGCCATTAATTTCTTACCAAAAGCATTGTGAGGAACCTCTTTGCCCAGAATCGTGGCGCCAAAAAGTGTGCCGCCGGGTTTAAGCGCCATACCGGCATTTTTAATTGCCTTCGCTTTTGTTGTCATCTCACCAGGTAAGCAGTGCAGAAGATAGTACATCGAAACGGAATCGAAGCGCCCGTGCCAGTCCGCCGGGAACGTGTCGAAAACATCGTGTTGTAGTGTGGCGCGGATTTTCGTATTACCCACTCGGCTGGCGGCTATTTTCAGGCTATCCGGATTTAAATCCATCAGCGAAATGGCATGAGTCGCAGGTGCATGTTTCAGGTAATAACCTGTACCTACGCCAATATCCAGGTGAGTCTCGCCCATGTGATGCAGGAAGAAAGGAAGTAGTCGCGTATCAGTAGGACACTTCCATGCATATTTGTTTGAGATATTGAGTACCCACCAGTCATATAAGCTAAGCGTGAATGGGTTATAGACTTTTGCGCCTGATTGTTGTGTATGCTTCATTGTTCTCTCACTAAATAATTTCGCGCTGGAATTAAAACAACGAAGCAATCGTTAGGCAAGCATTAATCAGGTGAGTGAGTAATTTAATGCGATGAATAAAGGAGATATTATGAATTAAGCGGGTATCTTAAAGAATATAGAGGATAATAATAGCTGATAAATGAATTGATCAGTCATATTATTATAAGCTGATAATTAATAATCGTTAATATAAATATATTAAGCCTTATGATAATAGCAATGCAATTAAAAGCATGAGAAACAATATTTATTCATACACATAAAGCGATTATTGCACATTAATTGATATTTTAAATGTTACGCTGAGATAGCCATCTTTATTTAATATCACCTACCTGGAGGCGATATGATTGAGGTTTTTGAAGCGTTTGGCTGGACCTTACTTTTAGGCGGTCTGGCAGTGGCAGTACTGTTTATCACTGCACTGGATAGAAAACGGTAATCATTGCATTTGACGCGCCTGTTGAGTTGGTATTACAAATAATTGTACCTGAAATCTACCACTTCTGAATTTTGCGATATTTTGCCATTCTGACGGCAAGGGGTAATCCTGACTAAAGTTACCGCCGCTTACCAACCAGACACGATGGTAACTTTTTGAAAGCGTTGTCAGAGTATCAATATATGTCTGATCGGCTTGCGCATAAAACAGTGAACCAAAGCCATAGGCATTCGGTCTTCCTGATGTTCCGTGTGCGTTAGGCGGTGTATAAAGAAACGTACGATAATCTCGCTTATTATAATACACATAACTTAAATAATCGAACATTTTACTGACTACCACGGCATCATTAGGCTGGTGGCGGGTATTAATATAGTTTACCAGTGGTTTAAACTCGTCTATGTGCTCAGGGTTATTATTATATGAACCATAGCCGAATAATAAGGTGAATAAGATAAAACAGAAGCCACAAACCGCTTTTTTTGCGCGGGTAAGTAATACCGCGAGCAGGGGAGGAATGCTCAGCGATGAGAAGAAGAAATAACGATCGATAAATAACGGCATCCACCAGGAAATGATGAAGACCAGCATTACAGGGATGACCAGATTACAAAATAATATCAGCTGATATCTTTCATATTCTCCGTTGCATAAAGATATTCGCCCCACAGTACCGATAAAACCTCCCACAGCCAGCCACAGAATGAACGACGGAAAACCCTGTCCGTTGTTTCCGGTAAAGAAATGCCAGTACATCGCAGGCAGGTCACGCCATGTTACGGGGGGAATCCAACCGATATCATTACCGGCTCTCAACTGCGCCAGATGAGTCAGTAAATTAAACAATACGGGCAACCAGGAGAGATAAGCGACAGCAATCGCCAGGTTAGCAAACCACCAGCCAGGAAGTTTAAGGTAGCAGGCCGTTTTATGGCTTTGGCAGGATAATATTGTTACTGCGATCCAGTGAGCAATAAGTGCAAATAGGGTGAAATAATGGGTGTAAAAACTGAACGTCATAAGTAAAGCATACGCGACAAGATAGCGATTATGGGTGGGTGTTTTTATCCACATCATCAATGCTAACGCGGCAGCGAGCGTTAGCATTCCCATTAACGCGTACATGCGCGTTTCTTGACTGTAATGAACTGCCATCGGCATCAGGGCGGCGAACCATCCCGCCAATAAGGCTGTACGTTCATTTGCCAGCCATCGCGTAAGCGCGATAACCAGCACAACTGTCAGGATCCCAAAGAGTAGACTGAGAGAGCGTACTGCTGCAATGCTATCACCCCATAATATCATCCAGTCATGCAGTAACAGATAATAAAGCGGGGGATGCACGTCAAAAGCGGCATGGAATAGCAGATTATCTACGCTATGTCGACTAATCAGCACGCTGGACGCTTCGTCACACCAAAGGTAGCGGTCAGTTAAAAACAGCAACCGTATAAGGACGGAGAATATGACAATGAGACAAACATGATATTTATACTTTATTTTTCTTAACCCATCGCCGGGCTGCCATATGGATAGTTGTGGTAGCGCCATAATATCCTCAATGGAGTAAGACTTAGACCAGAATGGACACCTACAGCAATAATGAAGGTTAAAATATTAACCAACACTAAATAAAAATAACTTTGATAATGTCAGCGGTGAATTAATCAGAATAGTGCAGTGCAACTCAGTAATCCTGACCGTAATGGCGAAGCAGTCTATGCTCTAAAAACCGGGTCAAACCGACGATAAAGGTAACGCCAATAAGATACACTATGGCGGCAAAAAGGTAAGCATGGAAGAATTTAAAGCTAGTTGCAGCAACCTCCTGAATTCGCGCGAAAAACTCAGTATATTGGATAAGAAAAACGATGGTGCTGTCTTTAAGGTTATTAATCACCTGATTCGTTAAGGCTGGAATGGAAGACAGCAATACCTGAGGCAGTATAATCCACAAAAAGACCTGCCGTTTGTTCAACCCCTGAACGACTGCTGCCTCCGTTTCATACTTATTCAATGCGTTATAGGCCGTTGTCATGTACGCGGCATTATATGCGCCGACATTCAAGGTAAAACCTGTAACCGCCACGGTAAAAGAGGACAGGTGAATGCCAGATTGAGGTAAACCATAATAGATAACAAACAGAATAAGAATGAGTGGCGTACCGATAAAGAAATCCATGTACAGTCGAGTTATGGCTTTTACCACGGGGCGATGGCTCAGGCTCAGAAAGAAAATAATAATTCCCCACAAAAAACCGGTGATGGAAACAATCAGCGCAAGTTTACAGGTTTCTTTAATACCGTCCACAACAAGTGGCAGTTGTTCAGTCAGGTCATTAAAGAAGAGAGACCAGCCAGCGATCATCGTTGTGCCTCGCTAAAAAAACAGTGGATATCTGGATCCGTTTCTCGTAAGGCAAGATCGGTAAAAGCGCCTTCTGCACGAATCTTGCCATGATTAAGAAACGTTACGTTATCGCTTAGTAATCTGGCGAGGCGAATATCATGAGTGACGCATAATATAGTGACGCCATTGTCGTGAAGTTGCTTGATCAACATTCCGACTTCACGAGTCATGAGCGGATCAAGCGCAGACGTCGGCTCATCAAAAATAATGAGTTCTGGGTCGGTGACCATTGTACGGGCCAGGGCGACGCGCTGTTGCTGGCCGCCCGATAATTGCGAAGGGTATTTCGCGCTATGCGAGACCATATCAAGTTTTTGTAGCTCATGTAAGGCTTTCTCCCGAGCTAGTTGTCCCGGCATGCCAAACACTTTACATAGGGCAAGGGTAATGTTATCCATGACGTTAAGATGGCGATACAAAGCGTAATTCTGGAAGACACAACCGACTTTTTTTCTGAACTCAAGAATAGTAAATTCCTTGTCATAAATATTTCTCCCGTGAAAATAAATATCACCATAATCAGGCTCTTCTAATCGAAGCAGACAGCGTAAAAGCGTCGTTTTTCCACAACCCGATGGCCCCATGACTACTTTCATGTCTCCCGATTGAATTTTCAGACTAACCGTATCAAGAACCTTTTTTCCTGAATATTCCTTACTTATCTCTTTTAGTTCCAGTAAAGCCATGAGTATCACCTCTATTTTTATGCTTCAACTGATGCGATATTTTTTCTCAAACACTCCGGCCAGAAGAGTAAAAACTTTATAAATAATGAAATATAATACCCCGGCAAGAGTATAGATCTGTAACCCGTTCAGCGTGATGGCTGTCAGTGACATTGCCTGCTTCGTTATTTCAGCGATGCCTACAGTATAAGCAAAGGGCGTCGCTTTTAATACAGAAGAAAACTCATTGATAATACCGGGCACAGAAAATCGCAACATCTGTGGTAGTTCAATATTTATTATAACCTGTAATTGACGCATTCCTGCTACTTTCGCTACCGTAATTTCGTATGGCTCAACTAATTTAAGCGCCCCTCTGAACACCTCGGCAAGATAGCTCCCGCTGACTAAGCCGACGCTGAGGTTCATGGCCACCAGTGGTGAAACATATATGCCAATCGATGGCAATCCAAAATAAACAAGAAAAACAGCAATAAGTATTGGAATTCCCCGAAGAATAAAGACCAGTACGTCGAGCATCTTCTGTAGTGGAAGGGGGGATAGTCGCCGTAATACGGCGACTGTAAGCCCGGTAAAAAACGCTGAGAGAAAACAGGTAAATGTTACAAGCAGCGTATTACCAATCCCTTCCAATAGGAAATAAAAGATAGCCAGCATATTACCTGATGACATAGCTTACTATTTCATCCAGCTATCGACGATGCCAGATATTTTTTGTGGCCCTTGCTCTTTAAGCCATAAGTTAAAATCATCGCGCACGGGAGAGCCTTTCTTAAAGGCAATGCCAAGCTGATCAACATTCTTGAAAACATAACGACTTTCTATCGGCATCTTTTTCTTATTTTTGAAGGTAAAATAAACCGGCTCTTCTATAAAAGCCAGATCAAGATTGCCATTTTTTAGATCAGCCATCGTCTCATTATATGTTGGATACAATTTTACTTTACTTAACGAGTAGTATCCTTTGGGCTCCAGATCGTTTTTGATAAGGTCGGAGTAAGCCATTCCTCGAGGGTATCCAATAGAATATTGATTTAATTCATTGAGGTTATTGAGCGTTATTTTATGATTGGCCATACTGACCAGATAAAAAGAGTTGATGTAATAAGGTTCAGAAAAATCAATAACTTTCTTACGTTTATCTGTGATTGAAATTCCCGAAAATGCGACATCTGCCTGACCACTCGCCACTGCGCCAAGCATTCCATCCCAGGCATATTCGGTGATGTTTAGCTTACAATGCCGTGACTGACAGTAAGACGAAAAAAGCTCCAGATCTATCCCCTGCAATTTGCCATCAGCACTTTTAAATAACATAGGGGGAGAGGCCGGTGATACTGCGACATTGAGTGTTCTCCCTTCAACGATGCTATCAGCAAACGCTGAAGACGACATTATTCCCAACACTATCATCGATAAGCCAAATTTTTTGGATAACATGCTATCTATTTCCTGTAGTAAGGTAATGCGTATTATAAATTAAGCATTAGGGCGTGAACCTGACATTTGCAGGCGTAAAGTACTTAACATTATGTATTCCATCGCTGTTAACTAATTTAATCAGGAGGTTTGACAGGAATCATCAAAGGGAATGGATTGAATATACCATGAGATATCAACTGGATATGAGTGCAGCGACCCCATGAAAGGTGAAAATGTAAAGATACCATAGACATTAGTATACTGGACATAGTTTATGCTCCATTTACGCATACATATTTACATGATAAGCAGATAAATGCTTCAGTGACGGTGCCTTTCATGTCTCTAATTATCATCTTACCACTCTATCCAGGGCCAATATAAAGACTTATCTTTTCTTGTCAAATACATTTTTTGAGCTAAGTTGATTTGCGTGCTATCTATATTTGCAAGCATATAAATTATTTGTCTCATGAACAAACGACAACAAGTCAGGATTTTTGACGATGTTGTTATGTTTATCAAAACGTTAACTTGTTTTAATCGATGATAATCTTAATTCAGAAATGTCTGAATATATACGGTTGTCGAGATAAAATTCGCAAATTAACATCGTACATCTTATGTAATAAATATAAATACGATAAATAAATCCAAAACTGAGACTGCCAACCGGATAACAAACAGCAATAAAGAGGGCTCTCCATTAAGTTATCCTGGCAATGGTTAAGGTGGTAACATTTTTGATGGCTTTACCCATTTTAATCGTGTTCACAACACGTTAATTACCTTATGATTACCATGGTAATTAAAAATGAATCCTCGATGACTCGATGACTCGATGACTCGATGACTCGATGACTCGTTGGCTGAATGAAAAGAAAATTCTGCATCACATAGGCGCATGTATCGCGTATAATGGGCTCCGATGTCCCTAATCATTGCTATGACATAATAATATGTATCTTAACCGCTTTTGTTATTTACTCCTGATCTCCGCTGCGGTCGGAAGCATTTTTACATCGCATCCCGTCGCGATGTGGTTCCTGCTCGCCAATGTGCTAACGCTGGCGATCTACGGTGTAGATAAAACGGCGGCACGTAAAACCTGGCGCAGAGTGCCGGAATCCACTTTGTTGGTGTTTGGGGTTGTCGGTGGGTGGCCTGGTGCGATTGTTGGTCAACAACTCTTCCGTCATAAAACGCAAAAGCAGCCATTCAAAACATACTTTATCGTCAGTGTGATAGTGAGTATTGTAGTTACGGTGGCGATCTATCGACTCTATCCATTTTTGTCCTACTGAACATAGAGTATGGATCACTTATTGACCAACCGGCAGCAAAGACAACCTCATATTTTCATGCCACCGGCACTATGATATTGAGCGGTGTTTTGCTCAAGGCGTACCGCAGCCGATGGAACATTATTCAGTGGAATAATGATGAGCTATAAAACTTTCTAACATTGTGGCAAAACAATGATGGACTTCCTGGGTTGGATGGACAAGGTCGTTGAAGACGTATTGCGGACATATATCTAGCTGAGGGTCTTTAGCCCCGGGAACATGTACATAGCCGTGGTGAGTATAAGGGTTTTCCGTATCATAACCAATATTACTGGCCGCCTCCATTATCACCTTAAATGTATCGGCAGTCTCGTAATAGCATATTTTGTGCTGGGGGTATTTTTCTTTTAATTCTTCAACATTAGTTTTTAACAGGGCATTGTGAGCGATGCTTTCATCCTTAAGCTTTCTTTTTTCATCAGAATGTTTGCCATAGGGCGTTAAAGACAAATCGGGAATCCCCAAGACCAAAACATTATTAACTCCACCGGAAATTATTTTTTCAATATCATCAATTTGTTGCTCAACGACCATTATTACATTATCTTTGTGTAGTGTCATATAGTCATTAGCCCCCAATAAAAATATCGCCAGGTCCTGGTGAGAAGGGGTGTAAGATGCGACTTGTCTATCCGTATTTGATACAAAGTCACCGATGCAATTAAAGCAGGAATAGCTTGCCGATGTACTTCCCCCTTCAGCAAAATTAAGCATCTCTTTACCTAAGAAGTGTGGAGATGATAAAAACTCAGTCCAGGTAAATCCATTAGTAAACCTTCCGCCAAAGTATTGACCATAGGAGGGTAAGATATGATGTGTTTTTTCAAACATACGCCCTAAGGAGTCAGACAAGCTGTCGCCAAAAAATACCAGTCTGGTAATATCACCCAAAGAAATATTTTTGGGCTTGGGATGTGATTTATTGATTTCTTTGGCAAGACCAAAAGCTTCCGGATGACATTCAACCTCAATAGATAAAATATTGTCACCATTATCATCTTTAATAATCAACTTATCGGCGTGTTCCTGTGATTCTATAATAAACTGTTCTTTACATCCCTGAGACGCTAAGGCTCGAAGTTTGATGTAGGCTCCGCGAACCTGTACCGGTGTTAGATTCAGTTCCTGATGGTGGTAAAGATTAAAGATACATTCGAGCGCCTCTGCATGGTGGGTGGTAAAGAAATATGCTTTGATTTTCTCCCATAAACTTAATTCCGGAAGGCGTGCGCTTTCTTTTATCGCATTAAATTTTTCAGAACTGATAGATGATGTGAAATAACCCTGTCCAACACTCAATGGCATAGTGTCCTCCTTACTTTATTAAACACGCTTTAGCAAAACATTAATTAGCAAATATTAGCAAGAAAAGTAATCAGGTAAATGGTGTATATGGAATTACGCTTCTTTAACAGTTTTTCGTCGCCAATAAAATACATACAATGTTTATTGTTTTTCAACGAAGTAAATATATCATCAACAACGTGAGGTTAATACCTGGTACATATTATCTGACTGCTATCATTATTGAGTGTGCGCCTGGCTAAGGCAAAGATCTAAAAAAGAAGCCACTCCTGATTTTAGTGTGCTGGCGTGAGTATGAGCTGGCTTGATACTCAGGAAAATTAGGTAAACTTATCATCCAGCTATTATTTCCAAGGGGGGGGGTTATATAACGTGTTGATTTCTATTTTCATATTAAATATTTCTTAAGTGAGTTAACTATAATGAGTGATGATTCAATTATTAAAAACTCTTCAATGCTTTTGGCCTATTTAGGTGGTCTGGGATGGGGGAGCGCCTATTTTTATGGCTGGGGCGTCTCCGCGTACTATGGTTTCCCGTGGTGGTATGTAGGCGTCGGCCCTGACAACATTGCCCGAAGTCTATTCCATGCGATTAGCCTGATGGCTATATTCATAATAGCGTGGGGAGTGGGTATTCTATTATTTTTTTTAGTAAAGCAAAAAGCACGTATCCACGACCTTAGCTTCTTACGCCTTTTTTTGGCAGCGGTTTTGTTCTTTATTCCAATTGTTATCGAGTTTTCTCTCTTAACAGAATCGTTTTTGTGGGAGCTTTTTTTTATCATTTTACTGGTGGCTTTATGCCTATCGGTGGGGATGCGTTTTTATAGTAAATTGATGCCAGTGATTTGTTTTACGCAACTCAGTTGGGTGCGAAGACATTGTTTCACTATAGTTATGATTGGTTTTATTATATATTTTTTTATATTTTCTTTTTTTGTTGGGATCTATAAGCCACAATTAAAGAAAGAATACGAAATGATATTGTATGATGGAGGCTGGTACTACGTCCTGGCCAGATATCATGATAGTTTTATTTTGTCGAAATCCTTTACTAAAAATAACAATAGATTTATTATTTTTAGACCAGAAGATGGACACTCTTATGAAATTACCCTGGTAAAAGTCAGACTTTAATAAAATACTGGTTGGCAAGAGCGTGAAATGACGCCAGAGCTTCCCATAGCAGAGATTAGAGAAAGAACTGAGCGCCCATATCTGTAGGCTGTGGAATAGCAATGCCGGGAAGGGCATGGCATGACACTTTATCTGACATTACCATTTGAGTGACAGGTTAGCAGATGTTTCAGGCCAAACCCAAGTTGAACTGGAGCGCTCAGAAGCCGATTACCTACATAACAAATATTGGCCGCAAGCTTATGCTGTGGGCGAAATATACGACCGCTATTAGCCAGACTGGCTGTTAACTTATTTACCTTCCCATAGTAACCTATAACAGGGCTCCCTGAGGCATTGGCTAGCATCTGTGCATTGGAAAAACAGCTTCCATTTGCACTATAGCAACTTATAAAGTTTATTGCCTCATGAGAGTTGCTAATATGGCGGATTGATTTGAAAAGTGATGATGACTGACTTGCCCCGGAACCGTACCGATTTTCATGTTGAACAACAAAAGGGGCACCATGTTTACAAATCGAAATAGGCATGGATTATTACCTGAGATTGATTTCAAATTAACAATAATGATGACGCTTTTGGGTATTAAAAAACTTTCAAATAACGCTCATTTGATTTTTTGTCCACATTGATTAAGCCTGGAAAGACACAGGGTTGAGATATTTTCGCTACCCGACGGCGGTGTATCGAAGTTGTGATGTTACATTCTTACAAGACTGACATCTGTATACCATAACTTTTATTCATTACCACCTGGTGAGTAAATAAAAACTATTGAGCAAATATTTACTTCTGGGTAATGGGACTTGGATTCACACGGCATTACCTCTGTGCCCCAGTCGGGCAGAACATTGCAGCTTAGAAAGGAAGCTTTGGCGTTTATTGTCTGTGGCCAGAAAAAGTTCCCGTGCGCTGAATATGCTGAATGTGAACTGATTCTTGATGGCCTATGCCGACAAGTTATAAGTGATTGATTTTTATAGTGTGTTTAATTTTACAATTACGTAAAAATTCTGATAGTATACTACCCTATAGTATATGGAGGCCGAATGCCGCATTCACCTGAAGATAAAAAACGTATCCTTACCCGTGTTCGTCGCATACGCGGGCAGGTCGAAGCGCTGGAGCGGGCGCTTGAGTCTGGCGAACCTTGTCTGGCGATTCTGCAACAGATTGCCGCCGTGCGCGGCGCGTCTAATGGCCTGATGAGTGAAATGGTTGAAATCCATCTGAAAGATGAGCTGGTCAGCGGGGAAACTACGCCAGATCAGCGCGCGGTCCGGATGGCGGAAATCGGCCATCTTCTTCGCGCTTATCTAAAATAACAATTTCCCTCACCGTAACAGGAAGAGATATATGAAATCACGTGCAGCAGTTGCTTTTGGTCCCGGTCAGCCGCTAAAAATTGTCGAGATTGACGTTGCGCCGCCGAAAAAAGGCGAAGTTCTGGTCAAAATCACCCATACCGGCGTTTGCCATACCGATGCTTTTACCCTTTCCGGCGATGATCCGGAAGGCGTATTCCCGGCAGTCCTGGGTCACGAAGGCGGCGGCGTGGTAGTTGAGGTCGGCGAGGGGGTCACCAGCCTGAAACCCGGCGACCATGTTATTCCACTGTATACGGCGGAATGCGGCGAGTGTAAGTTCTGTAAGTCCGGTAAAACTAACCTTTGTCAGGCCGTACGCGCCACTCAGGGAAAAGGGCTGATGCCGGATGGCACTACCCGCTTTTCTTATAACGGCGAACCCGTTTATCACTATATGGGAACCAGCACGTTCAGCGAATATACCGTTTGCGCGGAAATTTCTCTGGCGAAAGTGAACCCGCAGGCGCCGCTGGATAAAGTGTGTCTGTTGGGCTGCGGCGTGACGACGGGTATTGGCGCCGTCCATAACACCGCTAAAGTGAAAGCGGGCGACACCGTTGCCGTTTTTGGTTTAGGCGGTATTGGGCTGGCGGTTATTCAGGGCGCGGTTCAGGCTAAAGCCGGGCGTATTTTAGCTGTCGACACGAATCCGGAAAAATTTACGCTGGCGGGCGAAATGGGGGCCACGGACTTTATTAATCCGAATGATTACGACAAACCGATCCAGGACGTTATTGTTGAGCTTACTGATGGCGGCGTAGATTTCAGTTTTGAATGTATCGGCAACGTTAACGTGATGCGAGCAGCGCTGGAATGTTGTCATAAAGGCTGGGGCGAAAGCATTATTATTGGCGTAGCGGGGGCAGGGCAGGAAATCAAAACCCGTCCCTTCCAGCTAGTGACCGGTCGCGTCTGGCGTGGCTCCGCCTTTGGCGGCGTGAAAGGGCGCACGCAGCTGCCAGGGATGGTCGAAGATGCGATGAACGGTAAAATCCGTTTAGATCCTTTTATTACTCACCGCCTGCCGCTGGAGCAGATTAACGATGCCTTTGAACTGATGCATCAGGGTAAATCCATCCGTACTGTTATCCACTTTGGCGATAACTGATTCATCCGCCAGCGGATTTTCCGCTGGCGCTTTTCTGAATTTTCTGGAATGAATGTTGTGAAAATGTGACGAAGGCGATGCTTTTCGCGATAAGCAAACGTCACGAAGTGCCGATGACTATCTAACGGGCGTGTTTTACGCATAAAACTTACAAGAGAGTCGACGGTCATGGGCAACACATTCTCGATGCAAGCCTCGCATAAACTGGGCTTCCTGCATCATATTCGGCTGGTTCCGCTGTTTTCCTCCATTCTCGGTGGCATCCTTCTTCTTTTTGCTTTGAGCGCCGGGCTGGCAGGCTATTTTCTGTTACAGGCCGATCGCGATCAGCGTGATGTCACGGACGAGATTCAGGTACGGATGGGATTATCCAACAGCGCTAACCACTTACGTACCGCACGTATCAATATGATCCACGCTGGCGCGGCGAGCCGGATTGCTGAAATGGATGAAATGAAAGCCAATATTGCCGCTGCGGAAACGCGGATCAAGCAGTCTCAGGACGGCTTTAACGCTTATATGTCCAGAGCGGTGAAAACACCCGCCGATGACGCATTGGATAACGAGTTAAACGCCCGCTACACCGCCTATATCAACGGCCTGCAACCGATGCTGAAATTTGCCAAAAATGGCATGTTCGAAGCGATCATTAATCATGAAAACGAGCAGGCAAAACAACTGGATGCCGCATATAACCATGTCCTGTTGAAAGCGATTGAACTGCGCACCGAGCGGGCAAGACTACTTAGCGAACAGGCTTACCAACGTACCCGGCTCGGTATGATGTTTATGATTGGCGCATTTACGTTGGCGCTGGTATTGACGTTAATGACCTTCATGGTGCTGCGTCGCACGGTGATACAACCCTTGCAGCAGTCTGCGTCACGTATCGAACGCATTGCGGCCGGCGATCTGACCATGGCTGACGAACCCACAGGACGCAGTGAAATAGGTCGCCTGAGTCATCATCTTCAGCAGATGCAGCATGCGTTGCAACAAACGGTAGGGGCGGTGCGTCAGGGGGCGGAGGAAATTTATCGAGGCACCAGCGAAATTACTGCTGGTAATACGGATTTATCTTCTCGTACTGAACAGCAGGCTGCCGCCATTGAACAGACCGCAGCCAGTATGGAACAGTTGACTGCAACCGTTAAACAGAATGCGGATAATGCGCATCACGCCAGCAAACTAGCGGAAGATGCTTCCGGTAAAGCCAGTCGCGGAGGCCAGATGGTTTCCGGGGTCGTACAAACGATGGGGAATATTTCCACCAGCTCGAAAAAAATCTCGGAAATTACCGCCGTCATTAACAGTATCGCTTTCCAGACCAACATTCTGGCGCTGAACGCGGCGGTCGAGGCGGCACGCGCCGGGGAACAAGGACGCGGTTTTGCGGTGGTCGCCAGTGAGGTTCGTACCCTCGCCAGTCGCAGCGCGCAGGCGGCAAAAGAGATTGAAGGCTTGATCGGCGCATCGGTCAGCCTGATTGAACAAGGCTCTGAAGAGGTTATCGCTGCGGGGAGCACCATGAATGAGATTGTGGATGCCGTCAAACGCGTCACCGATATTATGCTCGATATCGCGGCAGCCTCTGATGAGCAAAGTCGCGGTATTGTTCAGGTCAGTCAGGCGATTTCTGAGATGGACAGGGTTACGCAACAAAACGCGTCGCTGGTCGAAGAGGCGTCCGCGGCGGCGGCTTCGCTTGAAGAACAGGCCGCCCGCTTGACGCAAGCCGTTGATGCGTTTCATTTACAGGATACTGGCGCGACGATGCGATCATCCTTCCTTTAATAAGCGTCGCGCCAGCGGGCTATTTTAGCCGCGGGCGCGTTTAATGTCCGACAGCCGCTATCACAGCGGCATCGATTTACGGATCGCCGCAATCAGCATTTGCGCCCCGGTTGAGAGCGGGATATCAACTCGCGTAAGAATACCTATCGGTTCGCCTGCGCTCTGGGTCGGCACGGGTAATGAGACCAGCGTCGCCTGGCGAAGATCTTCTTTAACCGCGCCAGAGGGGACGAACCAGACGTAATCGTAATCTACGGTCAGTTGTCGTGATAACGATGCGGATAGCGTTTCGATACATCCGGCAGGCATTTTACACCCCTGGCTTTGCAACAGGGCTTCCGCATTCTGGCGCGGTACCGTGCCTTTTGGCGAGACGACTACCGGCCACTCCATAACCCGACTGAGCGTGATCGTCTCCTGTAACAGGGGATGACCGGGGCGTACCACTAATTTAAGCGATTCTAAAAACAGCAGTTCGTAATTTAAACCGCCCATTAATTCCGGGTCCGACATACGGCCAATACCCAGATCGATCTCGCCTGATTTCAGACCTGCAAGCAACATCGTATTGTTCATGGTCGCGACCTGTAACGAGGTCGATTTTTGCTGTTGATGGAACCGCCCAATAGCCGCCGGGAGTATACCCAGCGCAGCGGTGGGGAGCGCGCCAATACGTACCACATCGGCGCTGGCGTCCTCTTTGCGATTCAGCGCCTGCCCGGCGGTATTCAATGCATCTAATACTTTTACCGCATGAGTCAAAAATTGTTCGCCAGGAACCGTTAATTGCGCGCCCAGTCGCCCGCGTTCAAACAGACGGGTTCCGGTGAGTTGTTCCAGTTCGTTCAGCGTTTTAGAAAGCGCTGGCTGGCTCAGGTTAAGGGTTTCAGCCGCGCGCCCCAGAGTTCCCTGTTGCGCAACGGCGACAAATGTATGAAGGTGGCGCAACCGAATGCGCTGACTAAACAGACCATTTTTTTCCATAAGCGATGTTAAAAACAGAGCCGTGCGGGTGACAAGTAAAGTTGTTTGTTTTTGATAACCTGATAGCAAAATATTATTAACATTTTACCATTTCAAGTTACAACTGTTTTATTTTACTGATGATTCAACTGCCGTTAAGCGTGTTAAGCCGCGATCTGGTCGGGGATACGCCAGCTCATGTCAATCCGTTCTGCATAATGAATTCAGACCGGATCACACTTTATAAATTCTTCTCCCCGGAATGGATGAGGTTTTCTACACTCCAGGTAACATTCACTGGAGGCATGACATTATGGCGAACACCATCACGGCAGATGAGATTCGGGAACACTTTTCGCAGGCAATGTCGGCAATGTACCAGCAGGAAGTTCCGCAGTACGGTACGTTACTGGAACTTGTGGCTGACGTGAATCTGGCGGTGCTGGAAAATAATCCCAAACTGCATGAGCAGTTGGCTAATGCCGATGAACTGGCGCGATTGAACGTGGAACGACATGGCGCCATTCGTGTTGGCACCGCAGAAGAACTTTCTACCTTGCGTCGGATATTCGCCATCATGGGGATGTACCCAGTAAGTTATTACGATCTCTCTCAGGCGGGCGTGCCTGTGCACTCCACGGCATTTCGTCCCATTGACGAGGCTTCACTCTCGCGTAATCCCTTTCGCATGTTCACTTCGCTATTACGCCTGGAGCTCATTGAAAACGCGGCATTACGCCAGCGGGCGGCGGAAATCTTATCGCAGCGGGATATTTTTACATCGCGCTGCCGACAATTGCTGGATGAGTACGACGAGCAGGGCGGTTTTAGTGCTGCTCAGGCCGAAGAGTTCGTCCGTGAAACGCTGGAGACTTTTCGCTGGCATCGTCAGGCTACCGTTGATGAAGAAACGTACCGCAGCCTGCATCGTGAGCATCGTTTAATTGCCGACGTGGTCTGTTTTCCGGGATGTCACATTAACCATCTGACGCCGCGTACTCTGGATATCGACCGGGTACAGGCTATGATGCCGGAGTGCGGCATTACGCCTAAAACTCTTATCGAAGGTCCGCCTCGCCGCGAAGTGCCTATTCTGTTGCGGCAAACCAGTTTCAAAGCCCTGGAAGAGCAGGTGCTCTTCGTTGATGAAAAGCAGGGTACGCACACGGCGCGCTTCGGCGAAATTGAGCAACGTGGCGTCGCGCTGACGCCAAAAGGTCGTCGATTATATGACGAACTGTTGCACAAGGCGGGAACGGGTAAGGATAACTTCACGCATCAACTCCATTTGCGGGAGGTCTTTAACGCCTTTCCGGATAGCGAATTTCTGCTTCGCCAGCAGGGGCTTGCCTGGTTCCGCTATCGCTTAACGCCTTCCGGCGAGGCGCATCGTCAGGCGATCCATCCTGGCGACGATCCGCAGCCGCTTATTGAGCGCGGTTGGGTGATCGCGCAGCCGATTACCTATGAAGATTTTCTTCCGGTCAGCGCAGCCGGCATTTTCCAGTCGAATTTGGGAGATGAAACGCTGGCAAGAAGCCACGGCAATGCCAGCCGCGACGCCTTTGAACAGGCGCTGGGATGTGCAGTACGGGATGAATTTTCGTTATATCAGGAAGCGGAAGAACGCAGTAAACGCCGTTGCGGTCTGCTTTAAAAGCGGTAAGCTTCACAGGCTGTGAGGATACTGTAAAAGGAAGGCGTTATGTTGAATCCCTCCATCCCGCTGGTGGCGACGCGTCACGGTAAAATCGTGGGCGTCGTACAGGAAGAAATCCATATCTGGCGCGGTATACCTTATGCCGCGCCGCCAACAGGGGAGCTACGCTGGCGTGCGCCGCAGCCTGTTACGCCCTGGCAGGATGTGCGCCAGGCGGATTGTTTCTCCTGCGCCAGTTGGCAGGATATTACCTGGTGTCGTGAACTCGGCGGCGGCGATCCGGGAAATTTTTCCGAAGACTGTCTCTATCTGAACGTCTGGGCTCCCGCCGTGCGTCATGAACCGTTGCCGGTCATGGTCTGGCTACACGGCGGTGGTTACACCATTGGCGCGGGGAGTTTGCCGCCCTATGACGGTCAAGCGCTGGCGAAGCGCGGCGCGATCGTGGTGACGGTCAATTATCGGCTTGGCCATCTGGGCTTTTTCGCGCATCCGGCGCTGGAAGGCGAAGGGGCGGAGTGTATTCATAATTTCGCTTTACTCGATCAAATCGCTGCGCTGCGTTGGGTGCAGGACAATATTGCCGCGTTTGGCGGCGATACGCAGAATGTGACGTTATTTGGCGAATCCGCCGGCGCCCGCAGCGTGCTGTCGTTGATGGCTTCGCCGTTGGCGAAGGGGCTTTTTCATAAAGCGATTATTCAGAGTGGTTATACGCTGCCGGATACGCCCCGCGAGGTGGCGCTAAAAAAAGGCGTTGCGCTGGCAGAACATCTTGGCTTAGCCCATGCTACTGCCGAACAGCTACGCGCTTTACCGGCAGAGACGTTTTGGCCGCTGGACGCGCCTTTTAAAATTGCCCCGACGCCGATTTCCGGCGACGTCGTGCTGCCGCATCCAATGCTGGAAACCTTCTTTGCGGCGAAACAGCATCCGATACCGGTGATGATCGGCTCGAATAGCGATGAAGCCAGCGTATTGGCAGTTTTTGGCGTCGATATTGCCGGTCAAATTCAAAAAATGCGCCGTGAGCGGCGTGTTGGCCTGGGGTTAATCCGGCTGCTTTATCCTGGAGTGAAAGGCGACGAAGCGCTAGGGCGGCAGGTCTGTCGGGATATGGTATTTACCACGTTGGGTTATGTCGTCATGCAAGCGCAGCAGCGGATCGGCGAACCGTGCTGGCGTTACTGGTTTGATTATGTCGCCGAAGCGGAGCATAACACCTACGCGAATGGTGCCTGTCATGGCAATGAAATACCGTATGTATTCGATACGTTAACGCGGGCTGAGCCCACATGCCATTATGTGAATGAGAATGACCTGGCCTTTGCCTCGCAGGTGGCGGATTACTGGGTGAATTTCGCTCGTCATGCCAGCCGCACGCGCGACGTGCTGCACGGCCCGGTTCGCTGGCCCGCCAGCATTCGTGGGCGAGATCGTCTGTTGCGGATTGGGCTGAACAAACTTGCCGGTTTTAAAGTGGAAAACCGCTTTATGCGTGCGCGTCTGGCGCTGTTTAAACGAGTCATGAAACATCACGTTAGTCTGGAATAAACTTTTCATAACCTGAAGAATGCTGCGTGAGGTTTACATCCGATTAGGTCGGTTCTTATCGACATAAAATATTTACGCTTTTGCACAGTTTCCAGGCGACCAACAATTGGATTATTAATGAATTTTGTCTAGAGTGAGCGGTCAGAAACGGGCACATTCTTGCTGCTGAAAAAACCAGCGCGGGACCATTCACAAGACCAGAAGGACTCATTTTCAGGTATGAATCGTAGACGATTTATTAAAGGTTCAATGGCAATGGCCGCCGTGTGCGGTTCCAGCGGTATTGCTTCACTCTTTTCTCAGGCGGCGTTTGCCGCGGAATCCGATATTGCGGATGGTAAAATTGTCCGTTTTGATTTTGCTGGTCTGCAATCAATGGCCCAGGCGTTAGCGAAAAAGCCCTGGGGCGGCGCGCCGGGACCCTTGCCGGATACGCTCGCCAATCTGACGCCGCAGGCCTATAACAGCATTCAGTATGACGCGGCGCATTCACTCTGGAACGGTGTTGCCAACCGGCAGCTCGATATTCAGTTTTTCCACGTAGGGATGGGCTTTCGTCGTCGCGTACGCATGTTTTCCGTTGATACGACGACGCATCTTGCTCGCGAGATTCATTTTCGCCCGGAACTGTTTAAATACAACGATGCCGGCGTCGACACGACGCAACTGGAAGGGCAGAGCGATCTCGGTTTCGCCGGTTTCCGTGTCTTTAAAGCGCCGGAACTGGCGCGGCGCGATGTCGTCTCCTTCCTGGGCGCCAGTTATTTCCGGGCGGTAGATGATACTTATCAGTATGGCCTGTCGGCTCGCGGGCTGGCGATAGATACCTATACTGACGGTCAGGAAGAGTTCCCTGACTTCACCGCATTCTGGTTTGACACCGCGAAGCCGGGCGATACTACGTTTACCGTTTACGCTCTGCTGGACAGCGCCAGCGTGACGGGCGCGTATAAGTTTGTGATCCATTGCGAAAAATCGCAGGTGATCATGGATGTAGAAAACCATCTCTACGCCCGTAAAGATATAAAGCAACTTGGCATTGCGCCGATGACCAGTATGTTTAGCTGTGGGAATAATGAACGCCGGGTATGCGACACCATTCATCCACAAATTCACGATTCCGATCGGCTGGCGATGTGGCGGGGTAACGGCGAGTGGATTTGCCGCCCGCTGAATAATCCGCAGAAATTGCAGTTCAATGCATATATGGACGATAACCCGAAAGGGTTCGGCCTGCTGCAACTCGATCGCGATTTCTCGCATTATCAGGATGTGATGGGGTGGTACAACAAACGTCCGAGCCTGTGGGTGGAGCCGCGCAGTAAGTGGGGGAAAGGTGCAGTTAGCCTGATGGAGATCCCAACCACTGGCGAAACTCTGGATAATGTGGTCTGTTTCTGGCAGCCGGAAAAAGCGATCAAAGCCGGGGATACGCTGGCGTTTAATTATCGTTTGTACTGGAGCGCGCAGCCGCCGGTACAATCTCCGCTTGCGCGGGTCATGGCGACCCGTACAGGGATGGGCGGCTTTCCCGAAGGTTGGGCGCCGGGCGAACATTACCCGGATAAATGGGCGCGCCGTTTTGCTATTGATTTTGTCGGCGGCGATCTGAAAGCGGCCGCGCCAAAAGGCATTGAGCCGGTGATTACGCTTTCCAGTGGCGAGGCGAAGCAGATTGAGATCCTCTACGTAGAGCCTTTCGACGGTTATCGTATCCAGTTTGACTGGTATCCGACCTCGGATTCTACGGCACCGGTGGATATGCGTATGTTCCTGCGCTGCCAGGGGGAGGCTATCAGCGAAACCTGGCTGTATCAGTATTTCCCGCCCGCGCCGGATAAGCGCCGTTATGTCGACGATCGTATCATGCGTTAGTCAGTTTGCCTTCTGTACCGCCACAAAGGCGGTACAGGTTGCGGAAATTGCCCTGGCATAAACTCATTCGTGAGCTGCTGTTTTTGTGACACGGCCTTTTCATCGTTCTATTTTTGCAACAGTCCTTCCTGTTTATCCCTCTCGATCCTGCGGACAGAGGACATTAAGATAGCTTCACCTTATTTAAGATATAAAGTGAATATAATGAAAAAGAGTTTTCTTGGTGCTGTCCTGTCTCTGGGTTTATTAAGTGCTGCTCATGCAGATGTATATAAATTTGATAATACGCATACCAATGCGGTATTTAATATCGATCATTTCCAGACCTCAACCAATCATGGAGGGTTTTATGCTATTAGCGGCGAACTGAAATATCAGCCGGAAAAGCAAGTCGCAGAGATGCGTGTGACGATTCCCGTGAGCGCCTTAAATACCGGGGTGGATGCGTTTGATAACCATATTCGCAGTAGCGATATTCTGGATGCGGAAAAATATCCAGAAATAGTATTTAAATCGACAAAATGGCATTTTGACGATAATAAACCAGTTTCTATTGACGGTTTGTTAACAATGAAGGGAGTAACTAAGCCCGTCACCTTAACCACCACCAAGTTTGGCTGTTATATGAGCCCGATATTCAAGGCGCAGGTTTGCGGTGGTGATTTTGTCACGCAAATAGATCGCACCCAGTGGGGTGTAGATTATCTGGTCGATATGGGGATGACGAAAGTTGTCGATATAAAAATCCAGGCAGAAGCGGTTAAGCAATAAAGGGAATGATGATGAAAATTATTGTATGTTAAGGGGGATTGGCTATTTGAAGCTTCGCTGATTTCAGGCCGCACTGCCACGATTTTAAAGTGGGACTATGTCACTAAATAGTTGATGGCAACTATTTCGGATTCAGATATGTTAAATTGTCCTACTACTTGAGCTTGTAACCAACGGTTATTTTGTCCCTGATGTCTCTGTAGATTTGATTTTTTCGATCGCAATAATATTGCCTGACATCGCTTCATTGAGCACTTCGACGGCCGTGCTGGCATCGCGATTCTTTATCGACATGTAGACCTTGATATGGGCTTCCACACTTTCAAGGGTAATACCCAGCGCACGGTTAAGCTCTTCAAGATAGTAGTAATAGATGTCTTTAATCGAGCTCATCACGTTGTAGAACACGCTGTTGTGCGATGCCCTGACAATCGCCAGATGGAACTCGTAGTCCGCTTCCGAGTATTTTTTATAATCACCTTTGTGGATCAGCATGTTGTTCAATGCTTCCTCGAGCTGGCGAATGTCATCATCGGTGGCGTGTGTGACGGCGAGCTCCACGCATTTGAACTCCACGGTCTGACGAAAAATCATCATATCGTGAAACTCTTCGCGGCTAAGGTGCATGATTGGGCGGGGATCGTTACTCAACATCTGCGGGGTGAAGTTTTCGCTCACGTAGCTGCCGCTGCCCTGACGCGTCACTACAATCCCCAGGTCACGAAAACGCTGTACTGCGCTGCGAACGCTGACCCGGCTGACGTTAAATGAGGTGGTCAGTTCCGCTTCTGAGGGCAAACGGCTACCCGGCGCCCAACTGCCATCCAGCAGTTTGCTGCTTATCTGATCATAAATTTCATTTACAACATTCTGTTTTTGAATGGATTTTATGCTCAAGATGGGTATCCGTTAAGATGTCGCCGAAGTGCTTTATTATATAACAATTCTCTTTTAAGAACAAAGCGCCCGGCCGGGCGCTTTTCACCGTTAATCGAAACGAATGAGTACCTTAGCAGAGACATTTTTGTCTGTGGCGGTAATCAGCGCGTCTTCAATTTGCTGGGGCGGGAACTCGGCGCTGATAAGCGGGCGAGGATCGACACGCCCATCTTCCAGCCAGCGTACCGCGGTGATGAACTCACCGATAAAACGGAATGAGCCGACCCAGTTGAGTTCTTTAACCAGCATCGTTGACACCGGCCAGCTTACCGGGCTGGCGCCCATCCCCACCTGAACGATAGTGCCGGCAGGGTGGGTGAAGTCGACGCTGGATGCCACGGCAATCGGCGCGCCGGAGGCCTCAAACACGACATCAAAGTAGCCTTTATGCTGCTGATAATGGGCAACCTGTTCTTCATCGCGCGGATCCATCACCGCTGTGGTCCCCATCTGGCGTGCCAGTTCCAGACAGCGTGGGCTGAGATCGGATGCCACCAGTTCAGATGCTCCGGCACTGCGTGCCGCCGCGAGGATCAGACAACCAATGGGGCCTGCGCCAATCACCAGTACGCGTTTGCCGGTCAACTGGCCCGCCTTTTTTACTGCATGAATGGCGACCGCTAGCGGTTCCGAAAAGGCCATTACGTTTGCGGGCACGCGCCTGTCATAAGGAATGCATTGCTCCGGTTTTACCACCACGTATTCAGAAAAACCGCCATTCACATGCGGATTGAACTGCGCGCTGCCCATAAAGCGCATGGAGCCGCACAGATTTTGATGGCCGGAAAGGCACATCTCGCACTGATTGCAGGGGCTGGACGGGTTCACCGCAACCGTCTGGCCCACTTCCAGGTCGCTGCCTGCTGGCACTTTGCTGATCACGCCAACAAACTCATGGCCAATCACCATCGGATGCTTGAGGACAGACATCCCCGCGCGGCCATGCTGATAGTAGTGAATATCAGAGCCACAGATGCCGCCGCAGGCGACCTTCACGACGACGTCATGTTCACTGTGCTCGATTTCACGTGATTCAAAGCGTACGTCTTTTTCCGCATGGGCCAGACAAGCGTTACAGGTTATTTTTTCCATTTTGATAATGACCTCATTATTTGTTGGCAGTTGCCGGGTTAATGGCATTCTTATCCACAGTGTCGGCATTCTTTTTTTCAGGCAGGATCACTTCAATTTTGCCCACCAGGAATATGTAGGCTAATAAGCCCAGTCCGGCGACGCCTGCGATATACCACATGGCATACTGGAAGTTTTGCGTGCGCTGGAGAATAACCCCAATAACAATTGGGCTAACGATCCCTGAAAGGTTGCCGCAAATATTTAAAAAGCCACCCATAGTGCCGAGAAAATTACGGGGAATTACATCGCTCCAGACCACCCAGCCCAGGTTTGAAAAGGCGTTGGCAAAGAACGCAACAGACAGAATGACAATCGCAATAACCGGCTGGTTTTCAAAGAAATTGACCAGGCCAATAATCATGGTGACGCACAGGCCAGCCATAACGGGTAATTTTCGTGCCAGCGTTCGGGATTTTCCTTTTTTCAGCAGCATGTCGCTTAGCGTACCGCCACAGAGCACCCCAAGCATCGCCATAATATAGGGCAGTATGGCGCCTATCCCGGCTTTGGAAATAGAGAGATGCAGTCCTTTTTCCAGGTAAACAATAAACCAGGTCAGGAAAAAATAGAGCGTAGACGAGCAGGCAAACTGGGTGATGAACAAACCCCAAATCGTTTTTTTGCTGAGGAAGAATTTAATATTTTGCCAGCTGATTTTTGCACTCACGGAGGATTGGTTCTCCGAGCCATAGCCGCCGCCTGCTTTGATATAATCCAGTTCGGCCTGGTTCACAGCAGTGCTGTGCTGTGGATCGCGGTAATACATAAGCCAGTAGATGCCAAACAGAATACCGGCGCCACCGGACAGATAAAACGACATTTCCCAACCGTAGTTAGCCACAATAAAGGCGAGGGCAGGCGTCAGCAGCGCGAGACCGATATATTGTGCACTGGAATAAATCGCGGTCGCACGGGCACGTTCATGGTCCGGGAACCAGGTGGCGATTATTTTTGTGTTAGACGGGAAGGATGGCGCTTCGGCAACACCAATTAATGCGCGGCAGGCCAGAAGCATTGCAAATGAAGCGGTTGCCGTCGCGAATAAATGGTGTGAGGCGAACCCCATCATAAAGGTAAAAATACTCCACAGAATAATCGCACCACCATAAAGAATACGTGAGCCAATGCGATCAAGAACATAGCCGACAGGAATTTGACTGGCAGCGTAGGCCCAGGTAAACATGGAGAAAAGCAAACCCAGTTGTGTTGGCGTCAGACTGAAATCATTCTGGATATTCGAACCAGCAACGGCAAGATTGGCGCGATCCATATAATTAATTGCAGTCACAATAAACAGCAATGTGAGAATAAAGAGTCGTTGTCTTGAAGCCTTCATAATAATACCTGTGTTATATCGGCATGCATCGGGGTAAACACATGCCATCAATTTTAAAGGCGAGTAGGTAGAGTGCGGGCGACTTATAAAACTGCGAGCCAGCCACCATCGACGTAAATAATCTGCCCGTTGATATAATCTGATGCTCTGGATGATAAGAAGATGGCGGTGCCGATGAGCTCTTCCGGACGACCCCAACGTTGAGAAGGGGTGCTGCTTTTCACCCAGCTATCGAACTGCTTGTCTTCAATAAGCGCGGTGTTCATGTCGGTCAGAATGTAGCCAGGTCCAATGGCGTTGGTCTGGATATTAAACTGCGCCCATTCAGCAGCCATCGAGCAGGTGAGCATTTTGATGCCGCCTTTTGCTGCCGTGTACGGGGCAACAGTCGGGCGGGCCGCCTGGCTGGTGAGCGAGCCGATATTAATAATTTTGCCGCCGCTGTTGCGGGCGATCATCCGTTTTGCTGCCGAGCGGGAGACTAAAAATGCGCTGGTCAGGTTAGTGTCGATCACCTTCTGCCAGTTTTCCAGCTCCAACTCGACCATTGGTTTGCGGTACTGAATACCGGCGTTATTGATCAGGATATCAACATGGATCCCTTCTGCATCAAGATTGCTAAAAGCTGCCTCAATCGCCAGTTCATCGGTGACGTCAAAAGCCACGCCATGCGCGTCGTAGCCTTTTCTGGTCAGCGTATCCACTGATTCGGCCAACAGCGTGGCGCGAATATCATTCAGGATAACCCGTGCACCCGCAGCGGCAAGACCCTCTGCGTAGGCAAAGCCCAGTCCTCGTGCAGAACCCGTTACCAGCGCCGTTTTCCCAGTTAAATCAAATAAAGCGGTCATGTTGTTTCCTCACTTGTTTAATTTGTATGACGACTATCCTTTTTAGGTTGAATTTTCGCCCTGATAAAATCAACAGTTCACCCATGAATTTGCAACAAGGATCACAAACAGCTCCACATGGCGATCGCGCAATTAATATTAATTAATTGAATTATATGTATATATTTGATTTGAATTTAACGCAGTTTGATCGCTGTCACAGAATGGCACTCGCAGCGATCCGCTGTAAAAGAAGCGTGATATAACAGCGTAAAGTTGTAGGACAACTTACGTATATCTGTTGTATCATCCACAACGGTTTGACATGCGGTAAATTCGCTGAGTTAAGGAGTGAAAGTGAGTAACCTGAAAATTACCAACGTGAAAACGATTCTGACGGCGCCGGGCGGCATTGATTTGGCAGTCGTTAAGATAGAAACCAACGAGCCAGGGCTGTATGGGCTAGGATGCGCGACATTTACCCAGCGTATCTTCGCGGTAAAAAGCGCGATCGATGAGTACATGGCGCCTTTTCTGGTTGGCAAAGATCCGACCCGTATTGAGGACATCTGGCAGTCAGGCGTGGTGAGCGGCTACTGGCGCAATGGCCCGATCATGAACAATGCATTGTCCGGCGTGGACATGGCACTGTGGGATATCAAAGGTAAGCTAGCGGGGATGCCGGTTTATGATCTGCTGGGCGGCAAATGTCGTGATGGGATCCCACTGTACTGCCACACCGATGGTGGTGATGAAGTTGAAGTGGAAGATAACATCCGAGCCAGAATGGAAGAGGGTTACCAGTACGTTCGCTGCCAGATGGGAATGTATGGCGGTGCGGGGACCGATGACCTTAAACTGATCGCCACGCAGCTAGCTCGTGCGAAGAACATTCAGCCGAAACGTTCACCGCGCAGCAAAACGCCCGGCATCTACTTTGACCCGGATGCCTACGCCAAAAGCGTTCCGCGTCTGTTCGACCACCTGCGTAACAAGCTCGGTTTTGGCATCGAATTTATTCATGATGTACATGAGCGCGTGACCCCGGTGACTGCCATTAATCTGGCCAAAACGCTTGAACAGTATCAACTATTTTATCTTGAGGATCCGGTGGCACCGGAAAACATCGACTGGCTGAAAATGTTGCGCCAGCAGTCTTCCACTCCGATATCCATGGGTGAGCTGTTTGTGAATGTGAATGAGTGGAAGCCGCTCATCGACAACAGGCTCATCGACTACATTCGCTGCCACGTGAGTACCATCGGCGGCATTACGCCGGCAAAGAAACTTGCTGTCTACAGCGAACTGAACGGTGTGCGCACCGCATGGCACGGGCCGGGCGACATTTCTCCAGTCGGGGTTTGCGCCAATATGCATTTGGATTTGAGTTCACCGAACTTTGGCATTCAGGAATACACGCCAATGAACGACGCGCTGCGTGATGTCTTCCCGGGCTGCCCTGAGATTGACCACGGTTATGCCTATCTGAACGATAAGCCGGGTCTGGGTATTGACATTGATGAAGCCAAAGCGGCGAAATATCCGTGCGAGGGGGGAATCCCATCCTGGACAATGGCGCGCACACCAGACGGTACGGCCTCAAGACCGTAAGCAATGAAGGCCCGGCTTGCATCTGCCGGGTCTTATTCCCGACGTCCTGATGGACTCCGTTTTAGAAACAGGAATTATTGTATATTGAGGCTGCTTTTTAATCAGTGACCACTTCTCTATAAGGAGCCTGAATATTTCCCTCAACAACGCTTTCGGTAGAAAATGACGCGCTCTGTTTCCTCAAATCCTAACGCCTGGTGAACTTTCTGGGAAATTGTATTTTCCGGCGTGGTATCAGAGGCCATTTCCCGACACCCTTTATTCGTTCCCCATCGTTGCACCGCTGCAATCAATTGTTTCGCTACGCCGCGTTGACGGAACGAGGGGAGAACAAAAATACCTTCAAGAAAAGCCACGGGCGAACTGTCACAGCCATTGACATAATCGTGGCGGATTGAGGCATCCGCAAAGCCAATCGCCACCCCGTCTGCCATCGCAACAAATGATGCCAAATGATCGGCTTGCAGGATTTCTTCGCCGTCTGCCAGATGGGCGTCATCCGGGTGACCGGGCCAGAGCTGTTTTCGCAATCCGCGCCAGTGCTCCAGATGGGTTTTGTTCATTTGCCTGATGTCCATTAACGCGCTCCTGATGAGGGGTCTGACATGATGAGACGGCATCCCGCCTGCTGATAACGTCGGGCGATAGCAGACGGGAGCGCACTGTCGCTAAGAATGGTAGTAATACAGGACAGCGTCGCCACCGCATGGGGTTCTACAGTATCAAACTTTGAGTGATCGGCCATCAATATGACCTCGCGTGAGCGCTGAATAATGCGCGTTTTAACGCCCACTTCAAACATGGTAGCGTTGGTGATGCCCGTTTCAATCGACAGCGCATCGCAGGAGATAAAGGCGCGTTCAACGGCAAAGGCGTTAATCATCTCCAGCGCCAGACTCTCGCCCACCGAAAAGTAACCGGGGCGAATCAGTCCGCCGATAATATAACTCTCTACGTGTGGGAAGCCACCCAGTTCATTAGCGATTTTGATGTCATTGCAAATGACTTTTACTTTGGCGTCGACCAGACATTTTGCCAGTTCCAGACAGGTGGAGCCGGAGTCGAGAAAAAAGCAGTCTCCATCCTTGATGAACGTGCGGGCGAGGGCGGCGATTTCGCGTTTCGCCTCGCTTTGTAACGTTCGCTTAACGTCGAAAACATATTCTTTATCTTCCGTACTGTCGTCGAAGTCAATACAACCATGGCCGCGAACCATACCGGGATAACGGCTGGCGATATAGTGAAAATCCCGGCGCACGGTTGCCTCTGCATAGCCAAAAAGCTCAATAGCTTGTTGTGTTGAGAGGTGCCTGTGTTGCCAAAGGTAATGCAACATCTGTTTGATACGGTCGGGGCGCTGTTGGCTCATCAGCATATGACTCCTTTATAGCGCGGTGAATTGTGACAACGTCACATTATAGTTCGCCGTCGTGAACAACGCCCGGCCAATCACCAGATGCTGTGCGCCTGCGGCGGCAAGCAGCCGTGCGGCGCGAAGTGTAATACCGCCGTCCGCCCAGCATTCCGCAGCAGGGAAATGCTCTCTGCTTTGGCTCACTTTTTCACACATCGTGGCGATAAATTGCTGCCCGCGCCCGTCAGGTTCGCTGGTCATGATCATCAGCGCATCCAGTTGCAATGCCAGATAACGATAAGGCAATAGCGGCGTTGCCGGGTTAAGCGCCAGTCCTGCTTTCGCCCCGATAGCGCGAATATCCGCCAGAATCTCCGGGGGGTTTTGCACGCTTTCGGCATGAATGAAAATCCAGCCGGGGCGGATAGCTGCAAGCCAGGGTAACCAGCGTTGCGGTGATGAGACCATCAGGTGAAATGAGAGCGGATGGCGAGTGTGTTGTGCGACTGCCTGAATGGTTTTCATACCGAAGGTAATATTGTTGATGAAACTGGTATCTTCGATATCCAGATGCAGCGAGCCGAGAGGCGCATCGTGTAAAGCGGTCAACGCCTCGGCATAGCGCAGCGGATCGGCGGAGGCCAGTGAAGGGTGCAGGATCATCGAAACCTCCATCAGCGCAATGCGGTTAATTGCGCGAAAAGCGCGGCGTCATTTGGCGCATCTTGCAGCATCGCGACGCTTTTCGGCGAGTCGAGCCACTGGCTGATGCGTTGAATGGTGCGAATATGTGCTTCGGCATCCGTGGCGCTGGCGCAAAGCAACAGCCAGATGGGATCGCAATCCGCATTGCCGAAAGCGACCGGCGTTGCTAACGTAGTGACGCTGATTTGATTATGGTTAGCGCCTTGCTCTGGTCTGGCATGGGGCAGCGCAATCCCCGGCGCGATAAGATAATATGGCCCCCATTTAAGGGTGTTCTCAATAATACCGTCCAGGTAGCAGGGGGCCGCCGCGCCGAAGGTAATCAGCGGACGAACGGCGATATCCAGCGCGTGTCGCCAGTCGCTGGCATGGCGTTGCGCCTGAATCCACTTAACATCATTAATCATCGATCGTTGACTCCTTGCCGGTTCGGGTTACTCTGAAACCGATCCCCGACGTGTCTTTTGGCGAAGGCGACGGAGATCGGCAGAAGAGTTATCGCTCTCTGCAGGGGATAAGCGTTTTGCTTATCCCCATTTTATTGTCGGATATGGCGTACTTTCTCCATAAACTTCGCCACGCGCGCCTGGTCGACAAAGTTGGCGAAGACGCCGTCTTTTTTAAACGTGGTTGCCGTTACGCATCCGTCGGCAATGCAGAGCTGCTCCTCGACGTTTTCCAGACACACCCCGGTATTCGCCAGCACGACCGTGTCGGGAACGGTCTCTTTTACCCGCTTCAGTATGGCGCTATCCGTGCGGGCGCCCGCCGTCAGCCCCGAGACGCACAGAGCATCGGGGTTATTGTTAAATACGGTCGATTTCGCAATTGAACAGACATCCCGGTTTCCCAGATACACCGCCGCTTCCGGCACGATGTTAAACAGCGTTTTCACGTGGCCTGCGCCGATGCGATGCTGATGGCGAATGGTTTCGCCGACATTCGTATCCCAGACGCCAAAATCGCTGGCGTAAGCGCCGGTGAAAATTTCGCGAATAAATTTTGCGTCGGTCGCCATCGCCAAATCAAACGAGGCCACAGGGTCCCACAACACGTTTACCCCAAACGGTACGCGGATTTCACTCATTAATTGACCGATGATTCTTGCCATCGCGGCGGTCGTTTCCGGTCTGACTTTCGTTAAATAAGGCAGACTAAATTCGTTGGAGAACATCACCGCATCCACGCCGCCATTTTGTAGCGCCATTAAATCGTCATGGGCGCGGTCAATTACCCAGTTCATGCCTTTCCTGGTATCGAACCCGGGATCGCCCGGCAACGCCCGTAAATGGCACATGGCGATAACGGCTTTTTCTGTTCCTATTACCTCTTTTAGCCAACTCATTCTGGGTTGCTCCTTATTCCGGTAGTTCACGTTTACGTAAGACAAGTATGATGCTGGCGACAATGCCGACCACAATAACCACGCCAATCATGCCCAGCGACATCAATTCAGATATTGACCAGCCAAACATATTTCCCACCGACAGCGCAGTAATTTGCGCGTTTTCAGCGGCGAAGCTAAAGCCGCCTTTGAGCGCCATATCGGTAAAGTACGGCGCGAACTGGGTGGCGATCAGCAAAACGGTAATCATGACAATGATGCCGCTGAGCAGAGTACGAATCAGATCGCCGCGATGAATAACCGTGGCCATGCAGATAAAAAACGGCGCAACCGGTAAATCAGCCAGCGGCAGGACTTTATTGCCCGGCAGTATGCTCGCCAGAATTAACATGATGGGAATTAACAGCAGTCCAACCGCGATGGTGGTCGGGTGGCCTAACGTCACTGCGGTATCCAGACCGATAAAGACTTCGCGCCCTTTAAAGTGTTTCTGGAAGAACTTACGCGCGCCGTCGGAAATGGGCATTAATCCCTCAACGATAAGGCGAATCATGCGCGGAAACAGCACCATAATCGCCGCCACGGTAATCATTAAGGTTGCGCACCCTTTAAAGCCTTCGCCTGCGGCAAGTCCGAAGATCAGCCCGAGAACAACGCCAATGATCACCGGGTCGCCGACCATCCCATACCGTTTTTGGATCTCCTGAGCATCAATATTGCGTCCTTTCATAAACGGTATTTTTTCATATATCGCATCCAGTAATACGAACAACGGCACGGAACTGGAGCCATACCCTTGCGGAATAGAAATCCCTTCCAGACCCACAATGTTCTGTACTCGTTTCGCCGTCCAGTCGGCCATTTTCAACGACAAGGCGGCGTGGCAAATCGCGCCCAGTACGCCATAAATCAGACTGCCGGTCATCAACTGGACGACCGTTCCGGTAATGGCGTAGTGCCAGTAGTTATAAATATCAACGTTCATGGTTTTGGTCAGACGAGTCACCAGCATACCGACGTTGAGCAGAAAGATAACGGGAATGATCATCGCGCCGATGGCCGTCGCATAGCCGACGCCGGATGCGGGCCCGGCGCCGACGTCAAACACATGCAGCGTCAGGCCAAAACGCTCAATCATCACTTTAATCGGCGGACTGAGACTGTCGATCGCCATGACGATCACTAACCCCATGCCGACAAAACCGATGCCGACCGTCACCCCGGCTTTCACCGCCTGCAGCCAGGGAATACGAAAGATTAAGCCGATGATAATCATAATGATGGGCACAAAAACGGTGCCGCCGAGAGACAGGATGTAATCAAACATAATGCCCCCTTTATTGTGTTAACAGCGCCTTGATTTCTTGTTTTAATGCGTCGTCGTTGATGCCTGTCAGCAGGGCGGCGCCGTTGAGCGTCGGGATGCCATAGTCACTGTGCGTACGCATGGACGTTACGATGAGATCCATACCGTTACAGTTCAACGGGATCTCATTCAGACAACATTGCGCCGTGGTTGCCGCAATGCCTTGCTCCGCAAGAAAGTCCTGCAGTTTTTGTGCAATCATGGTTGATGTCGACATGCCGGTACCACATGCCACAAGGATCTTTTTCATCATGGTCGTGCCTCTTGTGTAGCGCCTGTTTCAGGCTCAATGGGAAACTGTTCTGGCGACATATTGGCCAGCGCAGTCAGTAAACGGATACAATCAGCCAGGTCGCGCAGGCTGGCGACTTCGGCTGGCGAGTGGGTATAGCGGCAGGGAATAGAAAGACTGGCACAGGGAATACCGTCCAGTTCAACCTGAATGTAGCCGGTTTCGGTGATGACGCCTGGCGCGACTTCTCGCTGTACGGGAATATTATTTTCGTGCGCGGTGGTCTCCAGCATCCGCAGCAAACGCGGCGGCGTAATCAGTCCCGCCAACGTACCGCGTCCGTGATAGTTCAGACAGGTGATGCCGACGCCGTGGTTGACCCGCACATCCGAGTAATCCTGCAGGTCAGGCGTGTCGCAGGATGGGGTGATATCAATACCAATCGCCAGGTCGGGGCGCACGCGTCGTAAAACGGGAATAATGCCGCGAATATTGAACTCTTCCTGCACCGACGCGACCAGGAATACCGCGATATCGAGCGGTGTGGAGGCGAGGGCCTCGGCGACGCCCAGTAGCGCCGTACACCCCAGCCTGTCATCCAGCGCCTTACTGCATACCAGGTCGTTGCCCAGACAGTGCGGCGGGTTGTAAAGGGTTACTGGCGTCCCCACCTGAATACCCATTCGTTCGGCATCCGCTTTATCTTTTGCGCCGATATCAATCCAGAGTTTATCAAGAGCGGGAGGCTGGGTGCGCTCGTCACCCTTCGCGAAGTGATATGCTTTAATACCGATACAGCCCATGATATCGCCTGAACGTCCGGCAAGCGTCACAATCGAACCGGGCATAGTAATTTGCGCCGGGCCGCCCACGCGTTCAAAACGTAAAAAACCGGAGGGTTCGATCTTGCGTACCATAAAACCCACTTCATCCATATGCGCAAAAATCATCAGGCGAAGCGCGTCGGATTTATCGCTGCCATAACGGGCGACGACATTGCCCAGGCGATCCCGCCAGACGTCTTTGGCCTGCTGTTCAAACGCGTGCTGCATAACGTTTGCAATACTGCTTTCATGTCCTGAAATCCCGTTTAGCCGCAGTAAAGAAAAAAGCGTTTCCTGCACAGAAAAGGTCATTGGCGTCTCCGTGGTGATAAAACAATCAGTCGTTGAGCGTTTTATAGGCGGAGAATGGTTGGATAAGTGTGAAATGTGTCACGCGGAAATACGCTAAATATGGCCAATAAAAAATAATGTGATGGCGATACAATAAAAACGCTCATATCACCTGCGGGTTATCGGTAAACCAGGCTATTTATGTGATCACGACCAACAACGAAGAAGGGCAACGCGATGGTGGAAATTATTCCTGTTAGCACGACGCTGGAACTACAAGCGGCAGATGAAAGTCATGTTCCGGCGCTGCACCAACTGGTACTCAAAAACAAAGCGTGGCTACAACAGTCGCTCGACTGGCCGCAATATGTCACGTCGCAGGAGGAAACGCGTAAGCATGTGCAGGGTAATATACTGTTGCACCAGCGTGGTTACGCCAAAATGTACCTGATTTTCTGCCAGAATGAGATGGCGGGCGTACTCTCATTTAATGCCATCGAACCGGTAAACAAAGCCGCCTATATCGGTTACTGGCTGGATGAGTCCCTCCAGGGACAAGGGATAATGTCGCAATCATTACAGGCGCTGATGACACATTATGCCCGGCGCGGCGATATTCGGCGCTTCGTCATTAAATGCCGCGTTGATAATCAGGCCAGTAACGCAGTCGCACGGCGCAACCATTTTACGCTGGAGGGCTGTATGAAGCAGGCGGAGTATCTTAACGGCGACTATCACGACGTTAATATGTATGCCCGCATTATTGATGCGGATTAAAGGGAACCGACTAAGGGGGTACGCGTAATACGATCCTCGCCATTGATCACTTTTGGGCCGCGCAGGTGAATAGTATTGCCGTCAAAGGCTATCACCGCTGCCCGTCCGCTAATCTCGACCTGGTGCTCAATCAGAATTTCGCCCTGTATACAGGCCTGGCCTTCAATCAGCACGCGGTCGTCCAGTAAAATCGGGCCTCCGCGTACCTCAGCATGTCCGCCTACCAGCACATGATGTTTTAACACACAGTTGCCTTCGATTAATGCATGTTCCGCTACCTGCGAGCTGTAGCGAAGGGTAGGGATAGCATCTTCCTCTGTGCCGGCGATAACCCGCGCATGGCCATAGACTTTGGCGCAGTCACAGATCCAGACATTATTGTCTTTGTTGCCTTCGATGAGCGCGAAATCAAAGACCTCCGCCCGGTGCTCAATAAAAGCGTGAGTGATAGTGGCGTCGCCATAAAGCTGTACCTGATGGACAATCCGCGAATGGTTCACGGTGGCGCGATCGTAAATTTGTAAAATCTGCGCATGTTCATGCGTTAGTCCCTGAACGGCGAGAATTTCTGACTGGTTTAACACGCGGGCATCGCCATAAATCGCACACTCTCCGCGCACGGAAGAGGACTGAATGGTGACGTTGTCACTTATCCGCGCGCCATCGCTGATATCAGCGCGATCAATCCAGACGTTATCGCCTATTCGCACGTTATTGTAGAGCGTGCACGGCTGCGTGATACGCGCGTTCCCCGTAATTTCCGTGCCCGCAAAGGCCATCGCGTTTTCATCATAAATCCAGCAATCCCCCTGTTGTGACAGCACATTATCGGCATCAACCCAGCCGCCGGAGGTTCCGGCTTTAACATCGTTAAAATCCGTTACGGCAATAACTTGTCGTAATAAGACGCTTTTCTTCTCACCGTCTACCTGATAAGTAAAAGCACGAGGTTCTTCACTCAGTCGATATTTGGTCATAGGGAAATTCCGTGTGAACGATTAAGATAACCGTAGCAAAGGTACTGGCGAAACAACCAGAAATTCCATAAAATGCATTTCAAATATACTTTATAAATTAAACAAAATGCGTAATCACAAGCAGAGCGATCGCGTGCTCAATCTGCCTGCGGGCTATTTTGGCATCGTCCTTGGCACTATCGGTATGGGATTCGCCTGGCGTTATGCCAGCCAGATATGGGCAATAAGCCACTGGCCCGGCGACATCATGGTGATCCTGGCGATGATTATTTGGGCACTCTTGACCCTGGCGTTCCTTAGCCGTCTGGTGCGCTTTCCCCATAGCGTGATGGCTGAAGTGCGACATCCGGTAATGAGCAGTTTTGTCAGCCTGTTTCCCGCCACCACGATGCTGGTCGCGATCGGTTTTGTTCCCTGGTATCGCCCGTTGGCCGTTGCGCTATTCAGCGTGGGGGTCGTCATACAACTGGCGTATGCCGCCTGGCAGACGGCGGGACTTTGGCGCGGAGCGCATCCGGAAGAAGCGACAACCCCAGGACTTTATCTGCCCACGGTAGCGAATAATTTTATCAGCGCTATGGCCTGTGGAGCGCTCGGTTACAATGATGCCGGACTGGTGTTTTTAGGCGCAGGCGTCTTTTCGTGGTTAAGTCTGGAGCCGGTTATTTTGCAGCGACTGCGTAGCTGCGGCGAATTACCGGCAGTGCTGCGTACGTCGCTGGGTATCCAACTGGCGCCTGCTCTGGTCGCCTGTAGCGCCTGGCTGAGCGTCAATGGCGGGGAGGGCGACACGCTGGCGAAAATGCTATTCGGCTACGGTCTGTTACAGCTTTTATTTATGCTGCGATTAATGCCCTGGTATTTATCACAACCGTTTAATGCTTCCTTCTGGAGTTTTTCGTTCGGCGTTTCCGCGCTGGCGACCACGGGGTTACATCTTGGTCACGGTAGTGAATCAGGGCTTTTTCATATTCTGGCCGTCCCGCTGTTTATTTTCACTAACGCTATTATCGCCTTATTGCTGGTTCGTACATTTCTATTGCTGGTGCAGGGGACGTTGCTTATTCGCACTGAGCGCGCTGCACTGTTGAAAACGGAGGAAAAAAATGACCGTTCGTGACGAAAATTACTTTACTGAGAAATACGGATTAACCCGCACGCATTCGGATGTGCTGGCGGCGGCAAAGGTTGTCGCGCCGGGCCGAACGCTGGATTTGGGATGCGGCAATGGCCGCAATAGTCTGTATCTGGCCGCGAACGGTTATGACGTTACCGCGTGGGATAAAAATCCGGCCAGTATGGCTAACCTTGAGCGTATTAAAGCGGCAGAGGGGCTGGATAATCTGCAAACCGACATTGTCGATCTGAATACACTGACCTTTGACGGCGAGTACGATTTTATTCTCTCGACAGTGGTTATGATGTTTCTTGAGGCGCAAACCATTCCCGGTTTAATTGCCAATATGCAACGCTGCACAAAAACCGGCGGGTATAATTTGATTGTTGCGGCAATGGATACGCCGGACTTTCCCTGTACGGTGGGATTCCCGTTCGCTTTTAAAGAAGGCGAATTACGCCGCTATTACGAAGGATGGGACATGCTGAAATACAACGAAGATGTCGGCGAGCTTCACCGCACGGACGAAAACGGCAACCGTATCAAACTGCGCTTTGCTACGATGCTGGCGAGAAAAACGGCCTGAGCGATGCAAGTTCTGTAAGTCTCGCAGCGTTCGGCATTTTTTTGTCGGGCGCTGCGTTCAAATTGTGCTGTCGTTACCATTTTTAGTGCATCCAGAATGATTTCGTTTTGCTATTATTTCCTTTGCATCATTGCGAAGACTAAAGGGATCGTTTCATGCGTACTCATACTTTATTTAAAGTTGCAGTGCTTACTGGCTTGCTGGCGTTATCCGGCTGTGCGTCCAAAGTCACACAGCCGGATAAGTATTCTGGATTCTTAAAAAATTATTCGGACCTGCAGGAAACTACCTCCGCCACGGGAAAACCGGTGTTGCGCTGGGTAGATCCACATTTCAATGACTCTAACTATGATAGTATTGTTTACAATCCGATAACATATTATCCCGTCCCCAAACCAACGACCCAGGTCGGGCAGCAAGTTCTTGATAAACTGCTGGCTTATACGAACACTAAAGTAAAATCAGCGATTGAACAGCGCAAACCGCTGGTCACGACGCCAGGGCCGCGCAGTTTGATTTTCCGCGGGGCGATTACGGGCGTGGATACCAGCAAAGAAGGGCTGCAATTCTATGAGGTGATCCCTGTAGCGCTGATTGTGGCGGGCACGCAAATGGCGACGGGCCACCGGACCATGGATACCCACCTCTATTTTGAGGGTGAGCTGATAGATGCCGCGACCAACAAGCCGGTTGTCAAGGTAGTACGTCAGGGTGAAGGTAAAGACCTGAGCAATTCCAGTACGCCAATGGCGTTTGAGACGTTGAAACAGGTCGTGGATGATATGGCGACGGATACCTCTATGTTTGACGTTAACAAAAAATAATTCTGCGGCGCCATCGTAAGATGGCGCAAACCCCGGCAGATTAGCGGTCACCATCAGCCAGACAACGATGGGCGGCGCGTTTTCGTTAATACTGCGTAGCCTATCCCGCCAGCGATCAACCCCCAGAATGCCGATCCGATGCCCATCAGCGTTAGCCCGCTGGCGGTGACGAGAAATGCGATAACTGCCGCGTCACGCTCACTTTCGTGAGTAAGCGCCTGATACAGACTACCGCTAATCGTACTTAACAGTGCCAGACCAGCCAGCATTTGCACCCAGCTAACCGGCAGGGCGACCATCAGCGCGGTTATCGAACCGCCAAACCACCCGGCAAGTAAATAAAAAACGCCTGCGGCGGCGGCCGCTAACCAGCGACGCGTTGGATCGGGGTGCGCGTCCGGGCTTTGACAAATGGCGGCTGTAATGGCGGCAATGCAGATAGAATAAACGCCAAATGGCGAAAGCAGCAGCGCCAGCAATCCGGTAAAAATCATTAACGGAGAGACAGGAAGCTGATAGCCAGACGCCTTCATTGTGGCGACGCCGGGGGCGTTTTGCGATGCCATCGTCACCAGGAAGAGCGGTACCGCGACGCTCAGGCTTTGAGCGAATGAAAAGTGGGGGGGAACGAAGGTGGGCCACACCGGCGCGAAATGAATACCGCCCATCGCCACCTTACCCTGGATGAGCGCCACCGTTATTCCCATTACCATGGCAGCAATAACGGCATAGCGGGGCGCGAATACTTTAAAGAGTAGCCACGCCAATAGCATACCGCCGCACATGACAAATTCTCCATTGAGCGTCCCGAACGCCTGCAGGCCGAAGCGTAGCAGTATTCCCGCCAGCATTGCAGCGGCAAGAGAATGGGGGATTATCCGCATCAAACGCGCAAACAATCCCGTGACGCCGCACAGCACAATCAGGGCATTGGCGACAATGAATATGCCCACGGCATCTGGCAACGATAATCCCTGAAGCCCTGTCACCAACAGGGCGGCGCCAGGCGTTGACCAGGCGGTTAAAACCGGCGCACGATACCACAAGGTTAACGTTAGTGTGCTTATGCCCATGGCTATACCGAGGGCGGTCATCCAGCCGGCGATCTCTGCGGGTGTTGCGCCAGCGGCAAGCGCCGCCTGCCAGATAATGGCGGCGGAACTCGCATAGCCGACCAGAACGGCGACCAGACCAGATAATACAGTAGGTAACGGCAGTGATAACAGACGCATGATCGCCTCTTGTGCGTTATAACGGTCAGTCAATGTAGCATTGTGCGTTATAGCGTACAAGTGATACGCTATGGTCTTACAGGGGGGGAAAATGGATAACCTGACACACTATCTGGCGACCACGTTAAGAACGTTACGCCATCAGCGAGGCTGGAGTTTATCGCGTCTGGCGGAGATCTCCGGCGTCTCAAAAGCCATGTTGGGGCAGATAGAGCGTAATGAATCCAGCCCGACAGTCGCAACGCTGTGGAAAATTGCGACGGGCCTGAACGTTCCATTCTCAATGTTTATTTCGCCTCCGCAGGCCGAATTTCCGCCAACCTTCGATCCCCAGCAGCAAGCGATGGTAATTACACCGCTGTTTCCGTGGGACCCTGAACTCTGTTTTGACTATTTTTCCCTATTGCTGGCGCCTGGCGCGTGCAGCGAATCAGCGCCGCATAAAGCCGGCGTTATCGAACATGTGGTGGTGATTCAGGGTCGGCTGGACATGTGTACTGGTGGGGTATGGCAAACCATAGACGCCGGTAAAGGTTTGCGTTTTGCCGGCGATACGGCGCATACCTATCGCAACAGCAGTGACCAGACGGTTCATTTTCACTCGCTGATCCATTACCCGCGTGATTAAGCGGGAAAACTATTTCGTTAGTTTGCGCTTCTGACTACAATAGCCGCCATTTCGCTGCTATTGGATAAGAAAGACTGTATGCGCCAGCAACCTCACTATCTCGAATTGTTAAGTCCGGCCCGTGACGCCGCAATTGCTCGCGAAGCGATTTTGCATGGCGCAGATGCCGTCTATATCGGCGGACCCGGTTTTGGCGCACGTCATAACGCCAGTAACAGTCTGCGCGATATCGCCGATCTGGTCCCGTTTGCTCACCGTTACGGCGCCAGGATTTTTGTCACGCTGAATACTATCCTGCATGATGATGAGCTGGAGCCCGCGCAGCGGTTAATCACCGATTTGTACAACACCGGGGTGGATGCGCTGATTGTGCAGGATATGGGCATTCTGGAACTGGATATCCCGCCGATTGAGCTTCACGCCAGTACACAGTGTGATATTCGCAGCGTGGAAAAAGCGAAGTTTCTTGCCGATGTCGGTTTTTCACAGATTGTACTGGCGCGCGAACTTAATTTGACTCAGATAGCGGCTATTCATCAGGCTACTGACGCCACAATTGAGTTCTTCATTCATGGCGCGCTGTGTGTCGCTTATTCTGGGCAGTGTTATATCTCTCATGCGCAAACCGGGCGCAGCGCCAATCGGGGCGACTGTTCGCAGGCCTGTCGTTTACCGTATACGTTAAAAGACGATCAGGGGCGGGTGGTCTCTTACGAAAAACATTTGCTATCGATGAAAGATAACGACCAAACGGCTAACCTCGGCGCGTTGATCGATGCAGGCGTACGTTCCTTCAAGATTGAAGGGCGTTACAAAGACATGAGCTATGTCAAAAACATCACCGCGCATTATCGTCAGATGCTGGACGCGATTATCGAGCAACGTGGCGATCTGGCGCGTGCGTCGGTTGGTCGGACCGAGCACTTTTTTGTTCCCTCCACGGAGAAAACCTTCCACCGCGGCAGCACCGACTATTTTGTTAACGCGCGGAAAGGTGATATTGGCGCATTTGATTCACCAAAATTTATTGGCTTGCCGGTAGGCGAGGTGCTGAATGTGGCGAAGGATTATCTCGACGTAGAAGCTACGGAGCTGTTGGCGAATGGCGATGGCCTGAACGTGTTGATTAAGCGTGAAGTGGTAGGTTTTCGCGCCAATACGGTGGAGAAAACCGGTCATAACCGCTACCGCGTTTGGCCAAATGATATGCCTGCCGACCTGCATAAAGTCCGTCCGCATCATCCGTTGAATCGTAATCTGGATCATAACTGGCAGCAAGCGCTGACAAAAACCTCCAGTGAGCGCCGTGTGGCGGTTGATATCATGCTGGGCGGCTGGCAGGAACAGCTTATTCTGACGCTGACCAGTGAAGATGGTGTTTGCATCACGCATACGCTTGACGGGGTATTTGAGGAAGCCAATAACTCTGAAAAAGCGTTGAATAACCTAAAAGCCGGACTGGCGAAGCTGGGACAGACGCCTTACTACGCGCGTGATATGCAGGTGACATTACCGGCGGCGTTGTTCGTGCCAAATAGCCTGCTCAATCAGTTCCGTCGGGAGGCGATTGATATGCTTGACGCGGCGCGGCTGGCCCATTATCAACGAGGTCGTCGGAAAGCCGTGGCGCAGCCTGCGCCGGTCTATCCGCAAACGCATCTCAGCTTTCTCGCTAATGTCTACAACCACAAAGCGCGGGAATTTTATCACCGTTACGGCGTACAATTGATTGATGCGGCCTATGAGGCGCATCAGGAGAAGGGCGAGGTACCGGTCATGATCACCAAACACTGCCTGCGTTTTGCGTTCAACCTTTGTCCTAAGCAGGCGAAAGGAAATATTAAGAGCTGGAAAGCCACGCCGATGCAGTTGGTGCATGGCGATGAAGTACTGACGCTAAAATTCGACTGCCGCCCTTGCGAAATGCATGTCATTGGCAAAATTAAAAACCACATCTTAAAAATGCCCCAGCCCGGCAGCGTTGTCGCTTCAGTGAGCCCTGAAGCGCTGATGAAAACGCTGCCGAAGCGCAGGGGCGTTTAATTAACGAAAATAGCTCTCTGGTTTGCGCGATTTCTGCCAGTTGTGGTGCTCGCGCAAGCCTTCCGCGGATTCTTCCGCTGCCGCCCGTAATTCATCGCTGTCGGCTTCGTGTCTAAGCTGGTGTCCTCCCGTCGCAAACCATACGAACGCGTGGTCTTGCTGTTTCGCCAGTAACTGGCCTGAAAACAGCGCACAGGTCAGTAAAACTACTGATAACGTTTTTGTAAACATCATGCCACCTTCCAGTTACGTCGTGAGGCTATGATGCCAATAATTTCTTTGAGTTATTATTCAACACTTCAAATTAGCGAAAACGGTTTGTCAATAAGTGCGATAAGTTGTATGAGAAAATATACTTATACTCAGGATATGAATTATAAAAATAAGAGCCAATTCGCTCTATAGTAAATCCATTATTCCATGGAAGTATATTTTAAAGGTATTGTATTAGATGGTTTTGGTATTGCCAGAGGATTGTAAGCCATACTATTTATGGTGTGGTCAACTCTGGTGATGAGCCTCATTTTTTGCTGTCTCAACGAGTGAAGATAAATCTTCAGAAAAAAGGCTGTTATGAACTTGTAGCGCTACATATTCAGCAAGATCGTTTAAACATAGCAGGTCATGAGAGGAATTTTCTTCCAGCATATTTATTAATATCTCATTCTTAAACAAACATGAATAAACTAGTTGAGTAACTGAACTTTGTGTATGATTGGGCTCAAATATTGCATTCGTTAAGTTAGTATTCTCAATAACCTTTGCGGCTATTTTATTTTTGATAGCGTCGTCAATAGGTGGTACACCTGCCTGGGCGATGCCCAGATTAATCCTGGAGGAGATAGCGGCTTTTCTTTCCTGTTCCTTCCAGTCACATAAATTACCCTTTTCTGCCATGGCGATAAGCGTCTCTTCTATATTTTTTAGGTCAACGGGAAATGTTATACCGCCGGATAGCGAGAGTAGTAACCGTTCAGGGAACAAGCAACATAGCGGTTCACAAACATAAGTGCTAGCTTTTATATTAATATCAGAATATCTTTTCAGGTGGGCAGACTGAGTATCAACACAGAGAACTGTTCTATTCATTATCTCATAATAGTAGTGATCCTGACGTATCATAATGCATAACGGAATATCTTCGCCATCTTTAATACAGAGATTTGTATATTGACACTCAGCATCTTTATAGTGCTGAAAATGGAAATTTCCTCTGCATGACGGCGATGATAATTCATATAACGCACAAAATAAATCAAATAAACGTTGCGCGTCAGGCGGAGAGGCAACATCACATAATTCCTTTATATATTGATCGGCAGCAGATCTTCTCGTGCTACAGAAAAAATCTTTAATCTTTTCCCATAGTAACGTAAAGAAGGAGCGTTGAGAGATGGCACTTTGAGAAAACATCTCACTTTTTAAAAACCCTCTCCCGATAGTAATTGGCATAATGTAGACCACAAGTGATTATATGAGACTTCATTACTGGAATAGGTGGTATTCGAAATATTATACCATGTTGCCCATCGATTTGCTTATCAGTGAAATACCTGATTTTTGCTTTGTCCTGAACCGTCAACATTATTGTTAATATCGACCCGTAGCTTTAGTCATGCCCACGTCTCCTGGCCATGAAATATGTCAGGTAAAACGAATGAAAGTAAAATGGTTTTCTTAATTCTCACATCATCACGTACCATGAGTAATGATTAATTACGCGCTATATTATTTTTAGAGAAAGTAAATAGTTGCTCAACCGTGTAGAAATTGTCTTATAAGAAGTTAAACTAAAAGTATTATTAGGCTAACAACAATGAGATATTTAGCGGCAGGGCAGAAGGCCAATACTGATAGTGCTTATGATATAAATGCCTTACTCTTTAGTTTTTGTCTTAATTATATTTGTTGTAACGATTAGCTGACGGCTTTATTTCCTGTTGGGCGATAAAATTATAAAAACCTGCGAGGAGGCTCAAAATGAAGAAATCAGATGGTGAAATTCACGAAAAGACAGCATCCTGGGGCATTTTGCAGTCAGAATGGCTAAGGAAATGTGGACGGCTATTATTGCTTTTACTTTACCGCTTCGTTATCGGATGGGCTTTTTTTCAGTTACTCGCCATGATTGTGGCAGGGATATTTTTGTTAGGTGTCTTATTATTTCATCCCATAATATTTGTACAGACTATCGTAATCACTGAGAAATTAAATCATGCTTCGCTTGATTTATGGCATATCCTTAAGTTATGCCTGTGGCATTACGGTATCATCGCAGGGTTTATTTTTATGGCGGAGTGTACGTTAAGTAAAAGTATACGGCAGGTTCAGCGCTTGTCCAAAAAGTTTGGGGCACAGGATTTTTCTTCACGCCCGTGATCCGCCGCTGCAACCTGCGTTCTTACTGAATAATGACTATGGCCAGCAGACCGAATTATCTCGGTTCGAAGGAGGACTATATGTTTGAACAACTGCGGTGAATCGTAATTTCAGATGCATTATCGCCGACAATTGACGCGTTCCTCACTAATTGCCTTCCTGACTATATAGTGGTCTTATCTTTGACAAAACAATGTTATTTAGTTATGGAAGGCGACAACAACTGTACTACTGATTATCAAATAACCTTTCTGGTCAGGTAGACTCGCCTTTGTGAAAACACATCGTTATCTGTGTTCCTGGGACTCACTCCCTTGCCGCCTTTAAGCAACTCGAATTATTTTGGGTATAGAACAGGCGGCGTAATGGTCATATAAGCAAAATATAACCTCTCCGTTTGTGATAAGGCACAGATTACAGGGGGAATGATGTTTATTTTAACCATCTGTTTAAGCGCTGTCCGCTAATCTTTACCTGCTCAAATACATAATCACCCCTGTGACTCTCGCGAGGTGTAACATATGGTAAAATGCGTATCTTCTTTCCTCCTGTTCAGCCTGTTGTCCGTTCAGGCAATGTCAGCTGAAAACCATATTGATCTCCACCAGCCAAAAGACTTTGTCGATATTACTACGGTCGCCCCCGACGTACAGGTAGACATGCGATACTTCACTTCCCATAACTTTATTGGTCGCCCCATTAAAGGCTATAACGCGCCTGTTTGCCTGTTAACACGACCAGCCGCGAACGCACTAAAGCAGGTCGCCGATCGTTTACGCCCCTTCGGACTTACCTTAAAAATATATGATTGCTACCGTCCGCAAAGCGCAGTGAATGACTTTATCGCGTGGGCCAAAGATCCTTCTCAAAACCAAATGAAAAACGAATTTTATCCGCTGGTAGAGAAAAAGCGTCTGTTTGAGGAAGGTTATCTTGCCGCCAGATCCGGCCACAGTCGGGGAAGTACGCTTGATCTAACGATTGTTCCACTTGACAGTAAAATACCAATATACGATCCCGGACGACCACTGGTGAATTGTACTGCGTCCGCGGCGCAACGCTCGCCAGATAATAGTCTGGATTTTGGTACCGGCTTTGACTGTTTTAGTCCGTTATCCCATCCCGATAATGCCATGCTTACCGCTCAGCAACGCGCGAATAGGTTGTTATTACAAACATTGATGCGTGATGCGGGCTTTACGCCACTGGATACTGAATGGTGGCACTTCTCTCTTACTCATGAACCATACCCGAACACCTGGTTTGACTTTCCCGTTAAGCAGAGACCCTGAAACGGCGTTTTGTTGCGAAATCTAATCATTACGCCTGTTGGAAAGCACCATAACAGTTAGCAAATCATTGTTAATTTTAACAACTGATATACACTGCGGTTGCCACCTGCAAGCAGCGCTCAATGAGAACGAATAATGAAAAAATATCAACGTCTGGCGGAGCAAATTAGAGAACAAATCGCCTCTGGCGTTTGGCAACCCGGCGATCGATTACCCTCGCTGAGGGAGCAGGTCGCCAGTAGCGGCATGAGTTTTATGACTGTCGGTCATGCGTACCAGTTGCTGGAAAGTCAGGGACGGATTATCGCCCGTCCGCAATCCGGTTATTATGTCGCGCCGCATCCGGTTTGTCGGTCAGTCGCGACGGCAGCGCACGTTATTCGGGATGAAGCCGTAGATATCAATACCTATATTTTTGAGATGCTGCAGGCCAGCCGTGATACCTCAGTGGTGCCTTTTGCTTCAGCGTTTCCCGATCCGCGTCTGTTTCCCTTGCCGCAATTGAACCGCTCTCTGGCGCAGGTCAGTAAAACCGCGACGGCAATGAGCGTCATCGAAAACTTGCCGCCAGGTAATGCAGAATTGCGCTATGCGATAGCACGCCGTTACGCGCAGCAGGGGATTACCGTTTCTCCTGACGAGATTGTCATTACCGCCGGCGCGCTGGAAGCGTTGAATCTTAGTTTACAGGCAGTGACGGCGCCGGGAGACTGGGTGGTGGTGGAGAACCCCTGTTTCTACGGTGCGCTACAGGCCCTGGAGCGATTGCGCCTGAAAGCGTTGTCGATACCCACCGATGTTAAAGAAGGTATCGATCTTATGGCGCTGGAACAGGCGTTACAGGAATATCCGGTGAAAGCGTGCTGGTTAATGACCAACAGCCAGAATCCGCTAGGATTCACGCTGAGTGCTGAGAAAAAAGCGCGGCTGGTCGCGTTACTCACGCACCATAACGTGACGCTAATTGAAGACGATGTTTATAGCGAACTCTACTTTGGCCGCGAGAAACCTCTGCCCGCCAAAGCATGGGATCGCGACGATACCGTGTTGCATTGTTCATCTTTTTCCAAATGTCTGGTTCCCGGTTTTCGCATTGGCTGGGTTGCGGGAGGAAGCCATGCCAGACAAATTCAGCGTTTGCAGTTAATGAGCACATTATCCACCAGTTCCCCCATGCAATTGGCGTTAGTGGATTATCTCTCGACACGTCGATATGACGCGCATCTGCGTCGATTGCGAAGGCAGCTTGCCGAACGTAAACAGCAAGCCTGGCAAACCCTTTTGCGCCATCTCCCGGCGGAAGTAAAAATTCACCATAACGATAGCGGTTATTTTCTTTGGCTGGAGCTACCTGAGCAGCTTGATGCCGGTGAACTTAGCGCCAAAGCGCTTGAACACCTTATCAGTATCGCGCCGGGGAAAATGTTTTCAACGTCCGGCGCCTGGACGCGTTTCTTTCGTTTTAACACCGCATGGCATTGGGGAGAACGGGAAGAACAGGCCGTAAAACAGCTTGGCAGCCTGATTCGCGAGATGCTGAGCGCTAAAAGCCTTGTGTGAGGTGGAATGCGTGTCAGCTCACAACCTGACTAAATTTCCCGAGTGTGCCGGGTGAGCATCTGGCGCGCCGTCTATTTTTAGGAAAGCGGCGGCCCGTTCGCCGGAAATCGATTAATGACGATATGGGAAAATGCTATGCAATATCAATTACTGATTAATGGCGTGCTGGTGGACGGCGAGGGAGAAAGGCAGTCTGTTTATAACCCGGCGACAGGCGAGGTCATACTTGAGATTGCGGAAGCGTCGCCCGCGCAGGTTGACGCCGCAGTGCTGGCCGCCGATAGCGCGTTTGCCGAATGGGGGCAGACCACACCCAAAGCACGGGCGGAATGTCTGTTAAAACTGGCGGACAGCATCGAGCAAAACGCCCTTGAGTTCGCCCGGCTTGAATCGCAAAACTGCGGTAAGCCTTTGCACTGCGTAATTAATGATGAAATTCCGGCAATCGTGGATGTCTTTCGCTTTTTTGCCGGCGCGGCCCGTTGTTTGAGTGGGCTGGCGGCGGGCGAATATCTGGAAGGACATACGTCGATGATCCGCCGGGATCCGATTGGCGTGGTTGCCTCTATCGCGCCGTGGAATTATCCGCTCATGATGGCGGCCTGGAAGCTGGCGCCAGCGCTGGCGGCAGGTAACTGCGTGGTGATTAAGCCTTCTGAAATCACGCCGCTGACGGCGCTTAAACTTGCCGCGCTGGCGAAGGATATCTTTCCGCCGGGGGTGCTCAATGTCCTGTTCGGACGAGGGCAGACTGTTGGCGATGTATTGACCGGTCATGAAAAAGTACGCATGGTCTCTTTAACCGGTTCTATCGCGACCGGGGAGCATATTCTGCGCCATACTGCGCCAGCGATAAAACGTACGCATATGGAACTCGGTGGTAAAGCCCCGGTAATTGTTTTTGATGACGCCGATCTGGATGCGGTGGCGCAGGGCGTCCGGACTTTCGGTTTCTATAATGCCGGACAGGATTGTACTGCGGCGTGCCGTATATATGCGCAGCGCGGTATCTATGATGCGCTGGTCGAAAAGCTAGGGAACGCGGTGAGCAGCCTGAAAATGGGCGCGCCGGAGGATGAGTCGACAGAGCTGGGGCCATTAAGTTCGCTGGCGCATCTGAAGCGCGTCACAGCGGCAGTAGAGGAGGCGAAGGCCCTCAGCCATATCCGTGTGATTACTGGCGGAAGTCAAACGGAAGGTAAAGGTTACTATTTCGCTCCGACGTTGCTGGCAGACGCAAAACAGGAAGATGCCATCGTGCAACGCGAAGTCTTCGGCCCGGTGGTCAGTATAACCGTCTTTGATGATGAAGATCAGGTTCTGAGGTGGGCCAACGATTCTCGCTATGGTCTGGCATCCTCCGTCTGGACTCAGGGCGTTGGGCGGGCGCACCGGCTTAGCGCCAGATTGCAGTATGGCTGTACCTGGATTAATACCCATTTCATGTTGGTTAGCGAGATGCCGCATGGAGGGCAAAAACAATCGGGATACGGCAAAGATATGTCATTGTATGGTCTGGAAGACTACACCCTTGTCCGCCATATCATGGTTAAGCATTAAGGATCATTTACTGTTCAGAAAAATCGTGAAAAAATAGGCGGGTGTCGGCGGAGAGGGGGACCTCCCCGCCAACATGCGCAGCAAGTACTCAAAGGTTGAACACCTCAAGCAAACCAGCCGAATCTCAACGAGATCAGACCCAAAAGTCCTGCAGCAGCAAAGACATTAATCAGCACGACGGTTTTACTGGAAACATTCATTTTCGCCACCTTTCATCATAACCCCTATGGGTATAGTACGGGTTGGCGAGATCCGCAATAATACGTAAACAGGATATTCTGTGAGCGGAGCCGTGCATTGAGAACGTTTTGCTGTCAAGGCTGATAAACCTTGATGTGTGTCAAATAAAAAGAGCATATTGCGCGCGTTTTTTCCTCTGGTTGGCGCGGATGCCTGATATGACCCTCTTTCAAAAGATATTAATTTTTTACGCCGTCATGGCGGTGATATCATCCCTGATCACCTGGTTTTTGACTCATGACAAAAAACGAATTCGTTTCCTGAGCGCCTTTTTGGTTGGCGCGACATGGCCGATAAGTTTCCCCGTCGCATTGCTGTTTTCGCTTTTCTGACCTCAAGCCCGATACAGGTTACCGGGCATGGTTTTTCCGCCAGGTCAGGCTATCAGGGCAATTAATTGCGCTCTGTCTACGTCGGTAACGTCCTGCGGATGCCGATATCCTGCGTTCTCATTGGCCAGGGTATACAGCGCAACAAGCCAGTCATAGACATAGCGGCTGGCGGCGTGAACGGGCTGTTCGTCAAGCTTTGTTAGACGCAACATTGTCGAACGCGGCGTTGCGGCGAAAATGGCTGCGCCTTTCTGAACGCGGCTGGCCGGGCGTTGGGCCTCCTCGATATTGGCGTAGCCGAGCCAGGCGATGAAGTTACCAATGATGGCATGAAGCTGCGCGCCGCTAACCTCCTCGCGTTGCATGGTTTTCTGTAACTGCTGAGGTAAACCGAGGCGATAGCTGGCGGTAATTAAAATCTCCGCCACGGCGTTGAGCATCTGCGGTTCCAGTCCCAGACGCTGCGCATTATCCCGGCAGTGGGCCCACTGGCGCAGATGATTGATCCACATTTTGTGCGCCTGATAGCCTGTTTCGTGACCTTCTGACGCTGAAGCGCGCGTTGGTTCGTCGGCAAAGAGATCGATCGCGTCATTAAATAAACCGCTGACCTGTTCTTCTCGCGACTGTCGGGTGCGCAGCAACGCTTCGAAGTTCTGTACCGGCGGTAACAGCCCGGCCAGCAGGTCTCCATGTCTGGCGGCCTGGGCCTGAAGACGCCGGATCACGGTTTCAACCGGTAGCCGCGCGTCATCAAACATCGGTAACAGATCGCGCACGCGGCCTCGCAGTTGTGCGCGTAACGCCTGTAAGCGCGCCTGTCGCTGTGGTGCCGATGTCGCCTGCGATAACCACTCCACCAAACGCTGCATACTGTGTTTATCCAGCGCCTGCAACGTTCCCCAATGCACGCCAGGTTTACCCATCAACTGCTGGACGGCTTCATCCAGATTTTGCTGGGTGGCAAAACGGGCATCCTGTGGAGTAATAGCCCAGACGACGCCGGGTAACGCTGATTCATGCTGCGGCTGCGTGGCGTTAACCCACTCCAGTAAGTGACGGGCGGCGGCGGATGTTTGCGAGCGAGATGCCAGAGCATTGCAAATCACCAGAACATCGGGCTGTACCTGCTGACGGTAATGGGCCAGCATCCAGCCTAATTTCGCCCGCCATAACGGATGAGGATGACTGTCTGGCGCGACCGGAATATCCAGTAAATCAACGTTATCCAGTACGCTGTTTTCAACGGTTAGCACCAGTTCGCGGGTAAGCAGCGCCAGAGAATCAAGCGAAAGGCTGACCGCATTGAGCAGTCGGCCTTCCTTAACCGGATGCACCACCACATCGCTTTGCGTATCGCTGGCGGTTAGCGCCATTTGCGTCAGGAAGTTTTCCGCCGGTAAGCCAAAATGATCGACCAGCAGGCTGAGCGGCGCCGCCAGTTCCCCGGCATGGCCGGTTTGTTGCAACATATGCGCCAGCGCCAGCCATTGCTGGGTGATCTCTGGTTGCTCTCCCCACAGTAATGCCCAGGCGTGCGCCCGTGTCGTGAGATCCAGCGCAGGCAAGAGCGAGGCAAAGTGTTGCCATGTCGCATCATCAATATGTTGTCTGGCGGACGGCAGGCAAGAGCGCCAGAAACTCGCGATGGTCGCTACCTCTTCAGCGGTAACGCCGGGGACGGGCTGCGGTTGGCGAAGCGATTGCCATTTCTCCAGGCGTGATGTGATAATGGATTTTTCGACCTGGCGACAAACGGGGGACGAGCTGGTCCAGGCAATAAAGATCTGCACCAGTTCAGCTTCACTGATCAAGCGCAGGCGCAACGGCCAGCCGCTCTCGTTTGAAAAAATGTCGCGCGTAAAGCGAATAGCCATATTCGCTGGCGCATGACCCGGATTGATGTGGCTGAAATAATCATAGTCACGGTCCGGCGTGATAATTTCCAGCTTGCCATTCTCGTTACCGCATAGCGTCGTTAGCAGATGCGCTTTTGCGGATTGCGCATACCCGTACAGACCGACGCAGCCATGTGATGCGCAGGCGGCGTTGAGCGCTGACTCATCCGCCGCGGCAAGCGTAAGTTGCGCCAGCAGAGCGTCGGCTTCGTCATCCAGTCGCGTTGCGTAACGGCGCGTGTTGTTAACCCACTCGATAACAGCCTGGGTGGCGTTTAACGGTTTTGTCATTTCAGGTATACACTCCCGCTATCTATCCAGTAGTGGCTGCCGCTGTGGCGACGGTCAGCCAGCGTATTCAATTTTAATGTCAGCGCATCGGCGGCGACCGGCGTCCCGTCCTGGAGCCAGGCATCACTTAATATGAACGATTCCGGGGCGCTATCTTTACTACTGCCGCGTAATTTCAGTCGCACATTCAGTACGCCGTCGCCAGCGATGGTTTTGGCCAGTTCGGCGGAGTTAATGCTCAGGCAATAGAGTGGGGTTGCCGGCCAGCGACTGTTCGCCAGTTGACGAAAGCCCAACGTTACGTTGCCGCGTAGCGGAAAATGCAGGCGAGCGTCCAGCGTTGCGCCGGGTTTATCCAAATCGATCTCGTGATACCAGATATTTTCATCGCGAAGCGTATTAACGGTATTATCCAGTACGCCGAGATAACGCACAGTCGAATACGCGCCGATATCAGCCGCTTTAAAATTGAAACGCGGCAGACGTAAGTCCAGCGCCAGGCTGCATAACATCGCGCCTACCGCTGCAGTGGATTTTGGATTGCCGATACGCCCTTGCTGACTGAAGGGATACCATTCATGTACCTGATACTTATCCATCCACACAATGCGATTAACCGGCACCGGTTGTAAGTGCCGGATGAGCGCCTGTACGCCGGGTAAACAGGTCGGTCTCCCCGTCACCAGCAAGATATCGCAGTGATAGTGGGATATCGCTTCGCAGACCGCATGAAGCGGCGTTGTCAGCGTAAACTGGCCGGCCAGCAGAGCCTCCTGAAGCTGGCTAAACTGGATTTGCAACGGCACATTGAATATATCAAATGTCGGCGAACCAGACGGTAAGGCATGATCGATCGCCTGCTGGATATAGTTCATCACGTTGCTCGTTGGGCGGCGGATCAGCAGATCGCCAAATGTTGCATGTAAACCAGCAAACGGATCGTTAATGTCGCTTTGCTCCCAGGCGGAAAGTACCGCATGGCCCAGCGGCATAAATAATTGCAGCGCCGTTTGCTGGCGCAAAATGGCCTGAGTATCAATTCGTCCCGAATCGCCAAATAAGGTCGCCAGCAGGGCGGCGGCATCCGTAACGCCTGCCCGTTGCAACGCCGTTTGCAGGGAAGGGAGTACGCAACGCTGAATGATATCCAATAGCAGATCGTCCCCGGCGACTTTAAAACCTTCGCGAAACAGGAGGTGAGGCGTAATTTTTACATTGGCCCCCACGCCGTCATCTAACTGATAGTGAACGATCGCCATATCCGTCGTGCCGCCGCCGATATCAATCGATGCCACGCGCAACGCGCGTCCGGGGACGACGCCGGGTTCAGGCTGGCGATCCGGTCTGGCGAGTGCATTAAAAAAGGATTCGGTACGCCCGGCGTAATGCGAAATGGCTTCGTTATAAAGCCATACCAGTTGGCCGCAACTTGCTTCGTCCCATTCCATCTGTATTTCTGGTACCGGCACCACGCTTTTTTCACGCTGCTTAGGCGTGGTGAAATCCTCATCCTGCGGATGCCAGCCCATGGCTTTCCAGACCAGCGCCAGCGCTTCAAACATTCGCTGGCGGAAAATTTCTCGCTCCTGTTTCGGCATGGCGGAAGGCAGCGTTAAAATCAGGGTGCGTAGCTGGCGCGGCGAGGCGGGAAAGCCGAGCCGCAGCCGGGTGGCGACGCTGTTAATTTGCCCCAGCGCCTGAGCCAGAATTTCGCACAACATATGCGTCATCAAGGTGCTACGACTGTATTGCGGCGAAAAAACCGGTAGCCTTTCTTCATGCGGCAGGCGGAATAACGGCTGTCCGTCGTCGTTCATCAGATTCATCAGCGGAAACGCGGTGGCAAGCGGTTCGCGCTGCGTTTTACCGTGGATCTGGCTAAAGCGCCAGTCCTGCAAGGCGGGGGTTTCATCCCACAGGTAGCGGCGCGGGCTGGAGATGCCGCTGCTGCCTTCGGTGCCCACACGCTGCATAGCAAGGGCGCGAGCCTCGTCGCCCACACGCACAATGGAAGGCCAGACAAAGGCGTCGTCTCGTCCGCTTTCGACAGAAAAGTGTTGCTTGCCAAAGCGCGCTTCCGAGAATTCTACCCGGCTGGTAAATAAAGGATCGTTCAGATACTGCGGCTCGCTTAAAGAACGCACCTGAAGCTCTGCCGTCTGGCGTAACCCGTCATTCGCATCGCCATGATCCTCGATCAATACGCCGCAGGTATGCGTATTGCCGACATCCAGAATCAGATCGACCGGGATTGCGGGCGTGCTTAACGTATGTGTCACAAACTTTACTTCCGGCACCGTAAGCTGTTCGCCTAACAGCGTCAGTAAATTCAACCAGTGCGCCTGATACTCAAAGCTACGCAGCGCTTGTTGTATGGCCTGTTCCGGACGGTTTTCCACCTGTGAGGCATACTGAAGAAACGACTCGCGCAGCCAGCCGTCAATCCATGTCTGGTCAAGAAAATCAGCAACTTCTTCATCGCGCCAGGCGAGCGCAAAACGTGTGCCATTGAGCAGATCGTTTTCGCAAGGCGCCAACGCCGCAGGCATATTTTTGGCCAGTTGACTGTCGAAGGCGAGGGTGATGCGGTGTGTGTTTCCGGCGCTATCTGGCTCGCTGAGTTTACGTACCTGAATGCGCGCCCAGTTATCCGGCCCGTCAATAAAGGTACGCGGCGGATTAAAACGCAGGAACGGCAGGGGGAGCCAGATTCCGTCGAGTACATCCAGAGAATAGTGCAGCGTCTGAGTGCTTTCCGGTTTCACGACTTCGGGTTGGCCGCCAGCACGTCCAGGCAACGTGTAGCGCCCGCTGGTCAGATCAAAATCGAGGCGCAGTAGCGGGCCGTTTGCCGTTTTGCGCACAAAACGTCCGTAGCGGGCCGACTCTTGCGGCGTTAAGCCAAAGTCAAGAAACTGGACGCCGCTGTTTGCAATGAGCGTGACGCTCTGTTTGTAATCACACAGATTGACCAACATAAAATCAGGCACCTATCTTTTTAAACGTCAACGGAATTGCCGCGTGGGCGCCATAACGGGCGGTACAGGTTGCGACGTCATTGACGCCTGCTTTACAGGTAATTTCCGGCATCGGATAACGTGAGCCGTCGGTGCAGCGCGCATTGCCGCGACTTTTAATCATCAGCTCGCCCGTTTGATGCAGACCAGAGAAAATTTCCGCCCGACAAACCACGTTATCGCCATGTACTACGCGCGCGATACCTTTGTTATTTTGGATCTGATAACGCAGAGAGGGCGGCTTGCCGGTAATCGGATCTTTGACATCCACGCTGACGCGCCAGCTACCGTTTAAAAAGCGCGTGGTTCCAAGCTTCATCTGCGTACTGTCCATCACCAGCGCGTCTTTGGGGATAGCGGCAATGATAACAGGCGCTTCCGGCAGCGGCGCCGCTTTGGGGGCGGGCGTCACCTCAGCGCGATGCAGCGGCAAATGCGCGGCGAGTTCAGGCAAGGGGGTAACGTCAGTTTTCGCGGTAGCGACAGGCGCGGCGCGAACAGGAGAGGCCCCGTCAACGGATGAAGATGGCCAGAAAAAAGGCGTGGCGACGGCGGCGATAACCACGGCAGCGACAGGTAAGCTCCACAGCGGTAGACGGCGAGCTCTTTTCGCCTCAGCAACCGGGATGGGTGTGGCCGGCTTCGGCTCGCTAACGATAACGGGCGGCGCAACAGGTTCCTCCGGCATTTTCGGCGGCTCAATGACAGACGTTAACAAAGGTTCATCCGCCTGACTAAACGCCGCCTCTACCAGCGGCTTTTCTTCGGGCTCCGGCTCGACCAGAGGGATGTCGGGGATTGCCTCGGTGACCCGCAGGCAGTCCAGCACATCATCGCGTGTATTTTCGTTGAGATTAACGAATCCCCAGAAGGTGATAACCGGTTTGCCGTTAACCAGGAAAACATGATTTTCGCCGGGAAATTGCGTCGCTTTCTCAAGTAGCGACCCAAATAGCTGAAGCGCTGTTTTACCGGATTGCAGACTTTTGCGACTGAGTGCAGCCGCGCTTTCAAAAGTGCTGGCTAAATAACGTAAAGCCCGAGAACGTGTCTCTTCGTCAGCCGCTTTCCACGCTATCGCCTGACCTTCAATCGGCGAATACCAGTCAACCCGATCGCCATTATCGTTAAGTTGCGGAATCGCCAGACAGTCAACCATCGCCTGCTGTTTACGCAGACGAAGCGTTTCGCGAATTTGCAATGCTGATTCAAATACGGCCTGACCGCCGCCGCCCACGGCCTGATAATCATCCAGATTGCCGCTGCGCAAGAGAGATTTTGCCACGTTGTTATCCCTTAGACTTCTTCACGCGTCTACTTTACGGGGTCTATACGCAAGCAAACGGCGGAAGAAAGGCAAAAAGGCGCGAATTCTCGGTCTATTAAGCCCCGTGTTTCCACTTGACGTAAGTTAAATCAGGAGGGCGACGGTGAATTACCGCATCGGGCGACAATAACGCGTATAATAGGCGAATCATGCTGTTACAGAATAAAGAGTAGGAGAGCTTATGTCGCACCTGGAGGAAGTGAGCGCCCGCGTGGATGCCGCCATCGCGGAGAGCGTAATTGCCCATATGAATGAATTGCTGATTGCCTTGAGCGATGATGCTGAATTACGTCGCGAAGATCGTTATGTACAGCAGCAGCGTTTACGCACGGCTATCGCGCATCACGGCAGGCAATATCAAGAAGATCGGGACGCGCGCCGCGAGCAGCTCACCAAAGGCGGCACGATACTGTAACCCATTAAAACTGGCGCTTCGCAATCAGCCATGCGCCAATGACCAGCAACAGCGCGCCAAACGCCGGCCCGACCATTGCGCGTAACGTGACGCCGTGGCTACGCGCAATATCCAGCGCCAGTCCGCCGATTAACTGGCTGGCGACCAGTACCGCGATAGTCGTCGCGGCGCCAACGTTCTGATACCCGCTAATGCTGGCAAATACAAAAAATGACCCCAGCAGACCGGGGATCAATGTCCACCAGCGCACGCTGGCGACCAGCTCGCCGAAACCCGCAGCGCCTTGCTTAAACCACAATATCGTCACAAATAAAACGATCCCTACCAGCGAGTTCAACAGCATAGCGATCAGAATCGTCGATGATGTCTGCGTAATACGCACCATAATACTGTTTTGTACCACCAGCCCGACGCCGGCGGCGATCAAAAAGATAAGCGTCAGCGACTGGTTCATCAGCAGGCGTCCGGCGCGGCGTGTTCATCAAGCTGGAGCTGCATAAACGTAAGATCTAACCAACGGCCAAATTTTACGCCGACCTGCGGCATTTGCGCGGTGACGGTAAATCCCAGCGAATGATGCAGGCGTATCGAGGCGGCATTCTGTGACTCAATGCCGGCTACCATCACATGCTTGCCGCAGCGTCGGGCTTCATCGATCAGTCTGCTGAGCAGTTTTCGCCCCAGTCCTTTCCCCTGGTGCGCCGGATGAACATAAACCGAGTGCTCGACGGTATAGCGAAAACCGTCGAAACTGCGCCAGTCGCCAAATGATGCATAGCCAGTCACCACGCCATTTTCTTCGCTTACCAGCACCGGATAGCCCAGTAATTGACGGGCCTCATACCAGGCAAGGCGATTATCCGTATCGACCGTCCGATCGTTCCAGATGGCCGCAGTATGTAATACCGCATGGTTATAGATTTCGGTAATCGCGGCGCAGTCTGCTTTATCGGCAAAGCGAATCGTCATAGGGAACCCCAGGGAATGTTTACGATAGTGTTAGAAATACTATTGAAGGCGGCATAAATCAACGAATTAGCGCAAGAATTCATATTTAGCGAGAGGGGAAAGAAAGTCGTTCATAAAAGCGCACAGCCTGATATCTGAGAGTGTTTAACTCCCTCAGATAGCGAATGTTCGACTATTATTGATGGATTATGCCAGGCATGAGGAGAATAGAATGAAGCAACAGACCAACCGAAATCGTCGTTGGGTTTTGGCCTCGCGTCCCCACGGCGCGCCGCAGATGGATAACTTCCGCCTCGAAGAAGATGACGTCGCGACGCCCGGTGAAGGGCAGGTGCTATTGCGTACCGTTTTTTTATCACTCGACCCTTATATGCGTGGCCGCATGAGCGATGAACCCTCTTATGCGCCGCCTGTTGAACCTGGCTGCGTTATGGTTGGCGGTACGGTCAGTCGCGTTGTCGCGTCAAACCATCCTGATTACCGACCAGACGAATGGGTATTGAGTTACAATGGTTGGCAGGATTATGACATTTCAGATGGCGAAGGGTTGGTAAAGCTGGGTGATAATCCGCAACATCCTTCCTGGTCGTTGGGGATTTTAGGAATGCCGGGGTTTACCGCCTATATGGGGTTACTGGATATCGGCCAGCCGAAAGAGGGCGAAACGCTGGTTGTCGCCGCCGCCACTGGCCCCGTAGGCGCAACGGTTGGACAAATTGGCAAGCTGAAGGGCTGCCGGGTCGTGGGTATTGCCGGCGGCGCGGAAAAATGCCGTCATGCGACAGACGTTTTGGGATTTGATCTGTGCCTTGATCATCACGCTGATAATTTCCCACAACAGCTTGCACAGGCCTGCCCGCAGGGTATCGATATCTATTATGAGAATGTCGGCGGTAAAGTCTTTGACGCCGTCTTACCGCTACTGAATACGTCGGCGCGAATTCCGCTCTGCGGTCTGGTCAGCGGCTACAATGCGACAGCGTTGCCGGACGGTCCAGACAGACTGCCTCTACTGATGGCGACATTACTTAAAAAGCGTATTCGCCTGCAAGGTTTTATCATCAACCAGGACTATGGTCACCGGATACATGAGTTTCAGCAAGAAATGGGGCGTTGGATCAAAGAAGGGAAAATACATTACCGGGAGCAGATTACTGATGGGCTGGAAAATGCGCCAGAAGCGTTTATGGGGCTGCTGGCGGGGAAGAACTTTGGCAAAGTCGTGATACGTTTAGCGGACGATGCGTAAAGAAAAAATGGCGGCATTATGTCGCCATAAAAATGTGCAAATTTTAAAATTGCGGCTTTACTTATATTCATCATTCAGATCGCGGTGGGGCAGCTTATCTCCCTCAGCGGCCTGAACCGGTCAAAAATCTCGATACATGAAGGAATGACGGAGATAAAACGGTTGCCATAAAGAAACCTGTATTGTTGTAAAAGATGAGAATATCACGCAAGTAAATTATCACTTTTATTTATTTGGCCGTTCAGGCCTGGATTATCTTTTTTACAATTAAGTTCCGAAACTTCTTCGGGACTCGATTGCGATGTTGTTCTGCCAAGAGGTGAAGGAAGGAAAATGCCGGGTACGGAAAAAACACAACATATAAGCCTGACCACACAGGTTGAAAATCGGTTAAAGCATCAATTGTCTATTGGCGCATTAAAACCAGGCGCAAGGCTTATCACTAAAAATATCGCTCAAGAGTTAGGCGTCAGTATTACGCCGGTGCGTGAGGCCCTGTTAAGGCTGGTCTCTTCCAGTGCTTTGGCGGTGGCGCCAGCACAGGCGTTTATGGTGCCGGAGATCTCGCTGGAAAGTTTGCTGGAAATTAATACGATTCGTACTGCCCTGGAGGAGATGGCGGTGGTCGCCGCTGCGGGTAAGATTACCCCGGATCGCGAGCAGACGCTGAATGCGCTATTAGATGAATTTCAACAGGCGCTGGAAAGTGGCGTTATGGAGAAAATTCTTTTGGCCAACCGCGCTTTCCGCTTTGAGATCTACCACTACGCGGATATGCCAACGCTGTATGCCATGATCGAGCAATTATGGGTACGCCTGGGGCCAAGCCTGCATTTTTTATATGATAATTTTAAACTTGATGATTATCAAAACGGCGTTAATCTGTACAGAAAATTGCTTAATGCGTTAGTGACTGGTGATAAAGAAGCTAGTCGCCACTGCTTACAGAACGTTTTGCAACAAAACGTAGCGACGATTAAAAATCAGTACTTCATGTAACCTTCATGCAACTATGACTTATCAATAGCGGGGATTCCCCGCTATTGCCGGATATTTGCCGGATATTTATTCAAATTGCCATGCCAGATTAATCCCCACGCCATAGTTACGCCCTGGCGCTGGCTCATAATATCGGCCATTAGATTCATTAACGATCACCGAACCGATATATTCTTTATCAAATAGATTATCTACCCGCCCAAAAATATCGACGGTAAGCTGACTGTAATTAAATTTATACCCTGTATTTAGTCCAACAACGGTATACGAAGGCGCTTTGGCGGTATTTTCATCATTGGCCATGATATCGCCCATATACCGAACGTCTGTTCCGGCGTACCACCCCTCATCCGGGATAAAACCTAATGAGGCGAATCCCATATTACGGGCGATGCCGGGCATCCGGTTTCCATCACAGTTTTGCCCCTGACAAACGTTACTGCGATAGGTCGCATCCAGCCAGGTCCACGATGCTTTCACCCGCCAGTCGCCGGCGAAGCGCTGGTCCAACGCGAGCTCTGCGCCCTGGCGGCGCGTTTTGCCCGCGTTTTTGTAGGTAGTGCGTCCTCCCATACTGCTGGCGACGACAATTTCATCATCGGTATCGGTTTGAAATAACGCGGCGGTCAACAAGCCATTGCCAATCCGCGTTTTACTGCCGACTTCCACCGTATCATTGGTCGACGGTTTGAGGTCAAAGTTGAACCCGCTTTGGCCGTCAGCGCGATAAGAAAGCTCATTGATAGTGGGAGTTTCAAATCCGCGACCGGCAGCAAGATAGAGATTCCAGGCGTCAGTTAACGCATATTTTAGCGATCCGGCGGGTAGCCAGTGGTGATAGCTGGCGTCGCCGCTATCATCGCCATTGCCGGGCGCGATATAGCGATCGTTAGAATCGAACCACACGGAACTGTAGCGCACGCCAGCATCCAGCGAGAGTTTTTGCGTAAGCTGCCACTGGGTTTGCAGATAAGGATCGACATTCCACATCAGGTTACGCTCATCCCGGCGTAAATCGCCTTTATGCCCAAACTCAGGGGTGCCGTTGTTGAGGCGGAAGTTATTGTAACCCTTGCGGTTTTCGCTCATGTTTTCATAATTTAATCCGCCAGTGAAGGTGACCGGCACACCTAATTCTCCCCGGTGAGTCCAGCGGGAATCAATGCCCTGATAGTGGCGTTGCAGTGTAATTACGCCGCCAGCCTGGGCTGGTTTTAGCTGTGCCACCAGGGGAATAGACTGGTATTGCGTGGTTTCCCGCTCTCCGGCGTAGGCCATCACGCTGATATCATCCTGCGCGCTGAGCTGACGTTCATAACGCAATCCTGCCTGAGTTTGTTTGATGGTTTTACGCGTATTGTACTGTTCAGCGCGGGGCGCCTGTTGCGGATCGGCTTTCCATTCAGATTCGGTAAGTCCGCCGGGATCGTCCGCCTTAATGTCCACACTATTAAAAATCAGCGAGAGTTTACTGACATCGTCAAGGCGCACGCCCAGTTTGGCATTAGCCAGATTTTTTCGCGCGCCGCTGTGATCGCGGTAGCCGTGGGTGGTGAAACGGGTAGTCGATACCGTGTAATCCACGTCGCCTGGCTGTGTGCCGTCACCCATCGCGCCCGTGGCTTTTAGCCCATAGCGCCAGCTTCCATAACTGCCGTAGTAGCTGCTGGCCTCAAGGGTGGGCGGCTGTCTCCCGGTTTCGGTGGTGACATTTATCACGCCGCCGGAAGCATTGCCGTATAGCGCTGAGAAGGGGCCGCGTAACACTTCAACGTCTTGTATGCTGTTAATATCAATATTCGAAATCTGGCCTTGTCCATCCGGCATGGTGGCGGGAATGCCATCAACATACAGACGAATGCCGCGCACGCCAAAGGCGGAACGCGAGCCAAATCCACGGATAGAGATTTGCAGATCCTGCGCGTAGTTCTGCCGGTTCTGCACCTGCAATCCCGGGACGCTGGTTAAAGACTCAGATAAATTGACGCGTGGCGTCGCCAGACGCATGTCTTCTCCCTCAATGACGCTAACGGCGGCAGGTGTATCCAGTTCGGATACGGTTTGCGGCGTTGCGGTGACTATCATGGTTTGTTCATTGGGCGCGCTGGCGGCCTGAAGGACCGGGGAGAAGGTCAGAGGCAATAAGAGGGCGGGATAAAGTCGCTGTCTAACGGAAATAATTTTCATGAAAATGCCGGATAAATGTAAGCGTATCAACGGAAAACGTGACATTAAGGGTAGTCAATATGTAAAGTTTTGAAATTTTAATCGCACATTAAGTTAAGAAAATGTGCGGTATTTAAGAGCCATGACATTCGCAGGCGAGGAAAAGCTCCACTTTCTGATAAATAATGATTATTATTCTCAACTTATAATAAGTGCGGAACGAAGATCCCGCGCAGCGAAGTAGTGTGAAGCAGCTATACACGTTTTTATCAAAGGGAGTCGTCATGCACTTACGTCATCTTTTTTCGCCGCGCCTGCGTGGTTCTTTATTGTTAGGTTCGCTCCTCGTCGCATCCTCATTTAGCACGCTGGCGGCGGAAGACATGCTGCGTAAAGCGGTAGGCAAAGGCGCTTATGAGATGGCCTGGAGTCAGCAAGAAAACGCGCTCTGGCTGGCTACATCGCAAAGCCGTAAACTGGATAAAGGCGGCGTAGTTTATCGTCTCGACCCGGTGACGCTGGAAATCACGCAAGCGATTCATAACGATCTCAAGCCGTTCGGCGCCACCATCAATGCCGCGACCCAAACGCTGTGGTTTGGCAATACCATTAACAGCGCTGTTACCGCAATTGATGCCAAAACGGGTGATGTAAAAGGTCGTCTGGTACTTGATGAGCGCAAACGTACTGAAGAGGTTCGTCCGTTACAGCCCCGTGAGCTGGTTGCCGATTCGGCGACCAACACGATCTACATTAGCGGTGTTGGTAAAGAGAGTGCTATTTGGGTAGTGGATGGCGAAACCATCAAACTGAAAACGACGATCGAAAATACCGGCAAAATGAGTACGGGTCTGGCGCTCGACAGTAAAGCGCAACGCCTGTACACCACCAATGCGGATGGTGAATTTATCACCATCGATACCGCCAGCAATAAAATTCTCAGTCGTAAGAAGTTGCTGGATGACGGTAAAGAACACTTCTTTATTAACCTGAGTCTCGATACCGCAGGTCATCGCGCGTTTATCACCGACTCGAAGGCGACTGAAGTCCTGGTTGTCGATACCCGTAATGGCAATATTCTTGCCAAAATCGCGGCGCCTGCCTCTTTGGCCGTCCTGTATAATCCGACACGTAACGAGGCTTACGTGACGCATCGTCAGGCAGGGCAGGTCAGCGTGATCGATGCGAAGACCTATAACGTTGTTAAAACGTTCGATACGCCGACGTACCCGAATAGCCTGGCGCTATCGGCAGATGGTAAAACGCTCTACGTCAGCGTGAAGCAGAAATCGACACGTGAACAGGAAGCGACGCAGCCGGATGATGTTATTCGCATTGCTCTGTAAATAGGGTATGGAGGGGGAAACCCCTCCAGTCATCTCTTTAAACGCACCGATACGCCTCGTTACACCCCGCCGATAGCCTGATGATTCTGTGAGAATTACACTGCCTTTTTGCTGTAGTTAACTCATTATATTCACGAGGAAAATATGAAAAAGTTATTTATATGCTCAGGTTTGGGCATGATGTTTTTTATGCTTGCGGGTTGCACAACCAACTATGTGATGACGACGAAGAATGGGCAAACGATCGTAACTCAGGGTAAGCCACAGTTAGATAAAGAGACGGGGATGACCAGTTATACCGATCAGGAAGGCAACCAGCGGGAAATTAACAGCAATGATGTGGCGCAGTTGATTAAGGCTGACTAAGCATTGGGCGCGATGCGGTGTTGGCGGCAACGCGCATTAAACCCGGCAGGCCTGGGGCTGCCGGGGAAGGGGAATGTTATGTCGCTGCTTCTTCTTTCAATACGACACTCTCTGTCGAATCCGCCGTCACTGGCGCAGTGCGATGGATCTCCGCCACACGACGTCGCACGCCAAACCAGCCGGCGACCAGCAGAATGGCGATCAGCGGCAACGAGGCGATAGTGTAAGTTCCATTCGGGTAGTCAAACGCCATGAGTACCAGCACGCTTAGTAAAAACAGCAGCGTTAGCCAGGAGGTAAAAGGCGCGCCGGGCAGTTTAAAACTGACGTCTGCGGCTTTGCCTTCTTTTATCGCCTGGCGTAAACGCATTTGGCACACCATGATAAACGCCCACGATGCGATAATGCCGAGCGAGGCAAAATTAAGAACGATCTCAAACACGCGGGAGGGGACCAGGTAATTCAGGAACACGCCGACCACGTAAACCACCAGAGTCGCCAGAATACCCGCATAGGGCACATGCTGACGGCTCATTTTCGCCATGAATTTCGGTGCGGAACCCCCCATCGACATTGAACGTAAAATTCTCCCCGTACAGTAAAGCCCGGAGTTCAGGCTGGAAAGCGCGGCGGTTAACACCACGATATTCATAATACTGCCGATATAAGGCACGCCAAGTTTAGAAAAGAAGGTGACAAACGGACTTTGCCCCGCCTGATAGGCGTTCCACGGCAGCAGCAAAACCAGCAATACGACCGATCCTACATAGAAAAGACCAATACGCCAGATCACGCTATTGATGGCTTTTGGCACCATCGTCTGTGGATCTTTGCACTCCCCAGCGGCGGTACCGACCAGTTCAATCGACGCAAAAGCGAACACTACGCCCTGAATCAGTACCAGCGCGGGCAACAGGCCGTGCGGGAAAAAGCCGCCATTATCTGTAATCAGGTGAAAACCGGTGGCATTACCCTCAAGCGGTTGACCGGTACCGAGAAAAATCGTGCCTACCACCAGGAAGATAACAATGGCGAGTACTTTTATCAGCGCGAACCAGAACTCCATTTCGGCAAACCATTTTACGCCGATCATGTTCATGGTACCGACAATGGTTAACGCGCCGAGCGCGAACACCCATTGCGGAACGTCGCCAAATGCGCCCCAGTAGTGCATATATAACGCCACTGCGGTGATATCGACGATCCCGGTCATCGCCCAGTTAATAAAGTACATCCAGCCTGCGACGTAGGCCGCTTTTTCACCCAAAAATTCACGGGCGTAGGAGACGAAACTCCCGCTGGAAGGGCGATGCAATACCAGTTCGCCCAGCGCGCGTAAAATGAAAAAAGAAAAAATGCCACATATCAGATAGACCAGCGCCAGTGCCGGTCCGGCCATTTGCAATCGGGCGCCTGCACCTAAAAATAAACCGGTGCCAATCGCGCCGCCGATAGCAATCATCTGAACCTGACGATTCCCCATCGCTTTGTGATACCCCTCTTCATGGGCGTTCAGCCAGCGTCGTTTCGCCGCATGTTGTTCTGCGGCGTGCGTAGTCTGTGTTTTCATTACGTTACCTGTTATAGCCTGTCCTGACAGAAAAATTCCTTATGCCGCGACGGGCGCTCACCAATCGATTGCCTGCAATGGCGAATGCCGCTTTTCCCTGATTCTGTGACAAGGATAAAACCGCCGGCGGAGCATCCTACCTGCAATTGTTAAATGACGCAAAACATACGGGAAGAACAAAATGAGGATGTCGAGTTTATTTGTGTGGTCAGATGTGGTGCGGTGTGGTCACGATTCAGCCAGATAAGACGCCAGCACAAATCCGCAGTGATTACTTTGCGCAATAATTAATCAGGGTTAATCCATGGTGGGATTTATGGTCATAGATATGACCTCGAACGATAAACCACCTGACGATATTGCAGCAGCATAAGATAAGGCCGTTGCGCCTGTTATTCTCATTTTCTCCTGAAAATATATGCCTTTGAGCAATTTTGTTGATTGACATATCGTCATAATGAGAGAGGAGTAGGACATATAAAGCTATTGAGCAAAATTTGAAGGAGCAGGATATGCCACATACATCAGTTTCTACCTATGCCAGAGCTTTATCAGGAAATAAGCTACCTCATGTTGCTGCAGGAGATTATGAAAATAAATTATCAACAAAAATCATGAAAGGCATCTTGTATGTGCTTACCGCAGGATTAGCCTACGGATTTACAAGAGTAATTGAACATTATTGCAATGTTACGCCTAAAGTTGAGGAGTTCTGTGCCAATGCAGGGAATATCCATGATCACCTTGCTGATGCTGTATGTGATGGACTGTATGCTATAGATGTCGAGCTTTCTGATGGTCGGAGGTTAATATTCGAACAACTCTCGCTGATAGCTGGAGGTAAGCCAATCGTCAGGATATCGGATGGCGAACATTCCGTTGAGGTTGAGGGAACCTTTGAAGATATTTGTATGAGACTGGAAGAGGGCTTTTTAGAAGCGCCAGCGTACTATCATTATGATATTGATAAAGACCATAAAACCGTCAGAGAACGAATAGCAGCATATAATGCCTTACCTCAGGCATTAGGCGCCATTCCGAGTTTAGAACATTATATCGCTCGGGCCAGCGACATGCCGGAGGCGAAAGCGCAACGGGCGGCCGACATAAAAGAGCGTTACCGTAACTATTTGGACACTTATTAAAAAGCGTTTATGTTTAGCCAGTTTTGTTAGAAATCAGACTCGCTGAGCTGGCGTTAAAAATTTTAACACGCCGCTATTTTGGCGGCGTGTCGCAAAGAGATTCTCAGAACCCGATTTCCGTTTGTAGGCCAAAATCCCACGTACCTCCGGCGCTGTAGCCGGCCTGTCTTATTTTTTTCAAAAGTATCCAACGCTATTCCACGGATAGGGTATCCTGTTGCGCAGCGATATCCGCCTCAGCCTGTGTGCCGAACGCAAGCATTAATGTTAATGGAAGCCTCAGATGACCTCTTTTTTACATGCTTATTTTACGCGATTACATTGTCAGCCGTTGGGGGTTCCTACGGTTGAAGCGCTCAGAACGCTTCACTTAGCGCACAACTGCGCGATTCCTTTTGAAAATCTGGATGTGCTACTGCCTCGTGAAATACAGCTCGATGAGACGGCATTAGAGGAGAAACTGCTTTATGCCCGACGCGGTGGATACTGTTTTGAACTGAATGGCCTGTTTGAACGTGCGTTACGCGACATCGGTTTTAACGTCCGAAGCTTATTGGGGCGGGTCATTCTGTCTCATCCCGCCAGTTTACCGCCGCGCACGCACCGTTTGCTGCTGGTTGATGTTGAGAATGAGCAGTGGATCGCGGACGTGGGGTTTGGCGGCCAAACGCTAACCGCGCCGCTTCGTCTGCAGGCTGAAATTGCCCAGCAAACGCCGCATGGCGAATACCGCCTGATGCAGGAGGGGAGCACATGGATTTTACAATTCCGCCACCATGAGCACTGGCAGTCGATGTACTGTTTTGATCTGGCGGTGCAGCAGCAGAGCGATCATGTGATGGGCAATTTCTGGTCGGCTCACTGGCCGCAATCCCATTTTCGTCATCATTTGTTGATGTGCCGCCATTTGCCTGATGGCGGCAAGCTGACATTAACGAATTTCCACTTCACGCGTTACCACCAGGGACATGCCGTTGAACAGGCCAATGTACCGGATGTACCGTCGTTGTATCAGTTACTTCAGCAGCAGTTTGGTCTCGGCGTAAATGATGTAAAGCACGGTTTTACCGAGGCGGAGCTGGCCGCGGTAATGGCTGCATTTGATACCCATCCGGAGGCGGGAAAATAATTTTTTGCCGCGAGGATTTGCGGGCCTGACAAAGATTAAAAAGTAATGGCCCATTCGGCATGAAACAGAATGACCGCCTGGCCGGAGATGGTGACGTTTTCCGGCTGGTTATCGCGAATGGTGACGGTAACATCAACAGTACCCTCTTTGCCTAAAGCGCGCCCCTGATAGCCTTGAATCTGCAGCGTTTTACCGTCATGCGCCATCAGGCCATGATGGACGAGCCATGCACCCATCGGGCCATTGGCGTTTCCCGTTACCGGATCTTCCACAATCCCTATCGCCGGGGAAAACATTCGCCCATCGGTTTCGTTTTCTCCCGGACGAATCTGGAAAGGAAAAAAGCCGTTACAGCCAATTTGCTGGCTGATTGCCGTCAGGGCTGCCAGATTCGGAGAAAGGGCATCAATATCAACGTCTGGTTTGAGCAGGATCATCACTTTTGCATGTCCTGTTGAAGCTACCTGAATTGGCGCTCCCGGCACGATATCATCTTCAGTCAGGTTCAACGCGGTGATGATGGCAGCCCGAATCTCTCCGACTAGCGGTGGTTCAAAAGAGGGCTGACCTTGTTCCAGCGTGATGCGATAGTCGTTGTGTTCGGCATGAATTTCAACGCGATGACGGCCCGCTAACGAGGTTTGCCAGACGGTGGTGTTTCCCAACCCCAGTACCGTTGCCCGAACATAATGCGCGGCCACGGTGGCATGACCACAGATGGGGACTTCTACTGTCGGTGTAAAGTAGCGTATGCGCACATCACTCTCTTCGCTTTTTAGCAAAAAGGCGGTTTCCGAGTGACGAAGTTCACGGGCAATCAGCTGCATCTGCGCGTCGCTTAGCGTATCCGCATGTAAGACAACGCCAGCAGAGTTGCCGCGAAAGGGGTCGCTGGTGAAGGCGTCAACATGGTAAATCTGCGGTTTCATTGATGTTCTCCTTTGACTGAAGAATCATCATAGCCTGTGCGTTGCCGAATGACGACGCCCATGTGTTTTTCTTTGCCCGGTAAGCGTACGCCCCGGGCAAAGAGAATTAGCGGCGGGTACGAACAATCTGGTAGCGACGGGTGAAATACTCAAACGGCGCGCTCCAGACATGAACCAGACGGGTGAACGGGAAGAGCAGGAAAATAGTCATTCCCAGCACCAGATGAACGCGGAAAACAAACGCCACACCGTTCAGCATTTCCGAAGACCCGCCGCGGAAGGTGACAATACTTTGCGCCCAGCCCACCAACTTCATCATTTCGCTGCCATCCGGATATTGCGCCGAAAACGGAATGGTGCTCAGGCCAAGCAGACACTGAATCAGCAAAATGCTCATGATGATAATATCAGGTGTAGTGGATGTCGCCCGCACACGCTGATTGGTCAGACGACGCCACAGTAATCCCGCGCCGCCGATCAACGTTAATACGCCGCACACGCCGCCGAGGATCATCGCCATCTGCTGTTTTACCGCAATCGGCAGGAACCAGGCATACATCCAGTGTGGCGTCAGCATTCCAAACAGATGGCCAAAAAAGATCCCCAGAATGCCAATATGGAACAGATTCGACCATATCACCATCCCACGCTTATCCAGCATCTGGCTGGACGACGCGCGCCAGGTATATTGTCCGTAGTCATAGCGCAGCCAACTGCCGAGGAAGAATACCGTGGCGCAAATATAGGGGTAGATGTCGTAAAAAAAGACGTTCAGGTACTGTATCATTTCGGGCCTCCCGCGCTGACGTCGACGTACTGCGGCGCCGCGTCCTGGCTAAAGCGTCGTTGATAATGGTGTAACGGTGAACTGTCACAGGTCGTGGCGTTGTCTTCGATAAACTTCACCTGCTCTTCTTCCCAGACGGCATCCAGTGCCTGACGGGTATCATCCCGCGATTCCTGAATAATCTGTTTGGTGACACTGTCACTTGTAAGCGTACTGCCCGCCAGCGTCAGCAGGGCGTCAAACAGTTGATACCACGGCGCTCCTCGCTGTTTCAGACGACCGCCCAGTAGCGCCAGAATAGGGGCAATATTCTGTAATCCCTCGCGCGCTTCCGCTTTCGGCAACACGCTTAAGTACTCCAGATAGAGCGGCAGATGATCCGGCAGTTCGCGGCAGTTGAGCTGCAGGCCCACGGTTTCATACTGACTTAACAAATCGACCATCGACTGGCCGCGATCGCGGGACTCCGCATGAACATGCTCGAATAACAGCAATGAAGTGGCGCGCCCGCGGTCAAATACTTCACACCATTCTGCTTGTTTATCCAGTAACGGCGCATAAAGCAGCTCGCGAGTGAAGTCGGCCAGCATTGGCGCATCGTGTTGGATAAGGGTGAGCGCTTCATCCCGACATTCCCACAACTCGTCGTCCGGATACTCCATCAACAGGCCAATCGCTTTGAGGATTTGCATTATTCCCCCTCCGCTTTATCACGCACTTCGGTGATATTGATGGCATCAATACGGCTACTGTTGAACAGGTTGAATTTGGTATCCGAGCCGTGACAACCGTCGCCAAAAGTAAAGCCGCAGCCGTTGCGCTCCGGAAAGGCGTCGCGCGCCATTTCCCGGTGGCTGGTGGGAATGACAAAACGATCTTCATAATTGGCAATCGCCAGGTAGCGATACATCTCTTCAACCTGTTGTACGCTCAGACCCACTTCGTCAATCGCGCGGGTATCCGTCACGCCTTCAACCGTCTGCGAGCGCATGTAGTGGCGCATCGCCATCATCCGCTTTAGCGCCCGAATGACCGGGCCGGTATCGCCCGCGCTGAGCATATTGGCCAGGTACTGGACCGGAATACGCAGCGTCTCCACCGCTGGCAGAATATTGCCATTGTGCGGCAACCCGCCCGCGTCGGCGTATGACTGGATGGGCGATAGCGGCGGTACGTACCAGACCATCGGCAGGGTACGGTATTCCGGGTGCAGCGGAAGCGCCAGCTTCCAGTCCATCGCCATTTTGTACACCGGCGACCGTTGGGCGGCGTCGATGACGTTTTGCGGGATGCCCTGTTTAAGCGCCTCTTCGATGACCGCCGGATCGTGCGGATTGAGAAACACATCGCACTGACGTTCATACAAATCTGTCTCGTGTTCGGTACTGGCCGCTTCTTCAATCCTGTCGGCGTCGTAGAGCAGAACGCCAAGATAACGGATGCGCCCGACGCAGGTTTCCGAGCAAACGGTCGGCTGGCCGGATTCAATACGCGGATAGCAAAATATGCATTTCTCAGACTTGCCGCTCTTCCAGTTAAAGTAGATTTTTTTGTACGGGCAGCCGCTGATACACAAACGCCAGCCCCGGCATTTATCCTGGTCGATTAGCACGATGCCGTCTTCTTCACGCTTATAAATAGCGCCACTTGGGCAGGTGGCGACACAACTGGGGTTCAGGCAGTGTTCGCACAGGCGCGGCAGGTACATCATGAAGGTGTTTTCGAACTGACCGTACATCTCCTTTTGTATGTTGTCGAAGTTACGGTCGCGGGCGCGTTTTTCAAACTCGCCGCCGAGCAGCTCTTCCCAGTTTGGCCCCCAGATCACCTTGTCCATCCGTTTTCCGTCGATCAGTGAACGCGGACGGGCAGTGGGCTGATGCTTACTCTCCGGCGCTGTATGTAAATGCTGATAATCGAAGGTAAAGGGTTCATAGTAATCATCGATTTGCGGAATCACCGGGTTGGCGAAAATTTTGCTAATTACCCCCATTTTGCCGCCCAGACGGGGTCTTATCTTGCCATTAACATCACGAACCCAACCGCCTTGCCACTCCTGCTGGTCTTCCCAGTTTTTGGGATAGCCGATGCCCGGTTTAGTTTCGACGTTATTGAACCATGCGTATTCCATCCCTTCACGTCCGGTCCAGACGTTTTTACAGGTGACGGAGCAGGTGTGACAGCCAATACATTTATCGAGATTCAGTACCATCCCAACCTGTGAGCGTATTTTCATTTTTTCGCCTCCTGTGCCTGATCCCGGCCCTCATCATCCAGCCAGTTAATGTTTTTCATTTTCCTGATCATGATGAATTCATCGCGATTCGAACCCACGGTTCCGTAATAGTTGAAGCCGTAAGCCAGTTGCGCATAGCCGCCGATCATATGCGTCGGTTTTGGACAGACCCGGGTCACGGAGTTATGGATCCCGCCGCGCATCCCGGTGACTTCCGAACCCGGAATGTTCATAATCCGCTCTTGGGCGTGGTACATCATGGTCATACCCGGCGGGACGCGCTGGCTGACCACCGCACGAGCGGTAAGGGCGCCATTAGCGTTGAAGGCTTCAATCCAGTCGTTATCTTCAATACCCAATTCACGGGCATCGGCTTCGCTGATCCAGACAATCGGCCCGCCGCGCGACAAGGTCAGCATCAGCAGGTTTTCGCTGTAGGTGGAGTGAATTCCCCATTTCTGGTGCGGCGTCAGGAAGTTAAGCGCTTTTTCCGGGAAACCGTTGGGCGGAATTTCTCGCATTTCGCTGACGCTGCGGGTATCAATCGGCGGACGATATGCCACCAGGCTTTCGCCAAAAGCGCGCATCCACGCATGATCCTGATAGAGTTGTTGCCGCCCCGACAACGTGCGCCACGGGATCAGTTCATGTACGTTGGTATAGCCGGCGTTATAAGAGACATGCTCGCTTTCCAGCCCTGACCAGGTCGGGCTGGAGATAATTTTGCGCGGTTGCGCCTGGATATCACGAAAGCGAATTTTCTCATCTTCTTTATTGATGGCCAGATGGGTGTGCTCGCGCCCGGTCATCTCGCCCAACGCCTGCCAGGCTTTCACCGCCACCTGGCCGTTAGTTTCCGGCGCTAAGGCAAGAATCACTTCCGAAGCATCCAGCGCGGTGTCGATCCGTGGACGTCCTTTCGCCGGGCCATCGTGTTTGGTGTAATTGAGCTTACCGAGGAAATCGACTTCATCTTGCGTATTCCAGGCAATACCCTTACCGCCGTTGCCTAATTTATCCAGCAGGGGACCCAGCGAGGTAAAACGTTCATAGGTGGCCGGATAATCGCGTTCAACCACGACGATATTGGGGGCGGTTTTGCCCGGAATAAGTTCGCACTCGCCTTTACGCCAGTCGAGAATATCAAATGGCTGCGCCAGTTCCGCCGGGGAATCATGCTGGAGCGGGTGTAACACCACATCGGTTTCCTGTCCGAGATGTCCGACACACACTTCAGAAAAGACGCTGGCGATACCTTTGTAGATTTCCCAGTCGCTTTTGGATTCCCAGGCAGGATCGACCGCGGCGGAAAGGGGGTGGATAAACGGATGCATATCCGAGGTATTCATATCGTCTTTTTCATACCAGGTGGCGGTCGGCAAAACGATATCGGAAAACAGACAGGTACTGGACATACGGAAATCAAGCGTGACCAACAGATCGAGCTTGCCCTCAATCGCGGCGGACTGCCATTCCACCTCTTCAGGCTTAATTCCTTCGCTGGAACCCAGCGCTTCGCCCTGGATACCGCTGTCGGTGCCCAGCAGATATTTGAGCATATACTCATGACCTTTCCCGGAGGAGCCGAGCAGGTTAGAGCGCCAGACAAATAAATTTCGCGGGTGATTATGACCACTGTCGGGCTGTTCGCAGGCAAAACGGATAGCGCCTGATTTCAACGCCTGCACGGTATAATCCGCCGCAGACAGCCCGGCTTTAGCGGCGCTCGCTTTCACGCTGAGCGGGTTAAGATTAAGCTGCGGCGCCGAGGGTAGCCAGCCCATACGTTCCGCGCGCACGTTGAAATCGATCAGGTGTCCGGAAAATTTAGCCGGATCGGCCAACGGCGACAGCAACTCTTGCGCAGTCAGTTTTTCATAGCGCCACTGGCTGGCATGGTTGTAGAAAAACGAGGTACTGTTCATCTGACGCGGTGGGCGATTCCAGTCCAGCGCGAAGGCCAGCGGCAGCCAGCCGGTTTGCGGCCGCAGCTTCTCCTGGCCGACATAATGCGCCCAGCCGCCGCCGGTTTGTCCAACACAACCGCAGAACACCAGCATGTTAATCATCCCACGGTAATTCATATCCATGTGATACCAGTGATTCACTCCCGCGCCGAGGATGATCATCGAACGACCGTGAGTTTTATGGGCGGTCTCGGCAAATTCACGCGCAATAGTTTCGATATGTCGACGCGGCACGCCGGTAATCTGTTCGCCCCAGGCCGGCGTGTAGGCTTTTACGTCGTTATAATTATTGGCGCTATGGCAGTCATCCAGACCACGATCCAGCCCATAATTAGCCAGCACCAGATCGTAAACGCTGACGACCATCCGCTCGCTACCGTCCGCCAGAGCCAGGCGTTTCACCGGTAACTGACGTACCAGCACCGGTTCCTGCCGCACGCTGCGGAAATGTGGGTTTTCGTTACCGCCAAAATAGGGGAAGGCGACACCCGCCACGTCATCATGCTGACCAAGTAAAGAGAGCGACAGTTCAGTTTCGACGCCTGCCGCCACCGGTTCCAGGTTCCATTTTCCCTTTTCTCCCCAGCGAAAACCGATAGAACCGTTGGGCGCGACCAGTTCGCCCGTACTGTTGAACGCGACGGTTTTCCATTCCGGATTATTGGCTTCTCCCAGTCCATCCACCAGATCCGACGCGCGTATCATACGCCCCGGTACATAACTGCCGTCTGCGCGCTCATCCAACAGGACCAGCATTGGCATGTCGGTATAACGGCGGCAATAGTTAAGAAAATAGTCGCTGGGATTATCGAGATGAAACTCTTTTAAAATAACGTGACCCATGGCCATCGCCAGCGCGCTGTCGGTACCTTGCTTTGGCGCCAGCCACTGATCGCACAGTTTAGCGACTTCGGAATAGTCCGGGGTGATGGCGATTGTCTTGGTGCCTTTGTAGCGCACTTCGGTAAAAAAGTGGGCGTCCGGGGTACGCGTCTGCGGCACGTTAGAGCCCCAGGCAATAATGTAGGCTGAGTTATACCAGTCGGCGGACTCCGGCACATCAGTCTGCTCGCCCCAGGTCATTGGCGACGCGGGTGGAAGATCGCAATACCAGTCATAGAAGCTCAGACAAGTACCGCCAAGCAATGACAGATAACGTGTTCCGGCGGCGTAAGAAACCATCGACATTGCCGGAATAGGTGAAAACCCCGCCACACGATCCGGACCATAGGTTTTGATTGTCCAGACGTTAGCGGCGGCAATGAGCTGATTCAGCTCTTTCCAGTTCGAACGAATAAAGCCGCCATGTCCGCGCACCTGTTTGTAACTTTGGCATTTTTGCGGGTCGTTCATTATAGATTCCCATGCCCGTACCGGATCGCTGTGCCGGGAAAGAGCCTCGCGCCACAGTTCTATCAGCCGCTTACGCGCCAGAGGGTATTTCAGACGATTGGCGCTATAGAGATACCAGGAGTAGCTGGCGCCGCGCGGGCAGCCGCGCGGTTCATGGTTCGGTAAATCGGGACGCGTGCGCGGGTAGTCGGTTTGCTGGGTTTCCCACGTCACCAGACCGTTTTTGACATAAATTTTCCAGCTACAGGAGCCCGTGCAGTTGACGCCGTGGGTTGAGCGCACGATCTTATCAAACTGCCAGCGCTGGCGATAACTGTCTTCCCAGTCGCGGTTGGTATGCATCACCTGACCATGGCCGTCGGCAAAGGTATCGCCTTTTTGTTTAAAGTAACGAAAGCGATCCAACAGTTTACTCATGACATTTCTCCTGCTTCGATAAATTTTCCGCCATCCTGTCGATTTGGCGTTAAACCATTACCGGATGGCCGTCCTACAGGTGCGTATGTTGTTATTGTTGTTTAGGCTTACGACGCCCGTAGACCAGCCAGGTCAGCAGGACGCAAGCGAGGTAAAACAGCAAAAAGATTTTCATGGCGCCCACCGGCGAGCCGGTCAAGGCCAAAGAGGTGCCAAACGCTTTTGGAATAAAGAAGCCGCCCACAGCGCCAATAGCGGAGATAAAACCGAGCGCGGCGGCGGTATCCGTCACCGCTTCGCGCTGCGCCTGCTCATCGCTCCCGCCGCGCAGTTTGACGTTGTAGAGCGTGATCTGACGGAAGATCACCGCAATCATCTGGAAGGTAGAACCGCTGCCGAGACCCGCTGTCAAAAACAGGCCCATAAAAACAAGATAGAACGCGCTAAAGCTGCCTGCGCCGGAGCCTGGCAGCGTGAGGAATAGCAAGGCGGTAAACAGCGCCATAAAGATAAAATTAATGAGCGTGACGCGAACGCCGCCGAATTTATCGGAGATCACGCCGCCTGCCGATCGCGCCAGCGCGCCGATAAAGGGGCCAAAGAACGCCAGTTGCAGAATGTTTACGTCGGGAAATTGCGTTTTGGCGAGCATGGCGAAACCTGCGGAAAAGCCGATGAATGACCCGAATGTCGCCAGGTACAGCAGGCTAAGCAGCCACAGGTGCAGACGTTTTAGCACCGGCAATTGCGAGGCGACAGACGCTTTTGAACTGCCGATATCGTTCATACCAAACCAGGCGGCAAGCGTCGCGACAGCCAGTAACGGCACCCAGATCCAGGCGGCGTTAGTGAGGGCGAGCAGGGAGCCATCAGGTTGCGGCACGCCCTGGACGCCTAAAAAAGTAAATATCGGCAGAAAAATAACCAGCGGCGCAATCAACTGCATCACACTGACGCCAAGATTTCCCAGTCCGCCGTTAATACCCAACGCGCTACCTTGTCTGGCTTTTGGAAAGAAAAAACTGATGTTGCCCATACTGGACGCGAAGTTTGCCCCCGCAAAACCGCACAACAGAGCGATGAGCATAAATACCCCGAAAGGGGTGGCGGGATTTTGCACGGCGAATCCCAGCCAGGCGCAGGGAATAATCAATATTACGGTGCTTAATACGGTCCATTTACGACCACCAAACAGTGGCACCATAAAGGAGTAGGGAACGCGTAATATTGCGCCGGAAAGAGAAGGTAATGCGGTTAATAAAAAGAGTTGGTCGGTGGTAAAATTAAATCCAATTTTATTGAGGTTGACGGCAACAGCGCTAAACAACATCCAGACGCAAAATGCCAGGAGCAAACAACTTACTGAAATCCATAAATTTCTTCTGGCGATGCCTTTCCCTTTATTCTCCCAGAAGGCTGGATTTTCGGGTCGCCAGTCACTCAAGAGATAACGGTTATAATTCTCGTTTTGTCGTGTCATTTTACCCCTCACATGCGCATATCATTTGAGAAAAAACACAAAAAAGAGACAGAGCGTCACGCGCTCTTTTGAGAACTTATTGAAGTTTTTTTAGAATATTGAGTGAAAGAATAGATAAAAAACCAGGCCAGCGCGGCGCGAAGAGGAGATATGATGTTTCTTAATTGTTACTATTTGTAAACTAAAAGTGATTTTTATTAAATTATTTGTAACTTTACGCAAAGAGTTCAAGCGTAATCATCCGATCCAGATGGTATTTAAACGCGGGATCGGCCATTTCCGGAATACCCAGCACATACATACCGTCCAGCCCGCACACCAGTGCGATAAGCCGCCAGGCAATATCTGTGGCGTTAGCAGTAAACGTAAATTCTCCTGCCTGTTTGCCCTGCTCGATAATTGTGACCGTTTCCTCATGCCACATCTGCATCGTGAGGAGATAAGCATCTCTGATGTGCGGATCCCGATCGGCCAGAATTTGCGCCTCTCGCCACAATTTTATGTAAGGCTCAAAGCCGCCGTCTTCGCTACCCAACATAGCGTGAAGCCGTGCACGCCAGGTGGCGGGCGGCGGAACTTGCCCGGCATCAAGCAGGGTGCGGATCAAATGGACAAAGGCCAGCGCTTTGAGCTCACCCGCCGAGCTGAAGTGGTGATGCACCTGGCCGGCGGCGACATCGGCTTCTGATGCGATTCGTCGCACCGTCATGGCGGCAAACCCCTCTGCCAGCGCCACGCGCATCGCCGCTTGCAGGATCACTTCGCGGCGTTCATCCCGGTTAAGGTAACTCATATTTTCCCCACATTAGCCAATGCGCGCAGTGTAACAAAAAGCTGGACATTCGTTCAACTTACCGTAGGATCTTGAAACTGGACAAGCGTCCAAATTTGAGTTTTTGAAGGGAGAGTTATGTTTCGTCAGTGGTTAACGTTAGTCATTATTGTGCTGGTCTATATTCCTGTCGCCATTGATGCCACGGTCTTGCATGTCGCCGCTCCGACACTGAGTATGACACTGGGGGCCAGCGGCAACGAGCTGCTGTGGATCATTGATATTTATTCTTTGGTCATGGCTGGCATGGTGTTGCCGATGGGCGCGCTTGGCGATCGTATCGGTTTTAAACGCCTGCTGATGCTGGGCGGGACGCTCTTTGGCCTGGCGTCACTGGCGGCGGCGTTTTCGCATACCGCCAGTTGGCTTATCGCCACCAGGGTATTACTGGCTATTGGCGCGGCGATGATTGTACCAGCGACGCTGGCCGGGATACGCGCCACCTTTTGTGAAGAGAAGCATCGCAACATGGCGCTGGGCGTCTGGGCAGCGGTAGGTTCGGGCGGAGCGGCGTTTGGGCCGCTCATCGGCGGCATCTTATTAGAGCATTTTTACTGGGGATCGGTTTTCCTGATCAACGTGCCGATTGTGCTGGTCGTCATGGGCTTAACCGCCCGCTATGTTCCTCGCCAGGCGGGCCATCGTGATCAACCGCTCAATCTTGGCCATGCGGTGATGCTGATTATTGCCATTTTGCTGTTGGTTTATAGCGCTAAAACCGCGCTGAAAGGACATCTGTCGCTGTGGGTCATCTCGCTTACCCTGCTTACCGGCGCGCTGCTCCTGGGACTCTTTATCCGCACACAGCTTGCGACATCGCGTCCGATGATTGATATGCGACTATTTACCCATCGCATTATCCTGAGCGGCGTCGTGATGGCGATGACCGCGATGATCACTCTGGTGGGTTTTGAGCTGCTGATGGCGCAAGAGCTGCAGTTTGTTCACGGGCTATCGCCTTATGAGGCCGGGGTATTTATGCTGCCGGTGATGGTCGCCAGTGGATTCAGCGGGCCGATTGCGGGCGCGCTGGTCTCGCGTCTGGGACTACGGCTGGTCGCGACGGGCGGCATGGCGTTAAGCGCGCTGAGTTTTTATGGCCTGGCGATGACGGATTTCAGCACCCAGCAATGGCAGGCCTGGGGGCTGATGGCGCTGCTGGGATTTAGCGCCGCCAGCGCATTGCTGGCTTCCACGTCGGCAATTATGGCCGCTGCGCCGGCAGAAAAAGCGGCGGCGGCCGGCGCGATAGAAACGATGGCTTATGAACTGGGCGCGGGACTGGGCATTGCCATTTTCGGTCTGTTGTTAAGCCGTAGCTTCTCCGCGTCTATCCGTCTGCCTGCCGGGCTTGAGGCGCAAGAGATTGCCAGAGCGTCATCTTCAATGGGAGAAGCCGTGCAGTTGGCGAATAGCCTACCGCCCACGCAGGGGCAGGCAATACTGGACGCCGCCAGACATGCCTTTATCTGGTCGCATAGCGTGGCGTTAAGCAGCGCCGGGAGTATGCTTCTTTTGCTGGCGGTAGGGATGTGGTTCAGCCTGGCAAAAGCCCAACGCCGATAACATAACGCCTGGTGAGATAAGCGCTTAATGCGCTAGCTGGCAGGGGGAGTCCATTTCCTCAACCTCTTTACCGCTGAGGCGTGCGTATTGCCCCGTCAGTCGCCAGAAGGCAGGCTGGGTTTCGGTATAAATTTCCGCAGCCAGAATCAGCCGACGGCGATCAACTTCGTTCAGTTCCAGTAAGGTCCAGGGAATAAAATAGCGATCGGTATCGGTAAGCCGAAACCACAGCGGACACCCGCAGCCGGAACAGAAGTAGCGTTCGCCGCGCGAAGAGGATGAAAAGTATGGCGGTTCCGGGGAAAGGGGGGCTAGCTGTGGTTGCCCGCAGGCTTCCAGATACATGGCTATTCCACCCGACCATTTTTGACACAGCGTACAATGGCAGGCATAGACATCCAGCATTTCGACGTCAACGGTAAAATGGCTCTGTCCGCAAAGACAACGACCAGTGAACGTCTGCACGGCATACTCCTTATGACCGAGTCTACATCAAGAGAAAAAGCCAGCCCTGAAAGGACTGGCTTTGTATTCAGACTACAACAAAATTAGAACTGGTAGTTCAGACCAACAGCAACGATGTTGTCAGTGCTGATCTGCGCAACATTTTTAGTGAAGTTGGTGTCATCCAGCAGGTTGATTTTGTAATCAACGAAGGTGGACATGTTTTTGTTGAAGTAGTAGGTAGCACCGACATCGATGTACTCAACCAGATCCTGGTCGCCGTAAGCACCCAGATCTTTACCTTTGGATTTCAGGTAAGCAATGGACGGACGCAGACCGAAGTCGAACTGGTACTGAGCAACAGCTTCAAAGTTCTGAGTTTTGTTAGCAATACCGTCGATTTTACCGAATGTGGTCATATTCAGCGTTTCGGAGTAGGTGGTCGCCAGATAGATATTGTTCGCATCATATTTCAGACCAGCAGCCCACACTTCCGCATTCTGGCCAGAAGCATACAGGCCATTGGTGCCGTTGCGCACCTGACGGTCAGTACGGTCAGACTTCGCATAGGCCGCACCCACGCCAAAACCTTCGTACTCATACGTTGCGGACAGACCGAAACCGTCGCCGTTTGCTTCTACTTCATTGTCACGATCGTTTTTGCCCTGATACTGCGCGGCAAAGTTCAGACCTTCAACCAGACCGAAGAAATCGGTGTTACGGTAGGTGGCAACGCCGGTAGCACGCTGGGTCATGAATACGTCAGTCTGGGTCCAGGTATCGCCACCGAACTCTGGCAGAACGTCGGTCCATGCGCCGATGTCGTAAGCAACGCCGTAGTTACGACCGTAGTCGAAAGAACCGTATTCAGCGAATTTCAGACCAGCGAATGCCAGACGGGTTTTGTCTTTGTCGGAACCTTCAGATTCAGTACGGTTGCCTTTGAATTCATATTCCCACTGGCCAAAACCAACCAGTTGGTCATTGATCTGCGTTTCGCCTTTAAAGCCCAGACGCGCGTAAGTTTTGTCACCATCACTTCCGTTATCATCAGAGAAATAATGCTGAGCGTGAACTTTACCGTACAGATCCAGTTTATTGCCGTCTTTGTTATATACCTCGGCTGCATTTACAACGCCTGCTGCCAACAGGGAAGTCACTGCCACTGCCACTAACTTAAGTTTCATTTTAATAATCCTTATAATTTTCTTAGCGTGTTTCCTCAACCATTGTTAAACGAGGCGTTTGTCAATGGCAGACTATTTTTAAATGACGGAGTGGCATAAGTTCAATAATAAGTTTCATAAGATTACAAATTATTTTAATTTGTGTGATCGAGATCTCCTTAATACATTTGAGAGTATTAATTCAAATAGGGACTGTCTAATAAGATATATTTTCGGAGGGGACTATTGGGCTGTTTATGGTTTTATTTTTGGTAGTAACGACTGATTATTATATGCACTAATAACAGTTGCGAGCTAACGTTAATTATATATTTATTAATATAATTGCATCATCACATTAACATATTTAACGATTTTATAAAATTCATTTTTACCAGCGCAATCCTGGTGTGGCGCAGGAGGAGCACGTGAAAATGGAAAATCGTCAAATACACACAGGCAATAGATAAAAGCGTAGTTGTGTTATGAAGAGTGTCAAGGTACAGCGGGTCGATTTAATATCAACATCGGCCCGCCCGTCACTATTAGCGCCGCCGCGTTGCCAGCCAACAAAGTAGTGAACCTACGCAAACCATGACTGCGCCTTGCCAGAAGGAGAATGACAGTGGTGAGCTGAGTAACAGCGCTGCCAGAGCAGAGGACATGACGGGGGTAAAATAAGACCCTACGGCCATGATAGTCACATTGCCATGAAGTATGCCCACATTCCATGCTGCGTAGGCAAACCCCAACGTTAATGCCGCGGTAAAAAGTTTAGCAATCACCGGTAGGCTAAATATCATGGCAGGTTGCGGCGTAAGAAAATAGTGGAACCACAACGCCACGGCGGTGAGTAACACAAAGACGGTGATACCGTTAAAACCACGCGCATATTTATTGGTGATGGTGCAGTATGTCGCCCATATAAACGCCCCAAGAAATGCCAAGAAATAACTTAGCGGACTGGTGGCGACATTGTTGATAATTTCTCCGGCATTAAGACCATTCTCGCCCCCCAGAACCCAGCAAACGCCAGTAAGTGCAATAAGCAATCCAGGAACAATAAGCCAGTTAGTTTTTTGCCCGTTAAAAAGAATGGCAAACAGAATGGTCAGGCTGGGCCATAAATAGTTAACCATGCCGACTTCGATAGCCTGATGGCGAGTGGCGGCATAACCGAGAGAAAGCGCCAGGCATATTTCATAACTGACAAACAGTACACTGCCTGCGATGAGGTATCGCCCCGGGAAACGACGGATATCAGGTAATCCGACGGTAAAAATCAGCAGCAGGCCGCTTAATGAATAGATCATGGCTGCGCCGCCTACCGGTCCGAGACCTTCGCTGACGCCGCGAATTAACCCAACCATCGTGCTCCACAGAACGATGGCAACAAGCCCTATTAGCGTTGCTTTTTGTGATGTCATGCTTTGTGACTGTCCTGAATACCGCGCAAAATAAACTGCCACTTATAGCACTTTTTCCGGGGGCGATGCCATGCAGTGTCATTTTTAAGTACCTCCCTGGAGTTATTGCAGTTTAAAAATAGGGCTATTTAGTAGCGGAACCGTTTCAATATTGATTTGACGCAAAAAAGTTATCGATTTTGCTGTTAGTTTCCTCGCGAAGTTATACACGCATCCTGGGCTGAGGTTTTGCTGCAGTTCGAAGGAGGCGTGCATCCGTGGAAAAAAGAGGAAAGCAATGGACGTCAGCCGCAGACAATTTTTTAAAATCTGCGCGGGCGGTATGGCGGGAACAACGGTGGCCGCACTGGGTTTTACCCCTAAAATGGCCCTGGCTCAGGCGCGAAACTATAAGCTGTTGCGCGCAAAAGAGATCCGTAACTCCTGCACATACTGTTCCGTAGGTTGCGGGCTATTAATGTATAGCCTGGGAGATGGGGCAAAAAACGCGAAAGAAGCGATTTACCATATTGAAGGCGACCCGGATCATCCGGTAAGCCGTGGCGCGCTGTGCCCGAAAGGGGCCGGTTTGCTGGACTATGTTCACAGTGAAGATCGCCTACGCTATCCGGAATACCGCGCGCCGGGTTCCGACAAGTGGCAGCGCATTAGCTGGGATGACGCTTTCACTCGTATTGCTAAATTAATGAAAGCCGACCGCGACGCCAACTTTATTGAAAAGAACGAGCAGGGCGTCACGGTTAACCGCTGGCTCTCTACCGGAATGCTGTGCGCCTCGGCGGCCAGCAATGAAACGGGGATGCTGACGCAGAAGTTTGCGCGTTCTCTCGGTATGCTGGCGGTAGATAACCAGGCGCGCGTCTGACACGGACCAACGGTAGCAAGTCTTGCTCCAACATTTGGTCGCGGTGCGATGACCAACCACTGGGTGGATATTAAAAACGCCAACGTCGTGATGGTGATGGGCGGCAATGCCGCAGAAGCGCATCCGGTGGGTTTCCGCTGGGCGATGGAAGCGAAAAACAATAACGATGCGACGCTGATTGTCGTTGATCCACGCTTTACGCGTACGGCGTCGGTGGCGGATATCTATGCGCCAATACGTTCCGGTACAGACATTACCTTTCTGTCCGGCGTTTTGCTGTACCTGATCGAAAATAACAAAATCAACGCTGAATACGTTAAGCATTACACCAACGCCAGCCTGCTGGTGCGGGATGATTTTGCCTTTGATGACGGTCTTTTCAGCGGCTATGACGCCCAAAAGCGTCAGTACGATAAATCCTCCTGGAACTACCAGTTCGATGAAAACGGCTATGCCAAACGTGATGAAACGTTGACGCACCCACGCTGTGTGTGGAATCTGCTGAAGCAGCACGTTTCGCGCTACACGCCGGACGTCGTGGAAAACATCTGCGGTACGCCGAAAGCGGATTTCCTGAAGGTGTGTGAGGTGTTGGCCTCTACCAGCGCGCCGGATCGCACTACCACCTTCCTGTATGCGCTGGGCTGGACGCAACATACCGTCGGGGCGCAGAACATCCGTACTATGGCGATGATCCAGTTGCTGCTCGGCAATATGGGGATGGCTGGCGGCGGTGTGAACGCCTTGCGCGGCCACTCTAATATTCAGGGCTTAACGGATTTAGGACTGCTCTCCACCAGCCTGCCGGGCTACCTGACGCTGCCATCGGAAAAACAGGCCGATCTGCAAACTTATCTGGCAGCGAATACCCCCAAAGCGACGCTGGCCGATCAGGTCAACTACTGGGGTAATTATCCTAAGTTCTTCGTCAGCCTGATGAAATCTTTCTATGGCGATGCGGCGCAGAAAGAGAATGACTGGGGCTTTGCCTGGCTGCCTAAGTGGGATCAGTCCTATGACGTGATCAAATATTTCAACATGATGGATAGCGGGAAAGTCACCGGCTATTTCTGTCAGGGCTTTAACCCGGTGGCGTCCTTCCCGGACAAAAACAAAGTGGTGCAAAGCTTAAGCAAACTGAAGTATCTGGTCGTTATCGATCCGCTGGTGACTGAAACGTCAACGTTCTGGCAGAACCACGGCGAATCTAATGATGTCGATCCGACAACGATTCAGACCGAAGTCTTCCGTCTGCCGTCTACCTGTTTTGCGGAAGAGGATGGCTCTATCGCTAACTCCGGTCGCTGGTTACAGTGGCACTGGAAAGGTCAGGACGCGCCGGGCGAAGCGCGTAACGACGGCGAGATTCTGGCCGGTATTTACCATCGTCTGCGTGAAATGTATCGCGCAGAAGGCGGTAAAGGCGCCGAACCACTATTGAAGATGAGCTGGAACTACAAGCAGCCGGATGAACCGCATTCGGAAGAAGTAGCGAAAGAGAACAACGGCTATGCGCTGGAAGATCTCTATGACGCCAACGGTACACTGCTTGCCAGGAAAGGCCAGTTGTTGAGCAGCTTTGCATTACTGCGCGATGACGGTACGACATCCTCCTCCTGCTGGATTTATACCGGTAGCTGGACGGAGCAGGGCAACCAGATGTCCAGACGCGATAACGCCGACCCGTCAGGGCTTGGCAATACACTGGGTTGGGCGTGGGCGTGGCCGCTAAACCGTCGCGTATTGTATAACCGCGCTTCGGCGGACCCGCAGGGTAAACCGTGGGATCCAAAACGGATGCTGATCCAGTGGAACGGCGCGAAGTGGACAGGGAACGATATTCCGGACTTTAACAACGCGGCGCCGGGGAGCGGGACCAATCCGTTTATCATGCAGCCGGAAGGGCTGGGACGTCTGTTTGCTATTGATAAAATGGCGGAAGGGCCGTTCCCTGAACACTACGAGCCGATGGAAACGCCGCTGGGCACTAACCCACTGCACCCGAATGTGATCTCGAACCCGGCGGCGCGTCTGTATGAAGAAGATGCGCTGCGCATGGGTAAGAAGGAGCAGTTTCCGTACGTGGGCACGACTTACCGCCTCACAGAGCATTTCCATACCTGGACCAAACATGCGCTACTTAACGCTATCGCTCAGCCTGAACAGTTTGTGGAGATCAGTGAGACGCTGGCGGCAGCGAAAGGTATTGCTAACGGCGACTATGTGAAGGTGAGCAGTAAACGCGGGTTTATTCGCGCGGTCGCGGTGGTAACTCGTCGTCTTCGCACCCTGCATGTCAACGGTCAGCAGGTTGAAACGGTGGGGATCCCGATTCACTGGGGCTTTGAGGGTGTCGCGCGCAAAGGCTATATCGCCAATACTCTGACGCCAAATGTCGGTGATGCCAACTCGCAAACGCCGGAATACAAAGCGTTTTTAGTTAACATCGAGAAGGCGTAAGGGAGGCGAACATATGTCTATGGAAACGCAGGACATTATTAAACGGTCCGCAACAAACGCCATCACGCCGCCTCCGCAGGCGCGTGATTACAAAGCCGAAGTCGCGAAACTGATCGACGTCTCCTCCTGTGTCGGCTGTAAAGCCTGCCAGGTAGCCTGTTCTGAATGGAACGATATTCGCGATAACGTTGGCCATTGTGTCGGGGTGTACGATAACCCTGCCGATCTCAGCGCCAAGTCCTGGACGGTGATGCGCTTTACCGAAACCGAGCAGAACGGCAAGCTGGAGTGGCTGATTCGTAAAGATGGTTGTATGCACTGTGAAGATCCAGGCTGTCTTAAAGCCTGTCCATCTGCCGGGGCTATCATCCAGTACGCGAACGGGATTGTTGATTTTCAATCTGAACACTGTATCGGCTGTGGTTACTGTATCGCCGGGTGTCCGTTTAATATTCCGCGCCTCAACAAAGAGGACAACCGCGTTTATAAATGTACGCTCTGCGTCGATCGCGTCAGCGTGGGCCAGGAACCGGCCTGCGTCAAAACTTGTCCGACCGGGGCTATTCACTTCGGCACCAAAAAAGAGATGCTGGAACTGGGTGAGCAACGCGTGGAGAAGTTAAAAGCGCGCGGCTTTGAACATGCCGGTATCTACAACCCGCAGGGCGTCGGCGGTACGCACGTCATGTATGTGCTGCACCATGCCAATCAGCCGGAGTTGTACCACGGCTTGCCGAAAGATCCGCAGATCGATACCTCAATCAATCTGTGGAAAGGGGCGCTAAAACCGCTGGCCGCAGCGGGCTTTATCGCCACTTTCGCCGGTCTGATTTACCACTACATCGGTATTGGCCCGAATAAAGAAACGGACGACGATGAGGAGGATCATCATGAGTAAGTCGAAAATGATTGTGCGCACGAAATTTGTCGACCGCGCCTGTCACTGGACGGTGGTGATCTGCTTCTTCCTGGTAGCGCTGTCGGGGATTTCGTTTTTCTTCCCGACGCTACAATGGTTGACGCAAACTTTCGGCACGCCGCAGATGGGACGTATTTTGCACCCGTTCTTCGGTATTGCCATCTTCATCGCGCTGATGTTTATGTTCGTGCGTTTCGTCCACCACAACATCCCGGATAAAAAAGACATTCCGTGGCTGAAAAATATTGTCGAAGTATTGAAAGGCAATGAGCATAAGGTGGCGGATGTCGGCAAATACAATGCCGGACAGAAGATGATGTTCTGGTCCATTATGAGCATGATTTTTGTGCTGCTGGTGACTGGCGTGATTATCTGGCGTCCGTATTTCGCGCAGTATTTCCCCATGCAGGTGGTGCGTTATAGCCTGTTAATTCATGCGGCGGCGGGCATTATTTTAATGCACGCGATCCTCATCCATATGTATATGGCGTTTTGGGTGAAAGGCTCGATTAAAGGCATGATCGAAGGGAAGGTCAGCCGTCGCTGGGCGAAGAAACATCATCCACGCTGGTATCGTGAAATCGAGAAGGCGGAAGCAAAAAAAGAGAGCGAAAAAGGTATTCAGTAATTCTTTCGCGATCTGATAAACAAGGCGCTATCCTCGTAGCGCCTTGTTTTCATCTGCTGTCTGTATACTCAGACGACCGCAGCAAATCGTTTAACGACGGAAATCGATGACCATACGGCCACGAATTTGCCCTTGTTCCATCTCTTTAAAAATAACGTTGATATCTTCAAGCGGACGTAAAGCGACTTTTGGCACGACTTTTCCTTCCGCCGCGAACTGGAAGGCTTCGGTCAGATCCTGGCGTGTCCCCACCAACGAACCGACAACCTGAATGCCATCCAGCACCAGGCGAGGGATATCAAGGTTCATGGCTTCTGGCGGCAGTCCGACTGCCACCACGCGGCCTCCGGCGCGAACGGCATCTACTGCGGAATTAAACGCCGCCTTAGCGACCGCGGTAACCACCGCTGCGTGCGCGCCACCGGTTTTTTCCTGCACAATTTTAGCCGCATCTTCCGTACGTGAATTAATGGTCAGATCTGCGCCCATTTCCTCGGCCAGTTTCAGTTGTCCATCATTGACATCAATGGCGATCACTTTCGCATTGAAAACGTTTTTCGCGTACTGCAAGGCCAGATTACCCAGACCGCCCAGACCGTAGATGGCAATCCACTGGCCAGGTTTAATATGAGAAATCTTCACCGCTTTATACGTGGTAACGCCCGCGCAGGTAATACTACTTGCCGCCGCAGAGTCCAGACCTTCCGGTACTTTCACCGCATAATCCGCGACGACAATACACTCTTCGGCCATGCCGCCATCTACCGTGTAACCGGCATTTTTCACGTTGCGGCATAAGGTTTCATTGCCCGTATTGCAATACTCACAGTGTCCGCATCCTTCATAAAACCACGCGACACTCGCGCGATCGCCGGGTTTCAGCGAGGTGACACCAGGACCGACTTCCGCCACGACGCCAATGCCTTCGTGTCCCAGAATGACGCCGGTTTTGTCACCGAAATCTCCGTTTTTCACGTGTAGATCGGTATGGCATACGCCGCAGCACTCCATTTTTAGCAAAGCTTCACCGTGGCGAAGGGGACGCAGCGTTTTCTCAGTAACATCAACCTGATGATCTTGTGTGACAACAGCAGCTTTCATAACCTTCTCCTTTTATTAATAGTGAACTGCATAGCAGGTAAGTAATAGCAGGTAAGGCGCTATTACCTCTTTAGGATTAATATTTCTGATGAGTTATGCAAGGCGGCAGAAATACAATGTAATAGTTTAGCCAGGATTATCCTGATAAATCCCCGTTCAATACATAAAGGTGGCTAATATTAGTAGCTTGACAAATAAGCAGGGAAAGGAATTCAGGTGTGTCGACAGACTCACCAAAACTAAAGAAGAAAGTGATATCCGGCGGCATTCACCGCCGGGTACGTATTAAATGGAAGTCCGACGGTAGTCGCGGTATTCCGGTTTCCAGAAGTTATCGTCAATCGCCTGTTGCAGCGCTTCCGCAGAGGTTTTCACCGCTACGCCTTGTTGCTGCGCCATTTTGCCTACGGCAAAAGCGATAGCGCGCGACACGACCTGGATGTCTTTAAGCGCTGGCAACACTAATCCTTCGCCGTTATTCACCAGCGGAGAATGTTTCGCCAGCGTCTCACTGGCTGACATCAGCATTTCATCAGTAATGCGCGATGCGCCGGAAGCGATAACCCCCAGACCGATGCCGGGGAAAATATAGGCGTTATTACATTGTGCGATCGGATAAACCTTATCTTTCCAGATGACCGGCGAGAATGGACTGCCGGTTGCCACCAGCGCGTTGCCTTCCGTCCAGGCGATAATGTCCTGTGGCGTGGCCTCCACGCGAGAGGTGGGATTAGAGAGCGGCATGACGATCGGGCGAGGGCAATGCTTATGCATCTCGCGGATGATCTCTTCAGTAAAGAGCCCGGTCTGGCCGGAAACCCCGATCAGAATATCCGGCTTCACGTTACGCACCACATCCAGCAGCGACAGCACGTCATTTTCGGTATCCCAGTGCTGGAGATTGTCGCATTTCTGCACCAGTTTTGCCTGGAACGGCAATAAATTTGGCATCCGGTCCGTCAACAGGCCGAAGCGATCGACCATAAAAACGTTCTGTCGGGCGGCATCTTCGCTTAAACCTTCACGCTGAGTCTGCGCGATGATTTGTTCAGCAATCCCACATCCGGCGGAACCCGCGCCGAGAAAAACGATTTTCTGCTCGCTAAGCTGACTGCCGGCAGCGCGGCTGGCGGCGATCAACGTACCGACGGTCACGGCTGCGGTGCCCTGAATATCATCGTTAAAGGAGCAAATCTCATCACGATAGCGCGTCAACAGCGGCATTGCGTTTTTCTGCGCGAAATCTTCAAACTGTAGCAGGATATCTGGCCAGCGCTGCTTAACGGCCTGAATAAACTCATCGACAAACGCATAATACTCATCGTCGGTAATGCGCGGATGACGCCAGCCCATGTAAAGCGGATCGTTGAGTAACTGTTGATTGTTGGTGCCGACATCCAGCACAACGGGAAGGGTATAGGCCGGACTAATGCCGCCGCAGGCGGTGTATAATGACAGCTTACCGATAGGGATCCCCATCCCGCCGATGCCCTGATCGCCAAGCCCCAGAATCCGTTCGCCATCCGTCACCACAATAACTTTAATGTTGTGGTTAGGCACATTCTGCAAAATGTCGTCCATGTTGTGACGATTCGGATAAGAGATAAACACGCCGCGTGCCCGGCGATAAATCTCAGAGAAGCGCTCACAGGCAGCGCCCACGGTCGGGGTATAGATAACCGGCATCATCTCTTCAAGATGGTTTTGCACCAGTCGATAAAAGAGCGTTTCGTTGGTATCCTGGATGTTACGCAGGTAAATATGCTTATCGATTTCTGTTTTAAACCCCTGATACTGGAGCCAGGCGCGTTCGGCCTGTTCTTCAATCGACTCGACGACCTCTGGCAGCAGCCCTGACAAATTGAAGTTGCGGCGCTCTTCTACGCTAAAAGCGCTGCCTTTGTTTAACAGGGGGAATTCCAGCAATACAGGGCCAGCGTAAGGGATATAAAGGGAACGTGCTTTCTTGGTTGTAGTTTCCATGTTACTCACTCTTTTTCGAATAACTGTCCCTGGCACCGTCGTTTATCATCATATATTGCCTTCCACCAGGGAACCGACCCTGAGTATAAAGCATTGTGAGACGTTAAGGTCATTCCTATAAACAAAAACACCATTGCAGATGCAATGGTGTTTAACGTCATTTCAGGACTGTACGATTACTTTTGGCTATCGGCGCGGCGCTTTCTGCCGGTTGGGTTATTCACCACGCTGCTGGTGTCGCCTTCAGTAACAACCTTACGCTGGTTGGAAATTCTGTAATCCAGTCCAAGTATATGACGAGCCTGACGGTTCGATTTCATGTTAACTCCTCAATCCTGTTGCTAGTTTTAAGGACAAATTCGCTTACGCGAAAGAAACGTAACCCCTAAGGTTGCCGATACAGCATAGCAGGTTTTACAGAGTCGGGTGCTGCCCGCTTACCACATAGTTGATGGTCTGCTGGTAGATGTCACTGAGGATGTCATTGTCGGAAGCCTCAACCCATTTGGTCAGCTCCATTAAAATATCATCTTCAGTGACAACGCCTAACTCCGCGCGTAATCCTTGCTCAATCGCGTTGACCAGGGCTGGTTGTGCTGCTGAGGTATTTGCTGAGTGATAAGTAAACATATAATGCCTCCGTGAACATGTATTTATTTAGTACGGCTCGCAGAAAATTAATTCGTATTCAGCATGGCAAATATTTTTGCGGCTGTGGTTAAGATTAGTCCTGGAGTTATTTTAACGCAAGGCGGAACTCTAATTGTTTACCCCAGAAGAAAATATATTACGTTTGCCAATTACATATCCTCATACAAATAGTGGTCAATTAATATACATTTAAAAGGCTAGTTATTGCGATTTTTATCCTTTATTACAACGAGATAAGACAAATCTTAATTTGAATGAAAATATACATAATGGAATACGCCTCCAGAAGAAAAAGTAAGGATAAAAGGAGGGATATATTCTTTAAAGAAAGTGAGGCCTGTTGGTTTAATATCCATCATTGAAAAAGTATACAACTATTTTCTATATCTGAAGTGCGGGTAATCGACAACATGCTATCTCCATCGGCATGGACAACGCAGATTAGCAGCATGGTCTATACTTTATTTTTTGAGCCAACAGGAGAGCAAAAATGACAATCCATAAGAAAGGTCAGGCACACTGGGAAGGCGACATCAAACGAGGTAAAGGCACTGTATCAACAGAAAGCGGCGTGCTTAATCAACAACCGTATGGATTCAATACCCGGTTCGAAGGCGCGCAGGGAACCAACCCGGAAGAGTTAATTGGCGCCGCACATGCGGCCTGTTTCTCCATGGCGCTATCACTCATGCTGGGAGAGGCTGGATTTACGCCGACATCCATTGACACCACCGCTGACGTATCGCTTGATAAGGTGGAGGCGGGCTTCGCCATTACCAAAATTGCGCTACAAAGCAAAGTCGCGGTAGCAGATATTGATGCTTCAACTTTCGATCAAATCATCCAGAAAGCAAAAGCCGGGTGCCCGGTATCGCAGGTTCTGAATGCGGAAATCACCCTCGACTACCAGCTTAACGCCTGATAACCTCTCCAGCCCGGTAACGATGGGTTGATCGGGCTGATGAATATACCTTCAGACGGAGGGCTCGCTCCCGGCTGCCGTATTTCTATCACCTCAACGTACCGTAGACCACGTCAGTGGCTATTGTCGTGGCCTACTTTTTCGCCCTAAAATCTGCTCGCCATGTTGCTTTATTCATCAAACATCAAAATCAGTCAACGTAAATATCAATAATAGCCATATCACGGAGGGTGATCTTTATTCCTGAGAGAGGAGGGGTATTATTTTCTGTGTTCTACATTAACGGGTTAACGCGCAGATGTAGAGGTTATTTATATAATTATTGGAGCAACAACAATGAATAAATTCTCCCTTGCTACAGCAGGTATTATCGTGGCAGCGCTGGTAACCAGTGTTAGCGTGAATGCGGCAACAGATACTACTAAAACAAACGTTACGCCTAAAGGTATGAGCTGCCAGGAGTTTGTTGACCTCAATCCGCAGACGATGGCGCCAGTCGCTTTCTGGGTGCTGAATGAAGATGAAGATTTTAAAGGCGGGGACTACGTTGATTTCCAGGAAACTGAGACGACAGCAGTGCCGCTGGCCGTTGAGCTTTGTAAGAAAAACCCGCAGAGTGAATTAAGCAAAATAAAAGACGAAATCAAGAAAGAACTCTCAAAATAAGAGTAAACTGATGTCAAAACCCGGCCTGTGTGTCGGGTTTTACTATTTGTGACGCCGTCACAAATAACATCTTCCATTTCTTCTACCAATCACGTGGTATTGCACTATTTTCATTAGAGCCCTTTCACTACATGGAGACCTAATGAAAATTTTACCGCTGGCACTCTTTATCATTCCTTTTCTGGCCGGATGTGGCGCCAATAATACGCCGCCGCAAACGCCTATTCCCGGGGAAAAAACCTCTGCCAAATTACGTACCCTGGAAACAGGCGCGGCGGCCATTCAATCCAGACCACCTGTCGATGCCATCAGTACCTACCTTGACGGGTTCCATTTTTATAGCGGTGATAAAAACGGACAGATGGAAGCGCACCATTACGTTACCGTCCTGAACGAAGATGTCATGCAGGCGGTGATTTACGACGGCAATACGAAAAACGCGCGCCTGATGGGGGTGGAGTACATTATCAGCGAACGTTTATTTAAAACGCTTCCTCCCGAGGAGAAAAAACTGTGGCACAGCCACCAGTACGAGGTGAAATCCGGTAGCCTGGTGGCGCCTGGCTTACCGCAGGTCGCTGATAAAGCGTTGATGAGTAAGATTGTTAATACTTATGGCAAGACCTGGCACACCTGGCATACCGACCGGGATAAAACCCTGCCAATGGGTATCCCTGCGCTGATGATGGGCTTTACTGGCGACGGGCAGCTTGACCCCGCGCTGCTGGCCGATCGGGATCGCCGTCTGGGAATTGATACCCAGGCCATTAAACGCGAGCGGCAGGATCTGCCTGAACATCCCGTTGTTAAAGGGGCTAACGCCTGGGAGCAGGGAGAGGTTATCCAGCTACAGCGTGTTCAGGGCTCTGGCGAACACGGGCGAGGCGATACCGCGCACTTCGGTACATCTGAGCAATCCCGACAATAATTCCACGGTTTTACACGCAGATACGAAAAAGAATGCCTGTTAAGTGACAGTGTCACGTAAAGATTAGCCCCATAGTCTATGCTTGTTCTTCGGATGTTGTAGAGGTTATGGGTTAAACGGAGCGACAAATGAGTTCAAAAATTTTTTGCAAAAGCTGGGGGGCTGAATATATCGCCGCTGATGTTGTCCGCTTTCGTCTTTGGGCCACCGGTCAGCAAAAGGTTATTCTCAGGCTTGCGGGTAAAGACCAGGAAATGCAGGCGAGCGGTGACGGCTGGTTTACGCTGGACGTCTCCGGGGTGACGCCAGGTACGGAGTATAACTTTGTACTCAGCGATGGCATGGTGGTCCCCGATCCGGCTTCCCGCGCCCAAAAAACTGACGTCAACGGTCCGTCATATGTGGTTGATCCAGGCAGCTACGCGTGGCGCAACACCGGGTGGAAAGGTAGCCGTTGGGAGCAGGCCGTGGTGTACGAGATGCATACAGGCACGTTCACTCCGGAAGGCACCTTCCGCGCCGCAATAGCGAAGCTGCCTTATCTCGCTGAACTCGGCGTTACCGTTATTGAAGTGATGCCCGTTGCGCAATTTGGCGGCGAGCGTGGCTGGGGCTATGACGGCGTACTGCTTTACGCGCCGCATTCTGCCTATGGGACGCCGGATGATTTCAAGGCGTTTATTGACGCCGCGCATGGGTATGGTCTTTCCGTCGTCCTGGATATTGTGCTGAACCATTTCGGCCCGGAGGGAAATTATTTACCGCTATTGGCGCCGGCGTTTTTCCACAAAGAGCGCATGACGCCGTGGGGAAATGGTATCGCCTATGATGTCGACGCCGTGCGGCGCTATATCATCGAGGCGCCGTTATACTGGCTGACAGAATACCATCTCGACGGCTTACGCTTTGACGCTATCGATCAGATTGAGGACAGTAGCGCCAGGCATGTGCTGGTTGAAATCGCACAACGTATTCGGGAAGACATTACCGACAGACCCATTCATCTGACCACCGAAGATAGCCGCAATATTATTTCTCTGCATCCCCGAGATCAGGATGGCAATGCGCCGCTGTTTACCGCCGAATGGAATGACGATTTTCATAATGCCGTCCACGTTTTTGCGACCGGAGAGACCCAGGCCTACTACAACGATTTTGCTGATGCCCCGGAAAAACACCTCGCAAGAGCGCTGGCCGAAGGATTCGCTTATCAGGGAGAAATTTCACCACAAACCGGCGAACCTCGCGGCGTAAAAAGTACCGGACAACCCCCGGTCGCTTTTGTGGATTTTATTCAGAATCACGATCAGGTCGGTAACCGCGCCCAGGGCGACAGACTGATAACCCTGGCGGGTGCTGAACGAACAAAAGTATTGCTCGCCACGTTGCTGCTTTCACCGCATATTCCGCTGCTTTTTATGGGCGAAGAGTATGGCGAAAGCCGTCCTTTTCTTTTTTTTACCGATTTCCATGGGGATTTAGCCCGCGCCGTTCGTGAAGGTCGCGCAAAAGAGTTTGCCGATCATGCAGGGGAAAATGTTCCGGACCCGAATGCGCCAGAGACCTTTCAACGCTCAAAACTTAACTGGAAGCAACAGCACAGTGAAGAGGGTAAAGCGTGGCTGGCGTTTACCCGCGAACTACTGCTTTTGCGCCAGAAGCATATCGTGCCGCTGTTGTCCGCTGCCCGTGAGAGCTCAGGAACGGTATTGCAAACCGCGCCCGGGTTTATTGCCGTTAGCTGGCGTTTTCCGGGAGGAACACTGTCACTGGCGCTGAATATTAGCGCCACGACGGTATTGCTGCCCGATTTACCGGGTAAGACCCTCTTCGCCTGGCCGAATGAATCCACCGGGTCGCTTTCCCAACATTCTCTTATTGTCCGCTTAGCCCAGGGAGAGTCTGCATCATGATCCCAACTGCAACGTATCGTCTTCAGTTTCGCAATGGCATGACCTTCGACCGCGCTGCGGCGCTGGTGCCTTACCTTAAAAATCTGGGTATCAGCCATCTTTATGCCTCACCCATCTTTACCGCCACCAAAGCGTCAACGCATGGTTATGATGTCACCGATGCGAATGAGATTGAGCCCTCTATTGGCGGGCGCGAAGGATTTGAAAGACTGGTGGCCGAACTTAAAGCGCAAGGGCTGGGATTGATCATCGATATTGTGCCTAATCACATGGCCAGCTCGCTGGAAAACGCCTGGTGGCGCGACGTGCTTGAATATGGCAAGGAGAGCCGTTACGCGCGCCATTTCGATATTGACTGGTCGCGCCGACTGACGCTGCCTTTTTTAGGCGACACGTTTGACGCCGTGCTGGAAAACGGAGAAATTGCGATCAAGCCCGATCCCGCTACGGGTAAACCCGCGCTCGCCTATTATGATAACTATTATCCGCTTGCGCCGGCGACATGGCAGGGGCGCGAGGCCGAAATACTGGCGCTTACCGATAAAGCCGCTATTGCTGATTTGCATGAGCGCCAGCCGTGGAAATTAATGTCCTGGCGCGATGCCGCTCGCTCGCTTTCATATCGGCGTTTCTTTGAGGTCACAGGGCTGGTAGGAATGCGGGTGGAAGATAAAACCGTTTTCGACGATACACATCGGCTGATTCTGGAGCTGGTCAGAACGGGGGCGGTTGACGGTTTACGTATCGATCATATCGACGGCCTTGCCGATCCGAAAGCCTATCTTGCGCGTTTACGTCAGGAAGTGGGGCCGGCGTGCTATATCACCGTGGAAAAAATTCTCGCTAAAGGCGAGCAACTTCCTGATGACTGGCCAGTTTCCGGCACCACAGGCTATGAATTTATCGCCTCGCTGGCGGAGGTGCTGGTTGACGATGAGCAGATAGACAATCTGCGCCAGGCTTACGAGACCGTTAAAGGCGCGCCAGTGGATATGCGGGCGGAATTACGGGCGGCTAAATTGCTGATGGTCGATCGCAATTTCGAGGGGGAATTTACCCGGCTGCTCGCGCTTGCGCTGTCGATTGCCAGCGAGCTACAGATCGCACAGGAAGAGAGCGTCGTTCGGCAGGCGTTACGCGAGTTATTAATTGCCTTTCCCGTATATCGCACTTACGGCACGGCAGAAGCGCTACCGCCGACCGATATTTGCCTGTTACACCGTATTGTGGAACGGGTAAAGACGCTTGAAAACCCTCCGCAGCCAGAAGCGCTTACATTTCTGAGCCGTCTTCTTACCGGCGATGTTCCCACCTCCAGCCAGGAGGAGGCGACACAGTTTCGTGTTCGGTTCCAACAACTCACCGGTCCGCTGATGGCGAAATCGGTAGAGGATACGCTTTTCTTTCGTCAAAACATGGGACTGGCGTTAAATGAAGTCGGCGCCGAGCCCGTCACGCATCACTTCTCCATCGAACGCTTTCACCATGAGATGAAAACCCGACAGGCGCGACAGCCTGATGCGTTATCCGGTACGTCGACCCACGATACCAAGCGAGGCGAGGATGCGCGAGCACGCCTGTATACGCTTACCGAAGCGCCGGAGCAGTGGAGCGAATGCCTTGCCCGCTGGCGGCAGATGAACCAGACCCATGTCAAATTTTTAAATGATGGCACTGCGCCAAAATCGGCGGATACGTGGATGTTATATCAGGCGCTGACCGGCGTCTGGCCCCCGATGCTACAACCACAGGACGAAACAGGTTTAAACGCGCTGAAAATACGCTTTGAAGCCTTTGTGAAGAAAGCGCTACGCGAAGCGAAGCTACGTACCGATTGGGTGGACAGTAATGAGGCTTACGAAACGGCAATGCTTGATTACGCCCGTTATTTACTGGCGCCGGATAATCAGACATTTTTGCAGGATTTTTATCGTTCCTTGCAACCCTTCATCCGCGCAGGGCTGGTTAACAGCCTGACGCAGACCGTTATCAAATTAACCGCGCCGGGGGTACCTGATATCTATCAGGGGAGCGAGGCGTTAAATTTTAGTCTTGTCGATCCCGACAACCGCCGCGAACCGGATTTCGCCACGCTGGCGCAGCAGTTAGACCAACTAACGCCGGGAGTTTTCTCGCGCGAAGAGAGTTGGCTGAACGGGCAGGTGAATCAGTATGTCACCGCTGCATTACTGCGTTTGCGTCAGCAGAATCATGAGCTCTTCCGTTTTGGCGACTATATACCGCTGCGGGCTGTTGGTCAGCGTGCCGACAAGGTCATCGCTTACGCCAGAGTTAATCATGATGATGCGCTGATTGTTGTTGCGCCCCGACTGGTGTTCGCCGAATGTGACGGCTTATTGTCGCAATCGCATAGCGGTTTCTGGGCAGGAACCGACATTATTATACCCGGACAGCTTAATCAGCATCGTTATCGCAATGTGCTTACCCAGGAGAGGTTAATGCCTGGTGAACGCCTGTCGTTGGCCTCACACCAGGGCGGCGTACTGGTTTTAATGAGCGACTGAGTTTATGTGTTGATGTGCCGTGACAGGACAACGTTTACCGTGGGTGGAGAAAGAGAATGACAACAAACAAGGCTTTTGAAATCAGAGCAGGATACAGCCATACGCTTGGCGCAAATTATGACGGCGAAGGCGTGAATTTCGCTATTTTTTCCGCCCATGCGGAACGCGTCGAGCTTTGTCTTTACGATCCGAGCGGGGAGCATGAAATCGCTCGTCTGGAGTTACCGGAATATACCGACGAAATATGGCACGGCTATGTCCCGAAGTTGCAGCCCGGCGCGCTGTATGGGTACCGCGTTTACGGTCCTTATGACCCGGAAAATGGTCATCGTTTTAACCCCAATAAGCTGCTTATTGACCCTTATGCCCGTGAGCTGGTGGGCGATATTCAGTGGAACGATGCGCATTTCGCGTATCAATTACTTCATGACGATAAAGATTTGACCTTTGATGACCAGGATAGCGCGCCATTTACGCCTAAATGCCGGGTGATTGATCCGGATGAGGCTAACTGGGAGGATAGACAACGGCCCTCCATACCGTGGTCGAACGCCATTATTTATGAAACGCATGTAAAAGGCTTTACCCAGCTTAATTCCGCGATCCCTGAGCCTCTACGCGGTACGTTTGAGGGCATGGGGCATAAAGCCAGCGTGGATTACATTAAAAGTCTGGGGATTACCTCCGTCGAGCTTTTACCCGTTCACTGGTTCCCGGACGATCAGCATCTGCTCGATAAAGGACTGAAAAATTTCTGGGGATACAACTCGCTGGGCTTTTTTGCGCCGGCGACGCGCTACTATGGTCCAAAAGGTATTCAGGGATTCCGCGATATGGTGCGCGCTTTCCATGATGCCGGCATCGAAGTGATACTGGATGTGGTCTATAACCATACGGCAGAAGGGAATGAACTTGGTCCCACGCTGTCATTTAAAGGTATCGATAACTTCTCTTACTATCGCACCATGCCCGATCAGCATCGCTATTACATTAACGATACAGGGACAGGTAATACCGTCAATACCTCTCATCCACGGGTACTGCAAATGGTGATGGATTCCCTTCGCTATTGGGCGGAGTCAATGCATGTCGACGGCTTTCGTTTTGATTTGGGCACCATTCTTGGTCGTGAGCCGGAAGGCTTTGATCAGAGAGGCGGTTTTTTTGATGCGGTAACGCAAGACCCGGTGCTGGCAAAACTGAAACTGATTGGCGAACCCTGGGATATCGGACCGGGCGGCTATCAGGTTGGCGGCTTTCCACCAGGGTGGGGCGAATGGAATGATAAATACCGCGATACGGTACGCGAATACTGGAAAGGTGACAACGTCACAAATGATTTCGCCGCACGCCTGCTGGGTTCCGGCGATCTCTATGATTTGCGCGGCCGTCGCCCCTGGTCAAGCGTTAACTTTATTACTGCCCATGACGGCTTCACGCTGAACGATCTGGTGTCTTATAACGACAAACATAATGAAGCCAATGGCGAAGATAATAATGACGGGCATAATGATAACCGCTCCTGTAACTATGGCGCAGAAGGACCAACCGACGACGAAGGCATCAATGCGATACGCGAGCAACAGAAACGCAATTTCCTGACCACCTTGCTTTTCTCGCACGGCACGCCGATGTTATTAGCGGGCGATGAGTTTGGCCGCAGTCAGATGGGCAATAATAATGGCTACTGTCAGGACAGTGAAATATCGTGGGTCCACTGGGATAATTTGCCGGAAACCGCCAATGCGCTACGGGAGTTTACCCGTCATCTGATTCAACTGCGCGCCACGCAACCGTTGCTGCGCCGGGAGAGCTGGCGTGACGGTCTGGAGATCCGCTGGTTTAACGCCGGCGGAGGGGCGCAGCAATCCGAACAATGGGATGAGGGATCGACGATAGGCGTATGCATTAGTCGACCCGATCTACAGCCGGAAGCGGGGATCTGGCATGACGCCTTACTGCTTTTCAATCCGTTTGAAGGCAGCGTACCGTTCCGTATTCCGATGTGGGGAGAAGGCGGCTGGGTACTTGAACTGACGACTGCCGATAACGCGCAGAAGGGAATGCGGATTACCGAAGAAATGGATTTCGATCTGGCCGGGCGCAGCATCGTGTTATTCAGACGCCCCTGATAGTAAAACCGCGCTCCGGACCCAACCGGCCTTGATGGCCGGTTTTTTACTGGCGCTCAGGCGATATCATGCCGCAGAAATAACACCGTTGGCAGTTTACCGCCCGAAAAATTCATCCGCCTGTTGGTATTCCTTTGATTGTCTTCACCGATATTCGCTTCAGGCCGTCTATTGCCATTTCAAGGTAGGTACGTGGACATCCCAGATTTAAACGGATAAATCCGCTGCCCGCCGGGCCAAAGCCGCTGCCCATTGAAGGAGCAATACCCGCGACATCCGCCATTACCCATTTTAGCTGTTCGTCATCCAGTCCCAGTTTTTTACAATCCATCCATAATAAATAGGTTCCCTGCGCCGGGACAATTCTTGCCCAGGGAAGGTGCTCTGTCGCCTGTTCAACAAACCAGCGGCGGTTTTCCGCCAGGTAATCCAGTAGCGAATCCAGCCACTGTCTGCTTTCATTCCATGCGGTAGTCGCCGCCTGAACGGAGAGGGCGTTAAAGACGTCCAGCCCATGAGCGTCCAGACGAGACAGGAATCGCTGGCGAAGCGTAGGATCGGGAATGAGAAAATTAGAAATTCGCAACGACGATAAGCCAAACGTTTTGCTGGCCGCAGTGGCGGAGATGACCCGTTTATGCCAGCGCTCCCCTAAATGCAGTACCGAGGTAAAGGTTTCGCCGGGCAGCAATAGATCGGCCCATATTTCATCCGAGATGAGAGTGACATCATAAGCTTCACATAATAAAAGCAGTTGCTCCAGCTCGTTGGCCGACCAGCAACGCCCGGTTGGATTATGTGGATTACACAAAATCATCAGCGGAGGGCGCTCATGGCGAAACAGCCTTTCCAGTTGGCAAAAATCCATCTGGTAGCCGTCGTCCGGCGACTCGCTAAGAGGATTCTCCAGCAGTTTTCTACCATTAAGCGTGATTATTTTGGCGAAGGAGCCATAGTATGGTCCCTGTACCACTACGCCGTCGCCTGAATGCGTCAACATTTGCACCAAGAGCGCCAACCCTGGTACGACGCCTTCCACGCTGCATACCCATTCCTGTTTTAACGTAAGCTGGTGGCGTGACGAAAACCAGTGAAGCAGGGCGTTAAAATAGGCCTCATCACGTTCGCTATAGCCAAATACGCCGTGCTCGATTCGCTGATGCAATGCCGCCTGAACCTCAGGCGGGCAGGCAAAATCGAAATCAGAAACCCACATTGGCAGCAGTTTCCCAGCGCCGTCGCCAAAGTGACGCTCAATAAAATCCCACTTTACCGAACCAGTATTGTTGCGATTGATAATCTGGTTAAAATCCATCTTGTTTCCTTATTATTCCGTCACTGACGATTGCGGCGACTTTTCTGAGGCGGGGGCGGTTCTGGCAATACCAATTCCGCTAAAACCATAAATTAATGCGAAGAAGATTGCCGCATAGCACTGGATAGCCCAGGGCAGAAGATCAAGCGTGCTAACGCCCAGCGTGGTTGCCATGTAGACGCCAGCCGAGGTCCACGGCAGGAGAGGTTCGATAACGGTACCGGCATCTTCTATCGTCCGTGAAAGGTTTTTAGTATCCAGCCCCATACGACGATAGGCATCTTTAAACAGTTCGGCGGGAACTAACAATGCCAGTTTACCGTCGCTGGTCGCTCCTGTGACCAAAATTGTGGTGCCGATAGTGGCGGCAATGAGCTGACCAACGCTATGAATAATAGTCAGCAGCCGGTTAATGATGATCGTTAACGCGCCGGTTAACGTTAGCGCTCCGGCAAATGAAAAAGCGCAGAAAACTAACAGTATTGTTCCCATCATCGAGAACATTCCGCCCCGGTTTAGCAGGCGCGGAACATCGGCCACGACACCTTCAGCGCCTTGTGGGAACATGGCGATATCAAATCCATCAATGAAAGCGTCCAGTCCCTGTTTGATGCTCAGTCCCTGCATGATGACGCCGAGGAATAAGGCAAGTACGCAGGCGCTTAACATTAATGGGATGACAGGCTTCTTGCGAATTGCGCCCCACAGTACGATCACCGGCGGCAAAATAAGAACAATATTAAAATGGTATAGCGACTCCAGCGAGTGGATGATGTCCGTAACGCGCTGCGGCGTGGCCACCTCGCCCAGCATATTACTGTGTCCGGCGATAAGATAAACCACGGCGGCAAGCAGGAAACTTGGCAGGGTCGTCCAAAGTAAATGCTGAATATGCTCAAACAGAGTAGTGTCTGCGACAATCGCGGCAAAGTTAGTCGAGTCGGACAACGGTGAGATTTTGTCGCCGAAATAAGCGCCAGAAACGACGGCGCCAGCTGCTGCTGCAAGAGACACGTCCAGCCCGGCGGCAACCCCCATTAACGCAACGCCAACCGTCCCGGCGGATCCCCACGATGTACCGGTACAGACGGAGACCACGCTGGTTAAAAAGAAGGCTGCAATCAAAATATATTCCGGGCTTATGAGTTTTAGCCCCCAGTACACCATGTAGGGAATGGTGCCACTAAACATCCAGGTGCCAATCAAACCGCCCACGCAGATCAGGATCATGATAACCGGCATTGCTTTAGCCAGCTTATCCACCACTGAGTTGATGATGTCTTCCCAACAGTATCCTTGCCACCATGCAATGCCTGCCGCTACCGCCGCAGAGCACAGAAGGAGCGGTTCGATACGTAGCCCCATGATGCCGTAACCGATAATCAACAATAACAACATGGAGATGACTGGGATTAGCGCTAAACCCAATGACAGCGTTTTCTTCTTGTTTTGTGATGCACTCATAATGGAGCTCCGGTCAGTAAGGTAGCTCAAGGGTAGGGGGATACGCTTCCCACTACTGTGATCCATTACTTTCGTCCATGTAACCGATTACATGAGAAGGGTTAATTTGATAGTCATCACAGTTTTTACTGTTGACGACGCATTCATCGTGAAAAATAGGGCGCGACAGAATCGCGGATCACCAGTTCGGCATTGAAATGATTGCTGCTGGGCGGCGGCGTAATGCCCTGGTATAACTGTATCGCCAGTTGCGCGGCACAACGCGCCATTTGTTCGACCGGATAATGCATTGTTGTTAACGCCGGATAAAGATACCGGGCCAGCACCACATCATCAAAGCCGACAATAGAGAGCTGTTGCGGAAGCTGAACGCCGCGTTGATGAAGAATACGCATAATGCCAGCGGCCATCACATCGTTAAACGTGACCGCTGCCGTAAGGGGAAGCCCGCTATTAATAAGTTGATGCGCGGCCCGCTCGCCGCCTTCTTCGTTAAACGGAACGCTAATCACCCAGCGAGGGTCTGGAGAAATACCATATTCTTCCAGCGCCTCACGGTAACCATCAAGGCGTTCCTGACGATCAATAATTGGCAAGTCAGATGTCACACAGGCAATGCGCCGATGCCCGTTCGCCAGGAGATATCGGGTCGCTTCCCTGGCGGCGCTGCGATTTTCCAGCCAGATACACCGGTTGGCCATACCGGCGATATAACGATTCACAACAACCAGCGCTGGAAAGTGGGCTGCGTAGCGCAGCAGCTCTTTATCCGGTAATCGGCTGGCGTGTACAACAATAGCCTCACAACCTTGATTAACCAGAAAATCTAGTCCCGCTTTTTCCATTTCTTCGTCGTGGCCGCCGCTACATACCATCAAGCGATACTGCTGCTTACGAGAAACATCTTCTACGCCGCGAGCAAGGCGGGCAAAAAAAGGATCAGCCAGATTGCCGGTTAACAATCCGAGCATATCGCCGCTGCGTTTCGCCAGCGCGATAGCGGCGGCATTCCGGCGATAATTGAGATCGCGCATGGCTTTCTCTACACGTTCGCGCGTGACGGGTTCAACCCACGCGGTCTGGTTAATGACGCGTGATACAGTCGCGGTTGATACACCGGCCATGGATGCAACATCCTTTATTGTCGCCATGTTAAGCTCATATTTGTTCGTTTAAAGGGTATCAAAGCCATTGATTATCATGTTACGTGGAAATCAGTGCAATCACTGCGGCGCAGCCTGAATTTATAAACATTTTTAAAATCATCCTAAATCCTGGTAACTGCAAATTTTAGTAGCTACCTCAATGAGTTATTGACCACTGAATTTTCTACGATAACATGACTAACAATATACACATGATAAGAACCACTACACTGGGAAATCGTTGCGTGGTGGTTCGGAGATAGATGATGAGTAGTATTACAAAAAGCATACAGAATGAATATGTTTTATTGATGGAAAACGCTTTTTCTGAAAAATATAAATATGCGTTTAGAAATTTAGAACTGAAAGAATTACGTAGATTCATCCTGAAAGAGCTAATTAGCTCTCCCGAGTTAGATAATCAACTTACAAACCTAATGGTGTTGCTAAATAAATTTTGGGATACTCACGCCGCGGCACTTATAACAGAAGTGCGGGCGTCTAAAAGTTATCGATTATTACTTCTGATTCAACGCTTTGGTTATAACATATCTAATCACCTTAGATCTCTGGGGATTTATTTTGATAGCATCATAATGGTTGATCCATTACATTTTCCTTCTCTTAGCTCTCTGCATTCATTTTTGTCATTGCCACCAGATAATAGTTATGTCCGCATGCGCAGGTTGGTATTACTTGAACATGTTTCCAATCTATTTCGCGCCATCCCATTTATGACTATTGATGATGATTATCCAATTTTTCTAATCGTTCCTGAATTACTGGATTTTGATAAAGAACGCAATCATGAACAATCTGCCGCTTTTCTAAGCCAGCTCTTTTTTAAAGATAGAAAAATGGATTACGCTACTTATTTAGCGTTTCTTGAGCACTTTGGGAGAAATGAAGAAACATTCCAGAAGATCCTAACAAATAAAGAATTATTAAAAACATTGCTTAATAATTTCAATAACATCGAAAAAGAAGTCTGGGTTTACGATACAGATTTAAAGAGTTTTACAACAAGAGAGGTAGATCTTCTGGATTACGATCTGCCGTCAGCTATAGCAACCTTACTGGGTAAGGTTGAAGGTGCAATTTATGCACAACGATCAACTCAATTATCGGCAACACTATTAGGCATTGATCCGGTTATTTATAGTAACCATATGTTTTTACATGAATGGACTACGGAGCAGTTGGTCAAGGATTATGGTAAATTAAATCCTCTTTCTTCTGAAGAGCAAGCGATTACAATGGGTCTTTCAGCCGCGGAAGTAAAATTCCTTACTGCGCTTTCCGATCTGGAATTAAAAAAGATTAGAGAAAGAGGTCAACTGGAATCCTTAAGGCATGAACTAAGAATCTCAAGGCATGACTTGCAAGGAAAAACACCAGATCAAATGCAAGATGCGGCAAATAATTTTTCAAAACATTTAATCAATGTGGTCGAAGAGTATGGAAAGTCGCATGAATCAGCCATTAAGAATTCAAAGAAAAAAAAGATCTCATCTGGATTAATTTTTGCAGGAACAGCCACGTTAGGTATAGCTTCACTTGCCATGCCGCAATTGACATTACTTTCAGCAGCAGCAACGGGAATTGGCCTGGCCTTTGGAGGTAAAAGTCTGGCAGATATTTTTAGTGAACATAAAGCACATAAAAATGAAATCCAGATATTAGAAAAAACACCCGTATCGCTTTTGTATGGGGCATATAAAAAGAAATAGTCATACTGTGTATACCGTCTGGTAGCGGAAGTCAGTTTTTGAAGCAATTGTCGTAAAGTTACTCAAACAATCATTTCGGCTTTGCTGATAAGCACAGCGGCTTGTCCGGTGGTGAGCCGGTAGTCACAGGGTAGGGGAGGAATACATCCTATGGCGTTTCAATGTCTGAAAACACTACCACATCTTGTGTCAGAGGGCCGCTGCGCGCCAGGCCGTTTCGCAAAGTTCGATTGCTTTTGCAGTCAGTACTGCCCTTAACAAATGGCCAGCTCGTTCACGACCTCAGCTACGCTCTTGATGCTGCGGATATTTCCAATGCCCGTGCCCAGCGCAATGTATCCTTCATCTGTATTACCTTCCAGCATGCCGATACGCAGCCCGCGTAAACCTCCCATCGTCTGGGCCAGTTCTTCATTGCTTGCACCAGCTTTATCCATCGACACGAGCTTGTCAGCCAGCTTGCCAGGAAGTGAGCGGTAGTAATCTGGCAGGGTACGGAAAAGCAGCAAATCCAGGCCGTTAGCATTAATGATTTTATCCTTTACTGACTGCGGCACACGGCTTTCTTCTGTCCCAATAAACACCGAACCAGCAAAGACACCCTCTGCTCCCAGCGCATGGGCAGCACGGGCGGTACGGCTATCGGTAATCCCGCCTGCAGCCATGACGGGAACACTCTTCACCGAGTCCGCAATCAGCGGTACGATCGAAAAGGTGCCAAGCGCGGTGCCCGGCAATGTGCCACCTTCATCAAAACCTGTTGCAACAATAATGTCGGCGCCGGCTTTTTCCGCTAAACGTGTATTTTCAGGTGTCGGATTAATATCGCGGTAAATAATTGCAATACCCGACTCTTTTAGTTCATTAAACAGCGAAGTGATAATAGCTCCTTCTCCGTAACCGGTATAAACAACAGCTTTTACTCCCTCTTCCTTTATTACCTGTAGGATAGGCGGAGTCCAGATGTCGTTTTCAGGGGTTGGAATAAGGTTCACCCCGAATGGTTTTTCGGTAAGTTTTTTGGTTTTACGAATTTCTTCACGCATTTTTTCTGCTGTTTCTTCAGGCGTTGATACAGCAGTTTCCGCTGTTAAGCCCGCATTTGGGCCAAGCACACCCAAACCACCGGCGTTGCTTACGGCTGCAACCAGTCTTGCATCGGTAAGCCAGGACAGTGGGCCTTGTATAACAGGTTTTTCGATACCCAGGATCTGGCAGATACGGTTGTACTTCATGACGTGATCTCCTTCGAACAAATTTTCAGCCAGCCTTTTAGGCGACTGTGGTAGTTAATTAATCTGAAGAAGATCTTAAACCTCTTTATTGTTACGAAAAACCATCCAATCTTTAAAACAGAATTACTGATAAAGTAACAATCTTCAGGTCGGGTATGCACGAAAGAGCGTTATCAGAGATGTGCATCCGGACCAAAAACCTCGCACAGCCAGTCGATGAATACGCGAACTTTAGGTGCCAGATACCGACGATCCGGGTAAAGCAGTGAAACCGGTTTTGGCGGGGGCGGGAAATCAGTGAGGATCTCTGTCAGCTCTCCACTGGCAATAAAGGGTGCAAGAGACGGACGCAATCCGTGTAGAACCCCCAACCCCGCCAGCCCGCATGAAAGAAACGCTTCTGAATTGTCTACCAGGATGCTGGAGGGAATTTTTATTGACGCGATACTGCCATCAACCGTGAATTTCCACTCCATTATCTGCAGGCTATGATTACTGAAAAAATTTACAGCCCGGTGGGACTTCATCAGCTCATCGATAGAGTGCGGCGTGCCATGCTTCGCAAGATAAGATGGCGCAGCACAGGTCACCATGGCTGCCGTTCCCAGACGTCTGGCAACAAAACTGGAGTCATTAAGCTCACCAAGTCGGATGACGCAGTCCACACGCTCGGCAATCAAATCAATCTTGCGATCGGCCGTGCCAAGTACAATCTCAATATCCGGGTATCGGTTCTGAAAATCTCCAAGAGCCGGAATGATGACTGCCCGGGCGAGCGTAATAGGGACGTCAAGGCGCAGGCGGCCTTTCGGCGGTTGCGTGCTGGAAAATAATCGCCGGACGTCGTCCAGCTCGCTTAAGAGCGACAGGCAACGCTGGTAAAACTCTTCCCCTTCATCCGTCATACTGACCTGTCGTGTTGTACGATGCAGGAGCTTAACGCCCAGATCATGTTCCAGATTCTGAACGGCGCGGGTAACAGCAGGGCGGTGCAGCTCAAGCACCTCCGCCGCGCGGATAAAGCTCCCTTGCTCTACCACATTGACATAAATATTCATGGCTTCCAGCATATTCAGCTGCATCTGTTCTCAGTCCTCAACCATTATTTGTGTCGAAGGGGGAAGCTCCTTATAACATTCCTGTCTGCTGGAACATATCCCTTTCTGAACCGATTGTTTCATCTGGAGTAACATACTGCTATCGATATATGACTTTTACCGGGTGGTTGAGGTAAGACATGTCATTTGTAGAATCGCTACCAATTCTTCGCAACTTTTTTGGATGTTCGGCGGCGTCGTATACAAAAACAAACAGGCCAGGCGATACGGTTACGCATGTGCAGGTCATGCCAGGCGCGACGTTAAAATACGAACTGATAACCGATGAATTATGTTTGACCGCCGCCAGTGTAGGTGGCGAGTATGAATGCAAGACAATGGCAGACAGTGAATAATCAAACCTCATGAAATGAGGTTCCCATTGATTTTTTAGTCCATGTCAGCGCAGCGCAGGAAAATTGCCCGTCGTCTGGAAAAAAGCCCGTTATTAAAACGGGAACTGTCGGAAATGGCTGTTGAGTCCTACGGCGATGCCATGTTATCTGCAGCGCGTGAAAAGAGTTTTCCGTCTGAAATGCCGTGGGCGCTCGCTGATGCGCTGCGCGACGATTTCATCCCGGACTGACACACTGACAGTGACGAATCGGTCACAATGGCCGGTTTTTTTATGTCTGCGCGGCGTGTGCTGCGTGAAATCGTGTGCAGGATAGCGGGTGCAAATCAACAGAATTCGCGCAGCGTCACGGTAGGGAAGGGATCAAACTTATGGGCCAGAAGTTTTTTGGCATGCACGAATCCAGCCGCCTTAACATGTCTTTTAAATGTTCTGGTGCATTTAACATAATATACATTATGCGCACCATAATAGCGGAAGGCGAAAAGCAGCCCCCCAGCGTGAATCAGTCATACAACCAGCGACCAGCCCTGGCAGACGCAATGAGCATACCTATCGTGAAATCCGGCACCTGAGGAATATCGTTTTTGCGAAACGGATTAAGCAAATGCTTTAGCGGTGGTTCTGGCGGATAGTATGTTGTGATCGAGAAATTCCCTTTATCTACATTGAATGTCGTAAAAAAATCATCCATCAATGCCAGTGCTTCATCATCTTCCAACCGTAGATCTGAATCCAAATCTGTTGACGGTGTCAGTTCTTTTTTCTTAAAAAGGTAAATTCCATCATGGCTTCTTACCAGTTCATAAATCCGCTGTTCAAGAATATCACTTACCATATTTTATCGCTTCCTCTGGCAATGCGTTTGAAGGACGAGCGCCGAAATGCTGCCTGCTTGTTTTTATTGATGATGCTATCGGTCACCTGATGCACCTCCGCTTTGGTGAGGCTGAATCAGCCTTTGGTACATGATGAGGGCTATCGGGAAGTATATCGAGGTCTGGCACTACCCGGATGGTCTTAAAGAACTCCGCCTTAATGACGCTGTTCTTCCCTACTCCACCTGTGATCGGCTCCAGGAAATCGTTGAGCGAACAGCGGAGTTCGCATAGTTACCCCTTCCGGATGTGTTTCCGACACCGTGCCGATGCCGGCTATTTTCTGCAGCCAATACGTTTCCTCATAGGGTCAGTATATGCAGATTATATATGTAGCAGATGCAGGACATATGGATATGTGTTACCTATCCCTCTGAAGTTTGCCAGTGCAGTCCGCTGCTCCACCATCAACTGACGAGTGCTTCGAAGAGCCTTCATATCCTGCTGCTCAACTGTTTTGATGGCAACGAAATGATTTCCTGGATTTATTGATATTGAGGATGAATGGTCAGATTGCCAGGTTGATGGCGAAAGATTGAATGAAGATATTACACGCGCAGTAGATAACTATTAAACATGGAGTTTTTCCGAAAAATCTTAGGGTGTTTAAAAACAAGTTATTATATTCGCCACTTCACTATATCATCCTGCTGCTATTGGTAAATCTGCACCTGATACACGAGGATCATACACCACTAGTACAAAAGATTTATGAAAAAAGCGATGTCTGGAGAGGTGTAAAAAAATTAACAGCCTCAGGAATGAGACAAACGTGCAGTATTACCAACACTGAATGTTCTTGGTTGGGTGATTTTTAAACACAAGGAAAGGGTAAATTATGAACAAAACCGTGTATGTACCAAGCTACTTCCAACCTATCTACAAAGAGGTAACGGTCAAAGTTCCCACCGGAAATACAAAACGATTTCTTGGATTTATTGATATTGAGGAAAAAATCCGCAAAAAAGAGGTAGTACAGGAAGGATGGTCAGATTGCCAGGTTGATGGTGAAAGATTGAATGAAGATATTACACGCACAGTAGATAAGCTCAACCAAGACGGATTTGAAGTTATTAGCATAACGCCAGTAACGTCCGGAAACTGGGGATTTAAATATGACTCAGGGTCTATCAACAATGGAACCGGCAGAGGTGGATATGGTTACGGATATGGTTACTCTTATACCGAAGGTGTTTTAATCCTCGCAAAGGAAAAGGGAGCTTATTAAATATGGAGTTATTCCGAAAAACTTTAGGGGGTTTAAAAGCAAGTTATTATATTCGCCATTTCATTTTTGGCGCGATAATTTCAACATTCTTTATTTACATCTCTATGCAGAATCCTTCTGGGATGAAGGTGGGTAATGTAATATTCTTTGTTATCAATGCGTTACTTTATCCATATGCAAGATTCGTATATGAGCAGGTTGTTTCGTTCATAATGGGTGAAAATGTCTTCTTCATCAATGCGATAGTGATGTTAATGGCTAAGGTCATCACAATGTGCTTATGTTGGATATTTTCAATATTTATCGCTCCAGTTGGATTGGCATATCTTTATTATTATCATTCCAGGGGTGATTAGGTATTGGAAAATAGCAATTGGTTCGCCCAATGACGTTATGCTAAAAAGGCCGTTGCGGGATCCGATTTTCGCAGCGGCCTTTTCAACAGCCGTACATTATGCGCATTTAAATTGTAGAGGCCCAATGCTAATGCCTATTTGTAGCCATTTTTGTCCAGGTTTGTCGACCAGTGTCCTGAGCACCCAGATGGCCGCGCTGCGCCTGGGTATCTCTGTCCGTCACTTCCGAGTGTGATCTTACTCACATAATGTGGACGCTCTAAGCGAGGTTCTGGACATCTGAACTTAGCCTTGAAAAAACCGTCAGCTGCCCGCATCACTGACCGGGCTGGAGCTGAATCCCCTTCGTGAAGGATGCTTTTATTAGTACTATTAAAGGTGCTATATTTAGTCATCAACCAGGAGGTAAATTATGGCATTTCAAATTTTAACGACTACTGCAGCAAGCATTACAGAACTGAAACGTGATCCAATGGGAACTTTCAATGCCGGAGATGGCGCTCCAGTTGCCATTCTTAACCGTAATGAACCGGCTTTCTACTGTGTGCCTCCGGCACTTTATGCTCATCTTATGGATATTCTTGAGGATGAAGAACTCGGTCGTATTATCGATGAGCGTGCGAATGAACGCGTCATTGAGGTCAACATTGATGACTTATAAGCTGGCATTTAACGAATCAGCACTAAAAGAGTGGAAAAAACTGGGTCATACCATACAGGAACAGTTTAAAAAAAAGCTAAGGGAACGGCTTGAAAACCCTCGGGTTCCGGCTTCTCAATTACATGGAAGAAAGGATCAGTACAAAATTAAGCTGCGTGGTGCAGGATACAGACTGGTGTACAGCGTCGAAGATGAAATTATCACGGTAACTGTCATTGGTGTTGGAAAGCGTGAAAATGATGCCGTCTACAAAGTGACACGACACAGAAGCTAATCACTCAGGAAATACTCTCTTTCCCGTCAAACGATACGACAAACAGGCTCAGTTCTTTTATGTGACGGCACCTTGACATATGCCACGTATATGAAACTATGGCCTACGTTGTGTATGTGACATTCATTTTATTCCCGCCCGGAGTGTTTACGCTATCTGAGGATAACATTATGACGCAACGTATCGCGGTTTTTCCTGCCGACCGCCATTCTCTGTATGAGGAACATGGGTATTCCGCAGCCATCCGTTCTGGTGATTTACTGTTTGTTTCAGGCCAGGTAGGCAGTCACACAGACGGCACGCCGGAGCCTGATTTTCAAAAACAAGTGAGGCTTGCTTTTGAAAACCTGAAAGCAACACTGACTGCAGCAGGATGCACATTCGATGACATAGTGGATGTCACCACCTTCCATACCGATCCAGAGCAACAACTTAACGACGTGATGGCGGTGAAACAGGAGATATTTGCCCATCCCCCTTATCCTAACTGGACCGCTGTTGGCGTTACCTGGCTGGCCGGCTTTGATTTCGAAATAAAGGTTATTGCCCGAATCCCCTGATGCTTATTCTCGGTAAAACCGGTAGCATTATGTGTACCGGTTTTATTTTATTCACCCCTACCCTACATCCTGTATGATTAACATGCAATCACCAAACATATCGAACTGACATGACTGGATATCTTCTGAGGCATAGGCCTTCATGAGTAGATCAACCCCAGCAAACTGACCAGTTAACACCATATGCGTCGTTTTTGGCTGATGTAAGTTCGTTAGCAGGCAGTCAACCACTTTAAGTTGATAACCTGGATGTATATAAAGCGCAGTCCAGCCAGAACTTGCTTTTAGGCAATTGTGCTCTCTCGAATACGCAGATTCCAGACATCGTGTAACGGTAGTTCCTACGGCAAAAATACGTCCGCCATTTTGCTTCGCAGTATTAATGATATCCGCTGTAGCTTGTGGAACCTCGTAGTATTCTTCGTTGATAGTCACTTCCTCTACACATTTTGTTTGTATTTTTCTGTTGGACAACATTTCTGTTGATGCAACATGTAAAGTGATGAAGGATATTAACCCACCTTTATCTTTGATTCTTTGGATAAGATCCCAGGTAAAATGAATGCCGGCAGAAGGTATTTCCAAAGAACCATACTTTTTAGAAAAAACGGAACGGTAAGCATCTGGATATTTATAAAACAAGCTGGAGTCCACATACTCATCAAGACGCTCACCATGACTGGCTAAATAGCAAATTAAGGCCTCATGATTTTCCACGACGGCCCGGTACTGGCTCTCCTCGCTAAACCTTTGCTCTATCTTAATGGAAATTTCAGGGTTATCAATCAAAGAGAAAACATCATTCGCGTTAAGCCTTTCTTTTAAAAGTCCGGAAATAATTACTCTATTATTTGGTAAAAATCCCTCTAAAACAATTTTAATTAACCTATTCTGTCTTGTTTTACAGATAAACATATGGTTTATTATAGTACTGTCGTTAAAACAGATTACATCACCTTCTTTGATATAATCTGTTACTTTACTAAAGTCTACCTTATGAATTTCCCCTTTACTCCGGTTGAGGACAAGCATTTTACACTTTTCCCTGTATGAATCATTGGCTATCCAATGAGGTCTGAGTGGGATAGTCATCTGATCGGTAATGCGAAAATCATATTTTTCGGTAAGCATATATTTACCCTTTGAAAAACCATTGATACGGCGATTGTTATATAGCCGTATTCTGCATTATACGTTGGCCTTTCAAAGGGTGAAAATTAACTCAATAAATGTTGTTGTTATATTTACTTTGCTGGCTATTTAATCAATGTCAGATACCGATATTAAGCTGGACGATCGGATTTGACCGCCCTTTTCTTTTGCTTATTCCGGCATTGAAGCATCGCTATCCATTGCATCGGCAAACTTTTGCATTAACCGAACAAAGACATCAAGTTCATCCTGAGGCCAGTCTTTAAAAATAACTTTGCCCATTTGCTCTCGAGCAGCGTCTATACGCTCCGTCATCGCCTTTCCTGTCCGGGAAATAACGGCCTCGCGTATACGACGATCGATGGCATTATGTTGCCGTATTATCAATCCCAGCTTCTCCAGTTTGGCGACCTGTCGGCTTACCGTCGTATAATCACGACCGGCACGTTCGGCTAACTCAACAACGCCAATCGGCCCTAAACGTTCGATACTAATAAGGATCGAAAATAGCGCACGATCGAGTTGAATCCCCGCTTCTGCAATTAATTTCTCATCATTACGAGGCCGGTTAAGCGCGCTTACCACGCGAATCAACGCACCGTGAAGCGCCTTCATTTGCTCGGAAATATGTGTATCTTGCACATTTTTATTTTCTGACATAGCATGTCTCCTCTTATGTGCATAATACACATATCGGAGAGACGATGACAAGATACACCACTACAGATGTACTGATCTGCGGCGCTGGCGTTACCGGGCTTACTTTAGCCATCGAACTGGCGCGTCACGGGATCTCATTTCGCCTGATTGAGAAAAGAACGACGCCTTTTACCGGTTCCCGCGGTAAGGGTATTCAGCCGCGAACGCAAGAAATCTTCGAGGATCTTGGGATACTCAATAAAGTGGTCGCCGCCGGCGGGCTCTATCCCCGATTACGAACCTACCGTCACGACGGAAGCTATGTAGATTCAGATATTGCGCATCATACAAAACCGACCCATGCCGAACCCTACCATCTGCCATTGATGGTTCCACAGAACGTGACAGAAACGATTATGCGGGAGCAATTAAAAGCATGGGGACATCGGGTGGAGTTCGGCTGCGAGTTACGACATTTTGCGCAAACCCCACGCACGGTCACCGCGTATGTTGCCGGGCCGGCTGGAGAAGAGGTCATCATCGCGCATTATTTGATAGGCGCGGATGGCGGCGGAAGCTTTGTCAGAAAAAAATTAGGCGTCAGCTTTCCCGGCCGTACGTTGGGAATCCATGCGCTTGTGGCTGACGCTTCACTTTCCGGTCTGAACCGGGATGTATGGCACCATTTTAACGATGGCGATATGGCGCGGATGATAACGATTTGCCCTCTCGCCGGCACGCAGCTCTTTCAAATCCAGGCGTTGTTGGCCCCGGACGACTCGCAGAATTTCTCAGCCGACGTGCTCACGGCTTTTCTTACTGAACGAATCGGGCGGACGGATGTCCGCATCCATTCGATTCCCTGGGTATCGAAGTACCAGATGAATGCGCGCATAGCGGAACATTACCGTGTGGGTAAGGTATTTTTAGCCGGTGATGCCGCTCATGTGCATCCGCCGACGGGTGGGCAAGGGTTAAATACCAGCATCCAGGATGCCTATAACCTGGGATGGAAAATGGCAGCCTTGCTGCGGGGCGCAGGAGAAGAGCTTCTCGATAGCTATGAACAGGAACGCCGCCCGGTAGCCGAATCACTGCTCCACCTTTCTACCCGATTACTTGACTCTCAAAAACAAGGTGGCATCAAACGAGAACGCGACGTTCAACAACTTGACATCCAGTATAGCAACTCCCCCTTAGCCCACACGTTGCCCGAACGTCAGCATGGGTTACAAGCGGGAGAAAGAGCTCCGGATGCTCCTCTTTTGGGCGCTGGCGGCCAATCATTACGATTATTTCAGTTACTCCAGGGTCCGGACTGGAATCTGTTGGCCTACGAAACCCACGGTAAGGTAATTGATGCGCGGCGAGGACTGCGTATTCATCACATTGGCGAGCAGGACGAGCTCATCGATACCCTGGGGCACTTCCGGGAGTCCTATCATCTGGCCCCGGGTCAATGCGTGCTGATCCGACCCGATGGCTATGTCGGCGCATTCTTTCACGGCAAACAGAGCAACGATATTGAAAATTATCTCTCTCGTTTTGCCATAGGGATTAAAGATGAATACTAATGTCTATGAGAACACCGACAGCGAAACTATCACCCCGCTCAACAAGCGGCGTATTTTGCCTGTTTTCCTGCTTGTCGGCCTTTACGCCGCCAGTACAGCGGCTGTAATGTCGGTACTGCCTTTTTATATCCGCGAGATGGGCGGTTCGCCGCTTATCATTGGAATCATCATCGCCACTGAAGCTTTTAGCCAATTTTGTGCGGCGCCCCTGATTGGCCACCTTTCCGATCGCGTTGGCCGCAAGCGAATACTGATTGTCACGCTGGCTATTGCGGCGATAAGTCTACTATTACTCGCCAACGCGCAATGTATCCTGTTTATCCTGCTCGCCCGCACGCTTTTTGGCATTAGCGCCGGGAATTTGTCAGCCGCCGCAGCCTATATTGCCGATTGTACGCACGTCAGAAATCGGCGCCAGGCAATCGGTATCCTCACTGGCTGCATTGGTTTAGGCGGTATTGTCGGGGCAGGCGTTTCCGGGTGGCTATCGCGTATCAGTCTGGGTGCGCCGATCTACGCCGCCTTTATACTTGTCCTTGGGGCTGCCCTGGTCGCGATTTGGGGGTTAAAAGACCCTTCCACAACATCACGTACCACAGATAAAATAGCGTCGTTCTCTGCCCGCGCTATTTTAAAGATGCCAGTCCTTCGCGTCTTAATCATCGTAATGCTTTGTCATTTCTTCGCCTATGGCATGTACTCTTCACAATTACCTGTTTTTCTTTCTGACACCTTCATCTGGAATGGGCTTCCCTTTGGGCCAAAAGCGTTAAGCTATCTGTTAATGGCGGACGGGGTTATTAATATTTTCGTTCAGCTATTTCTGTTAGGTTGGGTGAGCCAATATTTTTCGGAGCGAAAGCTAATTATCCTCATCTTCGCCCTTCTTTGTACTGGATTTCTCACTGCGGGTATCGCCACGACCATACCAGTGCTTATTTTTGCTATCGTTTGTATTAGCATCGCTGATGCGCTAGCCAAACCCACTTATCTTGCCGCCTTGTCCGTCCATGTATCGCCTGCCCGACAAGGTATCGTCATCGGAACGGCACAGGCATTAATCGCAATCGCTGATTTTATATCCCCCGTATTGGGCGGATTGGTCCTGGGTTATGCCCTGTATGGCGTCTGGATCGGTATAGCTATCGCTGTCGCCATTATTGGTCTGGTGACGGCAATGATTTACCTTTCAAAAAGTTCAGTGCTAATAGTGAAACCAGAAACAGAATAATGTGACAACGTCACAAATATTATTGTTCCCTTCTTCCGTTATTTATCAAAAGTATTGTACTTATATTGAATGTTTAAGAGGTATTTATGGAAATTATGCTGGCTGGCATTTGCCCTTGTAACGCGCGGGGAAAGCATGAAAAAAATATATCTCGTTGTTATCGTACTGTTTTTTATTTCTACAAAAGTTTATACACTACTTCATAACAACATCTTCTTTTGTCGAAACAGCCCGGAGTGTGATTTGTCTCATGTTCTCCCCGACTACCGGGAGCAGATTTCAGGCACACCGCTAAAATATACCTTGATTAGTACAGCTCCATTAGCACAGGTGGTAGTCAGACACTATGAATTATTATCGCAACACTGGTCGCCAGATGACATGGTAACCCCTGCGCAATGGCGACATAACGTTGATATTTATATCCCTGAAACGGCAAAAGAGCACCATGCTTTGGTGGTTGTAAACAACGGAATTAATTATGAAAAAGGCGTACAAATCCCCAGTAAACCCGTTGATTTTACTCAGCAAACACTGGCAAGCATCGCCCGTGATACGAATACCATCGTAATATCAGTGAGTGATATACCTAACCAATATTTAACCTTTCAGGATGATAAAAAACCACTGAAAGAGGACGAGAGCGTTTCCCGAAGCTGGGCATTATTTATGGAAGCGCCGGAGAAACGTGAGTTAATGCCTTTAAATATTCCTATGGTCACTGCCATATCGCAAGCGATGAGATTAGCAAAAAAGGAGTTAACGCAATGGAATATAAATTCCTTTATCATTACAGGTATTTCAAAGCGTGGGTGGACCACCTGGTTGTCAGCTATTGCCGATCCTGATGTTGAAGCAATTGTTCCCTTCGCCATTGATCTACTTGATATTGATGCTTCACTTGAGCATATTTATCAATCATACGGTGGAAATTGGCCCATTACATTCTACCCCTACTACCAGCAAGGCATAGATGAGAAAATAAAATCCCCCACATTTACCCAGCTAAGGCAAATAATAGATCCGCTAAGATATCTCAACACTATTTATCAACCCCGCCTTGCAATACCGAAATATATTATTAATGCAAGCGGCGATGATTTTTTCGTACCAGACAATACTCGCTTTTATTATAGCAAACTTCCTGGCGTAAAATCATTACGTATAGTGCCTAATATGAACCACTACTCAATTAACCAGTTCGCTGAAGAAAGCCTCGTTCCTTTTATTAATAGGTTTCAAAGTAAAAAAACATTACCACAGTTGATCGGCCTTATTCACCACCATCTTCTTACGGTCTATTTCTCAGAAGCGCCGGTAAAAGTCGTTCGCTGGACAGCCAACAATCCAAATGCGCGTGATTTCCGTTATGCCTGTGGCATCCGCTATCAGCCGCTTACAATAGATATTCCCGCCAACAATAAGATCAGTATTACGTTAAATGAACCGAAGACAGGTTGGGAAGCTACCTATATCGAAGCCACTTTTAATGATGGCTATGTCGCCACGAGTCAGGTTTATATTACGCCCGATGAAAAATACCCACAGACAGCACCACCTTCCGTTAACGCCGCATGTCAAACGTTACCGGGGCGTGGATTAGGGGAAAACGATAGCCCCGATTGAATTTTCAAGTAATTGTCTGATTTTAAAAAATTTTATCCATCACGCTTGCGATGGATAAAAATCCTCTGCGATAAATTTTTGTTATATTGATCACGTTCTAACCACAAGAGAGGTGATTTGAAAATAACCTTAAAATATTGTGGTCAGGCCGCTAGACCACAATAAGAGGATTAATCATGAAAAGAAAAACAATGGGATGGCTTATCGTTTTTCTTCTATTTATAGTTTACATGCTCAACTATATGGATCGTTCAGCATTGTCGATAACTGCCCCCTTGATCGAAAAGGAGTTAGGATTTAACGCCGCGGAGATGGGAATGATCTTCAGCGCATTTTTTATCGGATACGCCCTGTTTAATTTTATTGGTGGCTGGGCCAGCGATAAAGTTGGGCCAAAAACGGTTTTTCTCATCGCAGCGTTACTATGGTCTGTATTTTGTGGCTTAACTGGTTTGGTCACCGGATTGTGGACAATGCTTATCGTGCGCGTTCTTTTCGGTATGGCTGAAGGACCGGTCAGCGCTGCCGGAAATAAAATCATCAATAACTGGATTTCCCGAAAGGAGTCTGCCACGGCGATCGGAATTTTTAGCGCCGGTTCCCCGCTCGGCGGCGCGGTGTCCGGGCCGATTGTGGGCCTGTTGGCGTTATCCTTAGGCTGGCGCCCCGCATTTGGCATTATTTTCTTATTTGGCCTGGTCTGGGTATTGCTGTGGTACTTTATCGTTAGCGATAAGCCAACAATGAGTAAACGCCTGGCGCCGGAAGAACGCATTGATTTTGAAAATCATGAGGACGTTATTTTATCTGATGATGGCCGGGCTACGCCTTCACTCGGCTATTACATGAAACAACCAATGGTATGGGCGACAACTCTGGCTTTTTTCAGCTACAACTATATTCTTTTTTTCTTCCTGACCTGGTTCCCAAGTTACCTGAACCATTCGTTACATCTCGATATTAAAGAAATTAGTATCGCCACGGTAATTCCCTGGGTCATCGGCGCCATTGGTATGGTGCTCGGCGGCGTCTGTTCTGATGTAATTTATCGGATTACCGGTAATGCTCTGCTCTCACGTCGACTTATTCTGGGCGTATGTCTGGCAGGCGCGGCGGTATGTGTTGCCGTTTCCGGTACCGTTAGCACTATTGGTAGCGCAATTACGCTCATGTCAGTTTCACTCTTCCTGCTCTATTTAACGGGCCCAATTTATTGGGCGGTTATTCAGGATGTTGTTCATAAAGATAAGGTAGGGAGCGTCGGCGGAGCCATGCATGGCCTGGCTAATATATCCGGCATTATCGGTCCGCTTGTCACCGGTTTTATCGTTCAATTTAGCGGTAAATATGACTATGCGTTCTATCTGGCTGGTGCTATCGCTATCGTTTCAAGCCTGTTGGTCTTCGTGTTTGTAAAAAGTAAAGGATTCAAAGCCAATGAAAGTCAAAGCTGTGTTCATTAATAAGCCTGGTGAAGTTGAAACCCGCTGGGTGGATTATCCCCATAAGAAAGAAAATGAAGTATTAATTAAGGTTGATGCTGCAGGCATTTGCGGATCGGATATCGGGGCTTTTCGTGGAACGAACCCACTGGTTACTTACCCAAGAATTATTGGGCATGAAGTGACCGGAATTGTTCTTCAGGAAGGCGCCGGAATGCCGGACAATATTAAAGAAGGTGACCGCGTAATTGTTGACCCCTATATTTATTGTGGTCACTGCTACCCTTGCTCTGTCGGCAGAACTAATTGTTGTGAAAATTTAAACGTCATTGGCGTGCATGTCGATGGCGCAATGCAGGAGGTGGTTACTCATCCCGCACATTTAATTCATAAAATACCAGATAATGTGCCTTCTGAAATGGCGCCGCTGGCAGAACCGCTGACCATCGCTCTGCACGCGCTGCACCGGGCAAACGTTAAGGCCGGGGAATATGTTGCCATCATCGGCGCGGGGGCCATTGGTCTTATGGCGGCATTAAGCGCGCGACATTACAAGGCAACGCCTATTCTGATCGATATTGTGGAAGAAAGGTTACGCTATGCGCAAAAGCTTGGCGTTCCTTATGTACTGAACGCCGCTGACGATCAGGTTATCGACGCTATTAAAAATATCACCCACGGCACCATGGCGCAGGTCGTGATAGAAGCCTCCGGAGCAAATAGCGCTATTCGAAATACGCTTGATTTAGCATCGTTTGCTGGTCGTATTTCGTTTACCGGATGGCCAAAACAGGAAACGTCGCTGCCGACGAACCTGATCACCTACAAAGAACTGGATTTACGCGGCTCCCGCACCAGTGCCGGTGAATTTGATGAGGCATTACGCATGCTGTCAACGCTGGAGATTAATCCGCAAGATGTTGTCAGTAAGGTCGTCAATCTTGATGAGATCCCTGATGCAGTTAAAGAACTTGATCGCTATCCGGAGCGCTACTTAAAGATTAATGCTGTTTTCCATTGATTTACGGCGAGTTCTACCGCATGGCATATCCGCCATGCGGTGTTATTTACCGACAAACTTAGCCGCCGACAATCTTTCTCACATAGCGTAAATGTTCCAGAGATCCCTCATAGGCGCTGTCAGCATCAGACTGGCGCATCGCATCCACTATCGCTTTATGTTGTTTGTTGAGATTAAGTAAAACATTTCTGTCTCCAGACTGCTCATCAAGCCCGGCATAAGGGATATTAATCCGTTGTTCCCATAACATACGGGACATATCGAACAACACCCGGTTACGGCTGGCCTCAGAGATCGCAAGGTGAAACTCTTTATCCAGCGAGTAAAAGCCGTGGACGTTATTATCGTTAATGGCTTGATCCATACGATGATAAATCGCCTCTATTTGATTGATGACGTCAACGTTATCGTTTTGTGCGGCTAAGCGCGCACAATGGCTATCGACCAGCTCGCGAGTAGAGAGAATTTCTTCGATGGTATAGTCGCTGGCAAGGTGTTTTTTATCTGAAACGATAACCCCATTACCGGACTGAATCACGATCCATCCGGAGATCTCCAGTACAATAAGGGCTTCTCGCAAGGAGGCGCGGCTCACGCCAAGCTGTTTTGCCAGTTCGCGTTCTGGCGGTAAAAAAGTTCCCGGTGGAAAAATATTATCATTGATCAGCTTAATGATGAGGTTGGCTATCTTCTGATAGAGCCTCTCCTGCCTGACCTCAGGTATAACCATGCGCCCTCCAATCCATATCCAGGGGATTTTGAATGGATTTAGCATACCATCCTGGCGCTGGTGATCGTGATAATTAATTACCGTGCATGATAAAGAGAAGCAACCGCCGGTAGCCTCCATTACCTTCGCCGAGACTACCGGGGAAACTAAACCGAGATGAGCTATTTATCCTTTGACGTTGATTTTCTCGAACACGGGCGCTGTCGCGTTCTTAAACTGAGAAAGAGACCAGGTTTTATAGTTGATATCATTGTAGCCGCGCACCATCATCTCACCGTGCGTTAAGTCAGACAGCGTTGTCCAGACCGTATATTCTGAGACCGGTTTGCGGGTGGCGTTGCCTTCCCCTTCACTCCCCATATAATCAACCGTAATATTTTTCGGACGATCGAAACGGCTCATAATATGCGCAAGCGTATTCATTGCATCGTGGGCGGATGTCGCTTGCGGCGCATATGTGGTGTAATAAACGCCGCGTATAAAACGGGAAACCGACGTATCGGACGATGGCAAGTCTGCAATAGCAATCCCGCTATCAGGCTGCATCACTTTTATCCCGCCCAGTGTGCCTGAAGAGCGGTCCACATTGGTTAATTGCGTATAATTATTCAGATTTGTCAGATGCCAGGGGAATGCGGGACCATTTGTCATCACGCGAGTGGGATTGTCATAGACATGGAATTTGCCATTTTCCACTTCAACGACAATGCTTCCTCCTTTCTTGTCGTAAAACGCATAATGAAATGGCGATTTCAGATCGCCAAACCGATGCAGTTCCGGTGACCAGAATTTGCCCTCTTTTATTGCCTGTTTTACCTCGCCGACAGTAGCAAAACGGGCCAGCGCCCATTCTCCCAACGAGGTGACAGGAATTGCCTGTTTATATTCACTCGCGGGCAATGGCGGCAACTGCGCATTCATGATCATGTTTTCACTAAATGACAATCCCGCGCTATTCATGCCTTCAAGTATGTCTCTGCTATCGCCATCAGTAATGGTGGAAGTAATGGCCAGTATCGGATATTTCGCCTGATAGCTTACTCCCTGACTGCCATCCGGCGTTTTTTTATCAAACTGCGTTCCCGCCGGATAATACGTTAACCATGAGGGTAAATCCTGCATATATTCCAGCGTACGTCCATGAAAAATATCGCCTTGTTTATCCTGAATGGCAAGGGTTGTGCAGGCCTGTGCAGCCAGGGCGTATGAAAACAGCGCCGGAGCGATAAATAACATTGTTTTACTTTTGTTCATCATGCTCTCCTTGTTTGTAAAATGGATTGGATGAATATATTAAATTAAACCTATCAATGGTTATGCGGCACGTAATTAATTGTGATCTTATTTTACAAGCTAATAAATTTAACTGACGGGTTTAAAGGAGAGTTAAACAGAGCGAACTAACATGAAAACGCGTTATCCGTGTGACCATTTAAAAAAATCCCATCATGTTATAAATAAAAAACACGGTTTCTTATCAACATTAAGAGATGCCATCACAACGCTATATTTACTCAACATCACCAATCACATTAAATTAATTTATGTTTTTGAGTAATGTGAGTAGCACACATGTAATCAGCTGTTACGAATTAGAAACATAATTGCTACTAAAACACGTTGAGAAAGACAAGAAATGCAACATATGATGCCCACACTAACTATAGTGGTTTGGGATAAACGTTATGCAAACACAAGATACATTTTATCAAGTTATGCGTAGACACGGCGTGACAAGGCGTAGCTTCCTCAAGTTTTGCAGCCTTACCGCAACGTCTTTAGGCCTGAGCAGTTCGATGATTCCTCAGATAGCTTATGCCCTGGAGAATAAACCGCGTACGCCAGTGATATGGCTGCATGGTCTTGAATGTACCTGTTGTACCGAATCTTTCATTCGCTCTGCGCACCCGTTGGCAAAAGATGCCATTTTGTCGCTCATTTCCCTGGATTATGACGACACCATTATGGCCGCCGCAGGGCAACAAGCTGAGCAGGCGTTGGCGGATGTGATGCGTGAGTACAAAGGAAATTATATCGTTGCCGTGGAAGGTAACGCGCCGCTGAATGAAGATGGGATGTTTTGCATACTGGCTGGCGAGCCGTTCCTGGAGAAGTTAAAACGCGTCAGCGCGGATGCTAAAGCGATTATCGCCTGGGGGTCCTGCGCATCATGGGGCTGCGTGCAGGCAGCCCGTCCCAACCCAACTAAGGCCACGCCGGTTCACAAGTTAATTACCGATAAACCCATTATTAAAGTGCCTGGCTGCCCGCCTATACCTGAAGTGATGTCCGCCGTTATCACCTATATGCTGGCATTTGATCGCATCCCTCCCCTTGATCGTCTTGGACGACCAAAAATGTTTTATGGCCAGCGAATTCATGACAAATGCTACCGACGCGCGCATTTCGATGCCGGTCAGTTTGTGGAAGCGTGGGATGACGAAGGCGCCAGAAAAGGGTATTGCCTGTACAAGATGGGCTGTAAAGGCCCGACCACCTATAACGCCTGTTCAACCGTTCGCTGGAATGATGGCGTGTCTTTTCCTATCCAGTCGGGTCATGGATGCCTCGGATGTTCGGAAGATGGATTCTGGGATTACGGTTCTTTTTACAGCCGGGCAACGGGCATTCCGCAAACCGGCATTGAGGCTACCGCCGATAAAATCGGACTGGGCGTTGCCGGCGTCGCGGGCGCTGCCGCCATCGCTCACGCCACGGTGAGCGCCATAAAACACGCCCGCAATAAAAACAACACGTCATCAGAAAACGCTCCGGAAGAGAAAAAATAATTATGGCATATCCTTATCAGACTCAGGGTTTTACGCTGGACAATAGCGGACGACGAATTGTGGTCGATCCGGTTACTCGCATCGAAGGGCATATGCGCTGCGAAGTGAATATCGACAGTAATAATGTCATTACTAACGCCGTGTCGACCGGCACCATGTGGCGCGGCCTGGAGGTTATCCTGAAAGGTCGCGATCCGCGAGACGCCTGGGCATTCGTTGAACGCATTTGCGGCGTCTGCACCGGTACACACGCTCTGACCTCAATCCGTGCCGTAGAAAATGCGCTGGGAATCGCGATTCCGGACAACGCAAACTGTATCCGTAATATGATGCAGGCTACGCTACACGTTCACGATCACCTGGTGCATTTTTATCATCTGCACGCGCTGGACTGGGTTGATGTGGTTGCGGCCCTGAAAGCCGACCCGCATCAGACCTCCGCCATCGCGCAAAGCCTTTCCGCATGGCCGCTATCCTCGCCGGGATATTTCCGCGATTTGCAAAATCGACTGAAGCGGTTTATCGAGTCCGGTCAACTTGGCCCTTTCCGTAATGGCTACTGGGGACACCCGGCGATGAAACTTCCGCCGGAAGCCAATTTGCTGGCGGTCGCCCACTATCTTGAAGCGCTCGATTTTCAAAAAGAGATCGTAAAAATTCACACCGTTTTCGGTGGTAAAAACCCGCATCCTAACTGGCTGGTGGGCGGCGTTCCTTGCGCCATCAACCTTGACGAAACGGGCGCGGTCGGCGCAGTGAATATGGAACGCCTGAACCTTGTCAGTTCCATCATCCAAAAAGCTCGCCAGTTCTGCGAACAGGTTTATCTTCCGGACGTCTTGCTGATTGCCAGTTATTACAAAGACTGGGCAAAAATCGGCGGCGGGTTATCGAGCATGAACCTGCTGGCTTATGGCGAGTTTCCGGATAACCCTAACGATTATTCCGCCAGTAATCTTCTGCTTCCGCGTGGGGCTATCATTAACGGTCGTTTCGACGAAATTCATCCTGTCGATTTAACCGCCCCCGATGAGATTCAGGAGTTTGTCACTCACTCCTGGTATACCTATGGTAACGGCAATAACGATAAGGGCCTGCATCCGTGGGATGGTCTGACCGAACCGCAACTGGTCATGGGCGAACACTATAAAGGCACAAAAACCTTTATCGAACAGGTGGATGAGTCCGCTAAATATTCATGGATTAAATCGCCGCGCTGGAAGGGACATGCGATGGAGGTAGGTCCGCTGGCGCGTTATCTGATTGGATATCATCAAAATAAACCGGAATTTAAAGAACCTGTGGATCAACTGCTTAGTGTATTAAAGCTGCCTAAAGAAGCGCTCTTTTCTACATTAGGACGTACTGCCGCGCGTGCGCTGGAATCCGTATGGGCAGGCAATACGCTGCAATATTTCTTCGATCGTCTGATGCGTAACCTCAAGTCCGGCGATACGGCGACGGCAAACGTCACGCTCTGGGAACCCGATACCTGGCCTACATCGGCAAAAGGCGTTGGTTTCAGCGAGGCGCCGCGTGGCGCGCTGGGGCACTGGATAAAAATTGAAAATCAGAAAATCGACAGCTATCAATGTGTGGTACCGACAACCTGGAATGCCGGGCCACGTGACGATAAAGGTCAAATTGGCGCGTACGAAGCGGCGTTAATGGGGACTAAACTCGCCGTTCCCGATCAACCATTGGAGATTTTACGTACTCTGCACAGCTTCGATCCCTGCCTGGCCTGCTCCACCCATGTTATTGATAATCATGGAGGGGAGCTGGTCAGGGTTCAGGTACGATGACGACGATTCGGAGGTCTCAATGCATCTCAAAGAAATAACCAGCCAGGGGTACTATATCTATGAAGCGCCGGTCCGTTTATGGCACTGGATCACGGCGTTATCCATTGTCGTCCTGGCTGTTACAGGATATTTCATTGGCCGCCCCCTGCCATCGATTCAAGGTGAAGCGACCTTTATGTTTTGGATGGGCTGGATACGACTGATCCATTTTACCACGGCGTATATTTTTACTGTCGCGCTGCTGTTTCGTATTTACTGGGCATGTGTCGGCAATGAGTACGCCAGGGAGATGTTTCTGGTTCCGTTCTGGCGCCGCGCCTGGCGCAAAGGCGTTATCAGCGAAATCCGCTGGTATTTTTTCCTCGAAAAAGAGGCCCATCGTTACTATGGACATAATCCGGTAGCGGGACTGGCGGTAATGTTCTATTTCTGGATGTCCGTACTGATGGTGTGTAGCGGCTTTGCGCTCTATGGCGAAGGGCTTGGAACAGACAGTTGGGCGTATCAATGGTTTGGCTGGATGATTCGCCTGACTGGCAACGATAGCCTCGCGCTACATTTCTGGCACCGGCTGGGCATGTGGTTCATTATCGCCTTCGTCATTGCGCATGTTTATACCGCTATCCGTGAAGACATTATGAGCCGACAAAGCGTGATTTCCGTCATGATAAGCGGCTGGCGCTGGTTCAGGTGATAACAATGGCAGAAGTAACAATCTTAGGGCTTGGCAACCTGCTTTGGGCAGATGAAGGGTTCGGCGTCAGAGCGGCGGAAAAGCTGTTTGAACAGTATGCCGATAACGAGAAAGTTGACGTTGTTGATGGCGGTACGCAGGGGCTGGCGCTGCTGCCCTGGCTGCAACAAACCGAAAAACTGTTAATCATGGATGCTATCGATTTTGGTATGGCGCCAGGTTCGCTGGCGATGTTTCGTGATGAACAGGTTCCCGCCTATCTGACGGCGAAAAAACTCAGTTTACATCAGACCAGTTTTTCTGAAGTGCTGGCATTGCTGCAATTAACCGGCGGCCAGTTATCGGAGATTGTGCTGATTGGCGTGCAGCCGGAATGTCTGGATGACTATGGCGGAAGTCTTACGCCGCAGGTAAAGGCGCAACTGATGCCTGCGGTCTATCTCGCGCAGGAAGTGCTGGCGCAATGGGGTATCACCGCCTCTTCAGCGGCCTTGCCCACTGAAAGACTCAATCATTACAGCCTGTGTATGGAACGCTACGAAGATGAACGGCCAGATGCGCAAAGCGCTTGCCGGGTCGGCGATATTCGGGTGCTACAGAGAGAGAAATCATAATGTGTATCGGCGTTCCTGTGCAGGTTATTTCACCCGGTCAGTGGTTCGCCAAATGCCGCGACCGACACGGCGAGCTTATCGACGTTGATATTCGGCTTGTGGCTCCCCCCTTAGCAGGCGCATGGCTGCTGACATTTGGCGGCGCAGCACGACGAGAAATGGACGAAACGGAAGCCGTTGAGGTACTGGCGGCGCTGGACTCGCTGGAACAGGCCATGCTCACGCAAAGCGATCCGCTGACCGGTTTTGCCGATTTATTGTCTCGCACGCCTGAATTACCGGAGCATTTAAAAAAATGACTATCTCACCCCAAAATTCTGTTTGTCCACTGGCGGATAAAGGCTTTCTGGTTACCGATGCACAAACGCTCCCGTCGTTGATTAATGCGCATCCGACTGTGCTGGTTTTGCTGCAAAGCGACCCCAACAAACATCCGGAAGTCGCCGACAGTTGGGTCATTATCCCGGAGATCCTCAAGCAATTTCCGGCGACGTCTTATACCGCGGCATTTGCGGATAGCGAACAGAGTGAACTGATCGCCCGGGAGTATCGCATTCTGAAATATCCGGCGCTGCTTTTCTTTCGCCAGCACCGTTTTGTCGGCAGTCTGGCGGGATTATATAGCTGGCAAGAATACTCTCAGCGGGGGGCCGCATTGCTGACCACACCGGGCTATCGTCAGGATATTCCCGTTATCACGCAATAGAATGAAAGGTAACACACGTGAATCATTCCAGAACTATTCCAGTCGTTAATATTGCCGGACCAGGCTCGCAGCCAGAAGAGGAAGACTTTAACTTTCTTCCTATCCCCGCCGGCATTAATCTCCCACTGACGCCGGTTTTACCGGAACAGGCGCTGCCCGCTGAGCTTCGTGTTGCCAGACACATCCTGACTACGCTTATTCGCGATATGGATAACCCGGTGGCAACGCTCCCCTTTCCCCTGAGCTATAAGCTGAATGCCACTGAGCAACAGAATAGCGGTTTGTTGGATCAACTGCTCGGCGAAGGTGAAATATCCGCCCGGGTACTATTACCCGATGGGAAAGAACAGCGTATTCAGGAGACGGTTTTTACGGGCGTCTGGCGTGTACGTGAATATAACGCTGACCAGCAACGGGTTGCCGATGAAATTATCATTGGCCCGATCCCGGAGAGCATCTGGCAGACGCATCCGCAGCCGCCGATTACACCAGAATTGCCGCCACAACCGGCGGGATTGATGAATGGTGCCTTTATCGCGCATGAAATAGCCGAGCGCGTAAAACAGCCGGTAAAAGAGCCGCATATCATTAACTTAACGCTATTGCCAGTAAACGATGCCGATCGCGAGTATCTGGATCATTTTTTAGGCGAAGGCTGTAGCGCTATTTTTTCACGCGGATATGGTAAATGCCGGATTGTAAGCACGCATTTTCCCGGCGTATGGCGGGTCAATTATTTCAATGATATGAACACATTACTGCAAGATATGATTGAGATAGCGGACATTCCTGATATCGCCGTTGCAGGCATCGACGATATCGAAGATGCCTACGCGGGGCTAAAAAATACGTTGGAATGGTTGAAAGAATACCCGGTCACAGAAAATGAGCCAGTGGTGCGCATGGAGTGCAAAGTATGTTGGTGGGTTTACGACCCTGCGCTGGGCGATGACGTATGGCAAATTCCCCCCGGCGTGCCCTTCAACCAGTTACCTGATTACTGGTGCTGTCCGGTTTGCGAAACCAGTAAGTCCGGGTTTATGGTGATCGATGAAGGTAATAATTCGTGCAAAGATTGACCGTCTATTCTCACCCGCTACGGATTATCTGGCAGGAGGCGTCGATCGGTCGTTTGCTACAGGGCGCAACGCCGGTATACGCGAAGACGCTTATTTCACGTTTGTTTACGTTGTGCGCTCAGGCACACAGCGCGGCGGCGGCTTTACTGTTGTTTCCTGAAGAGAAGCCAGATATGCAGGCCGCACAACAAGAGCTGGCGCGAGAAACGCTCCGTCGCGCGTTGACCGACTGGCTCCCCCTGTTTAGCCACCGACAGGCAACCGCTGAAGAATGGGCGTTGTTACGTCGCGGAGAGTTATCCCCGCTGGCAAGCACAATCTTTTTTGACGATGATCCTCAGACCTGGCTTGCCGCTGGCGTAAAGGGCTGGGAAGCCTGGTTTTTGCAAGAGCGTTCTGAAACCGCCCGCTGGCTGGCGGCAGTACAGAATATCATTACACCTACACTACCGATGGCGTCGTCCCCGGACCATACGTTAATAACCCATGGTCCCCTGGATGTCTCGCCTCTGGCTATCGAATATCCGCTGCTGTCAGCCTGTTGTCTTAGCGGTAAAACGACTGCGCTACGTCTGCTGGCCCGCTGCATTACGCTCGCCCGAAGTTTGAGCGCCCTTCCTACCCTGCGCTGGAATCGTTTTGATGATGGCGAATGGAAAATAGCGGTAGTGGAAACCGCGCGAGGATGGTTAGTTCATCAGGCCAGACTGACGACGTCAGGCAATATTCTTGATTACCGTATTATCTCGCCTACCACACGTCACGCCCAATCTGACGGCGTCATTGCTCGCGAACTGGCCACTATTCCACTCTCATTGTGGCCGCAACAGTTACAGGTAATTGATCCTTGTGTCGCCGTAAATATTGTTGAATGAAGGAGCTGGCCCATGCATGAATTAGCCCTGGCGCAAAATATTATCGAATTGCTGGAGGAACAGGCAGTAAATCACCAGTTCAGCAAGGTAAAGCAAGTCTGGCTGGAGATTGGCGTTATGGCCTGTGTTGAGGTGCCGGCGCTGCATTTTGGCCTGGATGTCGCCGCTCGTCATACCCTTGCTGACAATGCGCGTTTCCACATTACTATCGCACCGGCGCAAGGTTGGTGTCTGTCCTGTAATCAACCCTTTACCTCTCAAACATCCACACTCTGTTGTCCCTTTTGTCATTCAGGCAAAGTGCAGATAGATGACAGTAGCAGAATGCGCATTCGCGAGATCGAAGTCGAATAGTCAACGAATAGTCAATAAAAAAGGACGCCAGAAGCGTCCTGAAATAATAAAAGAATAAATTAACAATAATAAAGGTTAAGCAGTGACACAGTTTTGGGAAAAGGAGGGTATCCCTAAACTGTCTTAATCAGCAAGTTTTATCAAAACTCGTAGACTAAGCCGAGCGCCACGGTGTTGTCTGTATTAGGATTCGATGGGTTGCCATCTTTTAGCAGATTGATTTTGTAGTCAACATACGCGGACATATTTTTATTGAAGTAGTAATAGGAACCCACATCAATATATTTCACAAGGTCGAACGAACCCAGTCCATTAACATCATTGGCTCTGGATTGCAGGAACGCCAGTGACGGGCGTAAGCCATTATCAAATTGATATTGCCCTACCATTTCCCAGTTATCGGTTTTATGTGCAAAGCCGCCCAATGTATCGCCCATATAGGTCATATCATAAGTACGGGTATAGTTTGCCGCCAGGTAAATATTATTGGCATCATACTTCACGCCGCCAGTCCAGGCTTCAGCGCGGTCGCCATTGTCGTATTTATCTTGCGTCATCTGGTCAAGCGTGCGTTTGGAACTGGTATAGGCTGCCCCCAGGCTCACCCCCATGCCCAAATCATATGTCGCTGATGCCCCGAAACCATCGCCATTCTGGTATGCGATACTTTTTCTGGCATTATTACTTAAAGGATCGCCTTCTTTCGACAGGCCGTCATTTTTACCCTGATACTGCAACGCAATATTCAGACCATCAACCAGACCAAAGAAATCATTATTGCGATAAGTCAGAACGCCATTCGCGCGTCCGGTCATAAAATTATCGGAAGCTTCATACGAATCATTACCAAATTCAGGCAGTACGTCAGTCCATGAACCAATGTCGTATAACACGCCATAGTTACGACCATAATCAACAGACCCCATATCGGCAAATGCCAAACCAGCAAAACCGAGACGCGTCCAGCTTTGCGGGGAACCGCTGGAGTCACCATCTTCCGGACGATTGGCGTTGACCTGATACTCCCACTGTCCAAAACCGGTTAGTTGATCGGTAATTTGAGTCTCGCCTTTAATACCCATACGGATATAAGATTGATCGCCATCCGTACTATGATTACTGGAAAAATAATGCAGGCCGTCGACCTTGCCATACAAATCCAGTTTATTGCCATCCTTGTTATAGATTTCTGCTGCGTTGGCGGCTCCAGCCATCATTACGGCTGCGGCTACCGCAGATAACACCACTACTTTTTTCATTTTATATGCCTTATTTGTCTTATTTTTGGACTTTCCGCAAAACCTGCTCGCGGAACTGTCCAGGACAATATCACTAACAATTACCGTGCGTTAAGTTTCAAAGTGTAATATTAGCTTGCTATGTATTAGTGATGTTAAAATGCAAGTTAAGCATGACTACATCAATGATATGCCCTGTTTTCTGCTGTAATAACAAGGAGGTTACCAGTAGAGAACTGGCTTACGGTCGGGGATGCCAGGGCGAGAATGGCACTGAACACTCGGCTGACATTCGTTAAGACGGAATCATAATCAAGTCAGTTGAGGTCACAGCCCTTCTTATTTTTGTGTATAATTTGTTACGTTTACATTTATTTTTAAATTAGCGTTATGAAAATATCAGTACTACTGAAATAGCACTTCTTCGCTTCGTGTATTTTTACTATGGTTAATTATCACATAGCGCAAACGGTCATTTGTGTATCACTATTCATAAGATTAACTATTTACCAGTGGTAATAAACATAAAAGTAAGTCAATGGACAACAACAATACTGAAACTCTAAATGTTGATATTTTGAGTCATGCCGTTACAAACAAATACGATATTCTTAATTGCACTACTCCCTTTTCGGGGTAATTTTATAGAAGGATGTTTTTTATTGTTCGTGAGCCATGCTCCTTTAGTATAAAGGTGAACGTAACAGGAAAGATAAAGCGTCTCAAAAACAGACCATATGGGTATAACTATTATGCAAAAAACGTCACTATTGTTTTCGGCCGCCGCGATAACGTTAACTCTGATGGTGTCATCGGCATCAGCGGCAACGCCAACCGCCGCACAAAATGAAGCTACGTCGACCGTTAAACAAGAAATTACAGAAGGCATTAACCGTTACCTTTATTCAATAGATAAGGCAGACCCAACGTTAGGCAAGCAGCTCTTTTATGTTTCACCGGAAACCAGTTTTATTCATCCACGCGGTCACGAACGCGGATGGTCGCAGATCGCTGAAAATTTTTATGGCACCACTATGGGTAAAACTTTCAGTAAACGCACATTAAAACTGGACGCTCCCCCTGCTATTCATGTGTATGGCAATGCCGCCGTTGCAGAGTTCGACTGGCATTTTACCGCGGTACGCCGTGATAATGGGCAGACTCAACACACGACAGGCCGCGAAAGCCAGGTGTGGGCGAAGATACCAAACACAGGATGGCGAATCGTTCATGTCCACTACTCCGGTCCAGCCAAAACCGGCGTTGGAGAAGGCTATTAAGCTTTGCTCTTCAGGTTATGGCGCAGATGAACATTCTGCGCCAGTTAAGTCGAGCTCAGGTCAGTTGATAGCGTTTATCCGGTATCCGTTTTGCCGGAATATCCCTTTCATCATTCATTTGCAGTAAATCGATTTCTATCGCATTGCATATCGCATCCAGCGGTAAATCATTATTTTCAGTACCGAACGGATCTTCCAACTCTTCCGCTAACGCATCCAGCGCGATAAACGTATAAGAAATAAGCACCGAAATAAACGGCGTCATATAGTGCAGATCAACCACCAGTGCAAATGGCAACATAATGCAGAAAAGATAAACTGTACGATGCAAAATTAACGTATAGGCAAAAGGCACCGGCGTATTGGCGATGCGCTCACAGCCGGCCAATACTGACGACATATCATTTAAGCGGTTGTTGAGGCTATGAAATAAAATATCGGAAAGCTTTCCGCTGCGGCGGCGAATCGCCAGCCACTCTCCCATCAGCAATAAGATACGGTTAGCGGGGGAATGGGAAGCGACAACTTTCTGTAACGCCTCCTGGTCAAGATAGTTTCCCAGAACTTGCGTTTGAAGCTGTCGACGCAATGTCATACGCAAACAGTGGGCAAAAGCGATTTGTAACCGAACAAAATCCTCGATACCGCGTTCATCAGGTAAGGTTGTTTTCACCTCACGCAGTATTGAGCGTGAAGCGATCATCAACTGCCCCCACAAATGTCGCGCTTCGACGTAACGCGCATAACAGGCATTATTGCGAAACCCAAGAAAAATGGCGATAGCGACGCCCAGTATGCTAAACGGCGCAAGGGTAAACTTAATACCCAGCATTGTGTACCAGGGCAGCATGATAATAACGGCGATAGAAAGAAGAAAGTTAAGGAGCAGTCGTGAAAAGATTTTAGATAACACGGAACCATGCCAGACAAATATCAGGCGAATCCAGTGCTGTTGTGGTCTAACGATCATGATTATCTTCAGCAGGTAAAAAAGCACTGTCATTAAACGTGATCCAGATCAAGGTTGCAAGCTTCTGGTGATACACGGCTCCCCTGCCCTGTAGAACATTTTTTTGCACAGTGCTGACAGGCATTGAAAAAAAACAACCAAATGTATGTTGTAACTAAAAAGATACTTCAGCACATGAGATATATGACGGTCAACGGCTGCTATCAGTGGTATAGGGTGATTTATCGGGGAAAGCGTCAGCAACGACGCGCTGCTCTACCGCTGATTCATTTGTATGACCAGCCAGTAATGGATAACGCTGACAATATACTGTTGCTGCGCTTCGCTCAGCGGTTCTCCCTGAGGAATCTGGTGCCACTTCGCCAGGCACCCGCGACAGCAGGTTGCCGTCGCATGTTGCGCGATAAATACCGGATGGCCCCGCATCGGCGTTTGCTTACCATCATTCGCCGGGTGAGCTGGCGCCAGTCGCTGGGCGATAAAATCGGCGGCGTGTTTATCAATCACCTCCGCGCCTTTATCCCAGCAATATTGTCTTTCTTTTATCCCGAGACGAAAACGCGAACGAAATGTCGATCGCGCCAGGCGGGCAAAGAGCGGTTCAAGCGCGTTCATCAGTATACCGAACGTCCTAACGTTTGTGTTAATTGCTCAAGCGCGGCGATACCTGCCAGAGAGTTTCCCGCAGGATCCAGCTCCGGACTCCAGACGGCAATCGCCATTTCATGCGGCACTATGGCGACAATACCGCCGCCCACGCCGGATTTAGCGGGCAATCCCACCCGCCAGGCAAACTCTCCGGCATTCTGATACATACCGCTGGTCGCCATTAGCGCATTAATCTGCCGGGCCTGCATGGGGGTAACTACCGGCTCGTCGAGATGAAACGCCTCGCCCTGATTCGCCAGAAAGACAAACGTCCTCGCCAGTTCCATGCAGCTCATTTTCAACGCACAGTAGTGGAAGTAATTTTGCAACACGGTAGGCACATCATGATGAAAATTACCGAATGATTTCATCAACCAGGCAATAGCGGCGTTACGGGCGGAATGCTCAAATTCAGAGCGCGAGACCGTAGCGTCATACGTAATATCCGATACGCCACAGAGCGCGCGCACAACTTCCAGCATCCGCTGACGCGGCGCGCTAAGCCGGCCTTGCAACATGTCGCATACCACCAGCGCGCCCGCATTAATAAATGGATTACGCGGGATGCCTTGTTCCATCTCTAACTGAACCAACGAATTGAACGGCGAGCCGGAAGGATCTTTTCCGACGCGCTGCCAGATCTCCTCTTCCGGATAATGGCGCATCGCCACCACCAGACTGAGCACTTTCGAAATAGACTGAATAGAGAAGCGTTCGTGCGCATCGCCCGCCTGATAATGCTGCCCGTCCACGGTACAAATCGCTATCCCCAGCTTTGAACCCTCGACGGACGCTAATGCCGGAATATAGTCAGCGACTTTGCCCTGGCCAATGAGGGGGCGAACGCGCTGTAAAATCGTCTCTAAAATTGCATTATCCATGGCCCTGGCCACAACATGCTCCTTGCTCGCAGGTCTGAAAAGGCCTGCGAGTATAGCAGAGGGCGCCACGCGACGTCAGGGCGATTAGACGCGGTTCTTCCAGACGGTCTGCACATTACAAAATTCGTGTAAACCAAAGTGCGAAAGCTCGCGACCGAAGCCGCTTTTCTTCACCCCGCCGAATGCCACACGCGCATCGCTGGCGCTGTACCCATTAATGAATACCCCGCCGCACTCAAGACGCGCCGCCCTCTCTGCGGCCAGCGTATCGTCGGCGGTAAAGATCGTCGCCGACAGGCCAAACTCACTGTCATTCGCCAGCGCGAGGGCGTGCGCCGCATCTTTTGCAACGGTAATGGCGGCAACAGGCCCAAAAAGCTCTTGACGAAATGCCGTCATGTCAGGTGTGACATCCGCCAGAACGGTCGCGGCATAATAGTTGCCCTCCCCGGCGATTTTCTCACCGCCCAACAGTAGCCGTGCGCCTTCGGCGACGGAAGCCTGCACCTGTTGATGGAGTTCATCACGCAAATCAAAGCGCGCCATCGGCCCCAGGTCATTCTCTTCAACCAGAGGATCACCCATCTTTAATGCTGCGGCAGCCGCCACAAAACGATCGGTAAACGCCTGCGCAATGCCCTCTTCGACAATAAAACGTTTGGCGGCGGCGCAGACTTGTCCGGTGTTTTGATAGCGTCCGGCAACTGCGGCTTTTACCGCCAGTTCGAGATCGGCATCATTGAGTACAATAAACGGATCCGAGCCACCCAGTTCCAGTACGCACTTTTTCAGCGCCGCCCCAGCCTGAGCGCCAATCGCCGCTCCGGCGCGCACGCTACCGGTCACCGTCACCGCCGCGATTCGCGGATCGTTAATCATCTGACTCACGCCCTCATTATTAGCGTTCACCCATCCATAGACGCCAGCGGGAGTACCGGCTTCCGTCAAGATTCGGGCTATCATCTGCGCGCACCCCGTGACATTGGGCGCATGTTTTAACAAGTAGCTATTCCCCGCCAACAGTATCGGCACTGCCCCGCGTAACACCTGCCATAAAGGAAAATTCCACGGCATTATCGCCAGGATGACGCCCAGCGGACGGTATTCAATCACCGCCTGCTGATTTTCTACCAGCGTAGGCTCAGGATTCAGCATTGCCGGGCCATGTTCCGCATACCAGTCGCATAACGCGGCGGATTTCGTCACTTCCGCACGCGCCTGCTTTATGGGTTTACCCATTTCACGCGTAATACATTGCGCCATCTCTTCTGCATGAGCGCGAAGCGCCTGACCAATATCGCGTAATGTTTGCGCCCGTTGCGCTACCGATGTCATTTTCCACTTTTTGAAACCGCTCGCCGCCAGACTCAGCGCATGTTCAATCTCTTGCGCGTTAGCCCAGGGCATTGCCGCCAGCGTCTGGCCGGTCGCAGGATTCACGGATAACGCCTGTGTTGCAGTCATCATGGTCATGTTCTTTCTCTCGTTATCAGGGGAGTTGTACCATCATGACGCCCTTTACCCTTTCTGAAAAATGAATAATATTAACCAGACTATTCACGAATTGAGAAAACCATGGACCTGACGCAACTGGAAATGTTTAACGCTGTCGCTCTGACGGGCAGCATTACGCAGGCGGCGGCAAAAGTGCACCGCGTTCCGTCCAACCTGACCACGCGTATCCGTCAGCTTGAAGCCGACCTGGGCGTCTCTCTGTTTATTCGCGAAAACCAGCGACTCAGGCTGTCACCAGCCGGGCATAACTTTTTACGTTACAGCCAGCAGATCCTGGCGCTGGTTGATGAAGCCCGCATGGTGGTTGCCGGAGAGGAACCGCAAGGACTGTTTTCACTCGGCGCGTTAGAAAGTACTGCCGCCGTACGTATCCCCGCGCTGCTGGCGGGTTATAACCAGCGTTACCCTAAAATTCAGTTCGCGTTAACGACCGGTCCTTCCGGCGCCATGCTGGATGGCGTGCTCGAAGGAAAGCTGAACGCCGCCTTTATTGATGGCCCGCTAATGCATCCGGGGCTGGAAGGTATACCGGCTTACCAGGAAGAGATGATGATCGTCGCGCCACACGGCCATTCCGTCGTTTCGCGGGCCAGCGAGGTGAATGGTTATAACATCTATGCTTTTCGCGCCAACTGTTCTTACCGACGGCATTTCGAAAGCTGGTTTCATGCCGATGGCGCGACCCCCGGTACGATTCACGAAATGGAGTCATATCATGGAATGTTGGCGTGCGTAATTGCCGGCGCAGGTATTGCGCTGATGCCAGCAAGTATGCTCAACAGTATGCCAGGACATCATCAGGTGGAAGCCTGGCCGTTGGCGGAGAAGTGGCGCTGGCTTAACACATGGCTAATGTGGCGGCGCGGGGCGATGACGCGTCAGCTTGAGGCCTTTATCGAGTTACTTAACGCCCAACTGGCGAGCGTCGACTGAAGACGAAACGGCCTGGGAAGTAAATGAGAAGCAGGTCACAAAATGATTGTCTTTTCGCCAGTAAACGTTTTAAGATCGCGGTCTCACCTTCTCGCAACTAACCCGAAATATTTTTATGACAATCAATCCAGTTTCCCGCAAGGTCGCGTGGCTACGGGTAGTTACGCTTGCTATTGCCGCTTTTATTTTCAATACCACAGAATTTGTGCCGGTTGGTTTGCTATCAGACATTGCTGAAAGCTTTCATATGCAAACCGCGCAGGTCGGCATCATGCTAACCATTTACGCCTGGGTAGTTGCCGTCATGTCGCTGCCTTTTATGCTTCTTACCAGTCAAATGGAGCGCCGTAAGCTACTCATTTGTCTGTTTGTTTTGTTTATTGCCAGCCATGTGCTCTCCTTTCTGGCATGGAACTTTACCGTGCTGGTCATTAGCCGTATTGGTATCGCTTTCGCCCACGCTATTTTCTGGTCGATAACCGCCTCGCTGGCGATCCGCCTGGCCCCTGCCGGGAAACGCGCGCAGGCATTAAGTCTGATAGCGACCGGCACCGCGTTGGCCATGGTGCTTGGGCTGCCCATAGGTCGCGTTGTTGGTCAGTATTTTGGCTGGCGCACCACCTTTTTTGCCATCGGCATGGGCGCATTAATTACGCTGCTATGTCTGATTAAGCTTCTACCGAAATTGCCGAGCGAGCATTCCGGCTCACTAAAAAGTTTACCTTTGCTATTCCGACGCCCGGCGCTGATGAGCCTCTATGTACTGACCGTCGTTGTGGTGACTGCGCATTACACAGCTTATAGCTATATTGAACCGTTCGTTCAGAATGTCGCCGGGCTCAGTGCGAATTTTGCTACCGTCCTGTTACTGATCCTCGGCGGCGCCGGGATCATCGGCAGCCTTGTGTTTGGTAAACTGGGTAATCGCCATGCCTCGTCGCTCGTCAGTATCGCTATTGCCCTGCTGGTTGTCTGTTTGCTTCTGCTGCTGCCTGCGGCGGAGAGCGAAGCGCATCTGGCCATACTGAGCATTTTCTGGGGCATCGCGATTATGGTGATAGGGCTCGGTATGCAGGTGAAAGTACTGGCGCTGGCCCCGGACGCGACCGATGTCGCAATGGCGCTATTTTCAGGCATCTTTAATATTGGTATTGGCGCTGGCGCGCTGGTAGGCAATCAGGTGAGTTTGCACTGGTCAATGTCGGCCATCGGCTATATTGGCGCCATACCCGCCTGTGCCGCGCTGGTATGGGCTGTGCTCATATTCCGCAAATGGCCAGTGACGCTGGAAGAACAACCGCATTAAGACATTCGTCTGCCGGGAACAGGTTTCCGGCAGACGAAAATGCGCCTTAGTGGTACGTTTTAATAATTTCCAACACGCCGTTGATAATAAATTGCACGCCCATACACACCAGCAGGAATCCCATTAAGCGGGAGATCGCTTCAATCCCCCCTTTACCCACCAGCCGCATAATAGCGCCAGAACTGCGTAAGCATCCCCACAGGATCACCGCCACGGCAAGAAAAATAATCGGCGGCGCGACCATAATGACCCAGTCGGGAAACTCGCCGCCATGACGCACCGTGGAAGCGGAACTGATGATCATTGCGATGGTCCCCGGTCCTGCGGTGCTTGGCATAGCCAGTGGAACAAACGCAATATTGGCCGTCGGTTCGTCTGCCAGCTCCTCCGATTTGCTTTTCGCTTCCGGCGACTCATGCGCCTTCTGCTGCGGGAAAAGCATTCTGAAGCCGATAAACGCCACGATTAACCCCCCGGCGATCCGTAGCCCTGGAATCGAAATACCGAAGGTGTTCATGACTAACTGCCCGGCATAGTACGCCACCATCATAATAGCGAAGACATAAACCGAAGCCATATAGGACTGCCGGTTGCGTTCCGCACTATTCATATTGCCCGCAAGGCCAAGAAACAGCGCCACGGTGGTTAGCGGATTGGCTAACGGGAGCAGTACGACCAGCCCCAATCCAATCGCTTTAAACAAATCCATCATAATACTATCTCTTACCTATCAGCGTTTCATGAACCGGAAGTATAAAGTGAAGTTACCCAGGCGCGCCATTTCGCCAGTGTGCAAATTAATATCCTCTACAACCTATAACCTGTAATTATCAATTAGTTACAAGTTATCACAGCACAATACCCCGGACGCCTTTTAGCAAATCGTGGCATCGGCCAATTCATTTAGTTGACTTATACTTGCCTGGGCAATAGTATCTGACGAAATTAATTACTTGCCGGGGCAACCATTTTGAAAAGCACCAGTGATCTGTTCAATGAAATCATTCCGCTGGGTCGCTTGATCTACATGGTAAATCAAAAAAAAGATCGCCTGTTAAATAACTATTTATCCCCGCTGGATATCACCGCAACACAGTTTAAAGTGCTTTGCTCGATACGCTGCGCGGGATGTATTACCCCGGTTGAACTTAAAAAAGTGCTGTCTGTCGATCTCGGCGCATTGACGCGGATGCTCGACCGCCTGCTGTGCAAAGGCTGGATCGAAAGACTGCCGAATCCTAATGACAAACGCGGCGTACTGGTGAAGCTAACGCCGGACGGCGCGGCAATTTGTGAGCAATGTCATCAACGACCAGGGCAAGACCTGCATCAGGAATTAACAAAAAACTTAACGGCGGACGAAGTGGCAACGCTTGAGTATTTGCTCAAGAAAATTCTGCCGTAGACAAAAAAGAGGTATGACGATGTCCAGACGCAACACTGACGCTATTACTATTCATAGCATTTTGGACTGGATCGAGGATAACCTGGAGTCGCCGCTCTCACTGGAAAAAGTGTCTGAGCGTTCAGGATATTCCAAATGGCACCTGCAACGGATGTTTAAAAAAGAGACCGGTCATTCATTAGGCCAATACATCCGCAGCCGTAAGATGACGGAAATCGCGCAAAAATTAAAAGAGAGCAACGAGCCCATTCTCTATCTGGCGGAACGCTATGGCTTTGAGTCACAGCAAACATTGACCCGGACGTTCAAAAACTATTTTGATGTGCCGCCACACAAATACCGGATCACCAATATGCATGGCGAATCACGGTATATGCTGCCGCTGAACCATGGCAACTACTAGTTTGTTTATGCGCCACGCGAAGAGCACCATGAAAATGCTGTTTCCCGCCCTGCCGGGTCTGTTACTTATCGCCTCCGGATATGGCATTGCAGAACAAACTTTGTTACCTGTGGCGCAAAATAGCCGCGATGTGATGCTTCTGCCCTGTGTGGGCGATCCGCCAAATGACCTTCACCCCGTGAGCGTGAACAGCGATAAGTCAGATGAATTAGGCGTGCCCTATTATAACGACCAACACCTTTAACCTCTTTGCCCCGTTTTGCGGGGCATTTTTTTAGTACTGTCTGGCGATGACAAGTCCGCCGCTATTACCTCGCGGCATGGTCTGAAATTAGCGTTTGTCTTCTTAGTAACATAATGCCTCATCCCCTGACGCGCGCAGTACGGCGCACACGAAATCCAAACATATTGATATAGAGTCCAGCCATAATCAGTACTGCGCCCGCAAGTTGCATCCCGGTCAACGTTTCCCCGAGTAACACCGCGGCGCTCGCCAGCCCGACTACCGGCACCAGCAATGATAACGGCGCCACGCGCCAGGTCTCATAGCGTCCCAGTAACGCGCCCCAGATACCGTAGCCAAGGATAGTGGCAACAAAAGCCAGATAAAGCAGCGACAATATCGTCGTCATATCGATGGTAATAAGGCTTTGCGTAATGTGATCCGCCCCCTCCAGTAGCAGCGATGACAGCAGGAACGGCAGGATCGGGATCAGCGCGCTCCAGACCACCAGCGACATCACCGCCGGGCGCGGACTATGTTGCATAATTTTTTTATTAAAGATATTGCCGCAGGCCCAGCTAAATGCCGCCGCCAGAGTCAGCATAAATCCCGACATCGCTATATGCTGTCCGTTGAGACTGGCTTCAATCAATACCAGTACACCTATAATCGCCAGGGCGATTCCCGCCAACTGCTTACGTTGTAACCGCTCGCTAAAAACAAACGCCCCTAACGCCATGGTAAAAAAGGCCTGCGCCTGTAATACCAACGACGCCAGTCCTGCGGGCATACCAAACTTTATCGCGCAAAAGAGAAAGGCGAACTGCCCAAAGTTTATCGTCAGCCCATAGCCCAGCAACAGCGTAAGCGGGACTTTAGGCCGGGCGACAAAGAAAATTGCCGGAAACGCTACCAGTAAAAATCGTAATCCTGCCAGCAATAATGGCGGCATATGGTGCAGGCCGACTTTGATGACAACAAAATTGAGCCCCCATACGACAACCACCAGTAACGCCAAAAAACCGTCTTTACGCGACATCATCGGCCCCTGTCATTATTAAAATTTTGTAAAAAGGTAAGTTATCGGAAATCAGTGCGCCATAACAGGACTTTTCTTTTTACCGTGAGCATGGCATTGAACAACACACGATGGGCAAAATCCTGCGTTATGGTATGTTAAGACTACGCTATAGCGTATAGACATCATGCTTTTGCGGGCACGGTAGATTAAAACGTCCCGATACGTAACCTCGATTTCAGGCAGGAAAAATGAATCCAGTATTGAGACGTTCGACGTTGGCTCTACTCGCCTCATCGCTGTTATTGACAATTGGACGCGGGGCCACGCTCCCCTTTATGACCATCTATCTTAACCGTCAGTACGGTTTAGGCGTGGATCTGATTGGCTACGCGCTGACCAGCGCGTTAACGATTGGCGTCGTCTTTAGTCTTGGCTTTGGGATTCTGGCGGACAAGTTTGATAAAAAGCGCTACATGTTACTCGCGATTATCGCCTTCGCCTGTGGATTTATCGCCATCCCAATGGTGCATAATGTCGTACTGGTTGTCCTGCTTTTTGCGCTTATTAACTGCGCCTATTCGGTTTTTTCTACCGTCCTGAAGGCCTGGTTCGCCGATAATCTCACCGCGACAACAAAAACACGGATTTTTTCGCTCAACTATACCGTACTCAATATCGGCTGGACGGTTGGCCCGCCGCTCGGCACGCTGCTGGTGATGCAAAGCATCAATTTACCCTTCTGGCTTGCCGCCATCTGCTCCGCATTTCCGCTGGTCTTTATTCAGGTATGGGTGACACGTTCGGTTGCCGCCAGCGAGGGGAAAAATGCCGCTATCTGGTCTCCCTCCGTTCTGCTGCGCGACAAAGCATTATTGTGGTTTACGCTTTCGGCATTTCTGGCCTCCTTTGTGGGGGGCGCCTTTGCGTCCTGTATTTCACAGTACGTTATGGTCGTTGCCGATAGCGGCTTCGCGGAAAAAGTGGTAGCCGTCGTCCTGCCGGTTAATGCGGTTATTGTGGTCAGTTTGCAATACGCCGTGGGCCGTCGACTTACCGCCGTCAATATTCGACCAATGATGACGACCGGCACCGTCTTTTTTATCGCCGGGCTCATCGGATTTATTTTTTCAGGCGACAATCTGTTTTTTTGGGGACTTTCAGCGGCAGTATTCACGATTGGCGAAATTATTTATGCCCCCGGCGAATATATGTTAATTGACAACATTGCGCCTGCCGGGATGAAAGCCAGCTATTTTTCAGCGCAATCGCTGGGCTGGCTGGGTGCGGCGGTAAACCCGCTGGCCAGCGGCGTCATCCTGACGACGCTTCCCGCCTGGTCGCTTTTCGTTGTCCTGATAATCGCCATTGTGTTCGCCTGGGCACTGATGTTAAAAGGAATGCGGATTACCCCTACGCAACAGGCTATCACCTGTTAATTATCTGCAGCCAGTGATGTGCGCAGTTTCTGGCGCACCGGGTTAACCCTATATATTGCAGGCTAATTATCTGCTGTCACTGCGGTAATTCAGGAATATTCCTGGGCGCTGACGAAAATATTCTAATGCTTTACCCTTCCAGTAAAATAAATACGCAATTCAGACTTTGCTTAAGTATAAATTAGTACTATAGTCTGTACGAGGTTTTTTAAAAAAGAGGATGCACGCTAAAATAAGGAGAAACGAGATGTTAGGCAGTATTAACCTTTTTATCGTTGTATTAGGAATTATTTTATTTTCCGGATTTCTGGCCGCCTGGTTCAGTCACAAATGGGATGATTAATGAACGGAGATAATCCCTCGCAGAGCCGGCCCCTTGCTGCATCGTTGCGCAAGGGGCCGCTTTTGTCTGGATGGCAGGCAAAAAAAAACCGCCGGTTCACCAGCGGTAAATGCTTGCATGGATAGATTTGTGTTTTGCTTATACGCTACCGGGCAAATTCTTGCGAGGATAACGGATCGCTAACGACTGTAGCACCGTCAATATCAATGAAGCTTAAACGATACGCAACCAGACCTGAATAAGACATTATGGGACCTTTTGTCCCCCAGGCGCTTTTACAAGACCCATGGTATCAGGCCAACCGCATGCCCCGTATGGCTGACCTGGAGATTGTCGGTTAGCGCGCGTTATTTTTGCAGTCGGTTCACGCGAACAAGCGGTTCCTTCGCTTTCTTGTCCAGACTACCGTTAATGTTGATCATTTGATCCGGCTGAACTTCCCGCCCATCAAATACGGCGGAAGGAATTATCACGTTAATCTCGCCGGATTTATCACGAAATACATAGCGATCGTCGCCTTTATGATCAATAAGGTTGCCGCGCAGCGAAACGGTCGCGCCATCATGCAGGGTTTTTGCCTGTTCGATGGTCATTTTTTCTGCATCATCCGTACCGCGATAACCATCCTCAATAGCATGAGGCGGCGGCGGTGCCACGTCTTTTTTTAATCCCCCTTGATCATCCGCTAGCGCGTAAGGCATTATCAGAAAACTTAAAAATGCAGCCACCTGTAGTTTCATGCTCTCTCCTTAATAACGTCTATTTGACGTATTAAGTCTGGCCGCTATTTTTAGTTTTTACAAACATGAATTTACCCGCAGAATATTAAGCAATAAAATCAACCCATCCGGATTAATATGCAACCGATATCAGCGCCGGTGAGCGCGAAAGCGTAACGGCGTAATAGAGAACTTGCCACATAGCTGAAGTCATATGCATCAACGTTTTGATAGCAATTCAGAATAATCGGCTTTATTTTTTGAGGATAATGGCCTTACGCATAATCAATGACAGTCATCGCCGCAGAAAAGTAAGCAAGTTATGCAACAGCGGGTTTGTTGGTAACTGGATAAAATAATCATTCACTGACAATGTCATAAAATAAATATGCCATACTTGAGAAGAACGAACAGATTTCATTTGTCTCTGTAACGGAAAAATAAACGATGAGATTAGAACAGCACGATATTGTCACCCTTGATGAAGCCGAATCCGTCGATAGCCTGACAAAAAAACTTGGTGATTTACTGGTTAACCAGAAACTCCGTCTGACCACTGCAGAATCCTGCACTGGCGGGAAACTGGCTTCAGCATTGTGCGCAGCAGAAGATACGCCCTCATTTTACGGTGTGGGTTATGTCACCTTTACTGATGAAGCCAAAGCAAAAATCTTACGCGTACAACGCCACAGCCTTGCCGAACATACCGCCGTCAGCGAAGCGGTCGTTACTGAAATGGCACAGGGCGCTAAGGATCAGGCTGAGGTCAATATCAGCATAGCGATCAGCGGCTATGGTGGTCCGGAAGGCGGCGAAGATGGCACGCCGGCGGGCACCGTTTGGTTTGCCTGGAATATTAACAATACAACTTTTACAAGCCGACAACATTTCAACGGAGATTGTCAGGAAGTATTAGAAAAATGCGTACGCTTCGCCCTCGCTGAATTGCTTTTTCTGTTAACGAAGAAAGCATAAACAATAATTTTATCTGACCGGCCAGAATAACTCCCGGTCAGAATAAAAAAATGCGAGCCTATGGCCCGCATCGTATGCGCAATATTTCAGAATATATTTACGAAATATCAGGAGTAAAATTAATTGCCGGATTTCCGTCCGCCACTGTGGCTATTCTGGCCACCTTTTTTACCCGCTTCAGATGCACGCTGTGGGTCGTTTTTAAAGTTCCCACCGCTATGCTGGCCGCCTTTACGACCTGCTTCTGAGGCTTTCTCTTTATCTTCTGCAAAATTACCGGAACCGCCGCGATGTTCTGCCATAATATAATCCTCATGATGATGTTGCGTTTTAAATATGATATGTCTTCTCATATCATGTGATACAGTTCTAAATCTAGTCGCCCTGTGCGCAGTGTCAAATTCATTTCTGCATTATTTACATAATGCCAATGCATGGCGGAAAATATATTTTTTGAAAACATCAACAGCGAAGCGGTAATAAATCTTTGGCAATCAAGCCACCACGGGAAAATAAGTAGAAAAATCCGAATGCACGCCCTCTTTATATTCAGACAATTTAACCCCATAAATTTAACTGGCTGTCATCAGAAGTGCAGGATTCATTTTCAGGCGGTTGTTCGACAGTGCCGAACAACCGTATCAGCTTAGCGATCGAGCCCACGATATTGCAACATGGGGTCAATATGCGGTTCATGTCCCCGCCAGGCTGAATAAAGCGTTTCTAAATCAGTACTATTCCCCCGGGAAAGGATAGCATCACGAAAACGCTGCCCGTTTTCACGCGTCAGGCCGCCCTGCTCTACAAACCATTGATAACCGTCATCCGCTAACATTTGCGTCCACAGGTAGGCGTAGTATCCCGCTGCGTAGCCGCCGCCGAAGATATGGGCAAAATAACTGCTGCGATAGCGGGGCGGCACTGCCGGTAAATCAAGATGCTCGGCGGCCAGCGCCTGCTGCTCGAACTCAGCGACAGACTGCTCTGCTACGCTCTCCTCCAGCATATGCCAGCGCATATCCAGCAATGCGGCGCCGAGCAATTCAGTCATATCGTAACCTTTATTAAATAAACTCGCCTTGCGCATTCTTTCCTGTAAATCAGCGGGCATTTTTTCACCGCTGTCGACATGACGCGCGTAGCGTTCGAACACGCGTGGATGGCTCGCCCAATGCTCATTAATCTGGGAGGGAAACTCGACAAAGTCGCGGGGCGTATTGGTACCTGAAAGCGTGGCATAGCGCTGAACGGCAAACAAACCATGTAACGTATGGCCAAACTCATGGAAGAGTGTAATAACGTCGTCCCAAAGCAGTAATGCAGGCTGCCCATCAACCGGTTTCTGATAGTTACATACATTGTATATAACGGGCCGGGTTTCATTGAGTGTGGATTGCTCGACAAAATTCCCCATCCACGCGCCGCCGCTTTTCGAGTCCCGCGCGAAGAAGTCGCCATAAAATAACGCCATGCCGACACCATCGGAATCGAAAATCTCCCACACCCGAACATCAGGGTGATACACCGGAATGTCAAAACGCTCGACGAAGGTGATGCCGAATAGCTGGTTGGCGGTCCAGAAAACCCCCTCTTGCAACACCGTATTTAAGGCAAAATAGGGCTTCAGTTGCGCTTCATCTAACGCATATTTTTCCCGCCGTACCTGTTCGGCATAGAACATCCAGTCCCAGGCCTGAACGGTGTAGCCGCCCTGCTCACCATCAATGACGTTCTGAATTTCCGCCTGTTCATTGAGTACACGCTGACGCGCTGGCGGCACAATGCCACGCATAAAGCTCAGTGCGGCTTGCGGCGTTTTCGCCATCTGATCGGCCATTTTCCATGCGGCATAATTGGGGAAACCCAGCAGTTTTGCCTGACAGCGACGAATCTCTACCAGACGCTGAACGATAGCGCGGGTATCGTGGGCATCTCCTTTTTCCGCCCGAGTCCATGACGCTGCGAATAAATTTTCGCGGGTCTGGCGATCGCGCAGCGTAGCAAGCGCAGGCTGTTGCGTCGTATTAAGGAGCGGAATGAACCAGCGCTCCTCCAGGCCTTTTTCACGCGCCGCTTCAGCAGCGACGGTCATTTCTTCCGGGCTTAATCCTGCCAGGCAATGCGCGTCATCTACCGCCAGCCCGCCCGCTTTACTTGCCGCCAGCAGACGCTGATTAAACTGACTCATTAAGGTCGCGGATTCAGTATTCAATACCTTCAGTCGCGCTTTATCCTCTTCGGCAAGCTGCGCGCCTGCCAACACAAAACGCTGATGGATAACATCGACCAACCGTAGCGACTCATCATCCAGCCCCAGTGAGTGACGCTGTTGCCAGACGGCGTCCACGCGAGCGAATAACGCGCTATTCAGATAAATATCGTTGGAGAGCGCCGCCAGCTCGGCAGAAAAGGCCTCATCCAACCGCTGGAGTTCATCGTTAGTGTGCGCGGCCGTCATCGCGAAAAAAACGCTGGTGACGCGTGACAGAAGCGCCCCGCTTTGCTCCAGCGCCAGAAGCGTATTCGTAAAGTCAGGGGCCGCCGGATGATTGACGATGGCCTCGATTTCTACGCGTTTTTGCCGCACGCCCTCATCAAAAGCAGGACGATAATGGCAATCTTTGATCCGATCAAAACGCGGTGCCTGATAAGGCAACATACTCTGGTCTAACAAAGGATTCGTCGACATTTTTCACTCCTGAAAATAGGTTGATCATAAGAGTAAGCTTCCCCCTATGCTGACCGCAACCGTGTTAACCAGGATTACCCTTTCATAAACGCCGCGTGCTATGGTAATACAACACAAAAAGCGTTGAGGAACTGTGTGATGATCGTTTTAGTAACTGGAGCAACCGCAGGGTTTGGCGAGTGCATTGCACGCCGTTTTGTTGAGAATGGACATAAAGTCATTGCCACGGGACGTCGTCATGAACGCCTGCAAGCGTTAAAAGATGAGCTTGGCGAGAACGTATTGACCGCCCAACTGGACGTGCGCAACCGCGCGGCCATCGAAGAGATGATGGCCTCTCTGCCTGCGCAGTGGCGCGATATTGATGTGCTGGTCAATAACGCCGGTCTGGCGCTGGGTCTTGAACCGGCGCATAAAGCCAGCGTAGAAGACTGGGAAACTATGATCGATACTAATAATAAAGGCTTAATTTATATGACCCGCGCCGTGCTGCCAGGAATGGTCGAACGTAATCGCGGTCATATCATTAACATCGGTTCGACCGCCGGCAGTTGGCCTTATGCTGGTGGCAATGTCTATGGCGCGACGAAAGCCTTTGTGCGCCAGTTTAGCCTGAATTTGCGCACGGATTTACACGGCACGGCGGTTCGCGTGACCGACATTGAACCGGGTCTGGTTGGCGGTACCGAGTTTTCCAGCGTCCGTTTCAAAGGCGACGATGAGAAAGCGGGTAAAACCTACGAAAATACCACCGCGCTCACGCCAGAAGACATTACCGAAGCGGTATGGTGGGTGGCCACACTCCCCGCGCATGTGAATATTAATACCGTTGAAATGATGCCTGTTACCCAATCTTTCGCAGGGCTCAGCGTCCACCGTAGCTAAGAGGTTATACCCGGTCTGCGGGCCGGGTAATCCCTGGCAAACGTATCTGCAACCAAGAACATGATCGGTATAGACCACCACGGAAAAGTGGTAGAGTATCCGGGTCAACCGCCTAAAAAGTAAGAATGAATGACCGTCGAAACGCAGCTTAACCCTACACAGCCTGTCAACCAGCAAATTTACCGTATTCTTCGGCGTGATATCGTGCATTGTCTGATCCCGCCTGGCACGCCGCTATCAGAAAAAGAGGTCTCAACCCGTTTTAACGTTTCGCGTCAACCGGTGCGCGAGGCTTTTATAAAGCTGGCGGAAAATGGGTTGATTCAGATCCGCCCTCAGCGCGGTAGTTATGTGAATAAGATTTCGCTTTCTCAGGTACAGAATGGCTGTTTTGTACGGCAGGCGATCGAATGCGCGGTGGTCCGCCGTGCGGCGGCGATGATCACCGACAACCAGTGCTATCAACTGGCGCAAAACCTGCACCTGCAACATATTGCCATCGAGCGCAAACAGATTGATGATTTTTTCCAGCTTGATGACGATTTCCACCAAAAACTGGCGCAGATCGCCGATTGCCAGTTAGCGTGGGATACCATTGAAAATATCAAAGCGACAATCGACCGGGTTCGCTATATGAGTCTGGATCATGTTTCTCCGCCGGAGATGTTGTTGCGCCAGCACCATGATATTTTCTCCGCGCTGGAAAATCGTGACGGCAATGCGGTTGAGAGCGCAATGACCCAGCATTTGCAGGAAATTAGCGAATCCGTTCAGCTTATCCGTCAGGAAAACAGCGGCTGGTTTAGCGAAGACTAACCCCCTTTAACGTCGGGGTGAGACGCCTTCTCCGCTTTCTCACCCTGCACATTCCCGCCTAAAAAGCCGTGAGCTTGATCAAAAACAAAAAAAATTCGCAACGATAAGCGTATTTATATGTCGCCCGTCATGCGGGGAAACCTGCGGGCTTTGGCTGTAAGTTTGAAAGGAGAAAACACCATGATGACATACGATCGTAACCGTAACGCAATCACTACCGGTAGCCGGGTCATGATAAGCGGCACGGGTCATACCGGGATTATCAAAGCCATTGAGAGCGAAGGTCTGGATGCAGGTCAAATTCGCCGCGGCAAAACGGTGATTGTCGAAGGTTGTGAAGGTAAATTCGCGCCGGTCGAACTGATTCGTCTTGGCATGAACTGATACCACTGGCCGCTAAGAACCGCTCCGGCCTTCCCGGTAGCATAATGCTACCGGGTCTCTGTTACGCTATTTCAACCGCTCGGCATATTTCGCCACGCTCGCTTTCGCGCCATATGTCAGTAAACTGTCATAGGCTTCTTGCACTTTTTGCGTAAACCGCGCCACCTGCGGCAAATCGTTGCCGAAAATTTCAGCCATTCCCAGCAGCGCCTTAACACGACTGGAGCCTTCTTCACTGTTTGCCACGGCGCGCTGAATAACCGGCAATAGCGGATCGCTAATGTCGATCGCCTTGCCCTGTTCATCCACGCCGCCAACGTAACGCATCCACCCCGCCACGCCCAGCGCCAGCAAATCAAAATCGCTATGATTAGCAAGATGCCAGCGAACGGAGTCCAGCATACGCTGCGGAAGTTTCTGGCTACCATCCATCGCAATCTGCCAGGTACGATGACGCAGCGCCGGATTACGGTAACGCGCAATCAACTGATCGGCATAACGCTGTAAATCTACCCCCTGGACTTTCAGCGTTGGCGCCTGCTCGCGTAACATTAACGCCTGCGCGGTCAGACGATAGTTGTCGTCGGCCATGCAGTCATTAATATGCTGATAGCCGGCAAGATACCCCAGATAAGCCAGGAATGAATGACTGCCGTTAAGCATTCGCAGTTTCATCTCTTCAAACGGAACCACGTCGGCGACCAACGTCGCGCCCGCGTTTTCCCACTGCGGACGCCCCGCCACAAACGTATCTTCTATCACCCACTGGCGAAACGGTTCACAGGCAACGCCCGCCGGATCGCGCACGCCGGTCAGTTGTTCGATTTTATCCAGCGTCTCCGGCGTGACCGCAGGGACAATCCGATCAACCATGGTTGACGGAAATGTCACGTTTTGCTCGATCCATATCGCCAGTTCCGCATCCACCTCCCGGGCGTAAGCCGTCACAACCTGACGCGTCACATGCCCATTTTCCGGCATGTTGTCGCAGGACATCACGGTAAATGCCGGTAAGCCTGCGGCTTTACGACGCGCTAACGCTTCGACAATAATACCCGGTGCCGTTAGCGGTTGATGCGGATTTTGCAGGTCGGCGGCAATCATGGGATGTTCCAGCAGAAGTTGGCCCGTGGCTGGCGAATGACAATACCCTTTCTCGGTAATGGTCAGAGACACAATCGCTATTTGCGGTTCGCACATCGCCGCCAACACACGTTCCAGACCATCAACCTGGACATGCAACGCCGCTTTGACGACGCCCACCACACGCGCCGTCCAGGCTTCCGCCGACATCTCCGCCACGGTATAGAGGTTATCCTGCTGCTTTAGATCGGCAATCTGCTGTTCGCCGCCAATAAGATTAACCTCATAATAGCCCCAGTCGCTATGCTGCTCCGCAGCCAGAATATCTGTATAAACCCCCTGATGCGCGCGATGAAACGCGCCAAAACCGAGATGGATCATCCGCGCCGCCAGCGCCGCGCGATCGTAATCAGGAAGCGTCGCCTTTGCCGATAAAAGCCTGTTTTGCATTTTATAACCTCTATATTCTGAAAGCGGAACAGTCGCAGAGTAACGCCTGCCCTGGTGCATTTGGATTTACGCTAATTAAACAAAAGTGACCGGACAGCATGGCCGAAACCGCATTAGCGTTCCGGCCATACCGTCGACACGATTTAACTCGTCTGAGTTGCGGAGTGGCGTAACTTCTCTGCCGCTGTCGCTTCCGCCGCGTCCTCAGGCAAACTCAGGTCGCGATCTCTGACCTCCGGCATCAACAGCGCAGAAATCAGACCAATACACGAGTAGAGCACCAGCATAATTAAGATGGGCAGCCAGGAATCGGTCATGTTACAAAAGATCCCTGCGAGGACGGGGCCAAAGCCAACCGCCACCAGGCCCCCTGCCTCTTTTGAAATCGCCATCCGGGTGAAGCGATTACGCGATCCGAAAATTTCCGCCATGGTGATGTTTTCCAACGCAAATAATCCCAGCACGGCAAAGTTATGAATAACAATGAGCGCCGCCATAATTACGCCAGGGCTATACGTTTTATCTACCACAATAGACAGCATCGGCCAGGCGAGAATAATCGCGGAGATATTCAATATTATATACGGCAGCCGACGACCGTATTTATCGGACAACCACCCCAAGAGTGGGATAGTGATAAAACCAATTACGGAACTTATCATTAACGCATCGGTTGGGATAGATTTGTTAAATAATAACGTCTGAACTAAATATCCGGCAAGGAAGGTTTGAATAAGCCCGGAATTCCCCGCCTGCCCAAAACGTAAACCGGTGGCCAGCCAGAAAGATTTGCTGGTAAACATCGCGCCCAATGTATTTTCTGACGCAGGCGTTAACGCTGGCGATTTTTCGCCTTCGCTTACTTTTTCGAATACCGGACTTTCTTTCAGATTCATTCGCAGCCAGATCGCGAATATCATAACAACGACGCTCGCCAGGAAAGGAATACGCCATCCCCAGGCGATCAGTTGTTCGCGTTCAAGCGCAAAGAACATCACCGCCCAGATCGCCGTCGCGCTCAACGTACCGCAATTGGTGCCCATCGCGACCAGCGAGGAAATGATGCCACGCTTTCCTTTCGGCGCATACTCGGCCAGCATGGTACCCGCGCCGGAAATTTCCGCCCCGGCGCCCAGCCCCTGTATAATTCGCAATGTTACCAGTAATACTGGCGCAAAAATGCCGATTTGCGCATACGTCGGCAGTACGCCAATCAGCGTGGTGCAGATCCCCATCATGGTGATGGTAATAAACAATACTTTTTTTCGTCCGATGCGGTCGCCCATTTTACCAAAAACAAAGGCGCCGATAATTCTGGCTATATAACCTGCACCATAGGTGCCCATTGCCAGAATAAGCGCCATTGCGGCAGACTGTTCCGGGAAAAATATCTCATGGAAGACCAGAGCCGCGCCTAGTGAATATAACTGAAAATCCATAAATTCAAGCGCGGTGCCTAACCAGCCAGATACGGCAGCGCGCACTAAATCCTGAGTCGATCGTTCATGCTTTATTTGTGTCATATAGGCAATCTCTAAGAGGTAAGATGCGTACCACTTACTCGCAATTATTTATATTATTTCGCAAACGTGAGTAAGACTTTGCAGCATTGACGCTGGTCTTTCTCGAAAAGCTCAATCGCGTCGGTGACATGTTGATAATCAAATGTATGCGTTATCAGCTTATCCGGATCAATAAGCCCTTTATTCAGCCAGTCAATCACGACTGGGAATTTATTGGCATTAAGACGCGATGAATAAATAGCCAGCTCTTTTCCGGTAATACCCTGCTGTACAATCTCACACGGGTCGCTGGAAAATCCCATCAGGACAATGCGTGCCGCAGGCGATGCAAGGGTAATCGCCTCTTGCAGGATAGCGGGATGACAGGCGGCATCGACAATCAAGGTCGGCTTTAGCGCCTTCTGCTGTAGAAATTCCGCCAGTGAATGTTGACCATTATTGAGGGTCCAGTCAGCGCCGCTCTGCTTCGCCATCGCTAAACGTTCTTCAATGCGATCAACGACTATGACCGTTTTAACCTGATAAACCCCCTTCAGCGCCTGTACGGTCGTCAGTCCCATCGGGCCTGCGCCATAGATAAGCGCCACGTCCTGCTCGGTCGGATTCACTTGCCCCGTCACATTTGCCGCAATGGTAAACGGCTCAACCATGACGGCATGATGATCTGCGATGTTGTCCGGTATGCGATGAGCATTACGGGCCGGCGCCACCGCATACTCGCTGAAACCGCCGTCACGATGCACGCCCAGCACCACCAGCGAGGTACACACATTAGGTTTACCGACTGAACAAGGGTAACAATGCCCGCAACTGATCACCGGATCGACGGATACCCGTTCTCCTATCCGGTCGCGATTGACGTTGTCGCCTACCGCGTCGATGACACCGAAAAATTCATGGCCTATGACACGGGGATATTTTGCAAAGGGATTATGTCCCCGATAAATATGACTGTCGGAACCGCAGATACCCGCCAATTTCACTTTAATACGAACTTCACCCGGCGCAGGCTGCGGAAGCGCGCGCGTTTCGATAGTTAATGTATTCGGTTTTTCGATTACGATGCTTTTCATTTTTCGCTCCTTACCAGTTCCACAGTGTGCCGTCTTCCAGGCGGGCCACCGGCAAATAGGCTGGATCGTACGGATATTTCGCCGCCAGTTTTTCATCGAACTCAATGCCCAGTCCTGGCTTGTCGCCCGGATGCATATAGCCGCCCTCGAACGTCCAGTTATGCGGGAAAACCTCCAGCATCTGTTCGGAGTAGCCCATAAACTCCTGCACACCAAAGTTAGGCACCCACAGGTCGAAATGTAATGCAGCGGCCATACAAACCGGCGACAGATCGGACGGCCCATGCGAACCGGTACGCACCTGGTAGAGCGAGGCAAAATCGGCAATGCGGCGCATCCCGGTAATACCACCGGCATGGGTAAGCGTGGTGCGGATATAGTCAATCAATTGCTCTTCAATGAGCTGTTTGCAATCCCAGATACTGTTAAAGACTTCGCCTACCGCAATCGGCGTGACCGTATGCTGGCGGATGAGGCGGAAGCACGCCTGATTTTCAGCCGGCGTCGGATCTTCCATCCAGAACAAACGATAGTCTTCAATACTTTTGCCAAAGCGGGCAGCCTCAATAGGCGTCAGTCGGTGATGCATATCGTGCAGAAGATGTTCATTAAACCCGAACGTATTACGCACGGCGTCAAACAGCTTTGGCGTAAAATCGAGATACTTTTCCGTTGACCATAATTGTTCTTCCGGCCACTGGCCTTTTGTTGCGGGCTCATAGGCCAGCCCCTTGCCTTTCGCCATGCCGTAGGTGGTTTTCATCCCCGGAACGCCGCACTGCACGCGGATTGCTTTGAACCCTTGCTCTTTATGACGCGCGTAGTCTTCCAGCACATCGTCGATGGTGTGGCCTGTGGTATGGCAATACACCATGACGCCTTCACGAGAAGCGCCGCCGAGTAACTGATACAACGGCATATTGGCGGCTTTGGCTTTAATATCCCATAGCGCCATATCAACCGCGGAAATGGCGGACATGGTGACAGGGCCACGGCGCCAGTACGCGCCTTTGTAGAAGAACTGCCAAATATCTTCGATGCGGCGAGCATCCCGCCCGATGAGCTGTGGGCACAGGTGATCGGTAAGGTACGAGGCCACCGGGAGCTCGCGTCCGTTCAGGGTGGCATCCCCCAGACCGGTGATCCCGTCTTCCGTGGTTATCTTTAAGGTGACGAAGTTACGCCCTGGACACGTAACAAAAACTTCAGCCCCTACAATCTTCATTTTTATTCCTTACATCGCATTATGGGATGCAGGAAATTTACCCAACTGAGCTACTACCATACAAGTATATTGATGTAAAAAGCGCTGCCAGATCACAAAATGTTCTGGTCGCGCGGCAATGTTACGTACGTCCCCATCCGACGACGATAATCAGCATTCCACACAGCGCGATCAGCGCGCCGCACCAGTCATAAACCGTGAGCCGGACGCCATCGACAACACGTAACCACAGGAGCGCAGTACAGACATATACCCCGCCGTAAGCCGCATAAACCCGCCCACTCGCCGCCGGATGCAAGGTCAAAAGCCAGACGAATAACACGAGTGACGCGGCAGCGGGCAGAAGCCACCACACGCTGGCGCCGCGCTTAAGCCATAGCCAGGGAAGAAAACATCCAATGATTTCACAGAGGGCGGTGACAAAGAAAAGCAGAGTCGTCTTTAGCATGAGATTCATTTGGTTACGAAATGATAAGTGATAATACAACAGAATATCGTTACGGTTATCCGGCCATTCTTGTGTATATGCCAGGCATAAGGATTGGTGTAGAATTTACAGGTGGTTTACCGCTTTTTCCCCTCTAATGAAAGGATGTTGTGATGAACAATACGCTGAGCAAACGCCTGTGCCTGACGGCAATGCTTACGTTGGCGGCCGTTGTATATACTACTTCCGCATTCGCTGAAACCAGTAAACTGGTGATTGAATCGGGAGATAGCGCACAAAGTCGTCAGGAAGCGGCGATGGAAAAGGAACAATGGAACGACACTCGCAGTCTGCGCCAGAAAGTGAATACCCGCGCAGAAAAAGAGTGGGACAAAGCCGATGCCGCCTTTGATAACCGCGATAAATGCGAGCAAAGCGCCAACATCAACGCCTATTGGGAGCCCAATACGCTGCGGTGTCTGGATCGTCGTACAGGTCGCGTTATTACGCCCTGATGCAGGATAACTAAAAGGAAGTGTAAGGATACAGTATGACAAGTGACTACAAGGTCAGACTGCGCCCGCTTGAGCGTGAAGATTTACGATTTGTCCACCAGCTTGATAATAATGCCAGCGTTATGCGTTACTGGTTTGAAGAGCCGTATGAGGCTTTTGTCGAACTGTCGGATCTCTACGACAAACACATCCACGACCAAAGCGAACGGCGCTTTGTCGTCGAATGCGACGGTGAAAACGCCGGGCTGGTAGAACTGGTGGAAATTAACCATGTGCATCGGCGGGCGGAATTTCAGATTATTATTTCGCCGGAGTACCAGGGAAAAGGCCTCGCGTCACGCGCGGCCAAACTGGCGATGGATTACGGATTTACCGTACTCAATCTCTATAAATTGTATTTGATCGTCGATAAAGAGAATGAAAAAGCGATTCACATCTACCGTAAACTCGGGTTTAGGGTAGAAGGCGAGCTGATTCATGAGTTCTTCATTAACGGCGAATACCGTAACACCATCCGCATGTGTATCTTCCAGCAGCAGTATCTGGATGAACATAAAACGTCCGGTTCTACGCTCCTGAAACCCACCGCGCAGTAAACGCGGCGCGGTAGTCACGGAGAATCGCACCGCGCCCGGTTTAGTAGTAATCGATACGATTTTTAATGGTGTAATGGTGGGACACTGCCGGCTTAACGCTCTCATCGACGATAACAAGCCGGCAGTCAACAGGGTTCGCGTACGCATCATATTCGCAGCTCTGTGTGACGTTGCCGACCTGTCGATCATCCACCCGGCTGACTGCCGTGTAATCCAGCTTTTTACGCGGGTCCGCGGAGGGTTTTGCCGTCACAGAGAGCGTATTCTGCGAGTTTATGGTTGTCTTACCTAGCGGATAACCTTCGCTATCATAGCGATACTCGACTTTCATCTCTTTGCCCGTCGCCGATACCACAAAACCGTTGTCGTCCGTTTCCCAGGTCACGCCCGCCGAAGGCAACGCCGCCAGCTGGCACTTCCCCTGTAACTGCACCTTTTTTTCCAGCGTCTGAGCATCCCGGTAATAATTGGCATCCAGCACGAGCGCCAGCCCCGTATTATTCTCCAGATCGTGTAACTCAAGCGTATCAAAACAGCCTTCCTGTGAAAGCGTACCGGTGACCTGCTTCGCCACTTCGCCATTCTCACTCATCAATGTCTGGCTGAAATCCTTTACCGGACCACGTAATGGATCAAAATCAAATTCGTTCGAAAAACTGGCCATTTCCGGCGTAAAAGACTCAAGGGATTTCGGGTTATCACAACCTGCCAGTATCATGCACAATAACGTCAGTAAAAGGGGTTTCTTCACGCGTGTCACCAGGATGAAAAGATATTTATCATCATATTAGCAAATACAGTTATTTACACGAAAAATGCTAAGCTTAGAACATCGTCATTAATCACAGGAGTTCATGATGAAAATCGCAACTGCAATAGCCGCTCTGGCGTTAGTTAGCACCCCCTCGCTGGTGATGGCGGCACCGGGATCGTGCGAGAGAGTAAAAAGCGATATTGAACAACGTATCATCAATAACGGCGTGCCGGCGGATAATTTTACGCTCACTATCGTTCCTAACGACCAGGCCGATCAGCCGGACTCACAGGTGGTGGGCCATTGCGCGAACGATACGCATAAAATTCTTTATACCCGCACCAGCAGCGGCAATGCGCCAGCCAATACCTCTCCCGCTCAGGACGGTTCATCCGCCGAACCGCAATAACCTCCTCCTGCCCTCCGGGTCCGGAGGGTAACGCTCTTTGACATGGATTAATAATCCTTACTCCCAAAGGGGTAAACTCATTACATCATTAGCATGTTAATAATTTCGTTATAGTTATCAATATATAGCGAAATAATAACGACAATGGAGTGAGTGATGCCCGGAGAAAAGCAACAAACAGGCGTTAGCCGCAGAACGTTAGTGAAATCAGCGGCGCTTGGCTCACTGGCGCTGGCTGCCGGAGGCGTATCTTTACCGTTTGGGATGCGTACCGCGGCCGCAGCGGTGCAGCAGGCCATGCGCAACGAAGAAGATAAAATCATCTGGGGCGCCTGTTCGGTCAACTGCGGCAGTCGCTGTGCTCTGCGTCTGCATGTAAAAGATAATGAAGTCTGGTGGGTTGAAACTGATAACACTGGCGACGATGTCTACGGCAATCATCAGGTTCGCGCCTGTCTGCGGGGCCGTTCAATCCGTCGGCGCATTAACCATCCGGATCGCCTTAACTATCCCATGAAACGCGTTGGCCGCCGCGGCGAAGGCAAATTTGAACGCATTAGCTGGCAGGAAGCACTGGACACCATTAGCGCCAGCCTGAAAAAGACCGTAGAGACCTACGGCAATGAAGCCGTTTATATCCACTATTCATCCGGCATCGTAGGCGGCAACATAACCCGCTCGTCGCCTGCCGCCTCGCCGGTGAAGCGTTTGATGAACTGCTACGGCGGTTCGTTGAATCAATACGGCTCATACAGTACCGCGCAAATTTCTTGCGCCATGCCCTACACCTATGGTTCCAACGACGGCAACAGCACATCTGATATCGAAAACAGTAAACTGGTGGTCATGTTCGGCAATAATCCGGCTGAAACACGCATGAGCGGCGGCGGCATTACCTGGTTTCTGGAGCAAGCGCGTGAACGCTCAAATGCGCGCATGATCGTGATAGATCCGCGCTATACCGATACCGCTGCCGGACGTGAAGACGAGTGGATACCTATTCGCCCCGGCACCGACGCCGCGCTGGTGGCGGGAATTGCCTGGGTATTGATTAACGAAAATCTCGTTGACCAGCCTTTTCTCGACAACTATTGCATCGGCTACGATGAAAAGACCCTTCCGGCTGACGCGCCCCCCAATGGCCATTATAAGGCTTATATTTTGGGCCAGGGCGAGGACGGTATCGCCAAAACGCCGCAGTGGGCGTCACACATTACCGGCATCCCCGCCGATCGGATTATCAAACTGGCGCGCGAGATAGGTAGCGTCAAGCCGGCCTACATCTGTCAGGGTTGGGGACCGCAGCGTCAGGCGAACGGCGAACAAACCGCTCGCGCCATCGCCATGTTACCGATTCTGACCGGCAACGTCGGCATTCATGGCGGTAATAGCGGCGCACGCGAATCTACTTACACCATTACCATTGAACGTCTGCCGGTCCTGGAGAATCCTGTTAAAACCGCCATCTCCTGCTTTAGCTGGACGGACGCCATTGCGCGCGGCCCGGAAATGACCGCCCTGCGCGACGGCGTACGCGGCAAAGATAAGCTGGATGTTCCGATCAAATTTCTATGGAACTACGCTGGCAACACCCTGATTAATCAGCATTCGGATATTAATAAAACCCATGAAATTCTTCAGGATGAAGCAAAATGCGAAATGATTGTGGTCATCGACAATTTTATGACCTCTTCCGCGAAGTACGCCGATATTTTACTGCCGGATCTCATGACCGTCGAACAGGAAGATATCATCCCCAATGATTACGCCGGCAATATGGGATATCTGATTTTTATCCAACCGGCGACGACGCCTAAGTTCGAGCGCAAGCCCATCTACTGGGTACTCAGCGAAATCGCCAGACGCCTCGGCGACGATGTGTATCAGCGGTTTACCGAAGGCCGTACACAGGCGCAATGGCTGCAATATCTGTACGCCAAAATGCAGGCAAGAGATCCGGCATTGCCCGCGCATGACGATCTAAAAAAAATGGGCATCTATAAACGTAAAGATCCCAACGGCCATTTTGTCGCCTATAAAAAATTTCGTGAAGATCCGCAGGCCAATCCGTTAAAAACGCCGTCCGGTAAAATCGAAATCTACTCGAGCCAACTCGCTCACATCGCCAGTACCTGGGAGCTGGCGGAAGGCGACGTGATAAGCCCACTGCCGATTTATACCCCTACTTTTGAAGGATGGGACGATCCGAAGCGGAGCACCTTCCCGCTACAGCTGTTTGGCTTTCACTATAAATCCCGTACCCATTCAAGCTACGGCAATATTGATGTTCTACAGGCCGCCTGTCGCCAGGAGGTGTGGATAAATCCGCTTGATGCGCAAAAACGCGGTATCGCGAATGGCGATAGGGTTCGCGTCTTTAACGATCGTGGAGAGGTGCGTCTACCCGCCAAGGTCACGCCGCGTATTCTGCCGGGCGTCAGCGCGATGGGTCAGGGCGCATGGCATAATGCGGATATGGCTGGCGATAAAATTGACCACGGCGCCTGCATCAATACGCTCACGACGCTGCGTCCTTCCCCCCTGGCAAAAGGGAATCCTCAACATACAAATCTGGTGGAAATCGAAAAAATCTAAGCCGCCTGCTCCGGGACGTTTTTACGCGCCCGGAGCTCCCCGTTTTGCGAACACAACAACATTTAAAACTCTTTTTTGGATGAGCATAGTGAGCTGTTATGAAAATCACCAACCCTGAGGCATTAATGGCGGCCAGTATCAGCCGACGAAGCCTGGTGAAAACCTCCGCTATCGGTAGCCTTGCGCTTGCCAGTAGCGCTTTCACCCTTCCGTTCTCCCGCATCGCCCACGCCGCAGCAGACCTCGCATCTGGCAATGTGGCAGAAAAAGCGGTCTGGAGTTCATGTACCGTTAACTGCGGCAGCCGCTGCCTGCTGCGCCTGCACGTAAAAGATGACACCGTATATTGGGTTGAATCAGATACCACGGGCAACGATGAATATGGCAACCATCAGGTACGCGCCTGCCTGCGCGGTCGTTCTATTCGTCGCCGGATGAATCATCCCGATCGCCTGAAATATCCGATGAAACGCGTTGGTAAACGAGGAGAAGGCAAATTCGAACGTATCAGTTGGGATGAAGCGTTGGATACCATCGGCGATAACCTGAAACGTATCCTCAAGGATTACGGCAACGAAGCGGTACATGTCCTTTACGGTACCGGCGTGGACGGCGGCAATATTACCAATTCTAACGTACCGTATCGCCTGATGAACGCCTGCGGCGGCTATCTCAGCCGTTACGGTAGCTACAGCACAGCCCAAATCAGCGCGGCCATGAGCTATATGTTCGGCGGCAACGACGGCAATAGTCCGGATGATATCGCCAATACAAAACTGGTGGTGATGTTTGGCAATAACCCCGCGGAAACACGTATGAGCGGCGGCGGCGTGACATACTATGTCGAACAGGCGCGCGAGCGCTCCAACGCCCGGATGATCGTCATTGACCCGCGTTATAACGACACTGCCGCCGGCCGCGAAGACGAGTGGCTGCCGATTCGCCCGGGTACCGATGGCGCGCTGGCGGCGGCAATCGCCTGGGTGCTGATTACCGAAGATCTTATTGATAAACCGTTTCTGGATAAATACTGCATCGGCTACGACGAAACCACTCTGCCCGCCTCGGCCCCGCGTAACGCGCACTATAAAGCCTATATTTTGGGTCAGGGCGAAGACGGTATCGCCAAAACGCCGCAATGGGCCGCGCAGATTACCAGTATTCCGGCGGAAAAAATCATTCAACTGGCGCGGGAAATCGGCTCGGCGAAACCGGCTTACATTTGCCAGGGCTGGGGACCGCAACGCCACTCTAACGGGGAGCAGACCGCACGCGCAATCGCCATGTTGTCTGTACTCACCGGTAACGTCGGCATAAATGGCGGTAATTCCGGCGTGCGCGAAGGCACCTGGGATCTGGGCGTCGAATGGTTTTCTATGCTGGAGAACCCGGTAAAAACCCAGATTTCGGTCTTTACCTGGACCGACGCTATCGATCATGGCGCGGAAATGACCGCCACACGCGACGGCGTGCGGGGAAAAGACAAGCTCGACGTGCCGATCAAATTTTTGTGGTGCTACGCCAGTAATACGCTGATCAATCAGCATGGCGACATCGCCCACACCCACGAGGTGCTTCAGGACGACAGTAAATGTGAAATGATCGTCGGCATCGAGCACTTTATGACCGCGTCGGCAAAATATTGCGACATTCTGCTGCCTGATTTAATGCCGACCGAGCAGGAAGATCTGATTTCCCACGAATCCGCAGGCAATATGGGCTATGTCATTCTTGGTCAGCCCGCCACCTCGCCGAAATTTGAAAGAAAGCCCATTTACTGGACGCTCAGTGAAGTGGCTAAACGGCTTGGTCCGGACGTATACCAGACCTTCACAGAAGGCCGCACGCAGCATGAGTGGGTCAAATACCTGCACGCAAAAACCAAAGCGCGTAACCCGGAAATGCCGGATTACGAAGAGATGAAACAAACAGGGATTTTCAAGAAAAAATGCCCGGAGGAGCACTACGTCGCTTTCCGCGCCTTCCGCGAAGACCCTGCCGCCAACCCACTGAAAACGCCGTCCGGTAAAATCGAAATCTATTCCGAGCGTCTGGCAACCCTCGCCAACACGTGGGAGCTGAAGAAAGATGAGATTATCCATCCTTTACCCGCCTATACGCCAGGCTTTGACGGTTGGGACGATCCGCTTCGTCAGCGCTACCCGCTACAGCTAACCGGCTTCCACTATAAAGCGCGTACCCACTCCAGCTACGGCAATATCGACGTCCTGCAACAGGCGTGTCCGCAGGAGATCTGGATCAACCCGATTGATGCGCAAGCGCGCGGCATTCAGCACGGCGACACCGTGCGGGTCTTTAACCAGAACGGAGAGATGCTCATTCCGGCAAAAGTCACGCCGCGCATATTGCCTGGCGTCACCGCTATCGGCCAGGGCGCCTGGTTAAATGCCGACATGTTTGGCGACAAAGTCGATCGCGGCGGCTCCATTAACATTCTGACGTCGCACCGGCCTTCCCCACTGGCGAAAGGTAATCCGTCACACAGTAATCTTGTTCAGGTTGAAAAGGCGTAAGGAGTAACCGATGACAACCCAGTATGGATTTTTTATTGATTCCAGCCGTTGCACCGGTTGCAAAACCTGCGAACTGGCCTGCAAGGACTACAAAGATTTGACCCCGGATGTCAGCTTCCGCCGCATTTATGAGTATGCGGGCGGTGACTGGCAGGAAGATAACGGCGTCTGGCACCAGAACGTCTTTGCCTACTATCTCTCCATCTCCTGTAACCACTGCGAAGACCCGGCCTGTACCAAAGTCTGTCCGAGCGGCGCGATGCACAAGCGCGATGACGGTTTTGTGGTGGTGAACGAAGAGGTCTGTATCGGCTGCCGCTACTGCCACATGGCCTGCCCGTACGGCGCGCCGCAGTACAACGCGGCCAAAGGTCATATGACCAAGTGCGACGGCTGTTATGACCGGGTGGCGGAAGGCAAGAAACCGATTTGCGTGGAATCCTGCCCGCTGCGGGCGCTGGATTTTGGCCCGATAGACGAACTGCGTAAAAAACACGGTGAGCTGGCTGCCGTCGCGCCGTTGCCGCGCGCGCATTTCACGAAGCCGAATATTGTGATTAAACCCAACGCCAACAGCCGCCCGACCGGGGACACTACCGGTTATCTGGCCAATCCGAAGGAGGTATAAGATGGGAAGTGGATGGCATGAATGGCCGTTGATGATCTTCACGGTCTTTGGTCAGTGCGTGGTCGGCGCGTTAATCGTTAGCGGACTGGGCTGGCTGACGGCAAAAGACGATACCATCGCCCGTCAGCGCATCGTGCGTAGCATGTTTTTTCTGTGGCTGGTGATGGGACTAGGATTCCTCGCGTCGATTATGCATCTCGGCTCGCCGATGCGCGCGTTTAACTCGCTTAACCGCGTAGGCGCTTCCGCACTGAGTAATGAAATCGCCGCAGGATCGGTGTTCTTTGCCGTAGGCGGCATCTGGTGGCTGGTGGCGGTACTCGGTAAAATGCCCCCGGTGCTGGGTAAAGTGTGGCTGCTGATCAGTATGGCGCTCGGCGTTGCATTCATCTGGGCAATGACGCTCGTTTATCAGATAGATACCGTGCCAACCTGGTATAATGGCTACACCACGCTGGCCTTTTTCCTCACGGCATTCCTGTGCGGCCCGGTGTTTGCGGCGCTACTGCTACGCATCGCGCGCGTCCCATTTTGCAGCGTGACGTTTGCCAGTATTAGCGGCCTGGCGTTGGTGGTGTGCGTGGCGGTCATCGTACTACAAGGGCTGTCTCTCTCAACCATTCACAGTTCCGTGCAACAGGCCAGCCATCTCGCGCCGGATTACGGTATGCTACAGGTCTGGCGCATTGTCTTGCTTGCTGCCGGATTAGGCTGCTGGCTATGTCCGCTAATCCGTCGCCGCGAACCGCATACCGTTGGTTTGCTGCTCGGTGTCGTGCTGGTGCTGGCGGGCGAAATTATTGGCCGCGGACTTTTTTATGGCCTGCATATGACCGTAGGTATGGCCGTCGCAGGTTAATTTATGCGTGCGGGGCGACCCGCACCTTTCGGGATTGTTTGAATGACCACTTTTTTACAACGTGATGATTTTGCAGTAACAGCGCGTGTTCTCGGCGCGTTGTTTTATTATTCGCCGGAAAGCCACGAAACCGCTCCTCTGGTTCAGGCGCTATTAACCGACGACTGGCAGGCGCAGTGGCCGCTTGATGCCGAGGCGCTTGCGCCTGTGGCGGCTATGTTTAAGACCCACAGCGAAGAGTCGTTGCCACAGGCCTGGCAGCGTCTGTTTATCGGCCCTTACGCTCTGCCGTCTCCGCCGTGGGGTTCCGTCTGGCTGGATCGTGAGAGCGTATTATTTGGCGATTCTACGCTGGCGCTACGTCAGTGGATGCGCGAAAACGGAATTCAGTTTGAAATGCAACAAAACGAGCCAGAAGATCATTTTGGGTCGCTGTTGCTGCTGGCGGCCTGGCTTGCCGAGAATGATCGTCATCATGAATGCGAACAACTCCTGGCCTGGCATCTGTTTCCGTGGTCGTCCCGCTTTCTGGACGTATTTATCGATCATGCCGGGCATCCGTTTTATCAGGCGTTGGGGCAACTGGCGCGTCTTACGCTGGCGCAATGGCAAGCTCAACTTATTATTCCCGTCGCTGTAAAACCGTTATTCCGTTAATCCCCACAAAAGGCAGGATTTTACCTGCCTTTTCTCCCATTGCGGCCTATTTTTATCTACAAAAAGTGACAACGTCACACCACGCTTTTGTTTTTAAGATAATTCTTTATCGTGAATGTTCACGCTAAGCCGCATAAGGGCAAAACATAATTGTTAATAGATGTTTAACAGTGTTAAACATCACGCTCCGCTGGAATCCTTCCCAACCTGTTGCTATAGCTCAAAGTACCCTGCCGGAACATGGCATAACAACACGCGACTCTTAACGTCGCCATAACACATGCAAACAGGGAGACACACCGCAATGCACACCCTCACCCTAAAACGCGTACTTGGGTTCACTATCGTCATTTTGCTGTTACTGGCGCTGTTTATCTGGGGAATCGGTCTGGAGACGCTGAAAGCGCGTCAGGTCGATCTGCTGTATCTCGGACAACGGCATTTGATGCTGGTCTTTACGTCCATGTTTTTTGCTTTACTGGTCGGTATCCCGAGCGGGATTTTACTCAGCCGACCTGCGGCAAAGGGATTTGCTGAATATGTCATGCAAATCTTTAATGTTGGTAATACCTTGCCGCCGCTGGCCGTTCTGGCCTTAGCGATGGTGATTATCGGGATCGGCGATACGCCCGCCATTGTCGCGCTATTTCTGGCTTCTCTTCTGCCTATCGTCCGCAATACCTATGCGGGCCTCTGTTCCGTTCCCGCCTCACTGATTGAAGCGGCGAACGGGATTGGGATGACAAAATGGCAGCGGCTTCGTCAGGTAGAGCTACCTAATGCGTGGCCAGTGATGCTGTCCGGTATTCGCATCGCGACCGCCATCAATGTCGGCACCGCGCCGCTGGCCTTTCTGATTGGCGCCAGCAGCTACGGCGAGCTGATTTTCCCGGGAATTTATCTCAACGATTTTCCGACGTTGATCCTCGGCGCAACGGCCACGGCGTTATTCGCGCTGATTCTTGACACTCTGCTTGCCTGGTTTGGGCGACGCCTTAGCCCTCATACCGTCTGAACGCATAAATAACAATAAGGAGCGTTAAATGAGATTCAAAAAACACCTGTTGGGATGGCTTGCCGCAACGCTGTTGTTCAGTAGCCAGACGCAGGCCGCGCCGCTGGTTCTCGCCACCAAAAGCTTTACCGAACAGCATATTCTTTCCGCTATGACCGTTCAGTATTTGCAGAAGAAAGGCTTTCAGGTTCAGCCGCAAACCAATATCGCCGCGGTGATTTCACGTAATGCGATGGTGAATAAACAAATTGATATTACCTGGGAATACACCGGTACATCGCTGATTATTTTCAACCGTATCGATAAGCGCATGAGTCCACAGGAAACCTACGACACGGTAAAACGCCTGGATGCGAAGCTGGGCCTGGTATGGCTCAAACCGGCTGACATGAACAATACTTACGCGTTCGCGATGCAGCGCAAACGCGCCGAGTCGGAAAATATCACCACCATCTCGCAAATGGTGGCAAAAATTGAACAGGTCCGGCAGAACGATCCTGACCACAACTGGATGCTCGGCCTCGATCTGGAATTTGCCGGGCGCAGCGACGGAATGAAGCCCCTTCAGCAAGCCTACCAGATGCAGCTTGATCGCCCGCAAATACGACAGATGGACCCAGGGCTGGTCTATAACGCCGTTCGGGATGGGCTGGTTGACGCCGGGCTGGTCTATACCACCGACGGACGGGTGAAAGGGTTTGATCTGAAAGTGCTGGAAGATGATAAAGGCTTCTTCCCAAGTTACGCTGTCACGCCCGTGGTGCGTAAAGAGGTGCTGGAAGCCAATCCTGGCCTTGATGACGCCTTAAACACCCTTTCCGGCCTGCTCAATAACGATGTGATATCGACCCTAAACGCCCAGGTCGATATCGAGCATCGCACGCCGCAACAGGTAGCCCATCAATTTTTGCAGGACAAAGGTCTGCTGTAAGGAGCGCCTATGGATACGATACATTATATGCTGGATAACGCAGGCTATCTCGCCAGCCTTACCTTTCAGCATCTCTGGCTGGTCGCGCTGGCCGTCGGTCTGGCGATTATCATCGGCGTACCGTTAGGCGTTTTGATTGTACGCCACAAATGGCTGGCAACGCCGGTATTGGGCGCCGCCACGCTACTTCTTACCATTCCGTCTATCGCGCTGTTTGGATTAATGATCCCGCTCTTTTCGCTGATCGGACATGGTATTGGCGTTCTGCCCGCCGTGACGGCCGTTTTTCTCTACTCTTTACTGCCGATTGTCCGTAATACCCATACTGCGCTTGATAGTTTGCCGCCCGGTCTGCGTGAAGCGGGACGCGGCATCGGTATGACTTTCTGGCAACGGCTGCGCTGGGTCGAAATCCCAATGGCCCTACCGGTTATTTTCGGGGGTATCCGCACCGCGGTAGTGATGAATATCGGCGTGATGGCGATTGCCGCGGTGATCGGCGCCGGCGGTCTGGGACTGCTACTGTTAAACGGCATTAGCGGCAGCGATATTCGCATGTTAATTGCCGGCGCGCTGATGATCTGTCTACTGGCGATTGTGCTTGACTGGCTGTTGCATCGTCTGCAAGTCGTACTGACACCTAAGGGGATACGATAATGATAAAACTGGAAAATCTCACCAAACAATTTGTACAGAAAAAGGGTCAGCCGCTAAAAGCCGTCGACAACGTCAACCTGAACGTGCCGGAAGGCGAAATGTGCGTCTTACTCGGTCCCTCCGGCTGCGGCAAAACCACCACGTTAAAGATGATCAACCGGCTGATCGCGCCCAGCAGCGGTAATATTCTTATCAACGGCGAGAATACCAACGATATGGATACGGTAACGCTACGCCGCAATATTGGGTATGTTATCCAGCAGATCGGCCTGTTTCCTAATATGACGATTGAAGAAAATATTACCGTTGTGCCGCGCATGTTGGGTTGGGACAAAGCGCGCTGCAAGCAACGCGCCGAAGAGTTGATGGACATGGTGGCGCTGGATGCCAGAAAATTTCTGCATCGCTATCCAAAGGAGATGTCCGGGGGACAGCAACAGCGTATTGGCGTGATCCGCGCTCTGGCCGCCGATCCGCCGGTACTGCTGATGGATGAGCCCTTCGGCGCGGTGGACCCCATTAACCGCGAAGTGATCCAGAACCAGTTTCTGGATATGCAGCGTAAGCTAAAAAAGACCGTGATGCTGGTCAGCCATGATATCGACGAAGCGCTAAAACTCGGCGACCGTATCGCCGTGTTCCGTCAGGGGCGAATTGTACAGTGCGCCAGTCCTGATGAACTGCTGGCCAAACCGGCTAACGAGTTTGTCGGGTCGTTTGTCGGTCAGGACAGAACGTTAAAGCGTTTGCTACTGGTCTCCGCAGGCGATGTGACCGACCAACAGCCAACCATTACCGCGCGGCCTTCCACGCCGTTAAGCGAGGCGTTCGGCATTATGGATGATCACGATATTCGCGCCATTACCGTCATTGACAACGACGGTAAGCCACTGGGATTTGTGAAGCGCCGGGAAGCGCGGAACGCCAGCGGAATCTGCGCCGATATCACCCATCCTTTCCGTATTACGGGCAAAGCGGAAGATAATCTGCGTATTGTGCTGTCCAGATTGTACGAAAGTAATACCAGCTGGATGCCGATCGTTGATGAAGACGGACGCTATAATGGTGAAATCTCTCAGGATTACATCGCCGACTATCTCAGCTCAGGCCGCACGCGTCGGGCACTAAATATTCACGAAAACAGCTAACGCTGCCGCCGGATGGCCTCTCGCTATCCGGCAATATCATTATTGTACGCAATATTATATCGCACATAGTGCTTTTGCGTCTGACGCCATTTCCCCGCAGAATAGGCTATCCTGAAACTCCCTGTTTACCCGCTCATGCATCGTTTACACGCTTACCCGGATCTGCGCGCGATGTTTCGTCGCCTGCTGATCGCTACGCTCATCGGTATTCTCGCGGCGCTGGCTGTCGCCGCCTTCCGTCATGCGATGCAATTGCTGGAGTGGATTTTCCTGAGTAATAACACCGGCAGTCTGGTGAATGCGGCTGAGGGGCTTTCGCCCTGGCGACGGCTGATTACGCCGGCGCTTGGCGGCCTGGCCGCTGGTCTGTTGCTGTGGGGGTGGCAAAAAATGAACCAACAGCGCCCCCATGCGCCCACTGACTATATGGAAGCATTGCAAACCGACGGGCAATTTGACGTTGGCGCCAGTCTGGTGAAATCGCTGGCCTCGCTGCTGGTCGTGGTCAGCGGCAGCGCAATTGGTCGCGAAGGCGCAATGATCCTCCTCGCCGCGCTGGCGGCATCCAGCTTTGCCCGACGCTTCACGCCGCGTGAGGAATGGAAATTATGGATCGCCAGCGGCGCCGCTGCGGGCATGGCGGGCGCTTACCATGCGCCGCTGGCGGGCAGCCTGTTTATCGCGGAGATCCTGTTCGGTACCTTAATGCTGGCTTCCCTCGGCCCGGTTGTCGTTTCCGCCGTCGTCGCCCTGCTAACCACCCATGTATTAAACGGTAGCGATTCACTACTCTATACCGTACATCTGACCGTTGATCTCCACGCGCGGGAATACGTCATGATAGTCAGTACCGGCCTGGTCGCCGGTCTGTGCGGCCCATTGCTGATGTGGCTGATGACGGCCAGCCATAATAGTTTCTTACGCTTAAAACTGTCCCCGCCCTGGCAACTGGCGTTGGGCGGGCTTATTGTCGGATTACTGTCGTTACTCACGCCCACGGTATGGGGAAACGGCTATAGCGTCGTACAATCATTTTTGCTCTCCCCGCCGCTATTCTCGCTGATTGGCGGAATTTTTGCGTGCAAAATCCTGGCGGTGCTCGCCAGCAGCGGGTCTGGCGCGCCGGGCGGCGTCTTTACGCCAACATTATTTGTCGGATTATCCATTGGAATGTTTCTGGGTCGGATATGGGGATTCTGGCTGCCAGGCTCGGATGAAATAGCGATTTTATTGGGGCTGGCGGGTATGGCGACGCTACTGGCGGCGACAACCCATGCGCCGATAATGTCCACCCTGATGATTTGTGAAATGACCGGCGAGTATCAGTTACTCCCCGGTCTGCTGATTGCCTGTGTAGTCGCGTCAGTGCTCTCGCGAACGTTACGCCATGATTCTATCTACCGCCAGCACGCTGCCGAGCATTGACAAACGAATATACTGCCCCAGCTCACGCTGCTCGGCGCGCGGCAGGTACGGTAACTCGCCAATCAGCGGCGCTGGCAGTTTTTTCCCAAGCACATCAATAATTTCAGCATAATGCGCCAGGCCAGGATTGATACGATTCGCCACCCAGCCAATTAATGGCAGTCCATCGTTAGCGACAGCTTGCGCAGTCAGTAGCGCATGATTAATGCACCCCTCCTGAATCCCTACCACCATCAATACCGGTAACTGTTCCTGTACCACCCATTCGGACAATGGACGTAAATCATTCATCAAACTACGCCAGCCGCCAGTGCCCTCCACAACCACGTGGTCCACTTTATCGCTCAGGTTCGCCAGACCGTTGGACAGCAAGGTGTAATTTATAGGACAGCTATGCGCGACGCTGCTTTCTTCTTCGCTTAACGCGATTGGATTAATCGCCTCATACGGCAACTCCAGCGAAGAGACGCTTTGCAATACCAGCGCATCTTTGTTGCGCATCCCTTCTGCAGTCTCTTTGCTCCCTTTAGCGACAGGTTTATACCCTGCAACGCTCTTACCACTCGACGCTAACGCTTGTAGTAATGCGCGGGAAACCACCGTCTTCCCAACAGAAGTGTCTGTACCTGTAATAAAGAAACGCTTCAGCATCACTAACTCCACCGTTATGCTTCGAAAATATAAGCCAGGAAAATAATACAGTGGAGAAAGTCTAAGATATGGCAAGGGCAATCAGCTTGAGTTAGCGCAAATTTTTGTACAACAGTTAAAAAATGTTAACCCTGTAATAGACGAATCAACAAAGAGCCGTTATACATCGCGTCTTTTACCAACGCCGCCCCGGCCATCGTGCCCTGGTTGGTAAACTGCGTGCTTTCCACTACCGTATTCCTACTGTAGGCGGGCAGCGCCTGCTGACGGATACTGTCAGCAATGGCCGGAAAAAGGATATCAGCCGCTTTACTTAGCGGCGAACCAATAAGAATTTTTTGCGGATTAAATAAATTCACCATGATAGCCAGAATGCGTCCGACATGCGCGCCAACGCCGCTAATAATATCTTTTGCTAATAGATCTCCCTGCATCGCCGCCTGACACAGTGAATCTACCGTTAACGGCTGGCCGTGCAACATTGAACTCATCGATTGATTAAGCCGAAGCTGCGTAAGTTCCAGCACGCTATCGACGCTGGCGATGGTCTCCAGACAGCCATGATTACCGCAATAACAGCGCTTACCATAAGGATCGACCTGGGTATGCCCAATCTCTACCAGACTGCTACTACCCGCATGAAGCAAATGACCGTCGGTGATAACGCCCGCCCCCACATTATGATCAATCACCACCTGGATAACGTCGCGCGCGCCGCGTGAGGCGCCAAAAAGCGCCTCTGCCATCGTCCAGGCGCTAATATCATGCTGAATGTAAACCGGTACGCCGGTGTGCCGCTCCAGCGCATCTCCCAAAGGCATCTCTTTGACATCTTCGTAATACGGCATCCGGTGCACAACGCCGTTTTCGGTATCGATAATGCCCGGTAACGTAATGGCAATGGAGGTCAGACGCTCCAGTTTCTGCTGATGGCGGGTAAAAAACCGATCAACGTGCGTAATAATTCGCTCAAGCAACGGCGTAGCTTCGTTTAACGGCAGCGCCAGACACTCTTCTACCACCAGTTTGCTGCTAAGATCGCGCAGTGCAAGGAAAATTTCGCCACGGCTAATACGAATAGATAAATAGTGCCAGGCTTCCGTTTCCACCATCAGCCCGACGGCGGGACGTCCACGACTGCCCGCCTCTTTAATTTCAAGTTCCTGAACCAAATGCGCTTCCAGCATTTCGCGAACAATTTTCGTAATACTGGCAGGCGCCAACTGCGCCAGACGAGACAGGTCAATTCGCGATACCGGTCCGAGCTGATCAATCAGGCGATACACTGCGCCAGCATTGGTCTGCTTAATTTGATCGATATGCCCAGGCTGACTATCAGCAACCACCGCTCACTCCCTTTATTTTCGCGCTCCGAAATAATCTGTGTGCTATGGTGAAACACTTCAATACTCGCCGTCAACTTTTTGCTTAGCCGTGTGATTAACTGCACATTTTCACCCTTTTTAAGCGTAATTAATCCCGTCGGGCAGCCAGTAATAGCAGTTGGCAAAACCGCTGTACGGCATGACTCTGTTCATGATGCTTTGGCCATACCAGCCACATTTCAGATACGGCGTCCTCTTCCGCCAGGGGAACCCAGCGCATCTCGCTCATCTGTACACGCTTAAAGGATGCCGGCAGAATCGAGACGCCCAGCCCCGCCGCCACCAGACCGATAATGGTCATTGCCTCGCCAACCTCCTGCGTGATGGTCGGCGACAGGTTATAGCGCCGCATCAGGCCGAGAATATCGTCGTAGAGGCCCGTCCCGACATGCGGATCGAAAAAGACGAAAGGTTCTTCCGCCAGTTCTGTCAGACTGACGACCGGCTTTTGCGCCAGCCGATGTTCGCGCGGGATCATGGCCATAAGCGGCTCATGCAAAATCACCTCGCGATTAAGTGTGTCGGGCAGCGGCGTATTCCGCAGCAAGCCAATATCCAGTACGCCTTCGTTGAGCGGCGCGATTTGCTCACGCGTATTCATTTCACGCGTTTGCATATGCACTCCCGGATAGGACTGGCGGAACAGCGAAAAGGTATGCGATACCGCCCGAATAAAAGGCGCTGAAGACGTAAAGCCAATACGGATTTCACCCGCTTCGCCCTGATGCAACCGCTCGGCGCGAGCGGCGGCGTCGTTTACCAGACTCAGGATGTGTCGGCTGTCCACCAGAAACTGTCGCCCGGCGGCGGTTAACGCTACGCTGCGGTTGGTCCGCGCCAGTAATCGCGCGCCGACCTGCTGCTCCAGAATTTGTATCTGCTGACTGAGCGGCGGCTGCGAGATATTGAGGCGCGCGGCGGCGCGACCAAAATGCAGCTCTTCTGCTACCGCCACAAAGTAACGTAAATGACGTAATTCGATATTCATATTTTTAACGTCTTATTTGAGACAATTAATATATTAGACAGAATATTTTGCTTTTTCTATGCTTTACATGTCGGTTATACCCGTCTCCTGTTGACGGAGATGTAAAGCAAGGATTTAACGTGAGTCGTACAACTATTCTCGATGACGCCACGGCGAGCGATATCGATGAACAACGCCATTCTCAGCCGGTTCAATTTATTAAACGCGGTACAGCGCCTTTCATGCGCGTCACGCTGGCCCTTTTTTCCGCGGGCCTGGCGACTTTCGCCTCCTTTATTGCGTTCAGCCTATATTACCTGTACTTTCCCAGGAGTTTGGCGTCTCCCCCGCCAGCAGCAGCGTTTCACTTTCTATTTCTACCGCCATGCTGGCTATCGGCTTACTTTTTACCGGCCCGCTTTCTGATGCGATAGGCCGTAAACCAGTGATGGTCACCGCCTTGTTATTAGCCTCCTGCTGCACATTGTTATCAACCATGATGACCAGCTGGCATGGTATTCTGATTATGCGCGCGCTGATCGGTCTGTCGTTAAGCGGTGTCGCCGCGGTGGGAATGACCTACCTGAGCGAAGAAATCCATCCCAGCTTTGTCGCTTTCTCTATGGGGCTTTATATTAGCGGTAATTCCATCGGCGGGATGAGCGGGCGTTTATTAAGCGGCGTCATGACCGACTTTTTTAACTGGCGCATCGCGCTGGCGGCCATCGGATGCTTTGCGCTGGCGTCCGCGCTGATGTTCTGGAAGATTTTACCCGCCTCGCAACATTTCCGTCCCACGTCGCTACGGCCTAAAACGCTATTTATTAATTTTCGTCTCCACTGGCGCGATCGAGGGTTACCTCTGCTGTTTGCGGAAGGCTTTTTACTGATGGGCGCGTTCGTCACCCTGTTTAACTACATTGGCTATCGCCTGATGCTCTCCCCCTGGGAATTAAGCCAGGCCGTGGTCGGACTGTTATCCGTAGCCTATCTCACCGGCACATGGAGCTCGCCGAAAGCTGGCGCAATGACCTCACGCTATGGCCGGGGGCCGGTGATGCTGTTCTCTACCGCAGTAATGCTGGGTGGGCTTTTACTGACGCTTTTTACCTCGCTTTGGCTGATTTTTGCCGGGATGCTGCTTTTTTCCGCCGGCTTTTTCGCCGCGCACTCCGTGGCCAGTAGTTGGATTGGCCCGCGTGCGCGCCGGGCGAAGGGACAGGCCTCGTCACTTTATCTTTTCAGCTATTATCTGGGGTCCAGTATCGCCGGGACGCTAGGCGGCGTATTCTGGCATAGTTACGGCTGGAACGGCGTAGGCGGTTTTATCGCGCTAATGCTGGTGCTGGCCATCCTGGTCGGGACGCGGTTACATCACCGTCTTCACGCCTGAAAAGAAATAATCCGGCGATAGCGACGTGCGCTATCGCCGGGCTGGTTTCACGCCACGACTCACTGTTCACCATAGACCTGTCAGGCTTGATACGCCCATAACTTCTCTGATTGCATCCAGCGCCAGAAGCGTAAATACCACCCAGATTATCGGATTCATATACGGTGTGCCTGTTATTCTGGAGGGCGGATATTACCGACTCTGCGACCAAAAATAACGGCCGGTAACGTAAAGCTACCTATTATGGTGGGGGCTTACATCGCGTTACCGGGGGATTGTACATAGCGTTACATGCCGAAACCAATCACTCACGGAAGCCTTTTGATAACAGCGATATAGTCATTTCACCGGCCCCGCAGTGGGGTTGAATGAAAACCAAATCGAGGGTATCAAAATGAAAAAAGTATTAGCTCTGGTTGTTGCCGCTGCAATGGGTCTCTCTTCCGCAGCATTCGCGGCTGAGACTGCAACGCCTGCGAAAACCGCAGCGCCTGCCAAAACAACCCAGACCACCCAGCACCACAAAAAACAGCATAAAAAAACCGTTGAGCAAAAAGCGCAGGCGGCTAAAAAGCACCAGAAAAAAGGTGGTAAAGCGCCAGCCAAAACCACGTCAAAACCAACTACTCAACCGGCTGCGTAAGTCGTAACATGCTGCGGCGCGCCCCCGCGCCCGTTTTTACGGCGCTAAATTGTTCTGGTTTAGCGCCGCCTTCCGGGAGGGCAAAAAAGTGTCTCGCTACCGCTTTGAGCTCATTCTTATCGTGCTTATTTTATGCGCCGTTATTGCCACGCATTTCTATCTTTCCTGAGTGTAGTTATCTGATTTTACTCCCACTTTCTTACCGTCATGTCTATAGTAGTACTGAGGGTTTGTTGTTAATAATCATAATTACCCACCAGAGTGTGATATGCATAAAACCATTGCTGTATTACTGGGCATAGTGTGTTTTTTACCGGTTATGGCGAAAGCCAGGGGGGCTGAAACAGACGCCACGGATGCCAGCGACGTCAAAACGCTTTTTTTTAACCATGACGATCGGGTGCCCGTCGCCGATCCTACCCAATCGCCGTGGGATGCCATCGGGCAACTAGAGACCGCCAGCGGTAATTTGTGTACGGCAACGCTTATCTCCCCGCATATCGCCCTAACAGCAGGTCACTGCCTGCTAACGCCACCGAAAGGAAAACCAGACAAGGCGGTTGCGCTGCGTTTTGTGGCGCGAAAAGGAGTATGGCGCTATGAAATCCACGGCATTGAAGGCCGCGTTGAACCGTCGCTGGGCCGACGTCTGAAAGCGGATGGCGATGGCTGGATTGTGCCGCCTGCCGCGGCAAGCTGGGATTTTGGTCTGGTAATATTGCGCTACCCACCTTCCGGTATCACGCCAGTGCCTTTATTTACCGGCGATAAAGCGGCGCTCACTGCGGCGTTGAAAGCCGCAGACCGAAAAGTCACGCAGTCCGGTTATCCGGAAGATCATCTGAATGCGCTTTATTCCCATCAGGATTGCGTCGTGACCGGCTGGGCGCAGAATGCCGTACTCTCACACCAGTGCGACACGTTACCTGGCGACAGCGGCTCGCCGCTCTTATTGCACACGGATAGCGGATGGCAGCTCATTGGCGTACAAAGCTCCGCCCCTGCGGCTAAAGATCGCTGGCGTGCCGATAACCGCGCCATATCCGTCACCGGCTTTCGCGATAAGCTGAAAGCTCTGGCGCAGGATTAATGCGGGAATCGCTGCCTGACCGGCAGCGATCGTCTCAGGCAAATTTGATCATGACCATTCCGGCGAGCAGCAATATCACGCCAACCCAGCCTTTGGGGTTTAAGCGCTGACCGAAGAGCACCCAGCCCGCCGCCAGCGTGGCGGCAATACCAAAACCGCCCCATAGCGCATACGCCACTGACAGGTCTATCCCTTTAACCGCCTGGGAAAGCGCGCTGAAGGCGGCCAGAACAGCGGCAAGCGATAAGATGCCATAGCATTTACGGCGAAAGCCGTCCGAAAATTTCAACAGTACGTTAGCCGCGATTTCCAGCATTATTGCCAGCCCAAGCCAGGCGCCGTGTATCCATTCAAATTGTTGCACGAGCCGCCCCCTTCACCGGTTTGCCGGGTTTACGCGTCCCTGATTTGATCAATACGATGCCGGCGACCAGCGTCAGCAAGCCGGCAATCTTCATGGTTGATAATGCTTCATCAAATAGCAGCACGCTAAAAATGGTAATAAATAAAATGCCGATCCCTTCCCATAAGGCATACGCTACACCCAGGGCAATCTTTTTTACCGCAAAAGAAAGGAATATATATGACAGCGTGATCATCACCAGCATTAAAATAAAACCCGCATTGCCATTACCCACGCTAGCCCATTTCATTGAGAGCGTGCCGGTAATTTCAGTCGCGATAGCCAGAGCTAATAAAATCCAGTAAAACATGACACTTCTCCTGCATGAGAATATACTCTTTCGAGTCTGCTGCACGCAGCAAACTAAAAAATAAAATCAGTTAGCACAGCGCGTTGCGCCAGCTCAGGCAGAAGTGAGAGACTAAAGTGCGTTACGCCAGTGCTGCTCGCCAATAAGCAGGAAAAAGGAGGTAGAGTGAAGATGCGTTTGCGTGGAGAAAAAAGCGCTGAACATATTGTCCATAATATTACAATTATCCGCAGTGTTGCTTCTCGTCATCGCGGATGATAATTGTCCTCGGTAGTTGAACACGCCTGATTTGTATCATAAGCCAGGAATTAACTCAAAATATTTTCACTTCTTTACCTGAAGTGTTTGATTTTAACCAGAACAGGTCGACCGACATCACATTATTATTCGAGTCGGCATCAGAAAACAGGGACTGATATGGCAAAACCGATCATCACGCTCAATGGTCTAAAAATCGTCATTATGCTGGGAATGCTGGTGGTTATTCTGAGCGGTATCCGCTTCGCCGCAGATATCATTGTTCCCTTTATTTTGGCGTTATTTATTGCAGTCGTTCTCAATCCCGTTGTGCAACGGATGACCCGATGCCGAATTCCGCGCGTTGTCGCCGTATCATTGCTCATTGTGATTATTGTTATGTTAATGGTACTGCTACTGGCCTATTTGGGGACATCATTAAATGAACTGGCTCGTACCCTACCGCAATATCGCTCCTCATTGGTGATACCGTTGCAACGTATTGAACCGTGGTTACAGCGAGCAGGCATTGGCGTGTCGGTTGATGAGCTGGCGAAATATATCGATCCAAACGCCGCCATGACTCTGGTAACGAACCTGCTCACCCAGCTGTCCAATGCCATGTCGTCCATCTTTTTATTGTTATTGACCGTGGTATTTATGCTGCTGGAGGTTCCACAATTGCCTGAAAAACTGCAGCAGATGATGAGCCGTCCGGCGGAAGGCATGGCGGCAATTCAACGCGCGCTTGATAGCGTTTCCCATTATCTGGTGTTAAAAACAGCGATCAGTATCGTGACGGGGCTGGTCGCATGGGGAATGCTGGCCGCGCTGGATGTCCGCTTCGCCTTTGTCTGGGGTCTACTGGCCTTCGCGCTGAACTATATTCCTAATATTGGATCGGTGCTCGCTGCCCTGCCACCCATTATTCAGGTGCTGGTATTTAACGGGTTTTATGATGCGCTGCTGGTGCTGGCAGGCTATCTGCTGATTAATCTGGTCTTCGGCAATATCCTTGAGCCACGAATCATGGGTCGTGGTTTAGGCCTTTCAACCTTAGTGGTATTTTTGTCGTTAATTTTCTGGGGCTGGCTATTAGGTCCGGTGGGCATGTTGCTCTCCGTTCCGTTAACCATCATTGTCAAAATCGCCCTCGAACAGACCACCGGCGGGCAGAGTATCGCCGTTCTGCTTAGCGATTTAAACAAAAGATAAAATGCAATACATACACAAAATCATTCAAGATGCCTCGCGGCGGCAAGGGAAGAAATCCCCGGGAGCATAGATAACGATGTGACCGGGTTTTCTGAGCGCAGCCAACAAAGAGGCAGCTTAAAGGATGAAGTGTATAAAAACGGCCTCCGAAGAGGCCGCCGCACGTTTAAAAGATTAAAGCGCTTTCAGAATCGCATCCACGCTGGCTTTGGCATCGCCAAACAGCATTTGCGTATTCTCTTTAAAGAACAGCGGGTTCTGCACGCCAGCATAACCGGTATTCATTGAACGCTTAAAGACCACGACATTCTGTGCTTTCCACACTTCGAGAACCGGCATACCGGCGATCGGGCTGCGGGGATCGTCTTGCGCCGCCGGGTTCACCGTATCGTTCGCGCCAATCACCAGCACGGTATCGGTATCGGCGAAATCATCATTGATTTCGTCCATTTCCAGCACGATGTCATAAGGCACTTTCGCCTCTGCCAACAGCACGTTCATATGCCCCGGCAGGCGACCCGCCACCGGATGAATGCCGAAACGCACGTTGATACCGCGCGCACGCAGTTTTTCGGTGATTTCCGCCACCGGATACTGCGCCTGCGCCACCGCCATCCCGTACCCCGGCGTAATAATGACGGAGTGGGAGTTTTTCAGCATCTCAGCGGTCTCTTCCGCCGTGATTTCGCGATGTTCGCCAGCTTCCTGATCGTCGCCCGTTGAGGAGCCGTCAGTACCGAACCCACCAGCAATAACGCTGATGAAAGAGCGGTTCATCGCTTTACACATAATGTAAGACAGGATCGCGCCTGACGAACCGACCAGCGCGCCGGTCACAATCAGCAAATCGTTGCTCAACATGAAGCCAGCCGCCGCGGCAGCCCAACCGGAATAGGAGTTCAGCATTGAAACAACCACCGGCATGTCCGCCCCGCCGATAGAGGCGACCAGATGCCAACCAAACGCCAGCGCGATAATGGTCATCAGCAGCAGCGCCAGAACCTGTAGACCCACGCTTTCGGTGCGGACAAAAACCAGCAGCAACAGGAAAGAAACAACCAGCGCCGCCAGGTTCATTTTGTGACGGTTAGGCAACATCAACGGCTTAGAAGAGATTTTGCCGCGCAGTTTACCAAACGCTACGATCGATCCAGTGAAAGTGACTGCGCCAATAAAGATACCGAGGAAGACTTCGGTCAGATGAATATTCACCAGCACCGGCGCCAGACTGGCGTCATGGTACAGATAGCTGTTAAAGCCAACCAGTACCGCCGCCAGGCCCACGAAACTGTGCAGAATCGCGACCAGCTCCGGCATCTCGGTCATCTCAACTTTTTTCGCCATGCGGATGCCAATCGCGCCGCCAATAATCATGGCGACCAGAATCCATGCCACGTTGCCGGTATCCGGCCCGAAAATGGTCGCCAGCAACGCGATCGCCATCCCGGCAATACCGAAGTTATTCCCCTGGCGGGACGTTTCATGCTTTGAAAGCCCGGCAAGACTGAAAATAAACAGGATCGCGGCAACAATGTATGCAGCTGTAACTAATCCTCCAGACATGTGTTACCCCTTAGTTTTTCCGGAACATTTTCAGCATACGCTGAGTCACGGTGAAGCCACCGAAAATATTAATGCTGGCGATAAGCACCGCGATAAAGCTCAGGAAGCTGACCCAGCCGCCCTGACCAATTTGCAATAATGCCCCGACAACAATAATCCCTGAAATTGCGTTGGTCACCGACATTAATGGCGTATGAAGCGCATGAGACACGTTCCACACCACGTAATAACCAACCACGCAGGCGAGCGCAAACACGGTAAAATGGCCGAGGAACTCTTTTGGCGCGACATCGGCCAGCCAGCCAAAAAGAATGATCGCCAGCGCCATTAACGCATACTTCCGCCAGGGTGAAGCGGGCTTTTCCGGCTCTTTTGGCGCAGGTGCTACTTTAGGTGCGGCCTGTGGCTGCGCGGAAACCTGGATTGGCGGCGCAGGCCAGGTAATGTCGCCGTCGCGAATCACCGTCACGCCACGGATCACGACATCGTCAAAATCCACGTCAATATTGCCGTCTTTCTCTTTGCACAGCAGCTTCAGCAGGTTAACCAGGTTGGTGCCATAAAGCTGGGATGACTGCGTCGGCAAACGCCCCGGTAGATCGGTGTAGCCAATCACTTTTACGCCATTGTCCGTCGTCACAACCTGATTAGCGACGGTATATTCGCAGTTACCGCCATTCTGCGCGGCCAGGTCGACAATCACGCTGCCGGCCTTCATAGAATCGACCATATCGCGGGTAATCAGCTTCGGCGCTGGTTTGCCCGGAATCAACGCGGTGGTAACGATGATATCGACCTCTTTGGCCTGGGCGGCAAAGAGCGCCATTTCCGCTTTGATAAACGCCTCGGACATCACTTTGGCGTAACCATCGCCGCTACCGGCTTCCTCTTTAAAATCCAGTTCGAGGAACTCAGCCCCCATACTCTGGACCTGCTCTTTGACTTCAGGACGAGTGTCAAACGCGCGGACAATCGCCCCCAGGCTGTTTGCCGCGCCGATAGCCGCAAGACCGGCTACGCCCGCGCCAATCACCATCACCTTCGCCGGTGGCACTTTCCCGGCGGCGGTGATTTGGCCGGTAAAGAAGCGCCCAAATTCATGCGCGGCCTCTACAATGGCGCGATAACCCGCGATATTCGCCATTGAGCTTAACGCGTCGAGCGACTGCGCGCGGGAAATACGCGGCACGGAGTCCATCGCCATCACCGTAACCTTACGTTCGGCAAGTTTCTCCATTAACCCAGGATTTTGCGCAGGCCAGATAAAACTGACCAGCGTAGTTCCGGGGTTCAGTAAAGCGATTTCATCTTCTTCAGGCGCATTAACCTTGAGAATAATTTCCGACTGCCAGATAGCATTGCCGTCTACAATATCCGCGCCAGCCTGCGCAAACGCTTTGTCGTCAAAACTTGCCAGTTGACCCGCCCCGCTTTCGATAGCGACGCTAAACCCCAGCTTCAGTAGCTGCTCTACCGTTTTCGGCGTCGCAGCGACACGGGTTTCATTGGGTAACCGCTCTTTTGGTATGCCAATTCGCATAAATGTTCCCTTCCATCGGTATTTTTGATGATGGTTTGTCAGTAAGCGCGAGAAGCGTACGCCTGCCCGCGTTTGAGGTAAATGTTACCCCAGCAGAATAAAACCGTTACAAACTCTCTATAACCTACTGAAAATAACGCCTGTGATCTAGCGCCAAAAAACAGAATTTTTTATCAAATTTGCAAAACATGAACGATTCAGCCGCTAAGCAGCCATAATGCCTTGAAAATGGCCTGCGAGGGCTGATAATTCGCTCAAATTTGACAGCAAAACATCATTAAACCCCTGCCGGGATCAAGAAATTAACATTAAATTAACTTATTAAATTTATGCGCTTCATTAGCTTAGCCGCCCGGACGCCGTTTTTTTCGACATATCGGCAAATGTTATCATCAAAGATAGGATACATGACACGATGCGTGAAAAATCCCGCAGACATCCATATGGTTTAAATGCAATAATCAGCCACGTTTCTAGTCAATAACAATACCAGTACCTGGTTTGCGCAAGGCGAAGGATTATTTTTATGAAGCTTAAGAACACTCTCCTGGCGTCGGCTCTGCTTTCTGCGGCTGCTTTTTCTGTCCATGCAGCAACAGAACTGACGCCGGAGCAAGCGGCTGCACTAAAACCTTATGACCGCATCGTTATTACCGGTCGTTTTAATGCTATTGGCGATGCGGTCTCCGCCGTGTCCCGCCGCGCAGATAAAGAAGGCGCAGCCTCCTTCTATGTTGTCGACACCTCGGAGTTCGGCAACAGTGGTAACTGGCGTGTTGTGGCGGACGTGTATAAAGCCGACGCGTCGAAAGCCGACGCGCCCAAAAATCGTGTCATTAATGGCATCGTGGAATTACCGAAAGACCAGGCCGTACAATTAGAACCGTATGACACCGTCACCGTTCAGGGCTTCTACCGTAGCCAGCCGGAAGTTAACGATGCCATTACGAAAGCGGCGAAACAAAAAGGCGCATACGCTTTCTATATTGTTCGTCAGATAGATGCGAATCAGGGCGGAAACCAGCGCATCACTGCATTTATCTATAAACAAGATGCGAAAAAACGCATCGTCCAGAGCCCGGACGCTATTCCGGCAGACTCTGAAGCTGGCCGCGCCGCGCTGGCTCAGGGCGGCGAAGCTGCGAAGAAAGTCGAAATTCCAGGCGTCGCCACGTCAGCCTCGCCGAGCGCCGAAGTAGGCCGTTTCTTCGAAACGCAATCCTCCAAAGGCGGACGTTACACTGTCACACTTCCGGATGGCACAAAAGTTGAGGAGCTGAATAAAGCGACGGCTGCGATGATGGTGCCTTTCGACAGCGTTAAGTTCACCGGCAACTACGGCAATATGACAGAAATCTCCTATCAGGTCGCCAAACGCGCGGCGAAGAAAGGCGCTAAGTATTATCATATTACGCGTCAGTGGCAGGAGCGCGGCAATAACATCACCATCAGCGCCGACCTCTATAAATAAGGCGCGCGTCGCCATCAGGCTTTCTCGCCGGATGGCGGCATACCTGCCTTATCAGGCCTACACGATCGTTCAACGGTAGGCCTGATAAGCCGCCATCCGGCACTTTCTCGCGGGATGCCAGTTCCGTCAAATATCGCGATGAATCTCACTTTTCGCTTTTTTGGCGATAAATCTTATCCAGGCCGTTGCATGCGGTCCCTTCTCTCCGTAAAATCCCGCGCCTTAGTGGCTTTCACCATTTTTATGCGTTTTGCCATAATAATTATTCTTCCAATTTCATTTTTATAGCTGGATACCAATGGAAAAAAAACTGGGACTGAGCGCGCTGACCGCGCTGGTTTTAAGCTCAATGCTTGGCGCAGGTGTTTTCAGCCTGCCCCAGAATATGGCCGCCGTTGCCAGTCCGGCTGCGTTGTTAATTGGCTGGGCCATTACCGGCGTGGGGATACTCTTACTGGCATTCGCCATGTTAATCCTTACGCGCATTCGCTCCGAGCTTGACGGCGGCATCTTTACTTACGCCCGCGAAGGCTTCGGCGAACTGATTGGCTTTTGTTCTGCCTGGGGCTATTGGCTGTGCGCGGTCATCGCCAACGTATCCTACTTGGTTATCGTTTTTTCAGCGCTGAGTTTCTTTACCGATACGCCTGCGCTGCGTCTGTTTGGCGACGGTAATACCTGGCAGGCTATTGTCGGCGCTTCAGTCCTGCTCTGGATTGTCCATTTCCTCATCCTGCGCGGCGTACAAACGGCAGCCAGCATCAATCTGGTCGCGACTCTGGCGAAACTGTTGCCGCTCGGCGCGTTTATTGTGCTGGCTATCATGATGTTCAAACTGGATACCTTCACACTGGACTTCACCGGTGTTGAACTCGGTATTCCCGTATGGGAACAGGTCAAGAACACCATGCTTATTACGCTGTGGGTGTTTATTGGCGTTGAAGGCGCCGTCGTCGTCTCGGCCCGAGCGAAAAATAAACGCGATGTAGGCCGCGCCACGCTACTGGCGGTCCTCGCAGCGCTGGGAATATATCTCCTGGTCACGCTGCTTTCTCTTGGCGTTCTTGCGCGTCCGGAACTGGCGGAGATGCGCAACCCGTCGATGGCCGGTCTGATGGTGAAAATGATGGGGCCGTGGGGAGAAATTATTATTGCAGCGGGACTGATTGTGTCTGTCTGCGGGGCTTATCTAAGCTGGACTATCATGGCGGCAGAGGTGCCGTTTCTGGCGGCAGCCTATAAATCCTTCCCGGGCATCTTCGCGCGACAAAATGCGCAAGGCGCGCCTTCTGCATCGTTATGGCTCACCAATATCTGTGTGCAAATCTGTCTGGTGCTGATCTGGCTGACCGGTTCGGACTACAACACGCTATTGACGATTGCGTCAGAAATGATTCTGGTGCCCTACTTTCTGGTCGGCGCATTTCTGCTGAAGATTGCAACGCGTCCCCTCCATCGGGCGGTCGGTATCGGAGCCTGTATTTATGGCTTATGGTTATTATATGCGTCGGGCCCTATGCACCTGCTGCTGTCCGTCGTACTGTACGCGCCTGGATTACTGGTTTTCCTGTATGCGCGTCGGACGCACAAGCATGACAATGTATTAAATCGTCAGGAAGTCGTGCTGATTGGTTTATTGCTGGTCGCGGCGGTTCCGGCTACGTGGATGCTGGTGGGTTAACAACCTCCCCATCGTAATATCCGTATGTATTACGATGGGGAAACCACGGTCTTTGCCAATATTAATGCCATTTAATCCAGCAAAAAATCAGCAGCCACGCGCTTAGCCCCCAGCAGACCACCGCACCGCCAAGCGCGACGGGCAGGCGCATCACGCCGCTGAAATACCATAGCGTTGCAAGATAAATGAAATAAGGAATGATCGACCACATGCTAAAGACGATGGTGGTACGCATCGCGTCGATGCCCCGCTCGCTGGCCACGATATAGTGCGCGATAAGCGCAAACGTTGGAAACAGAGGAATTAATCCGGCGATATAATAATTTTTCGTTTTTGACAGCAGACCAATCAATACGACGACCAGCGCCCCCAGGGCAGCTTTAATCACGAGTCCCATTACCTTGCCTTAACACGCTAATAACAACAGCGTGTAGCATAACGGAACCGCTCTCGTTTAGAAAAGATTTATGGAAGGGAAAACAGAGGCGGTGTATGTTGGCGTTTTCTATTCTCCATTTATAATATGAACCGCATTGTATTTGTTGAAGATGACGCTGAAGTGGGTTCTCTCATTGCCGCTTATCTGGCGAAACATGATATTGATGTCATTGTTGAGCCGCGTGGTGACCGGGCGGAGGATCTTATCCTCACCACTCAGCCCGATCTGGTTTTACTGGATATTATGCTTCCAGGTAAAGATGGCATGACGATATGCCGCGATTTACGCCACCGCTGGCAAGGCCCGATTGTCCTGCTCACCTCGCTGGACAGTGATATGAATCATATTCTGGCGCTGGAGATGGGCGCCTGCGACTACATCCTCAAAACCACGCCTCCGGCCGTTTTGCTGGCGCGTCTGCGCTTACACCTGCGGCAAAGCGAACAAACGCAACAGGCAAAAAGTCTTCAGGAGAGCGCGCTTACGCCGCATAAAGCGCTGCGTTTTGGCGCGTTAACCATCGATCCCCTTAACCGGGCGGTCCAGCTCAATGGCGATTTCATATCGCTCTCCACCGCCGATTTTGAATTGCTCTGGGAACTGGCGACACACGCCGGACAAATTATGGATCGCGACGCGTTGCTAAAAACGCTGCGCGGCGTCAATTATGATGGTCTGGATCGCAGCGTGGATGTGGCGATTTCCCGCCTGCGTAAGAAACTGCTGGATAGCGCTGCAGAGCCCTATCGTATAAAGACCATTCGCAATAAAGGCTATCTTTTTGCCCCTCATGCCTGGGACGAAACGACGGGATAAGTTAGCCGACAAATTTTACCTGCCTTTATCAAGTCATAGTGGCGATGCTCATCACCGCCACTGTTCAAAAAACAGACATTGTATACATGAATGCTATTTTTATTAGTCGAAACGGCCCCTTTATTACCGTTTTCTCTGCGTTGTGGTTCATGATTACGTCTTTTTCGCTCAAGAAAGTTAAATTAAAAAAACTCGAAGCCAGTTCACAAAATTGATAACAGAATGTCTGCCCGCCGCTATATTGCCATCTTTTTTCGCAAATTGTGAAATAAAACAAATCACAACCATGAATATATAATAACAAATATATTCACCATAAATATATGCGTTTCCGATAGTAACTTTTGTATTAATTAATAACATATAAGAAAAGTTAGCATTTGCTGAAATAATATTATTCAGATTAGGATGCCTTTGATTCAACGAATCTGTAGAAGTTCAATCTTTTGCAAATAAGTTAAGTTTTTAAGGATAAAAAAATGAAAAGAAAAGTATTGGCACTTGTCATCCCGGCTCTGCTGGCTGCTGGCGCAGCACACGCCGCTGAAATTTATAACAAAGACGGCAACAAACTAGACCTTTACGGGAAAGTAGACGGCCTGCACTATTTCTCTGATGACTCTTCTAAAGATGGCGATCAGACCTATATGCGTGTCGGCTTTAAAGGCGAAACACAGATTAACGACCAACTGACCGGTTACGGCCAGTGGGAATATAACGTTCAGGCTAACACTACCGAAGGCGAAGGCGCTAATTCCTGGACTCGTCTGGCATTCGCCGGCCTGAAATTCGGCGACTACGGCTCATTCGACTATGGTCGTAACTACGGCGTCCTGTACGACGTGGAAGGCTGGACCGATATGCTGCCTGAGTTCGGCGGCGACTCCTATACTTACGCTGACAACTACATGACCGGTCGTGCTAACGGCGTGGCCACCTACCGTAACACTGATTTCTTCGGTCTGGTAGACGGTCTGAACTTCGCGTTGCAATATCAGGGTAAAAATGAAAGCCAAAGCGCTGACGATGTAAATATCGGTACCAATAACCGTAATAATGGCGACGATATTCGTTACGATAACGGTGATGGCTTCGGTATTTCTACTACCTATGATATTGGCATGGGCTTCAGCGCAGGCGCTGCGTATACCACTTCCGATCGTACTAATGAGCAAGTCAATGCTGGCGGCACGATTGCTGGCGGCGACAAAGCGGATGCATGGACAGCTGGCTTGAAATATGATGCCAACAACATCTATTTAGCGACTATGTATTCTGAAACCCGTAATATGACGCCTTATGGTAAAACGGATGCGGGTTATGCTGGCGGCGTAGCAAACAAAACGCAAAACTTCGAAGTTACAGCCCAATATCAATTTGATTTTGGTCTGCGCCCGGCGGTTTCTTTCCTGATGTCTAAAGGTAAAGATCTGACCTATAACAACGTTAATGGCGATGATAAAGACCTGGTTAAATATGCTGATGTAGGTGCTACCTACTATTTCAACAAAAACTTCTCCACCTATGTTGATTATAAAATCAACCTGCTGGATGATGACGACCCGTTCTATAAAGATGCCGGTATCAGCACTGATGATATCGTCGCGCTGGGTATGGTTTACCAGTTCTAATTATTCATTAATTCTTCTCAAGCCCGCCGTTTCGGCGGGCTTTTCTTTTTTTATCACCACCGTTCTAAAAACAGAACGCACTGTTCCCTGGGCACAGATTGAACAATTCTTGTTCGCTCTCTATGGTTTGCTTATCGCCCGACAAAAGGAACATGCTAATGATCAGTCTCGTCCCGCCTCTGCTTTCCAGCACCGCGCTTCTCTTTCTGCTCATGGCCACAGGCGCAGCCACCGCCGCCCGCCCGGCAGCGGATATTATTTTGCATAACGGTAATATCATCACTCTGAATGATGCCCAGCCGCAGGCCAGCGCGCTGGCGATTTCCGGCTCGCGGATTGTGGCGATTGGCGATGATACGGCGAAAAATGAATGGCGCGGCAACCATACCCGTACCATCGATTTACAGGGTAAAACCGTGATACCCGGTCTGACCGATACCCATATCCACGCCATTCGCGGCGGACAAACCTGGACATTCGAAACCTACTGGTACGACAGCCCTTCGCTTAAAGACGCGCTGGATAAATTACGCGCCGACGCTAACCGTCGTCCCCACGATCAATGGGTAGCCGTAGTGGGATCGTGGATACCGGCACAATTTGCAGAAAACCGGGCGCCGACGGTAGCCGAACTGAGCCACGCCCTTCCCGATCATCCGGCTTATATTCAGTATCTTTACGACTATGCGTTAGTGAATCAGCGCGGTATAGACGTACTTGGCCTTAACGACACCCCTCCTCCTGATTTAGCGGGAATCCGCGTAGAGCGCGACGCAAAAGGTAGCGCCACGGGGAAATTATTTGGTGACATCGCCGCGTTCAATCAGCTTTTTGCCAGCATAAGTAGTAACGCCGATCGCGAGGGCGGTCTGCGGCAATTTTTCGCTGATATGAACGCTCGCGGCGTGACCGGCATCATTGACCCCTCTGCCGGGCCTGCCGCCGCTTATGAGCCTTTATTTGCAATGCGAAACCAGGGGGATTTACCGCTGCGCGTGGGGTATCGCATTCCGGTACAGCCAGAAGCGAAAGGTCATGAAGCGCAGTGGTTCAGCAACCTGATGGCCTTTCGCCCGGCGCGTGCCGATGACGGGCAACTGGCTTTTCTTGGCCTGGGGGAAAGCCTGGTGGCCGGAATGAATGACGGCGTGCGGATGGCCCCAGGATTTTCTTCCTCAGAGCAGGACAAAACCGCGCTTCGCCAGGTCGCGACGTTTGCGGCAAAACGGGGAATACCGCTTGAGATCCACGCCTATACCGATGACAGCGCCGACGCGATATTGACGATTTTTGAGCAGGTAGCGCAGCAGTACGATCTGCGCCCTCTCCGCTGGTCTATTGCGCATCTGAATACCGGTTCGCCACAGACGCTTGAGCGAATGCGTAAGCTGGGCCTGGCATACACTGTGCAAATGGGGCCTTACTTTGAGGGGCTTGCCATCCGTGACGCCAATCCACCCGGCGCGACGGACAATTCGCCGCCGGTTCGACTGGCGCTGGATAAAGGGCTTGTCGTAGCTGGCGGCACCGATTCGACGCGTATTGGCATTGCCGGTGTCTGGCACGCTATCGAATATCATATCACCGGTATAGCGTCAGGCGGTTCCGTGCGTAAACCCGCCAGCGAGCGGCTCACGCGTCTGGAAGCGCTAGCGTTATATACACGTCATGCCGCCTGGCTCGCCTTTGCCGAACAACACCGGGGCCAGCTTAGCGTCGGAAAACAGGCCGATCTGGCGGTACTCAATCAGCCATTTATGACGATGCCCGAAGACAGAATTGATACCATTCGCGCTGTTTTGACGCTTGTCGATGGACGCATTGTTCACGAAAGTCCGGACCTTAACGCCGGACAATGAGGTTGTCAGTTGACGCAAAGCCTGCTTTTATAACCCACCAGCGGCGCTGACGGGACATCTTTTTCGTCAGCGCGCGATAGAGCTAATGTATTGATATCCGGTGGGCGTTGATGAAAAAGCTGTTTGTGCAGTTTTACCTTTTGCTGTTCGTCTGTTTTCTGGTCATGACCTTATTGGTCGGACTGGTGTACAAATTCACCGCCGAACGCGCGGGCAGGCAATCGCTCGACGATCTGATGAAAAGTTCGCTCTATCTGATGCGCAGCGAACTGCGGGAAATTCCGCCGCGTGAATGGGGGAAAACGTTAAAAGAGATGGACCTGAACCTCTCTTTCGATTTACGCGTTGAACCGTTAAATCACTATAAGCTTGATGCCGCCACCACGCAGCGACTGCGTGAAGGCGATATCGTCGCGCTTGACGATCAATACACCTTTATTCAGCGTATCCCACGCAGCCATTACGTCCTGGCGGTTGGCCCGGTTCCCTATCTCTATTTCCTGCATCAAATGCGATTGCTGGATATCGCTTTAATGGCACTCATTGCCTTTTCTCTCGCCTTTCCTGTGTTTATCTGGATGCGCCCGCACTGGCAAGAAATGCTCAGGCTCGAATCCGCCGCGCAGCGCTTTGGCGAGGGTCATTTGACTGAACGCCTGCATTTCGATAATGGCTCCAGTTTCGAACGTCTGGGCGTCGCGTTCAACCAGATGGCGGATAACATTAATGCTCTGATCGCCAGTAAAAAACAGCTGATTGACGGTATCGCCCATGAGCTTCGCACGCCGCTGGTACGTTTACGCTATCGGCTTGAAATGAGTGAAAATCTGACACCGCCGGAATCACAGGCGCTCAATCGCGATATTGGTCAACTGGAAGCGCTGATTGAAGAACTGCTCACCTATGCGCGCCTTGACCGACCACAAAATGAACTGATGTTGACCGAACCCGACCTCCCCGCCTGGTTGCTCGCGCATTTGCAGGACGTGCAAAGCGTGACCCCGGAACGCGCCGTAAACCTTGTCACATGTGTAATCGGCGATTATGGCGCGCTTGATATGCGGTTAATGTCGCGAGTGCTGGATAACCTGCTGAATAATGCGTTGCGCTACAGTCGTACCACCGTTCAAGTCAGCCTGTTACTCGACGGCAGTCAGGCAACGCTGATAGTTGAAGATGATGGCCCCGGCATTGAAGCGGATGCGCGTGAGCGCATATTTGAACCTTTTGTCAGACTCGACCCCAGTAGAGACCGGGCGACAGGCGGCTGCGGGCTTGGACTCGCCATCGTACACTCTATCGCACTGGCGATGGGCGGTAGCGTCGTCTGTGACGAGAGCGAACTGGGCGGCGCAAAATTTAGCTTTCGCTGGCCGGTCTGGCACGCGATGCCCGACATGACCGCTGCCTGACGCATTTTGCACGCTGGTTGAGCGGCGGGAACTGTGCTATACAGATAGTATGTTGTAACTAAAGTGAATGATACCATGTCCCGCTACGATCTCGTTGAACGCCTGAATGGCACTTTTCGCCAGATAGAACAACACCTGGCGGCGCTGACGGATAATCTACAGCAGCATTCGCTACTTATCGCCCGTGTCTTTTCACTGCCGCAGGTGACCAAAGAGGCGGAACATGCGCCGCTGGATACTATCGAGGTAACGCAACATCTGGGGAAAGAGGCCGAAGCGCTGGCGCTACGTCACTATCGCCATTTGTTTATTCAACAGCAGTCCGAAAACCGCAGCAGTAAAGCCGCCGTCCGCCTGCCTGGCGTCTTATGCTATCAAGTGGATAATGCGATACAGTTAGATCTGGAAAATCAGATACAGCGCATTAACCAGTTGAAAACCACCTTCGAGCAGATGGTTACGGTAGAGTCCGGTCTTCCCTCAGCGGCACGTTTTGAGTGGGTGCATCGGCATCTCCCCGGCTTAATTACGCTGAACGCTTACCGCACGCTGACGCTTATCAATAACCCCGCCACCATACGTTTCGGCTGGGCAAATAAACATATTATTAAAAATTTAAGCCGGGATGAGGTTCTGAGCCAGTTGAAAAAAAGCCTCGCGTCGCCGCGCAGCGTCCCGCCGTGGACACGCGAACAATGGCAATTCAAGCTGGAACGGGAATATCAGGATATCGCTGCCTTACCGCAGCAGGCCCGACTCAAGATTAAGCGTCCGGTTAAAGTACAGCCGATCGCCCGCATCTGGTATAAAGGCCAGCAGAAACAGGTGCAACACGCCTGCCCCACGCCGATTATCGCATTAATCAACACGGACAACGGCGCTGGCGTGCCGGATATTGGCGGGCTGGAAAACTATGACGCCGATAATATTCAGCATCGTTTTAAACCACAGGCGCAGCCGCTGCGACTGATTATTCCGCGACTGCACCTGTATGTGGCGGATTAACGTCCCGGCGTCATACTGCCAACCATCAACTCCGGACGTACCCAGGCGTCGAACTCCTCGTCGCTAAGGTATCCTAATGCCACGGCTGAGGCTTTGAGCGTCAGCCCTTCTTTATGCGCCTTCTTCGCAATCTCCGCCGCTTTATCGTAACCGATGTGCGTATTGAGCGCAGTGACCAGCATCAGCGACTCATTCAGCAACTGCGTAATACGCTCGCGGTTTGGCTCGATTCCTGACGCACAGTGTTGATTGAAACTCTCCATGCCATCGGCCAGCAGGCGCACCGTTTGCAGAAAATTATGAATAACCATCGGACGATAGACGTTGAGCTCAAAGTTGCCCGATGCGCCCCCCATATTGATGGCCACATCGTTACCCATCACCTGGCAACATAGCATCGTTACCGCTTCACACTGGGTCGGATTCACTTTACCAGGCATAATGGAACTGCCTGGCTCATTCTCCGGGATAGCAATCTCGCCAATGCCGCAGCGCGGGCCGGACGCCAGCCAGCGAACATCGTTGGCGATTTTCATCAGCGAGGCCGCCAGTCCTTTTAATGCGCCATGCGCCTGTACCAACGCGTCACAGGTCGCCAGCGCTTCGAATTTATTCGGGGCGGTAACAAACGGCGCCGCGGTAATCGTCGCCAGTTCCTCGGCCACGCGCCGGGCATATTCCGGATGGGTATTAAGCCCTGTCCCCACTGCGGTTCCGCCGAGCGCCAGTTCTGCGACGTGCGGTAAACTGTGCTCAATGTGCCTGAGGTTATGTTCCAGCATGGCTACCCAACCGGAAATCTCCTGGCCTAAGGTGAGCGGCGTCGCGTCCTGCAGGTGAGTACGGCCAATTTTGACAATATCGGCGAAAGCGTGGGATTTATCGCGAAGCGTATCCGTTAATGCGGATAATTGCGGGATAAGGTGTTCGCGTAACGCCAGTAACGCCGCCACGTGCATGGCGGTTGGGAACACATCGTTTGAGCTTTGACTCTTATTGACGTCATCATTGGGATGCAACTTGCGTTCCATACCGCGAACGCCGCCCAAAATTTCACTGGCGCGGTTCGCTAACACCTCATTCATATTCATGTTGCTTTGCGTACCGGACCCGGTCTGCCAAATCGCCAGCGGAAACTCATCAGCATGTTTTCCCGCCAGCACTTCATCAGCCGCCTGGATAATCGCGCTGGCTTTTTCCGCCGCCAACAACCCTAAGTCCTGGTTGACCTTCGCAGCGGCGCGCTTGGTCAACGCCAGAGCGTGAATGAGCGAAACGGGCATTTTCTCCGTGGAAATCCGAAAATGCTCCAGCGAACGTTGAGTCTGCGCCCCCCACAGTTTATCTGCCGGGACTTCAATCGCGCCCATTGAATCTTTCTCGCGGCGTACCGTTACCATTACCTGCTCCTTACTCAAGTTGATGAGATCATGTGTCGACATTGCTCACATGTTTGCGGTCTTATGAGTATTAACGATAACAACACAACGGTGTAGACCGGATAAGGCGCTTGCGCCGTTCTCCGGCAAAATAGCGAATCATGTTACCGCCCCGCAGGGCGGCGACATTACTTAACGCAGCGCGCGCACTGCGATGACTGAATCTGCTGGAAGAAATCGTTGCCTTTATCATCCACCAGAATAAAGGCCGGAAAATCCTCCACTTCAATTTTCCAGATAGCCTCCATACCCAGTTCAGGATATTCCACGCACTCCAGGCGCTTGATACTGCCCTGCGCCAGAACGGCTGCGGGGCCGCCGATACTGCCCAGGTAGAAGCCGCCATGTTTCTTACAGGCATCGGTCACCTGCTGGCTGCGGTTGCCTTTCGCCAGCATGATCATACTGCCGCCCTGCGACTGGAGCTGATCAACATAAGAGTCCATTCGTCCTGCGGTAGTCGGCCCAAGCGACCCGGAGGCGTACCCTTCCGGCGTTTTTGCCGGCCCCGCATAATAGATAGGATGATCTTTGATGTACTGCGGCAAACCTTCGCCTCTGTCCATCCGTTCTTTCAGTTTAGCGTGCGCGATGTCGCGGCCCACAATAATCGTGCCGTTCAGCGACAGGCGCGTTGATACCGGATACTGCGACAGTTGTTGCAGTATCTCGCTCATGGGACGGTTAAGATCAACGCGCACCGCCTCGCCCTCTCCCGCCTGGCGCAGCGCCTCTGGAATATATTTACCGGGATTGCGCTCCAGCTTCTCGATCCAGATCCCTTCCCGGTTGATCTTCGCTTTAATGTTTCGATCCGCGGAGCAGGACACGCCCATACCTACCGGACACGATGCCCCGTGGCGCGGCAATCGGATGACACGAATATCGTGAGCGAAATATTTGCCGCCGAACTGCGCGCCCAAGCCAAGATTTTGCGCCTCAAGCAACAATTCTTTTTCCAGCTCAATATCGCGGAAGGCCTGCCCGTGTTCATTGCCTTCGGTTGGTAGCGCATCATAGTATTTTGCCGAGGCCAGCTTAACGGTCTTCAGGTTCGCTTCCGCCGAGGTGCCGCCAATGACAAACGCGATGTGATACGGCGGACAGGCGGCGGTGCCCAGCGTACGCATTTTATCAACGAGATAATTTTTGAGCTTACCCGGCGTCAGAAGCGCTTTTGTCTCCTGATAGAGGTAGGTTTTATTCGCCGATCCGCCGCCTTTAGCGATACAGAGGAATTTATATTCATCGCCATCGACGCTGTAGAGATCGATCTGCGCTGGCAGGTTAGTACCGGTATTGACCTCTTTGTACATATCCAGCGCCGCGTTTTGCGAATAGCGCAGGTTATCTTCGATATAGGTGTTATATACGCCGCGAGCCAGCGCCGCTTCATCACCTCCACCAGTCCAGACGCGTTGGCCTTTTTTGCCGACAATAATGGCCGTACCGGTATCCTGGCAGGTGGGCAACACGCCCTTGGCCGCGATATCGGAGTTTCGCAGGAATTGCAGCGCGACATATTTGTCGTTTTCACTGGCCTGCGGATCGCGCAGAATATCCGCCACCTGCTGCTGATGCGCGGGACGTAGCATAAAAGACGCATCGTGGAAGGCCTGACGCGCCAACAGCGTTAGCGCTTCCGGCGCGACTTTCAGGATCTCTTGTCCTTCGAATTCGGCGACGGAAACATGTTCGCTGGTCAACAAGTAGTACTCGGTATCGTCCTTTTTGAGGGGAAAAGGGTCTTGATAAAAGAAGGGTTTGTTTGACATTGTGCTCTCACTTACCGCTCGGTATGGTTATTCTCTGGGCAGGTGTTCCATTGCCCGACTCAAAGCGAGTAACACTATCCTACACAATTTTTTAACAAAAACTGAGACAAGTACGACTTTTTACGCCCGGAGGTTACTTCATGCGGGTTTCTTGGTTTAATACCTCCCATTGATCTCCACATTGAAACAGGGCTTGATAATGCAAAAACTCATTAACTCAGTGCAAAACTATGCCTGGGGAAGTAAAACTGCGTTAACGGAACTTTATGGCATCGCCAATCCGCAGCAGCAGCCAATGGCTGAACTCTGGATGGGCGCGCATCCCAAAAGCAGCTCGCGAATCACCACCGCCAACAGCGAAACCGTCTCCCTGCGTGACGCCATCGAAAAGAATAAAACCGCCATGCTGGGCGAAGCGGTAGCCAACCGTTTCGGCGAACTGCCGTTTCTGTTTAAAGTACTGTGCGCCGCGCAGCCGCTCTCTATTCAAGTGCACCCGAATAAGCGCAATTCCGAAATCGGTTTCGCGAAAGAAAATGCGGCGGGTATCCCCATGGATGCCGCAGAGCGGAACTATAAAGATCCTAACCATAAACCAGAGCTGGTTTTTGCCCTGACGCCTTTCCTGGCGATGAACGCGTTCCGCGAATTTTCTGACATTGTCTCTTTACTGCAACCTGTCGCCGGCGCGCATTCCGCTATCGCCCACTTTTTGCAGGCGCCGAACGCTGAACGTCTGAGCCAGCTTTTCGCCAGCCTGTTGAATATGCAAGGCGAAGAAAAATCCCGCGCGTTAGCCGTACTCAAAGCGGCGCTTAACAGCCAGCAAGGCGAACCGTGGCAAACGATCCGCGTGATTTCAGAGTATTATCCTGACGACAGCGGGCTTTTCTCTCCTTTGTTGCTGAATGTGGTCAAACTGAATCCCGGCGAAGCGATGTTCCTGTTTGCCGAAACGCCTCATGCTTATCTGCAGGGCGTTGCGCTGGAAGTCATGGCAAACTCCGATAACGTTCTGCGCGCTGGCCTTACGCCAAAATATATCGACATCCCTGAACTGGTCGCGAACGTGAAGTTCGAACCTAAGCCTGCCAGCGAGTTGCTGACTGCCCCGGTAAAAAGCGGCGCGGAGCTGGACTTCCCAATTCCGGTTGACGATTTTGCTTTTTCACTGCACGACCTGGCGCTTCAGGAGACGAGCATCGGCCAACACAGCGCCGCGATTCTGTTCTGCGTTGAGGGTGAGGCGGTGTTACGTAAAGATGAACAGCGTCTGGTACTGAAGCCGGGTGAATCTGCCTTTATCGGCGCGGATGAGTCTCCGGTTAACGCCAGCGGCACGGGCCGTTTAGCGCGTGTTTATAACAAGCTGTAGCAACGTACTGAATTTTTTAACAACTCTTGCTAAGCTTATAACAGACGTAAAACTCCTCCAGGCGGTTTAATCCGCCTGGTTTCATTTTTATGGACAATTGATATGAAAAAAACACTGGTAGCTGCAGGTGTAGTGATTGCACTTGGCATCGTCTGGACAGGCGGCGCCTGGTATACGGGGAAAAAGCTGGAGAACCATCTTGCAGAAATGGTGACTCAGGCCAATGAACAGCTCAAGCGTACTGCGCCGGAGGCCGGTGTCGAATTAAGTTATCAAAACTACCAGCGTGGCGTGTTCAGTAGCCATCTGCAACTGGTTGTCAAACCGGTTGCCGGCGCAGACACTACCTGGTTGAAACCCGGGCAAAGCATTGTGCTGGACGAGTCCGTTTCACATGGCCCCTTCCCGCTCGCCCAGCTCAAAACGCTCAATCTGATCCCTTCTATGGCGTCGGTAAAAACCACCCTGGTGAATAACGATGCGGCAAAACCCCTCTTTGATATCGCGAAAGGCGACACGCCCTTTGTTATCAATACCCGCATTGGTTATGGCGGCGATACCCGCTCCGATATCTCTCTCAAGCCGTTAAACTACGAGAATGCCGGTGAAAAGGTCGCCTTTAGCGGCGGCGAGTTCCAGCTTAACGCCGATAAAGACGGTAATGTGGTTTCGCTGTCGGGCGAAGCGCAGAGCGGCCTGGTCGATGCCGTTAACGAATATAATCAGAAGGTCCAACTCACCTTTAATAATTTGAAAACAGACGGTACCAGTAAACTGGCAAGCTTTGGCGAACGTGTGGGCGACCAAAAGTTAACGCTGGATAAACTGTCCATCGCCATTGAGGGTAAAGAGATGGCGGTGCTGGAAGGGATGGAAATTGCCGGCAAGTCCGATCTCGTCAACGACGGAAAAACCATTAACAGCCAGTTGGATTACTCGCTTAACAGCCTGAAAGTGCAGAATCAGGATTTAGGCAGCGGTAAATTAACGCTGAAAGTCGGTCAAATCGACGGCGAAGCCTGGCACCAGTTTAGTCAGCAATATCATGCGCAAACGCAGGCGCTGTTGAATCAGCCGGACGTGGCGCAGAATCCTGAGCTTTATCAGCAAAAAGTCACTGAAGCGTTCTTTAGCGCTCTCCCCGTGCTGTTAAAAGGCGATCCGGTACTGACCCTGGCGCCGCTTAGCTGGAAAAACGCCAAAGGGGAAACCACGCTGAATCTGTCGCTGTTCCTCAAAGATCCGGCAACCACAACGGCACAACCGCAAACGCTGGCGCAGGAAGTCGACCGCTCCGTGAAATCGCTGGATGCGAAACTGGCAATTCCAATGGACATGGCGGTCGAGTTTATGACGCAGATAGCAAAACTGGAAGGCTATCAGCAGGATGATGCGGAAAAACTGGCAAAACAGCAGGTGCAGGGGCTGTCCGCAATGGGTCAGATGTTCCGACTGACAACGCTGAAGGATAATACTATCGCCTCCAGTTTGCAGTACGCCAATGGCCAGATCACGCTCAACGGACAAAAAATGCCGTTGGAAGACTTTGTCGGCCTGTTTGGGATGCCGGCGCTTTCCGTTCCGGACGTTCCGGCGCTGCCTCAACAATAATCGCCTTGCCGGGTGTCGCGACGCTGCACCCGGTCTGCGCCGAACGACGCGCAGCCTCTACTTTTGCGTTACCAGGCGAGCGGCTATCGTTTGACTCCGCACATGGTGCTCGTCGTGAGCAATACGCTGCAATATTCGTTCGGCCAGGGTATAGCCTATTTCTCGCGCCGGCGTACTGGCCCAGATAATCGGCAGGTCGTCGAGGGCGTTCTCCGCCACATCAGCAAACGCCGCCAGCGACACCTGCTGCTCGAAATAACGATCGACACCGCTCTCGCCACTCTGTCGTCCAGCTCTCAGTAGGCCAAACCACGCCCCCATCGCAATGGTTTCGTTGTAACAAACGACAGCGCTAATGGTCGGATTGTATCGCAACAGCGCGGTAATGCTTTCTGCTGCCTGCTTCTGACTGGAAGCGCATTCCACGACCCACTCGCTGTGAAACGGTAGACCGTATTTTAACAACGTCGCGCAATAGCTGCCCACGCGCTCCGCGCGGGTTAAAGATGCGCTTTGTCCTCCCAGCCAGGCGATGCGCTGATGGCCCTGACGAATAAGGTACTCCGTCAGGAGTTGCGCCGCCTGCATGTTGTCAGGCCGAACGGTATCCGCATCATCAAGATAGCTGGCGCGTGACGCAAACACCACCGGAATTCCTTGTGTGTCGGCCTGCGCTCTTCTTCGCCAGCGGTGCTCTCGCTCACGGCGCATATTGCCGCGTATCAGCACGGCGCGCCGTGGCTGGATGCGTTACGCGCCTCGCTGGCGGCTAATATGCGCTATATTGAGCAGGCGCTGAATGGCGCCTTTCCGACGTTGAACTGGCAAGCGCCGCCATCGACCTATCTGGCCTGGATTGATCTCCGTCCACTCGGCATTGACGATCAAAAATTACAGCACACGCTCATTCATCAGGAGAAAGTCGCCATTATGCCCGGCGATACCTATGGCGCAGAAGGCCGGGGATTTGTGCGTCTGAATGCCGGATGCCCTCGCCTGAAACTTGAAAAAGGCGTCAACGGATTGATTAACGCTATCCGCACCGTTCGCTGATACCGTCTACAAGCGGGGGGTTGACCCTTTATCCTGAGAGGCGATAACAGAGACGCCCCCCGTGAGCTGACCGGGGGCGCGTTAAAGAGAATGATACAAAATTTCTTCCGCGCTCTCGCGAAGTTGCAACGTAATGACTCCGTTTTTGCAAAATTTCCAGAGCATTATCAATCTGTAGTATAATGGTGCGCACTTTTATTAAAAATTGAGTGCGCCCATGATTGATATTACGCTTCCTTTGACTGACATCCACCGCCACCTTGATGGCAACATTCGCGCCCAAACAATTCTGGATCTTGGTCGGCAGTTCAACATCGCCCTTCCCGCCCAAACGCTGGAAACGCTGATTCCGCATGTCCAGGTCACCTCAACCGAACCCGATTTAGTGAGCTTTCTCACGAAGCTCGATTGGGGGGTAAAAGTCCTGGCATCGCTTGACGCCTGCCGCCGTGTGGCCTTTGAAAATATTGAAGATGCCGCACGTAACGGCCTGCATTACGTCGAGCTTCGCTTTTCGCCCGGCTATATGGCGATGGCGCATCAGTTACCGATCGCAGGCGTGGTTGAAGCCGTTATCGACGGTGTACGCGACGGCTGTAACACGTTTGGCGTCGAGGCACGACTCATTGGCATTATGAGCCGTACCTTCGGCGAGGCGGCATGTTTACAGGAGCTTGATGCGCTGCTGGCGCACAGAGAGAAAATCACCGCGCTGGATTTAGCCGGTGATGAGCTGGGCTTTCCCGGCAGTCTGTTTTTGTCGCACTTTAATCGGGCGCGCGATGCGGGCTGGCATATTACCGTTCACGCTGGCGAAGCCGCAGGGCCGGAAAGTATCTGGCAGGCGATTCGCGAACTGGGGGCCGAACGTATCGGACATGGCGTAAAAGCTGTCGAAGATCGCGCGTTAATGGATTTTCTTGCACAGCAGCGTATCGGTATTGAATCCTGTCTGACCTCGAATATTCAGACCAGTACCGTCGCATCGCTGGCAGATCATCCGCTCAAAACCTTCCTTGAGCATGGCGTTCTCGCCAGTCTTAATACGGACGATCCGGCTGTTCAGGGCGTAGATATTATCCATGAATATCATGTCGCCGCGCCAGCGGCAGGATTGAGCCGCGAACAGATTCGCCAGGCGCAGATTAACGGTCTGGAAATCGCCTTTCTGAGCGATAGCGAAAAACGTGCGCTGCGCGAAAAAGTGGCCGCGGCGTAAGATTGCTTTATTGATGCTAACGCCCTCTCTCCGCCTGCGGTTTAATGCTATCCCAGGCGGAGAAATGCGACATCTCAGGCAAGACACAGCGTCGCGCGATGTTTTGCCGATTCCATGCCCAGTTCAATCAACTCCATAATTTGAATCGCCTGACTTGCCGGCACGGGATTTTCACCGTTACCGTTTAACGCATCGCGGATGGCGGCATAATATGCCGGATAGTTACCCGGCAACGTAAGCCAGTTTTCTTCTTTGCGCGTCTCTCCCTCAACCAGGGTCAATACGCCGTCACGCATGTCGTATCCCCAGTCTTCCTGCGGTAAACGCTCGCCGTTTTTTAACCGTTCTTCCTGGGGATCGAGGCCATATTTTACATAGCTACCGCGCGAACCATGAACGATGTATCGCGCGGATTCCGCCGCGGCCAGCATCGTACCGTGCAAAATCACGCGGCGCTGGGGGTAGGATAAAATCGCGTGGAAATAATCTGTAGACTGCGCGCCCGGACGCAGTTGCGCTAAATCCACCGTCATGCTGACCGGCAGGCCAAAAAGCTGAATGGCCTGATCCAACAAGTGCGGCGCCAGATCGTACCAGATACCACTTCCTGGCCCGCCTTGCTCGCGCCAGCGGTCGCGCACCTGGGGACGGAAACGATCAAAGTGGGATTCAAACAAGGACACCTCGCCGAGCACGCCATCCGCCAGCAAGGCCTTCAGCGTCAAAAAATCGCTGTCCCAGCGTCGGTTGTGGAAGACGGAAAGTACCCGGCCAGTGCTCCGCGCAAGCGCATCCAATTCTCGCGCCTGTGACAGTGTCACGGTAAAGGGTTTATCAACCACCACATGCTTACCGGCTTCCAGCGCAGCTTTCGCCAGCGGGAAATGGGTATCGTTGGGCGTCGGGATCACGATCAGGTCGATATGCGGATCGTTAAATAAATGTCGGGGCTCAGAGACCACGGAAACCGCCGGCCAATCTGCTTTCACTTTTGTTTCATCGCTGCTGGATACCGCCGCAAGCTCTAGCCCTGGCGTTCCCATAATTAAGGGCGCATGAAAGGTTTTACTGGCGTAGCCATAACCGATTAACCCAACGCGGATTTTGTCATTCATCTCACTGCCTCCGGTTTTAGATATCGCTATTCCACACCATCGTGCGATTAGCCGCAATAGCGTCCTGACCATCAACGTATCATCAAAGGATTAACTTGTTACAGAACAGAGGCTGAAAACGTTTCCCTCCCTCTTGCCGACCGTTCGCCAGGAAAGTAACATTTACACCCTGTGTTTATGGATAAATCAAAGCAAATGTCGTCAATAATGAATCGTCTTATTGAATTAACTGGGTGGATAGTTCTCGTTATCTCAGTCATTCTTTTAGGTATTGCCAACCATATTGACAATTACCAACCACCAGAGCCCACGGCTTCCGTCCAGAAGAAGTAAGCGTCAGATAATGTAAAGGCATTTTCGCGTGGTACGGTAAGCGGCGCCCCGGGGGGTACAAAGAAAAGTCAAAAACCGGCAAAAAAAACGAAATATGTCCTATCTGGTCTGACGTTTATTGCCTGTTGTAGGAAAGCGCGTTAACCTTTCGCCCCAGGCGCCATGTGGCGCCTGACTCTTTACCGGTAAGAATATTCCCTTTTTACCTGCACCCCTGACCTCTCACTGGTGCGGTTTTGTTTATTTTTTATCAGTGACTACTCCGTTGGCATTATATTTAATATGGATCAACTTTATATGACTGTTCAGGATTATCTATTAAAATTCCGCAAAATTAGTTCGCTCGAAAGTCTGGAAAAACTGTTCGACCACCTTAACTATACCCTTACTGATGACATGGACATTGTTAATATGTATCGCGCTGCAGATCACCGCCGTGCCGAACTGGTTTCCGGAGGACGCCTGTTTGATGTAGGTCAGGTTCCGCAATCTGTCTGGCGCTATGTGCAATAAAGAAAGTAGCGTTTAACATCAAAAACCTTATAATATTTGCCCCAAAATGAGCGGCATGACCGTTAATGCGCGTAACCCCGGAGAAGATATGACTACAACACCGCCACAACGAATTGGAGGCTGGCTTCTTGGCCCGTTAGCCTGGCTGTTAGTCGCGTTGTTGAGCGCCTCGCTGGCGTTATTACTCTACGTTATGGCGCTTGCCACACCGCAAACGTTCAAGACGCTTAGCGGACAGGAAACCGGTAATTTACTGCTATGGGGCATTTCATTTATTACCGCTATCGCCATGTGGTACTATACCCTGTGGTTGACGATCGCATTCTTCAAGCGCAGACGCTGCGTGCCGAAGCATTACATTATCTGGCTGCTGGTGTCGGTGTTACTGGCGGTTAAAGCATTTGCCTTTTCGCCCGTCTCAGATGCCTTTGCCGTGCGTCAGTTACTCTTCCCACTGTTGGCGACGGCGCTCATTGTGCCTTATCTCAAACGTTCAGCGCGCGTTAAAACAACGTTTGTTAATCCGTAATAACCCTACAGTTAACCTGTTGTCGCCTGTGGTAGTTTGACAGATAATAGGCGGCTTTTTTATTTCAGGCCGAAACATGACTGATTACCTGCTGCTCTTTGTCGGAACTGTACTGGTCAATAACTTTGTACTGGTCAAATTCCTGGGCCTTTGTCCCTTTATGGGCGTATCCAAAAAACTGGAAACCGCCATGGGGATGGGCCTCGCGACGACCTTTGTCATGACGCTGGCGTCGATATGCGCCTGGCTTATCGACACCTGGATACTTATTCCGCTGGATCTGATTTATCTGCGGACGCTGGCCTTTATCCTCGTCATTGCTGTGGTCGTGCAATTTACCGAAATGGTTGTGCGGAAAACCAGCCCGGCGTTATACCGCTTGTTAGGCATTTTCTTACCACTGATTACCACTAACTGTGCGGTTCTGGGCGTAGCGTTACTGAATATTAATCTCGGTCATCACTTTCTTCAGTCGGCGCTGTACGGATTTTCCGCCGCCGTCGGTTTTTCATTAGTGATGGTTCTTTTTGCCGCCATTCGCGAACGCCTTGCCGTGGCGGATGTGCCCGCCCCTTTTCGTGGTAACGCGATAGCATTGATTACCGCAGGATTAATGTCTTTGGCCTTTATGGGCTTTAGTGGTTTGGTGAAGTTGTAATGAATACTATCTGGATTGCCGTTGGCGCCCTGACCCTTCTGGGTCTGGTGTTCGGCGCCATTCTGGGTTATGCCTCCCGCCGATTCGCGGTTGAAGATGATCCGGTTGTTGAAAAAATCGATGCGATTTTGCCGCAGAGCCAGTGTGGTCAGTGCGGCTATCCCGGCTGTCGCCCCTACGCCGAAGCCGTGGGTCTCCAGGGCGAGAAAATCAATCGTTGCGCGCCCGGCGGCGAAGCCGTCATGCTGAAAATGGCAGAGCTGCTAAACGTAGAGCCGCAACCATGCGATGGTGAAGAACAGCAGGCTGCGCCAGTACGTATGCTGGCAGTTATTGATGAAAATAACTGCATTGGCTGCACAAAATGCATTCAGGCCTGCCCGGTTGACGCCATCGTTGGCGCAACGCGCGCCATGCACACGGTCATGAGCGATCTCTGTACTGGCTGTAATCTGTGCGTCGATCCGTGTCCGACGCACTGCATCGAATTACGTCCGGTGAATGAGACGCCCGACAGTTGGAAATGGGATTTGAACACCATTCCCGTTCGCATCATTCCCGTGGAACAACATGCTTAAACTATTTTCCGCTTTCAGAAAAGATAAAATCTGGGATTTCGACGGTGGTATTCATCCGCCCGAAATGAAGTCCCAGTCAAACGGCACGCCGCTGCGCCAGGTGCCTTTGGCGCCGCGCTTTGTTATCCCTTTAAAACAGCACATTGGCGCTGAGGGCGAGCTGTGCGTTAGCGTCGGCGATCGCGTGCTACGCGGCCAGGCGCTTACCCGTGGACGTGGGAGAATGCTGCCGGTACACGCGCCCACCTCCGGGACGGTTATCGCTATTGCCCCCCACTCGACGGCACATCCTTCGGCGCTGGCGGAGTTAAGCGTCATCATTGATGCCGACGGCGAGGACCGCTGGATTGAGCGTGATGGCTGGTCTGATTACCGCGCCCACAGCCGTGAAGCGCTTATTGAACGCATTCATCAGTATGGCGTTGCCGGACTTGGCGGTGCAGGGTTTCCCACCGGCGTTAAATTGCAGGGTGGCGGCGATAAAATCACCACGCTTATTATCAATGCCGCAGAGTGCGAACCTTACATTACGGCGGACGATCGTCTGATGCAGGACTGCGCCGCGCAGATTGTGGAAGGTATTCGCATCCTGGCGCATATTCTGCAACCACGTGAGGTATTAATCGGCATTGAAGATAACAAACCGCAGGCTATTTCCATGCTGCGCGCCGTACTGGCTGACGCTCACGATATTTCGTTACGTGTGATCCCAACCAAATACCCTTCCGGCGGCGCAAAACAGCTCACCCAAATACTGACGGGAAAACAGGTTCCCCACGGCGGGCGATCCTCTGATATTGGCGTGCTGATGCAAAACGTCGGTACGGCTTATGCCGTTAAACGCGCCGTGGTTGACGGCGAACCGATCACAGAACGCGTCGTCACCTTAACGGGTGAAGCGGTAAGCCGCCCGGGTAACGTCTGGGCGCGGCTCGGCACTCCCGTTCGTCATTTGCTTAACGATGCCGGGTTCTGCCCTTCTGCTGACCAGATGGTCATCATGGGCGGCCCGTTGATGGGATTCACCCTTCCCTGGCTTGACGTACCGGTCGTAAAAATCACCAACTGCCTGCTGGCGCCATCCGTGACTGAAATGGGGGCGCCTCAGGAAGAGAAAAGCTGTATTCGTTGCAGCGCTTGCGCTGACGCTTGCCCTGCCGACCTTTTACCGCAGCAGCTTTATTGGTTCAGCAAAGGGCAGCAGCATGACAAGGCTACCGCTCACCATATTGCTGATTGTATAGAATGCGGCGCCTGCGCCTGGGTCTGCCCGAGTAATATTCCGCTCGTCCAATATTTCCGTCAGGAAAAAGCGGAGATTAATGCGATCAGGCTTGAAGAAAAACGCGCCGCCGAAGCCAAAGCGCGTTTTGAGGCTCGTCAGGCAAGACTGGAGCGCGAAAAAGCCGCCCGCCTTGCACGTCATAAGAGCGCAGCGGTACAACCAGCGGCAAAAGATCAGGATGCCATTGCCGCTGCGCTGGCGCGGGTAAAAGAGAAACAGGCGCAGGCCACGCAACCGGTGGTTATTCAGGCGGGTAGTCTGCCAGACAATAGCGCCGTCATCGCGGCCCGTGAAGCGCGTAAAGCGCAAGCGCGCGCTAAACAAGCCGCTCATCCGGTGGCTGACAGCGCGATATCCGGCGGCGACCCGCGTAAAGCCGCAGTGGAGGCGGCTATCGCTCGCGCCAAAACCCGCAAACAGGAGCAGCAGGCCGGAAGCGAACCTGCCGAAGCGGTCGATCCGCGCAAAGCCGCGGTGGAGGCGGCCATCGCCCGCGCCAAAGCCCGCAAACAGGAGCAGCAGGCCGGAAGCGAACCTGCCGAAGCGGTCGACCCGCGCAAAGCCGCGGTGGAAGCGGCTATCGCCCGCGCCAAAGCCCGCAAGCAGGAGCAGCAGGCCGGAGGCGAACCTGCCGAAGCGGTCGATCCGCGCAAAGCCGCGGTGGAAGCGGCTATCGCCCGCGCCAAAGCCCGTAAGCAGGAGCAGCAGGCCGGAAGCGAACCTGCCGAACCGGTCGATCCGCGTAAAGCCGCGGTGGAAGCGGCCATCGCCCGCGCCAAAGCTCGTAAACAGGAGCAGCAGGCCGGAAGCGAACCTGCCGAACCGGCCGACCCGCGTAAAGCCGCGGTTGCTGCGGCTATCGCCCGCGTTCAGGCAAAAAAAGCAGCACAGCAGCAGGTTGTTAACGAGGACTAAATGGTATTCAGAATCGCAAGCTCGCCTTATACCCATAACCAGCGCCAGACATCGCGAATCATGTTGCTGGTATTAATCGCCGCTCTGCCGGGGATTGCCGCGCAGACGTGGTTTTTTGGTTGGGGAACGCTTTTCCAGATCGTTCTGGCTGCTATCACGGCGCTCGTCGCAGAAGCCATTGTCCTCAGGCTGCGCAAACAATCGGTCGCCAGTCACCTGCAGGATTATTCCGCGTTATTGACGGGGCTTTTGCTGGCGGTCAGCATCCCTCCGCTCGCGCCCTGGTGGATGGTCGTACTGGGAACCGGATTCGCCATTATTATCGCTAAACAGTTATATGGCGGGCTGGGACAAAACCCCTTTAATCCGGCCATGATCGGCTACGTGGTGCTATTAATTTCCTTTCCGGTGCAAATGACAAGCTGGTTGCCGCCTTATGAAATAGCCGCAACAACGCCCGATATGCTGGACACGTTGCGGATGATTTTTACCGGGCATACCGCCAGCGGCGGCGATATGACGCTGCTACGTATCGGTATTGACGGTATCAGCCAGGCGACGCCGCTGGATACGTTTAAAACGTCCTTGCGCGCCGGGCACTCCGTTGAGCAAATCATGCAGTACCCGATATACAGCGGTGCGCTGGCTGGCGTGGGCTGGCAGTGGGTTAACCTCGCCTGGCTTGTCGGCGGCGTATTCCTGCTGTGGCAAAAAGCCATCCGCTGGCATATCCCGGTCAGTTTTCTGCTCACGCTGGCGCTATGCGCCGCGTTAGGTTGGCTTTTCTCGCCCGCTACGCTGGCCTCGCCGCAGCTTCATCTGCTGTCAGGCGCCACCATGCTGGGCGCATTTTTTATCTTGACGGATCCGGTTACCGCCTCCACGACCAACCGTGGACGTTTAATTTTCGGCGCGCTGGCTGGGGTATTAGTGTGGCTGATTCGTAGCTTCGGCGGCTATCCGGACGGCGTTGCTTTTGCTGTCCTGTTGGCGAATATCACGGTTCCTCTGATCGACTACTACACGCGCCCCCGCGTCTATGGACATCGCAAAGGATAAACCATGCTGAAAACGATTCGTAAACACGGTATTACGCTGGCGCTTTTTGCCGCAGGCTCTACGGGATTGACCGCGGTGATTAATCAGATGACAAAATCAACCATCCACGAACAAGCGCTGCAACAACAACATGCCCTGTTCGATCAGGTATTGCCGCCAGATCGTTACAATAATAATCTGCAAGAGAGCTGTTATCTGGTCGATGCGCCCGCCCTCGGCAAAGGCACACACCGTGTTTTTATCGCTCGCAAGGATGATAAACCCGTAGCGGCCATCATTGAGGCCACCGCGCCAGATGGCTATTCCGGCGCTATCCAGCTTATTGTTGGCGCAGATTTCAACGGTACCGTCCTGGGGACGCGTGTGACGGAACATCATGAGACGCCAGGGTTAGGTGATAAAATTGAGCGCCGTTTGTCTGACTGGATTACCCACTTTAGCGGTAAAACTATCAGCGGTGAAAATGATACGCACTGGGCGGTGAAAAAAGATGGCGGTGATTTTGATCAATTTACCGGGGCGACAATAACGCCGCGCGCCGTGGTGAATGCGGTTAAACGCGCCGGGCTGTACGCCGAATCACTGCCCGCTCAGCTCCCCCATTTAACCGCCTGTGGAGAATAACCATGAGCGAAATAAAAGACATTGTTGTTCAGGGGTTATGGAAAAATAACTCTGCTCTGGTGCAGCTACTTGGCCTGTGCCCTTTACTGGCGGTGACGTCTACGGCAACCAACGCTCTGGGGCTGGGTCTGGCCACAACGCTGGTATTAACGCTGACCAACCTTACGGTGTCCGCACTACGTCGCTGGACGCCGGCAGAAATCCGTATCCCGATTTACGTCATGATCATTGCCTCGGTGGTAAGCGCAGTACAGATGCTGATCAATGCGTATGCGTTCGGTTTGTATCAGTCTTTAGGGATTTTTATTCCTCTGATTGTAACGAACTGCATTGTTGTTGGTCGCGCCGAAGCGTTTGCCGCGAAAAAAGGACCGTGGCTTTCCGCGTTGGACGGTTTTTCCATCGGCATGGGCGCGACAGGCGCGATGTTCGTGCTGGGTTCGCTGCGCGAGATCCTCGGGAATGGTACGCTTTTCGATGGCGCGGATAGCCTGCTGGGAGGCTGGGCAAAAGTATTACGGGTCGAGATATTTCACACCGACTCGCCTTTCCTGCTGGCGATGCTGCCGCCAGGCGCGTTTATCGGCCTGGGGCTCATGCTGGCGGTAAAATATCTTATTGATGAAAAAATGAAGAAACGCCGCGCCGAAACCGCGCCTTCCGCTGTTCCGGCAGGTGAAACAGGGAAAGTCTGATGAACAAAGCAAAAAGGCTGGAAATTCTGACGCGCCTGCGCGACAACAATCCGCACCCCACAACGGAACTCAATTTCACGTCGCCGTTTGAGTTGCTGATTGCCGTGTTGCTTTCCGCGCAGGCAACCGACGTCAGCGTGAACAAGGCTACCGCCAAACTTTACCCGGTCGCCAATACACCAGCCGCGATGCTGGAACTGGGCGTAGAAGGCGTGAAATCCTATATCAAAACCATCGGTTTATTTAACAGTAAAGCGGAAAACGTGATTAAGACCTGCCGTATTTTACTGGACAAGCATAATGGCGAAGTGCCGGAGGATCGGGCGGCGCTGGAAGCGCTTCCCGGCGTGGGGCGTAAAACCGCTAACGTAGTACTAAATACCGCCTTCGGCTGGCCGACCATCGCCGTTGATACGCATATATTTCGTGTATGCAACCGAACACAGTTCGCGCCGGGTAAAAATGTCGAGCAGGTAGAAGAGAAATTGCTGAAAGTGGTGCCGAATGAGTTCAAAGTGGACTGCCATCACTGGTTAATTTTGCATGGCCGCTATACCTGTATCGCCCGAAAACCGCGCTGCGGCTCCTGCCTCATTGAAGATCTTTGCGAATACAAAGAAAAAGTCGATATTTGATATGGTCGGAGTGCGTCCGTCACGCCAGCGCGCTCCCACCTTCGGCCTGGATCTATTTTAGCCATCAATCATTCCAGTCTCTGTCCTTTTTCTGATGTAATGTGCTTTCGTTTTCACTCCACGTCAGGTTAATCATTTTTTTAATCGCAAAAAATTCTATCTATCCGTGATCAGGATCACTTTGATAACTTCATGTGAAATTTAATGACATCTAAGGTTACATTTACAACCGGATAGACTGACGCCCCGTTTTCACTACAAAACATTACTCTGCCATTTTTTCAGATAATGGCCTATATCACTGCTTTTCACCTTAAATAGCAGAAGATATCGCCTTTCACCCAAACTAATGGCCTTTTTGCAGTGTAAAAATCTGCCATTCTTCAAATGAAGAAATTTAACGCTGGATAACATTTCTGACATCGGACGATTCAACCAGAAGAGTTATATGTAACAGATTATTACAAAGCTCTTGTCTGGAGAGGAAAGATAGTGAACATTACCTGCCGTTTCCCCTCCAATATAACAATCGGACGGATGAGTCTGACTCATCACGCGCCAGACAATCCCTGTTAATACGGGGCGTAAAAAAGAGGTAAAAGTGTCTACTGCAAACAAAAAACCAACTGAAAGCGTCAGTTTGAACGCTTTCAAACAACCGAAGGCGTTCTATCTCATCTTCTCGATAGAGTTATGGGAGCGTTTTGGTTATTACGGCCTGCAAGGCATTATGGCCGTCTACCTGGTAAAACAACTGGGTATGTCAGAAGCGGATTCCATCACCCTTTTCTCTTCCTTCAGTGCGCTGGTGTACGGCCTGGTCGCCATTGGCGGTTGGTTAGGTGATAAAATTCTGGGCACCAAACGCGTTATTATGTTGGGTGCCGTGGTGCTGGCTATCGGTTATGCGCTGGTCGCATGGTCTGGTCATGACGCTGGCATCGTCTATATGGGCATGGCGGCTATCGCTGTGGGTAACGGTCTGTTTAAAGCTAACCCGTCTTCCCTGCTGTCTACCTGCTACGCGAAGGATGATCCGCGTCTCGACGGCGCATTTACGATGTATTATATGTCCGTCAACATCGGCTCCTTCTTCTCTATGCTGGCGACGCCGTGGCTGGCGGCGCGTTATGGCTGGAGCACCGCGTTTGCGCTTAGCGTCGTCGGTATGCTGATAACCGTCGTTAACTTTGCTTTCTGCCAGCGCTGGGTGAAAAGCTACGGTTCCAAACCCGACTTTGAACCGATCAACTTCCGTAATCTGCTGCTGACAATCGTCGGTATTGTCGTTCTGATTGCGGTCGCCACCTGGCTGCTGCACAACCAGGATATCGCGCGTATGGTGCTGGGCGTAATCGCTCTTGGCATCGTCATTATCTTCGGTAAAGAAGCGTTTTCCATGCACGGCGCGGCTCGCCGTAAAATGATCGTCGCCTTTATTTTGATGCTGCAGGCGATTATCTTCTTCGTACTGTACAGCCAGATGCCGACGTCGCTGAACTTCTTTGCCATTCGTAACGTCGAGCACTCTATTCTCGGTATCGCGTTCGAACCGGAACAGTATCAGGCGCTGAACCCATTCTGGATCATTATCGGCAGCCCGATTCTGGCCGCTATCTATAACAGGATGGGCGATACGCTGCCGATGCCGATGAAATTCGCCATTGGTATGGTGCTGTGTTCCGGCGCGTTCCTGATTCTGCCGCTGGGCGCCAAATTTGCGAACGATGCCGGCATCGTATCCGTAAACTGGCTGATCGCAAGCTACGGCCTGCAAAGTATCGGTGAGCTGATGATCTCCGGTCTGGGACTGGCAATGGTCGCACAGTTGGTTCCGCAGCGTCTGATGGGTTTCATCATGGGTAGCTGGTTCCTGACAACGGCAGGCGCTAACATCATCGGCGGTTATGTCGCCAACCTGATGGCTGTGCCGAGCGACGTGACTGACCCACTGATGTCCCTGGAAGTCTATGGTCGCGTATTTATGCAGATTGGCATAGCAACCGCCGTTATCGCCGTCCTGATGCTGCTGACAGCGCCTAAGCTGAACCGTATGACCCAGGACGATGATACCGCTGAAAAAGGCTCTAAAGCCGCTACAGTTTAATTTTCCGGGAAACAACATTCAGGCCGCTAACTGTGCGTTAGCGGCTTTTTTTTTGCTCGTCCCCGCACTACCATACTTTAAACCTCAGCAAAAAGGAGTTACCGATGAAACTGTTCTACAAACCGGGTGCCTGCTCTCTTGCTTCCCATATTACCCTGCGCGAAATTGGCAAAGACTTTACGCTTGATGGCGTCGATCTCGCAAAAAAACGCCTGGAAAACGGTGATGATTACCTGGCAGTCAACCCTAAAGGACAGGTTCCGGCTCTGCTGCTGGATGACGGCACACTGTTGACTGAAGGCGTCGCCATTATGCAGTACCTCGCCGACAGCGTTCCCGACCGCCAGCTTCTGGCGCCGGTAAGTAGTCTTGCTCGCTATCATACGCTGGAATGGCTCAACTATATTGCAACGGAACTGCATAAAGGCTTTACCCCGCTGTTCCGCCCTGACACGCCGGAAACACTTAAACCCGCCGTTCGCGCCGGTCTGGAAAAGAAATTGCAGTATGTGGATGAGTCGCTTTCAGACGACCAGTGGATTTGCGGCCAGCGTTTTACCATTGCAGACGCTTATCTGTTTACCGTATTGCGTTGGGCCTATGGCGTAAAACTGAATATGGACGGGTTAACGCATATTGAAAGTTATATGCAGCGTGTCGCAAAAAGACCGACCGTTGCGGCAGCGCTTAAAGCGGAAGGACTGAATTAATGTCATGTTGCCGGATAGCTCGCTGTACCGCCATCCGGCCTCTTTTTAGCAGCAATAATTACAGCCGCGTTGCGCTGAAGTAATGTTCAGGGTTAGCGATCCTGTCCTGGGCCGCCACGACCTGCAGTTCGTACTCCTGCATCGTTTTGGTGGCGATCATAATCTCATAGACTGCCGCCGTAACGTGCTCCAGCGCCTGCTGCAACGTCGCGCCCTGCAAAAGTTTGACCAGCAATAAACCACTGGTGACATCGCCAACGCCAACCGGCTGACGTGAGCCGAAATCCACCAGCGGACGGCTAATATGCCAGGCTTCCTGCGCTGTCACCAGCAGCATTTCAAAGCGCTCTGAACTGTAACCGGCGCGGGCGAGATGTTTTACCAGTACAATTTCTGGCCCCTGAGCAATCAGTTCACGCGCCGCCTGCACGGCGTCATTCACATTATTCACGCTATGTTTGCTGAGAATTTCCAGTTCAATCAGGTTAGGCGCGATAATATCGCTGGCGGGTAGCGCATAACGCACATGGAACTCTGCGACGCCAGGCGCCACGATACAGCCCTTTTCCGGATGCCCCATCACGGGATCGCAGAAATATTTTGCCTGCGGATTTGCCGCTTTAACCTGGCGCACAATACCGAGAATGTGTTCTCCCTGCTCGGCAGATCCCAGGTAACCGCTAAGTACGGCGTCGCAGTGCGCTAACTGGCCAATGTCCGCAATCCCCTGGACAATCTCAGTCAGATGGCTGGGCGGCATAACACAGCCGGTCCATTTACCATATTGCGTGTGGTTAGAAAACTGAACGGTATTCAGCGGCCAAACATTCGCGCCAAGACGGCGCATGGGAAATTCGGCGGCGCTGTTGCCCGCATGTCCGAAAACAACATGGGACTGGATAGCGAGGATATTCTTCATTTTTTTACCTGAACATCAAAAATAAGGGAGTGATTTCTCACTCCCTGTTACTTAATGCCTTATTTCCAGCAAATCAGACAATAGTTCTTTTTGCCGCGACGTAATAAGGTATAGCGGCCAAACAGACGGTCCTCATCGTTAAAGATGTATTCAGGATCGGATTGTTTTTCACCATTGATAGTGACAGCGTTGGAGGCGATAGTCTTACGCGCCTGACCACGCGACGGCTGGAGTTCGGCGTCTACCAGCGCCTGCATCAGGTCGGCGCCTTTTTCCATTTCAACCATCGGTACGCCGTCCTGCGCCAACTGCTCAAAGTCAGCTTCGCTCAGCGCGCTCAGTGAACCGCTGAACAGACATTCAGTGATCCGTTTCGCCGCGACCAGCCCCTCTTCACCATGAACCAGGCGCGTCACCTGCTCGGCCAGCACATACTGCGCGCGCGGCGCTTTACCGCTGTTTTTATCTTCTTCTTCCAGGGCATTGATCTCTTCAATATCCATAAAAGTGAAGAATTTCAGGAAGCGATAAACATCGGCATCTGCGGTGTTAATCCAGAACTGGTAGAATTTGTACGGACTGGTTTTCTTCGGATCCAGCCAGACAGCGCCGCCTTCGGTTTTACCGAATTTCGTGCCGTCAGCTTTGGTGATCAGCGGAACGGTCAAACCAAATACCTGATTCTGGTGCAGGCGACGGGTCAGGTCGATACCGGAAGTGATGTTCCCCCACTGGTCAGAACCGCCAATCTGTAAGGCAACGCCGTGCAGTTTATTCAGACAAGCGAAGTCGTACCCCTGTAGCAGGTTATAAGAGAACTCCGTGAAAGAGATACCCTGATCGTCACGGTTCAGACGCTGCTTCACCGCTTCTTTGTTGATCATCTGATTAACGGAAAAATGTTTACCGATATCGCGCAGGAAAGTCAGCACATTCATGCTGCCGAACCAGTCATAGTTATTGGCCGCGATGGCGGAGTTTTCGCCGCAATCAAAGTCCAGGAATGGGGCAACCTGTTTACGAATTTTCGCCACCCACTCCTGAACGGTCTCTTCAGTGTTCAGTTTACGCTCGGCGGCTTTGAAGCTCGGGTCGCCAATCAGACCGGTCGCGCCGCCTACCAGCGCAACAGGTTTGTGCCCTGCCTGCTGGAAGCGTTTCAGGCATAACAATGGAACCAGATGCCCCAAATGCAAGCTGTCAGCGGTAGGATCGAAGCCGCAATAGAGCGCGATCGGGCCTTGCGCCAGTCGCTCTGCCAACGCGTCTTCGTCCGTCACCTGGGCTACCAGCCCCCGCTCTTGCAATTGTTTAATCAAGTTACTGCTTGCCATCAAAATCTCCATGTATAAAACGACTGCACCTTTGCCGGTACACGACTTTTCGCCAGACGCGAAAGAGACATAGCATAAAACGGCGGATTCATCCGCACCAGTGCTTAAAACAAGATTTTTGCATCTTTAGGGCGCAAGACGGTCGATTTTCCATGCGCCGTCGTCGCGTTGGTATAAAAAGCGATCGTGCAGACGATGTTCGCCGCCCTGCCAGAACTCCATCTGTTCGATACTCACGCGAAAACCACCCCAGAAGCTGGGTAACGGCACTTCGCCCTGTTGAAACTTCTGCTTGAGCTCCAGGAATTTGCTTTCGAGGATACCGCGCGCGGAAATGCGGCTGGATTGTTTAGAGACCCATGCGCCAATCTGGCTGTCGCGCGGACGGCTGTGGAAATACCTCACCACCTCAAGAGTGGAGAGACGCTCGGCTTTGCCTGTCACCATCACCTGGCGTTCAAGCATATGCCAGGGAAATAACAGGCTGATACGCGGATTGTGCTCAATTTGATGCGCCTTGCGGCTTCCCAGGTTGGTATAAAAGACCAGGCCTTTTTCATCATAATGCTTGAGCAATACAATACGCTGGTACGGTTGCCCCTTATCATCTACGGTCGCCACGACCATTGCCGTCGGATCGGCCAGTCTGGCGTCGCACGCTTGCCCAAGCCAGCGCTCAAATAAGGTTAACGGTTCAGCGGGTAAATCGCGGCGACGCAAGCCGCCTTTCGTGTATTCACGGCGCAGATGCGCGATCTGCTGCAATTGGTCGTTATCAGACATGGCGTTGATCAGAAATAATCAGTGGGTGGCGCTATTGTGCGCCCCCATACTGAAAATCTCAACGCTTCGGATTTTGTAACTGACAGTTATTAAGCACAATTCTGTCTCGTTTATAGACCGTGGCGCTCTCGCCTTGCGACCAGAAAACATAAATCCCGTCGGTATAACGCGCGCCCGAGGCCGAGATTCCTTGCTTCAGGGTCAGCAGCTTATTGTCATAGACAAAACTGACCTCTTCACGCGGGTTATTGACTTTAACGGTAAGCGGCTTCTCATCACACTGGTATTCCAGCGTATCCGTTTGCATACGTTCAACAAATTGTTGATAAACGCTACAGCCGGTCAGCAGCACAGGTAAACACATTATTGCGATCTTTTTCATAGGCATATCCCGAAAGCTCTCCTGCTTCTGGAAGGGCAAACGCCCCTTCCTGACCTTGCTAGTTTACCGATATAGGGTCCGGGAAAAATTCAGTTAACTCTGAGTTATTGGGTTAGCCGGGTAAATAGCGCCTAAAACACTGGCTTCTGTAGCCCCCGTCACGGAAGGTAAATTTCCCGGCAGGCCCGCGAGCGTTCGCCAGGCAAGCCATGCAAAGGCCAGCGCTTCCATATCATCGCCGCTGATCCCCGCCTTATCGGTGGTCGAAACCTCGATACCGGGCAACAGCGCCGCCAGACGGGCCATCACTAACGGATTCCGACTTCCGCCGCCACAGACCATCAGCCGCTCGCAGCCGCCATTGAGCAGCACCTGTTGGGCGATGGAGACCGCCGTCAGCTCCGCCAACGTGGCCTGTACATCGCGCGCGTCTGCGCCAGGGAAAGCCGTAAGATGACGCTCTAACCAGCCATAGTTGAAATATTCGCGTCCTGTACTTTTGGGCGCCGACGCAGCAAAGTACGGATCGCGCAACATCTTTTGCAGCAAGGGAAGAATAACCTGACCTTCTTTCGCCCATGCCGCGTCTTTGTCGTAGGGCTGCGCGCATTGTCGCCAAATCCACGCATCCATCAACATATTACCCGGCCCCGTGTCGTACCCGCGCACCGCCTGTCCGGGGAAAAGCAGAGATAAATTGGCGATGCCGCCGATATTCAGGACCATACGTTTTTCCGTCGGATGTCCCAACAGCGCGTGATGGAAAGCGGGCACCAGCGGCGCGCCTTGTCCGCCCAGCGCAATATCCCGCCGCCGAAAATCGCCGACCACTGTAATCCCCGTATGGGCGACGATGTGATTATTATCGCCAATTTGCAGCGTATGCGGGGCCTCGCCGGTCGGCTCATGCCAGACCGTTTGCCCATGACAACCAATGGCGACGATATCCCGCGGCTGCAAACGTTGTTGCGCTAACAGCGCATTAACCGCCTGTGCAAAAAGCCGGCCTAACTGGGTATCCAGCTGGCCGAGTTGCGAGAGCGTAAGCGGTTGTCCCTGGCAAATATCGAGAATGCCTTTTTTCAGATGAACGGGAATGGGCCAGGTGAGACTTGCCTGTTGCGCAACCATGGTTTCATCAATTGCCGCCAGTACAACATCCACGCCATCAAGGCTGGTCCCGGACATAACGCCAATAAAACGGCCCGATTTCATACCTCTTCCTTATTAAGCTGGGTTAAGCCTTAACACTCGGCATAACGTATTTTGCAATGCGATGCCCGCGTCACGTTTTTTGCCGTGCCGTCCACGGATATCAATAACCTATCTTTTCTTGCTTCCCACTTCGTTTAAGATTAGTTAATTAACTTCTGATTATGATTTTTACATTCTTTCGGCAGAAGATATGACCTTAACTGCATAAATGCCATATAATTTAGCTATAGGGATGCTGAAATAGCGTTTCGTGAAGAACAGGAGATGGGTAAATGATTAAACGTGTACTGGCCGTTTCACTGATGGGGTTATCCTTAGCTGGGTGTGTTAACAATGATAGCCTTTCGGGTGATGTTTATACCGCATCCGAGGCTAAACAAGTTCAGAATGTAACGTACGGTACTATCGTTAACGTTCGTCCGGTTCAAATTCAGGGCGGTGATGATTCTAACGTGATTGGCGCTATCGGCGGCGCGGTGTTGGGCGGATTCCTCGGCAACACTATCGGCGGCGGTACGGGTCGTTCACTGGCGACCGCGGCAGGCGCGGTGGCTGGTGGCGTAGCGGGCCAGGGCGTCCAGAGCGCAATGAATAAAACCCAGGGTGTGGAACTGGAAATTCGTAAAGACGATGGCAACACCATTATGGTTGTGCAGAAACAAGGAAATACGCGTTTCTCGGCAGGTCAGCGTGTCGTGCTGGCCAGCAACGGCAGCCAGGTTACTGTCTCTCCACGCTAAACCAGGCTTTACGTGTGGTCACATGGCCACACGTATGCCCCTGCACCTCAATCGTGAGAGTGCAATTCCATAATGTTGTGTTCAAGTTTAGCGACAAGTTTAATCAGAAGCTCAATCTCCTCTGAAGAAATCCCAGCCAAAATTTCACCGCGCGTTTTATGAATGACCTCTTCCATCTCAGCGATCAGCGGCTCCGCTTTTTCGGTCAGTTTAATCCGCTTAGCGCGACGATCGCTGGCGCAGGTTTGCCGCGAAATTAGCCCCTTATCTTCAAGTTGATCCAACGTGCGTACCAGCGATGGCTGCTCAATGCCTATCGCTTTAGCCAATTGAATCTGCGACTGGTCAGGCGGCAATTGATGAATATTGTGCAACGTGACCCAATGTGTCTGCGTCAATTCCAGAGGCTTGAGGCGATGGTCAATCAGAGCACGCCAAATGCGCACCAACCGTGCCAGATCAGAACCTAGTGGCGATTCCAATTTCATCTCCTTATAATTAGCTTGCTAAGTTATTATGCTGATTTTAGAATAGTGTGCAGTATTTGTATTCTCAAAACAAATGTATTGCTAAATTTGCTTACCAATAGACATTTTTTCAGACATAGTGCGCACCTGGCACCTGTAGCTTCAGTTTTGGCTAAAACTAAAGCATCGATGTCTGACGCAAAGGAACATTGCTTGTGAAGTGTATACTCAACGCCACAGGATTGCCCTTACAAGATCTCATGTTGGGAGCATCTGTTTACTTTCCGCCATTCTTTAAAGCCTTTGCGCTTGGGTTCGTTATCTGGTTGTTTATTCACCGACTCCTGCGTGACCGGATATACTCTGATGAAATCTGGCATCCCCTGTTAATGGATCTCTCCCTCTTTACGCTTTGCGTATGTCTGGGCCTCGTTTTACTGATCGCGTGGTAAATATGTCGTTAAAAACAATAAAATATTTTTCTACTCTCATTGTCGCCGTTGTCGCCGTTCTGGCCGCGTGGTGGTTATGGAATTACTATATGCAGTCACCGTGGACGCGCGATGGTAAAATCCGCGCGGAACAGGTCAGCGTAACGCCGCAGGTTTCTGGCAGCATTACCCAACTCAATATCAAAGATAATCAGTTCGTCAACGCCGGGGACGTTCTCTTTGTCATTGATAAAACGCCCTTCCATATTGCAGAACTTAACGCGCAGGCGCAGTTGGCCAAAGCGCAGTCCGATCTGGCAAAAGCGAATAATGAAGCCGATCGACGTCGACATTTATCGCGTAACTACATCTCTGCTGAAGATCTGGATAGCGCCAATCTGAATGTTAAAGCGATGCAGGCCAGCGTAGATGTCGCACTGGCGACGTTAAAACAGGCGCAGTGGCAGCTTAGCCAGACGGAAGTAAAAGCGCCGGTATCCGGCTGGGTGACCAACCTTTCCACGCGTACCGGTGATTATGCCAGTACCGGTAAGCCGCTTTTCGCCCTGGTAGATAGCCATTCATTTTATGTAATGGGATATTTCGAAGAAACCAAACTACGCCATATCCGCGAAGGTGAGCCTGCATTAATAACACTGTATAGTGGCAATGTTAAGTTACAGGGTCACGTTGGCAGTATCGGGCGCGCTATTTACGACCAAAGCGTGGAAAGTGACTCCGGTTTAGTGCCCGATATCAAACCCAACGTACCGTGGGTACGTCTGGCGCAACGCGTACCGGTACGTATCGAATTTGACGCTTTGCCGCAGGATATCACGCTCGTCTCCGGCACTACCTGCAGCGTAGCCATTGGACAGCGGTAATGAAACTCTCCCTGCCGGCCCTGCGAAATACGCCCTGGTTTAAAGCGACCTCCGGCCAGTGGCGTTACGCGTTGCGCAATACCATTGCCATGTGTCTCGCGCTGACATTCGCTTATTATCTCAATCTGGATGAGCCCTACTGGGCGATGACTTCGGCCGCAGTGGTGAGCTTTCCGACCGTAGGCGGCGTAATCAGTAAAAGTCTGGGGCGTATTGCCGGGAGTTTACTCGGCGCGACCGCCGCGTTGATTATTGCCGGCCATACGCTGAATGAACCCTGGTTGTTCTTATTTAGCATGGCCGCCTGGATCGGTTTTTGTACCTGGGCCTGCGCGCATTTTACCAATAATGCCGCTTATGCTTTCCAGTTGTCCGGCTACACGGCGGCGATCATCGCGTTCCCGATGGTTAATATTGTAGAAATCACGCAGTTGTGGGATATCGCCCAGGCACGTGTATGTGAAGTTATCGTCGGCATCCTCTGTGGCGGCATGATGATGATGATCCTACCCAGCACATCCGATGGCACTGCCCTGCTCACCGCGTTGAAAAACATGCATGCGCGCTTGCTGGAACATGCCAGTCTACTGTGGCAGCCGGAGACTACCGACGCTATCCGCTCCGCGCATGAGGGCGTGATTGGGCAAATCCTGACCATGAACCTGCTGCGTATTCAGGCCTTCTGGAGTCACTACCGTTTTCGCCGCCAGAATGCATTGCTAAATGCATTGTTACACCAGCAATTACGGCTAACCAGCGTGATCTCCAGTCTGCGTAGAATGCTTTTAAACTGGCCGACGCCGCCGGAAAACAGCCGCGAAGTTATTGAACAACTCTTAGCCGCGCTAGCGAAACCGCGCGCGGACAGCTACACCGTGGCGCGGATTATTGCGCCGCTACGCCCGCAGGATGAACAGGATTATCGTCACCTCGCGTTCTGGCAGCGATTACGCTATTTTTGCCACTTATATCTGCGCAGCAGCCGCCAGTTATATCTGATCGAAAGCGGCGCGCCGGTGGATCAAATCCATATCCGCCGCACTCCCGGCCTTGCACGGCATACGGATAACGCAGAGGCCATCTGGAGCGGCGTACGTACCTTTTGCACGCTCACGGTGATTGGCGCCTGGAGTATTGGCGCGCAATGGGAATCCGGGCCCGGCGCATTAACCCTGGCGGCGATCAGTTGCGTTCTCTACTCCATCGTCGCCACTCCGTTTAAGTCGCTCACCTTATTGATGCGTACTTTAGTGCTGCTGTCCTTATTCAGCTTCGTGGTGAAATTTGGCCTGATGGTGCAAATCACCGATCTGTGGCAATTCTTGCTTTTCCTTTTTCCGCTGTTCGTCACGATGCAACTGCTTAAACTGCAGATGCCTAAGCTGGCGGGACTGTGGGGGCAGCTTATCGTTTTTATGGGCTCATTCATCGCCGTGACCAATCCGCCGGTGTACGACTTCGCCGACTTCCTTAACGATAATACCGCCAAGATCGTCGGCGTCGCGATTTCCTGGCTGGCGTTTGCGATTTTGCGCCCCGGTTCCGATGCCGTAAAAAGCCGCCGCCATATCCGCGCGCTACGCCGGGATTTCGTCGATCAGCTTAGCCGTCACCCTTCCCATAGCGAAAGCGAGTTTGAATCGCTGACCTATCATCACGTCAGTCAGCTCAGCAATAGCCAGGATGCGCTGGCGCGCCGGTGGTTATTACGTTGGGGAGTGGTACTGCTGAACTGCTCGCATGTGGTGTGGCAGCTGCGCGCCTGGGAGTCGCGTTCCGATCCGCTTTCCCGGGTGCGGGATATTTGTATATCCCTGCTGCGCGATGTGATGAGCGAGCGCGGCGTGCAGCAACGCCCGCTTGCCGTCACGCTACAGGAACTACAGCGTATCTGCGACACGCTCGCACATCATCATCAACCCGCCGCGCATGAGCTGGCGGCGATTATCTGGCGTTTACACTGTTCGCTGTCGCAGCTGGAACAGGCTCCAGCGCAGGGAACACTGTCTCCGGGTTATTTAATGACGCCGCAGGCGTAACGCGTTCCGCCGCCGCCGAGCGGTTTCGGCTGATCGGACATGTTATCGCCGCCCACATGGATCATGAGCGCTTTATCTTTCACTTCATCAAGAGACTTCAGACGCGGCGCAGTAACCGGTTCGGTGGCGATACCATCATTATTAACGACTAACACCGGGAGGTCGCCCAGATGCCCCTGACCTTCCGGCCCTTCATGCTTGCCGGTATTTTGTGGGTCCAGATGACCACCAGCGGCTTCTGCGGCAACCGCTTTGCCGTCTTTAATCGCGGGCTGGCAGCTACCGTTGGCATGAATGTGAAAACCATGCTCGCCCGGCGGCAACGCTTTAAGGTGTGGGGTAAATTTTAAGCCGCCTTCGGTTTCATCGATGACGACGGTGCCGATAGACTGTCCTACGCCTTGCGCCGTCACCAGGTTCATCTCTACTTTCTCGCTGTTGGCCTGCGCACCCGCACAGGCCAACAGCGTCACCATCGCTAAACTTAATCGCTTCATAAAACCTCCGTTACATGTGGTCGCCTGTTAAGTGTAAACCACTGGCGAAAACATGAACGGAAAGTCAACGAGTTGGCGATTACGGCACGTCATAACCCAGTGCCGCCTTGCGGATTCGGAACCACTGTTGACGCGACAATGACAGCGTTTCCGCTTCTAGTGCGGCGCGTACGCGTTCGATTTTACCCGAGCCAATAATCGGCAGCGGCTGCGACGGCAAACGTAAAATCCAGGCATAGACCACCTGTTCAATAGAACTGGCGTTGAGTTCTTGCGCGATAACGGAAAGTTCCTGGCGCAACGGCTGATAAGCCTCATCATTAAACAGCCGACCGCCGCCAAGACATGACCAGGCCATCGGACGAATACGCAGTTGCTGTAATTGATCTAATGTGCCGTCCAGCAACAAAGGCTGGTGAACCGGCGAGATCTCCACCTGGTTGGTCGCCAGGGTGAACGGCAGGCGCGATTGCAGCAACGTAAATTGCGCTGGCGTAAAATTAGAAACGCCAAAATGGCGCACTTTGCCGCTTTGATGCAGATGTTGAAACGCCTCGGCGACGTCATCCGCATCCATTAACGGATCGGGACGGTGAATTAACAACATATCCAGATAATCTGTCGCCAGATTTTTTAATGACTGTTCGGCGCTCAGAATAATATGGCGGCGATCGGTAATATAATGACCGAGCCTATTTTCCGCTCTGGCGGTGGTCGCAATACCGCATTTGGTAACGATTTGCAGTTTTTCCCGCAAATGCGGCGCCAGCGTTAGCGCCTCGCCAAACGCCGCTTCGCACTGATAACCGCCATAAATGTCCGCATGGTCAACGGTGGTGACGCCCAAATCCAGATGTTCTTCGATAAAACTCACTAATTGACGCGCGGACATATTCCAGTCCATCAAACGCCAGTAACCCATGACAAAACGCGAAAACTCCGGGCCTTGTGGAGCGATAGTGACACGCTGAACCATAACAGATTCCTCATAGAGAATAATGAGGTTGAGTATACGCAATTCCGCGTTTAAAAGAGTGAAGGTTGTTGAGGATCTTCCGATGGGAGAGGCTTGTTTGCGCGTATTTTACGCAAGAAACGCTGGCGACAAAGCCGCAGTACATTTTGTTTCTCGGCATCGCTCATTTTTTGCCAGTTAAACCGTTCGTCGCGGCTGCGCATACAGCCCCGACAAAAGCCACGCTCATCAGACTGGCAGATACCGCGACATGGGCTTGCTACAGGAAAAAACTCCAACTGCTCGGCCACATCCCCTCCTCAACGTTTGGCGCTTATGACTATTGAAGACGCTAACTGACATTATGGCAACTCTGCTTGCAGTAGACCGACTGGTCTACTATACTGCCTGCTATGAATAAGCAAACCGAACACGATACCCGCGAACATCTGCTGGCCACCGGCGAGCAGCTTTGTATGCAACGGGGTTTTACCGGCATGGGGCTTAGCGAGTTGCTCAAAACCGCCCAGGTGCCTAAAGGGTCGTTTTATCACTACTTTCGCTCGAAAGAAGCCTTCGGCGTCGCTATGCTTGAACGACATTACGCCTGCTATCATCAGCGTCTTACGGCGCACTTCACCTCCGGTCCTGGTAATCATCGCGATCGTCTTCTCGCCTGGTATCAGGAAACGTTAAAGCAGTTTTGCCAGCAAGGCGCCATTAGCGGTTGCCTGACGGTGAAACTGTCAGCGGAGGTCTGCGATCTGTCGGAGGATATGCGCTCTACGATGGATAAAGGGGCGCAGGAGATCATGGCACTGCTTGCACGCGCGCTGGAAGATGGCCGTAATAGCCACTGTTTACATTTCACCGGCCAGCCGTTGCCACAGGCGCAGGTACTTTATGCCCTGTGGCTGGGCGCCAATTTGCAGGCCAAAATATCCCGTAGCGCCGCGCCGCTGGAAAATGCGTTGGCGCATGTTAAGACCATCATTGCAACGCCTGAGTAGTAACAGGCGTTTTTATTTCCTTTATTACAAGACGACCGGTCTACTTATATCAGGAGCCACTATGTCATCAGCAAAACTGTTTACCCCCCTCAAGGTGGGTGCCATCACGGCGACAAATCGCGTATTTATGGCGCCTTTGACGCGTTTGCGGAGTATTGAACCGGGCGACATTCCTACGCCGTTAATGGCGGAATATTACCGTCAACGCGCCAGCGCCGGATTGATCATCAGCGAAGCCACACAAATCTCCGCACAGGCGAAAGGCTATGCCGGCGCACCGGGATTACACAGCGATGAGCAGATCGCCGCCTGGAAAAAAATCACTCAGGGAGTCCATACCCAGGGCGGCCATATGGCGGTGCAACTGTGGCATACGGGCCGTATTTCACACGCCAGCCTGCAACCAGGCGGACAAGCGCCCGTCGCGCCATCCGCTATCAATGCGGGAACCCGCACCTCTTTGCGTGACGAAAACGGCCAGGCCATCCGCGTAGAAACTTCCACGCCGCGCGCGCTGGATACTCACGAGATCCCCGGGATCGTCAACGATTTCCGCCAGGCTATCGCCAATGCCCGAGAGGCAGGCTTCGATCTGGTGGAGCTGCACTCCGCGCACGGTTATCTGCTGCACCAGTTCCTCTCACCGTCTTCTAATCACCGTACCGATCGGTACGGCGGCAGCGTAGAGAATCGCGCCCGTCTGGTGCTGGAGGTGGTTGATGCCGGCATTAAGGAATGGGGCGCGGACCGTATCGGCATCCGCCTTTCTCCTGTCGGCACTTTCCAGAATGTCGATAACGGCCCGAATGAAGAAGCTGACGCCCTTTATCTGATTGAAGCGTTAGGCAAACGCGGCATCGCTTATCTGCATATGTCTGAACCAGACTGGGCGGGCGGCGAACCGTACAGCGACGCGTTCCGTGAAAAAGTGCGCGCGCGTTTCCACGGTCCCATCATCGGCGCTGGCGCCTATACGCCAGAAAAAGCGGAAGATCTGATCGAAAAAGGGCTGATTGACGCCGTGGCGTTTGGTCGCGATTACATCGCTAACCCGGATCTGGTGGCGCGTCTGCAACGTAAAGCGGAACTTAATCCACAGCGTCCCGAAAGTTTTTATGGCGGCGGCGCGGAAGGCTACACTGACTACCCTACTCTGTAATTTCATTGATAGCGGCCTCACATCGCCGCTATACTTTGAATATCTTGACTATTTTAAGGACAACGAAAATGCGTTTATTGCATACTATGCTGCGCGTCGGCGATTTGCAGCGTTCCATCGCTTTTTACACTAACGTTCTGGGCATGAAATTGCTGCGTACCAGTGAGAATCCGGAATACAAATACTCGCTGGCCTTTGTGGGATATGGTCCGGAAACGGAAGAAGCGGTCATCGAACTAACCTATAACTGGGGCGTTGAGAGCTACGACATGGGCAATGCGTATGGGCACATCGCGCTGAGCGTTGACAATGCTGCTGAAGCCTGTGAACGCATTCGTCAGAACGGCGGCAACGTGACCCGTGAAGCGGGGCCGGTAAAAGGCGGTTCGACCATCATCGCCTTCGTTGAAGATCCGGATGGCTATAAAATCGAATTGATTGAAGCTAAAGACGCAGGCCGCGGTCTGGGTAACTGATCCCCCGCCGGGCGCAGGTCACTGCGCCCGTTGTTTTACTGCATCCCGGCGTAAAATTTGCCATAATACGCGCTGCATTTTTTCGTATTAAGAGACTCAGATGTCCGATAACGCTCAACTTTCCGGTCTGTGCGACCGTTTTCGTGGTTTTTATCCTGTCGTCATCGACGTTGAAACTGCAGGATTTAACGCTAAAACCGATGCGCTGCTCGAAATCGCCGCCATCACGCTGAAAATGGATGAACAAGGCTGGCTGATGCCGGACACGACGCTGCATTTCCATGTGGAGCCGTTCGCTGGAGCCAACTTACAGCCGGAAGCGCTCGCGTTTAACGGTATCGATCCCTCTAACCCGCTACGCGGCGCGGTGAGTGAATATGAGGCGCTACACGCTATTTTCAAAATGGTGCGTAAAGGTATCAAAGACAGCGGTTGTAGCCGCGCCATTATGGTCGCGCATAACGCCACTTTTGATCACAGTTTTATGATGGCCGCCGCAGAGCGCGCCTCGCTGAAACGTAACCCGTTTCATCCGTTCGTCACCTTTGATACTGCGGCATTGAGCGGACTGGCGCTGGGACAAACGGTGTTATCAAAAGCGTGCCTGGCGGCAGGTATGGAGTTTGACGGCGAAAAGGCCCATTCCGCTTTGTATGATACCGAGCGGACAGCGGTGCTGTTTTGTGAAATCGTCAATCGCTGGAAGCGCCTGGGCGGCTGGCCGTTACCTTTGCCGACGGACAAATAACGTGGCTAACAACGCCGCTCTTGCTCACGATGGCGGTAAAAAAGCGACCTTTACAGGTCGCTTTCCCCTTTCACAGATTACTCTGCGTCCGGCTCCTGAGTTTTATATTTTGCCGCAGTTTCTTTAATAAGCTGCTGCAGCTCGCCACGCTGATACATTTCAATCACAATATCACACCCGCCGACCAGCTCGCCGTCCACCCACAGTTGTGGGAATGTCGGCCAGTTGGCGTATTTCGGTAATTCAGCGCGAATATCCGGGTTTTGCAGGATATCAACATAGGCAAAACGTTCCCCGCAGGCTGAAAGCGCCTGAACGGCCTGCGCAGAGAAACCACAGCTTGGCAGTTTCGGTGAACCTTTCATATACAGGAGAATCGGGTTTTCAGCGATCTGGCGCTGAATTTTTTCGATAGTGGTGCTCATTGTCTCGCTTCCTTAAACTACTTTTACGACCGAAGCCTGTCATTGTAACGGGTCAGGCTGGCAACGGAAAATAACATTTTCATCATGCCTTATTATTTTACCGTCTGCGGGAATAAGTTGTATACAAAATATCTTTTAAGCGGGTTGCCGCGCAGTGATTTGTAGATAACGCGTTTGTGTTTAGCATTAATTGCTATTTTTTTACATCTGTTAACGAAACATAGCTTCAGAAACCAAAAGCAATTACCAATCTGTGCTTTTGTAGATTAGAATTATCAGGTTTTGTAAATCATACGCAGGCATGAATTGCCTGCCTTTAACAGAGGATTGCTCAGTGGCGCGGATAAACAAAATCTCGATCACGCTCTGTGCTTTACTTTTTACTACTCTCCCCTTTACGCCAATGGCCCATGCTTCCAGGCAAGCCAAAGCGACGCCTGCTGTTTCTCATGTCACGAAAACGGCAGATAAAAAGAAAAGCACAACGAAAAAGATCAGTAAAACCAGCAAAAAAAACGTAAAAAAAACCTCAAAAACCAGCCGTTCTTCTTCCGCTTCTACGCCAAAACGTACCACCGCCTCCACAAAATCTCGTCATACGACGCATCGTCGTAACAGAACCGCGCCCACGTCAGTCGCCGCCCTCGACGTAACGGAAAAATGCACGACGCGTAAAGGCCGTAAGCCGCACTGCGTGAAGGGGAAAGGAACATTGCCGGTCTCTATTGCCGATGCGCATCGTGCAAAAGTACAAAAAGCGACGAAAACCGCGATGTCCAAACTCATGAACCAGATTGGTAAACCGTATCACTGGGGAGGCGCGTCGCCGCGCACCGGTTTTGATTGCAGCGGTCTGGTTTATTATGCCTATAAAGATTTAGTGAAGATCCGTATCCCCCGAACGGCGAATGAGATGTATCACCTGCGTGACGCGGCGCCCATTGAGCGTAGCGAGTTGAAAAACGGCGATCTGGTGTTCTTTCGTACGCAGGGGCGCGGCACCGCCGATCACGTTGGCGTCTATGTCGGCAACGGTAAGTTTATTCAGTCCCCGCGCAGCGGTCAGGAAATTAAGATCACCTCACTGAACGAAGAGTACTGGCAACGTCATTATGTCGGCGCCCGCCGGGTGATGACACCTAAAACAATTCGCTAATATTTTATCCTGTCGTTTAACGACAGGATAACTTCTTCTTTTGCGCCACCTCTCAATTTGCTACCCTATCCTTACGCGCACCAGGGTTATTGTGCGTGCGCAATATTAATAATAAGGAGAGAAGCAATGTCGTTCGAATTACCTGCATTACCGTATGCCAAAGATGCTCTGGCGCCGCATATTTCTGCTGAGACGCTGGAATATCACTATGGCAAACATCATCAGACTTACGTGACCAATCTTAACAATTTGATCAAAGGCACGGCGTTTGAAGGCAAATCGCTGGAAGAGATCGTGCGCACTTCCGAAGGCGGCATCTTTAATAACGCCGCTCAGGTGTGGAACCACACCTTCTACTGGAACTGCCTGGCGCCAAACGCTGGCGGCGAACCGACCGGGAAACTGGCTGATGCTATCGCGGCATCTTTTGGCAGCTTCGCGGAATTTAAAGCGCAGTTCACCGATGCCGCTATCAAAAACTTTGGTTCCGGATGGACATGGCTGGTAAAAAGCGCTGATGGCAAACTGGCTATCGTTTCTACCTCAAATGCCGGTACGCCGCTGACTACGGATGCAACGCCGTTGCTGACGGTTGATGTGTGGGAACACGCGTATTACATCGACTACCGCAACGCCCGTCCAAACTATCTGGAGCATTTCTGGGCGCTGGTTAACTGGGAATTTGTTGCGAAAAATCTCGCCGCATAAGTCTGAGTACGCAGAAGGTACGCCTTCTGCGTTTTAGAGAGGGATAGAATAGAGGAGACGCCCACCCTCAGAAGAGAGGAAATCAGTGCAGAGCGGCCGTTAATCCACCTGCGACAATCACGCCCAGAACAATCAGCGTAGTAATCAACGAAAATTTCAGGTCGGTACTCATCAAGTTTTCTCCTTTTTATTCCCACACAAAAAGTGATATAGCGCATTTTTGCACATTCCCGCACAAAAATCTCTCATGTTTTATATTGATAACTGTTTTTAACGCTTCCCCTTTTCCTCAAGATCAGACAAAATTCCAGGCTTACTGAATTAGCGTAACGGCCATTGACCCCTTCCTGACGTTCCGTGTCGTTTTTCCGGCGTGCCGCAACCCTGATGTTGCGATTAGGGTGTGTGTAGGCAAACGTTTACCTGGCGTTTCTCAGGAGCTTAGCGAGGGTCTGGAGTGAAATGTAATGGCAACAATTAAAGATGTAGCGAAACGAGCAAACGTTTCCACTACAACTGTATCACACGTAATCAACAAAACGCGTTTTGTCGCTGAAGAAACGCGTAACGCGGTCTGGGCGGCAATTAAAGAGCTGCACTACTCTCCCAGCGCCGTCGCGCGTAGCCTGAAGGTTAACCATACCAAGTCGATAGGCTTACTGGCGACCAGCAGCGAAGCGGCCTATTTTGCCGAAATTATCGAGGCAGTTGAAAAAAACTGTTTCCAGAAAGGCTATACGCTGATTTTAGGCAACGCCTGGAATAACCTGGAAAAACAGCGCGCCTACCTGTCCATGATGGCGCAAAAGCGCGTGGATGGCCTGCTGGTGATGTGTTCTGAGTATCCAGAACCTCTGCTTTCCATGCTGGAAGAGTATCGCCATATTCCGATGGTGGTGATGGACTGGGGTGAAGCGAAGGCCGATTTTACCGACACGGTGATTGATAACGCCTTTGCAGGCGGCTATATGGCGGGTCGTTATCTGGTTGAGCGCGGCCACCGGGATATCGGCGTTATTCCCGGCCCGCTGGAGCGCAACACCGGCGCGGGCCGGCTGGCAGGCTTTATGAAAGCCATGGAGGAGGCGCTGATCAACGTGCCGGACAACTGGATTGTTCAGGGCGACTTCGAGCCGGAATCCGGTTACCACGCGATGCAGCAAATTTTATCGCAGTCACATCGCCCTACCGCCGTTTTCTGCGGCGGCGATATTATGGCGATGGGCGCGCTTTGCGCGGCTGACGAAATGGGGCTTCGCGTACCGCAGGACGTTTCGGTGATCGGTTATGACAATGTGCGTAACGCCCGTTACTTTACCCCGGCGCTGACGACGATTCACCAGCCCAAAGACTCTTTAGGCGAAACCGCATTTAATATGCTATTGGATCGCATCGTCAATAAGCGTGAAGAGTCACAGTCTATTGAAGTTCATCCACGCCTGGTTGAGCGTCGCTCGGTCGCTGACGGCCCGTTTCGCGACTATCGGCGTTAATCCCCGCTGTCGGGAGCCTCTTCTGGCTCCCGCAGCCACTCCCGATTCAACGTTTCGCTATCGCCCAAATAGTCCAGCAGCCATGCCAGCGCGGGCGAGGCTTCGTTTTGCTGCCACGTCACGCAACAGGCCGCATCGGGAAACGGATTCTCTAACGTCAGCGCCACCCATTTTCCGCTGTCTATCCACTGTCGGGCAAAATGCGTCGGCACCATTCCCACGCATAGTCCTGCCGACAGGCAGGTTGCCGATGACTCCCAGTCCGGTACGACGACCCTTTTTTGGTTATCCAGCAGCCAGGTAATCCGTTTCGGTAAGGTTCGCGAAGTGTCTTCCCTGACCAGCGACGGCCAGTTGCGCAGGGTATCATCGCTTAACGGCCCAGGCATCGACGCCAGCGGGTGATCGCTTGCCACTACGCAGCTCCAGCTCAGGGTCCCCATATCCCGAAAAGCGTAACGCCCCCCTACCGGAATCGCCTGCGTCGCCCCAATCGCCAGTTCGACACGCCCGTCGGAGAGCGCGTCCCAGACGCCGTTAAACACCTCCTGAAAAACCAGCAGTTCCACATCGTCAAAATGGCGATAGAAATCGACGATCATCTGCCGGGTACGTTCTGGTCTGACGATATTGTCCACCGCAATAGCTAACTGCCCGCGCCAGCCATTAGCAATTTGCTGACACTGCTGGCGAGTGATCTGCATTTTTTTGATAACAGAACGCCCTTCTTTTAAAAACCAGACGCCAGCAGGCGTCAGTTCAACATCACGGTGACGTCGTACAAAAAGCGGTACGGCCAGCCACTCCTCTAACTGACGAACGGTGTAACTGACTGCTGAAGGCACACGGTGCAGTTCCTGCGCCGCCGCGCTAAAACTGCCATTGCGCGCCACGGCGTCAACCACTTCAAGCGAGTATTCCGACCACATAATTTGCCTACAAAAATTTTGAATTCACTGGACAAATATTAACGTTTCACAACCGTAATTTCACTCCCTACACTCTGCGACAATGTCTGTCTGATAAGAAAGAGAAACAAATATGCAACCTGGAAAAGGTTTTTTAGTCTGGTTAGCCGGTCTTAGCGTGCTGGGATTTCTGGCTACGGACATGTACCTGCCCGCGTTTGCCGCCATACAGGCGGATTTACAAACGCCTGCCGCCGCGGTCAGCGCCAGCCTCAGCCTGTTTTTAGCTGGCTTTGCCGTCGCGCAACTCCTCTGGGGACCGCTATCGGATCGTTATGGCCGTAAACCGATTTTACTGCTGGGGTTATCTATCTTTGCACTCGGAAGTCTGGGGATGCTGTGGGTAGAAAGCGCGGCAGCACTGCTGACGCTGCGCTTTGTGCAGGCCGTCGGCGTTTGTGCGGCAACGGTAATCTGGCAAGCGCTGGTGACCGATTATTATCCTTCGCAAAAAATTAACCGTATCTTCGCCACTATCATGCCACTGGTGGGATTATCCCCGGCGCTTGCGCCCTTACTGGGAAGCTGGATACTGACGCATTTCTCATGGCAGGCGATTTTCGCCACCCTGTTCGTGATTACGTTGTTGCTGATGTTGCCGGCGCTGCGCTTAAAACCATCGGTAAAAGCGCGTACCGAAGGACAGGATAAACTCACTTTCGCGACGTTGTTACGCTCTAAAACCTATCGCGGTAATGTGCTGATTTATGCCGCCTGTTCCGCCAGCTTTTTTGCGTGGCTAACAGGGTCGCCGTTTATTCTCAGCACGATGGGTTACAGCCCGGCAGTGATTGGCCTGAGCTATGTTCCGCAAACCATCGCTTTTCTGATTGGCGGATATGGTTGCCGCGCGGCGCTACAAAAATGGCAGGGCTACCAATTGCTTCCGTGGCTGTTAGGGCTGTACGCGCTGAGCGTTATCGCCACCTGGGGAGCGGGCCTTCTGAATAATGCCTCACTGGTGGAGATCCTGATTCCTTTCTGCGTAATGGCGATTGCTAATGGCGCAATTTACCCTATCGTCGTCGCGCAAGCGTTACGCCCTTTCCCTCAAGCCACGGGACGCGCTGCGGCGCTACAAAATACGCTGCAGCTGGGGTTATGTTTCCTGGCAAGCCTGGTGGTTTCATGGCTCATCAGCACGCCGCTGCTGACCACCACCAGCGTAATGCTCTCTACCGTTGTTCTGGCGGCGTTAGGCTACAAAATGCAGTCTCATGCAGAGTGCGCTGAGACCGGGTTTCCTCATGCCAATGTCGCCCACGACAAGTCTCACTAAAAGCTTGTTAACCGCTGGTAATTAGCACGCTAACAATTTTCGGTTGAATCATCAAAAATTGCGGCCTATACTGATTCACGGTTGTTTATATTACGATAATTATTAGGCATTAACGGGAACCGGAGCGTTCCCGATTCACCATGGATGGCCTTTTCGGCAAGGGTTCCTCCCTTCCTCTGTTCTACGTCGGATAACTGGCTCACGGAATTGCCCGTGGGATTTCTCACAAAGCCAAAAAAGCGTCTACGCTGTTTTAAGGTTCTGATCACCGTCCAGTGATGGAGAAACTATGAGTTCATCGTGTATAGAAGAAGTCAGCGTACCGGATGATAACTGGTACCGAATCGCCAACGAATTGTTAAGTCGCGCGGATATTACAATTAATGGTTCCGCCCCGTCTGACATTCGTGTTAAGAATCCCGATTTTTTTAAACGCGTCCTTCAGGAAGGATCGTTGGGGTTAGGTGAGAGTTACATGGATGGCTGGTGGGAATGCGAGCGTCTGGATATTTTCTTCAGCAAAGTCTTACGTGCCGGTCTTGAAAATCAACTCCCCCACCATGTTAAAGATACGCTCCGTATCCTCGGCGCGCGTCTGATTAATCTACAAAGTAAAAAACGCGCCTGGATTGTCGGCAAGGAACATTACGATCTTGGTAATGACCTTTTTTCCCGTATGCTCGATCCCTATATGCAATATTCTTGCGCCTACTGGAAAGATGCCGATACGCTGGAAGCGGCACAGCAAGCCAAGCTGAAATTGATTTGCGAAAAGCTACAGCTACAACCGGGGATGCGTGTGCTGGATATCGGCTGCGGCTGGGGCGGCCTGTCGCAATATATGGCGACCCATTATGGCGTTAGCGTGGTGGGCGTAACGATCTCCGCTGAACAACAAAAAATGGCGCAGACGCGTTGCGAAGGTCTGGATGTCTCCATTCTCCTCGAAGATTATCGCGACCTTAACGATCAGTTTGACCGAATCGTCTCTGTCGGCATGTTCGAACATGTCGGGCCAAAAAACTACAACACCTATTTTGAGGTCGTTGACAGGAATTTAAAACCGGATGGTCTTTTCCTGCTCCATACTATTGGTTCTAAAAAAACCGATCATAATGTCGATCCGTGGATCAATAAGTATATTTTCCCCAACGGTTGTTTGCCGTCTGTTCGTCAAATCGCCGAGGCCAGCGAATCACACTTTGTAATGGAAGACTGGCATAACTTTGGCGCCGACTATGACACGACTCTGATGGCGTGGCATGAGCGCTTTATCAATGCCTGGCCAGAGATTGCGGGCAATTATAACGAGCGCTTTAAACGTATGTTCAGCTATTATCTCAACGCCTGCGCGGGTGCGTTTCGCGCGCGTGATATCCAGCTTTGGCAGGTGGTATTTACGCGCGGCGTTGAAAACGGACTGCGCGTTCCTCGCTAATCATCTCCCCCGCATTTCATGCGGGGGAATCTTATTTTCCGTTAGCCAATGTCGGCCTGATTTCTGACCGCATTTTCTCGCGCAGCCAGTACGCGTTCTACGGTATCGACAACCGCCTGCGTTTGCGGATCGATCTCGATATTCACACGCTCACCCAGTTTTTTTCTGCCAAGCGTAGTACGCTCCAGCGTTTCCGGAATGAGATGCACGCAGAAGCGCGTTGGCGTTACCTCGCCGACGGTCAAACTGATGCCGTCGACGCCGATAAAGCCTTTGTACAGGATATACTTCATCAGGGACGCATCCTGCACTTTAAACCACACCTGATGGTTATTTTCGGAGGTCAGGATTTTCGCGATCTCCGCCGTCGTAATAATATGCCCCGACATCAGATGTCCACCGATTTCATCGCTGAATTTGGCGGCGCGCTCTACGTTGACCTCATCACCTACCCTCAACGCGCCCAGATTGGTGATGCGCAACGTTTCTTTCATCAGATCAAAGCTTATCTGGTTGCCGTTTATTTCAGTCACCGTCAAACAGCATCCGTTATGCGCTACCGACGCCCCCGTCTCCAGCCCCTCCAGCATGTAGTCCGGTAACGTCACCACATGGGTGCGAAAGTTGGGTTTTTCATCAATCGATACCAGTTTCGCGGTACCCTGTACGATCCCCGTAAACATATCTTCAACTCCTGAAATAAATAAAAGCAGAACTGTTCAGCACAATAGCAGGTGGAAAAACAGCTTGCCAGCAATGCGCCGTTAACAACTGTTTTTTCGCTGGAGAAATAGTAATACCCCGCTACAATAGACTGAAATTTCCCCTGCTATTTCTTTTGGCTGCCACTACGGCGGCTTTTTAGTCTTTCATATAACAACAAAATAAAAGGTGAATACGTGCAGAAGTATACCAGTGAAGCGCGTCAGTTATTAGCGTTAGCGATACCGGTGATCCTTGCGCAAGTGGCACAGACCGCAATGGGATTCGTCGATACCGTCATGGCAGGAGGCTATAGCGCTACGGACATGGCTGCCGTCGCTATCGGCACCTCTATCTGGCTTCCCGCCATTTTGTTTGGTCACGGCTTACTGCTGGCCTTGACGCCTGTGATTGCGCAACTCAATGGCTCCGGCCGCCGTGAGCGTATCGCGCATCAGGTTCGACAAGGGTTCTGGCTGGCGGGCTTTGTCTCCGTGCTGGTGATGATCGTCCTGTGGAATGCCGGATACATTATCCGCTCCATGCATAATATTGATCCGGCGCTGGCCGATAAAGCCGTGGGTTATCTTCGCGCGCTGCTGTGGGGCGCGCCAGGATACCTTTTCTTTCAGGTAGCTCGAAACCAGTGCGAAGGTCTGGCCAAAACCAAACCGGGTATGGTGATGGGATTTTTGGGCCTGCTGGTGAATATTCCGGTGAACTATATTTTTATCTATGGCCATTTTGGTATGCCGGAACTCGGCGGTATCGGCTGCGGCGTTGCGACCGCGGCGGTCTATTGGGTGATGTTTATCGCCATGCTTTCTTACATTAAACACGCGCGTTCAATGCGTGATATTCGTAATGAAACAGGCTTTGGCAAACCCGATAGCGTCGTCATGAAGCGCCTGATTCAACTGGGGTTGCCGATTGCGCTGGCGCTGTTCTTTGAAGTGACGTTGTTTGCGGTCGTTGCGCTGCTGGTTTCGCCATTAGGTATTGTGGATGTCGCCGGTCATCAGATTGCGCTTAACTTTAGCTCGCTGATGTTCGTACTGCCGATGTCGCTGGCTGCGGCGGTAACGATTCGAGTGGGTTATCGTCTGGGCCAGGGCTCAACGCTGGATGCGCAAACCGCAGCGCGTACCGGTTTAGGCGTCGGCATTTGTATGGCTGTGGTTACCGCTATTTTTACCGTTACTCTGCGTAAGCATATTGCTTTGCTCTACAATGACAACCCCGAGGTCGTGGCGCTTGCCGCGCAATTAATGCTGCTCGCTGCGGTTTATCAGATTTCCGACTCTATACAGGTTATCGGCAGCGGTATTCTGCGCGGTTATAAAGATACGCGTTCCATCTTTTTTATCACCTTTACCGCCTACTGGGTGTTAGGTTTACCCAGCGGTTATATCCTGGCGTTAACGGATCTGGTGGTGGATCGTATGGGACCGGCAGGCTTCTGGATGGGGTTCATCATCGGCCTGACCTCGGCGGCGGTGTTAATGATGCTACGGATGCGCTATCTACAACGTCAGCCGTCCGCCATCATTTTGCAGCGCGCTGCGCGATAATACGACGATAGCCGTCGCATGGCGGCTATTTTCTCGACATGTTGCATATTTCCACCGCAATCAGGTGATTTCAGGAAGAAAATTGCGATTTCCCTCTTGCCTCATTGCAGTTGTGACGCTAATATTCGTCCCCGTTGTCACCTACAACGTTGCGTTCATAGCTCAGTTGGTTAGAGCACCACCTTGACATGGTGGGGGTCGTTGGTTCGAGTCCAATTGAACGCACCATCATTTTAATGCGTCTGTAGCTCAGTTGGTTAGAGCACCACCTTGACATGGTGGGGGTCGATGGTTCGAGTCCATTCAGACGCACCAATCCATTATCTTGTTTAATTTTAAAATACGCTATCTGGTGCTTGTGCCAGGCTAAAAGCGATTATTTTCAATCTCTCATCTCTATCGTCAAGCGCTGCTCTATACGCTATTACCCTCTTAACCTTCGCAGTGGCCTGAAGAAGCATACCAAAGGCATTTATGGTGTTTCGGTAGAATGCGCATAATCTATCTTCATCACCATACGTAACAAGGCTGCAACGGGTTCAAATAACGTTTCAGGAATTTTATCTCCGCGTTCCACTTCAAAAAATAATGAGCGGGCCAGCTCAACATTTTCAACAACGGGGATGCAGTTGCGTTCAGCGATGTTAACAATATAGTTAGCTTGAGCATCACTGCCTTTTTCCAGGACGCGTGGTATTGGCATATCGGTGGGATGATAGCCAAGACAAACCGCAATATGCGTTGGATTACGCACTACCGCAACAGATTGTTTAACAGATTGAGCTAAACTCCCACTTTGTATTTCACTCTGCATTTCCCGACGCCGTGTCTTCATTTGAGGGTCGCCCTCCAGATCTTTATGCTCCTGTTTTACGTCATCTTTACTCATTTTTAGATCTTTTCTAATCTTATAATATTGAAAAGAATAGTCCAGTATGCCAACGACGATATAAAAAGCCATCACCCCTACCCATAACCATTTTATTAAAGAAGAAACCACAAGCAGACCACAGACTAACCCACAGTACGGTAGCGCCCGAAAAGTACTGGCATAATAATAAAAGAAAAAGGCAAAGATAAGAGATAACATGATAACTTTCAGGCTGGATTTACATAATTCTACTACGCTATGCAAAGAGAATATCTGCTTAAAATTACTTACCGGATTTATGTGCTCGCTTTTAAAACCAATGGCCTTGCTGGCAATAACCACCCCCACCTGAAGAAACACGCTACCCACAGTAGCAACTATTACCCCAGCGCCCAGAAACAGCAGTGCAGAAGTCAATGACTCTATTAAAGCATGACTCAATTGCGTTAATGCATAAGAAAATGGTTTATTTACTAATTGTAATGTGAAAGTTATTGACTCAATCAGTATCAAAATCATCTTTTCAGTAAAGAAATGAAAATACAAATAAAGCGCAATCAGCTGAAATAATGATGTTATTTCGATACTTTTGACGACCTGCCCTTCCTTACGACCATCACGTAATTTCTTTTCTGTAGGCTGTTCTGTTTTCTCGCTCATACAGATGGGAACCAGTCTTTCAGATAAATATAAAACTTATCACTTTCAACCAAATAGTGATGAAGAGCATAAGGGAATGAGATCAGGAGCGTCAGTAGAACTAATATACTTTTGAGCGGCATTGAGAAGAAAAACACATTCAATTGTTGTGCCGACCGATTTAAAAGACCTAAAGCCAGATCGGCTAATACCATACATATTATGGCAGGAACAGAGAAACTGACACATAATTGATAAAGCGTTCTCCACTCTGCCTGGATATATTTTAAAAATTGCCGGTCAAATAATAAAGTACGCCCTGGTGGTAAATATTGATATGACTCATACAGAATATTTAATATAAACTCCATGCCGCCGCTTATAAAGAAAACAACACACAAAAACTGGCTGAAAAGCAAGCCAAAAAGTGAGGTTTCAGCTTCCATTGTAGAATTGAATATCGTACCCATTGTCGCGCCACGTAAAGTATCAAGCAGAAACCCCGCCATATCAACGGCCCAAAAGGGAACCGCCGCACAAAACCCAATTAAAAAACCAATAATCACCTCTCCGGTGACTAACCCTAACCAACTGTAATCTTTACCAATATGCATCATAATCTTCTGCTGGTAAATGATTGGTAATATCGGAAAGGTAAGTGACATAAGCACGCCATTACGTAAAAGTGCGGCCCCTAAACTGCCACTTTTTAATAAGGGAAGTAATAAAGAAAGGCTCAATGGTCGAATAAAAGCCACAGCCAATGCAATAAGCCACTCATTTACCTGTTGTGCCATTCAACCATGCTCTCCAATTCGTAACATTATCTGCCGGGTATAATTCAACAGGATACCGCTAAGCCATGGGTAGCTGACCATTAAGGTTATTGCAATTGCCAATAATTTAATCATGAACTGTAGCGTTTGGTCCTGTATTTGAGTCAAGGCCTGAACAAGGCTTACGATGACACCAACTACCGATGCCACCAACACTACCGGCATAGACGTAAAAAGGACGATCCATAAAAGTTGCGTTACAAATTGCGTCAATTCAGAATCATTCATGAAAAGCTCTGTACCAATTGCGCCAGTGTCAGATCCCAACCGCCTGCCAGTAAAAATATTAGCAGCTTAAACGGTAATGAAATGGTCATCGGCGACACCATCATCATCCCCATAGCCAGCAGTATATTTGAAATAAGCAGGTCAATAGCCAGAAAGGGAAGATAAATAAGTAATCCAATCCGAAATGCCTGCGTCAACTGACTCACCGTAAATGCCGGAATTAATATGAGCAAAGAATCAGGTTTTATCTTTCTTTTTATGTCTTCAGGCCAGGTTCGTTTTATCAAATTCCGAAAATAATTGGCTTCCTTTTCTTCAGAGTTTTTTTGCAAAAACTGTCGATAAGGCGCTAATGCTTTACTGTCCCACTCAGACGTCCAGAAAGGAGCGCCAGCAACCTGAACCGGATGCCAGCGCTCTTTTACAGCTAATAGCGTCGGTCCCATAATGAATAAGGAAAGTACAAGCGCAAGGCCATACAGTGCGATATTTGGGGGAACTTGTTGAATACCCAGAGCATTTCGTAAAATCGAAAATACCACCGCCAGTTTAAGGAAAGAAGTTCCCATGACGATAATGAGAGGCAGTATTGAAAGCAGAAACAATATACCAATCAGTTGCAAAGGCGAATCGGGTAAAGACATACTGTATCTCTCATGACACGACCTGGAACGCTATTATATTGTTCGCATATTATTTTTGTTATCAGGTTTACGCTGTATTTTTGGAAAGATACCAACGTGTAATACGCACCATAAATTCATTACCACAGGCAATCAACTCACCTTGCCCAATAATACGGTCATTTACTCTTATCGTCACCTCTGGCGCAAAACATCCCCCTACAGGCAAAACGTCCCCCGTTTTAAGTTGTCGTAATTGTCCAATTTCCAGACTCGCACGTCCGACCTCAAAGAGCACCTGTTGTGGTATCTGCTCAAGTTCGACTGAAGACGTTCCGTCACTCTTTGACATTGGACTCCCTGACGCAAGTAGCGTTTCGATATCCTGGACTAATTCGTCAAATTTCATCGTGTTATCCTCTGTCAGCAACACCCTTGCGTAGATTCCCCCAGGTAGTTGAATAGCAAAAAAACCGAGTCTGATGTCGCCGAAGCAATGAATCCGAACGCCCATGCCGATTTCGATAGACTCAAGTTCGATTAATGTAAGCTGGCACCAGCCTGAATATACAGGGACTACCACAGGAGGGGCAGGATAAATCTGTTGACGCTCAGCAGAAAGCTCTCCGACTATATTGCGCAGAAAACCCGTTGGCCATGTAAAAATAATGCTATGGAACTCATGTTCTTCAACTGTCCATTTAATATGCAACGCTAGCTGATGTGGTAGATTACTGCAGGATGTTGGCGGTTCGTTCTGACAGAGGGTTGCATCACTGGCTTGCAATAACGGCGCCAGCCCCCATTCAGCTATTCCATATAGCAATTCAGGATCGATAACCGATCGATTAGCGGTGCCAATTAACCCTTCACACCAGCGCTGCCAGCATTGTTCTGCAATCCACACCCTACCCAGCTCATTATGATAATGTATGGTAAATAATGTCCCTTGCTGTGCTGGATATTGTTGCATACTCAATGTCAGCTCACCAATGGTAGCGCCTTGCGTTGGAAGCAACTCCATCCACGGACGCTCTTCATTCGCTATTCTTAACATAGAATATCTCCAGGGAAATTATATACCCCATATGCAACAACTGAGACTCCAGCCACTGCTTTAGCGCTTTCATCGAACGGTAAATTTCATGATGAGGGACATTGACTCTTAACTGGATTAGCCCCCCTGATTCACATACTTCACACTCTACACCGTCAAGATAACCACCACTAACACGATAACGTTGCGTGAAAACCACGTTCTTGTTCAATGCTACAGGAGGATTATTCTCACCAATGGGCAATGCCTGGTGCATGAGTTGTTCAAAGTCCATACGTTCCGCCTCCGCCTCGTTATCATCCTGATAAGACTGGCATGGCAACCCAAGACTTCCCTCAACTTTGGTAATACGCATCGCTTAATACCATAGTAATTTTTTCTTTCTTTTTCATAAGCGCATTAAAATTCTTCTGTAATTCGCTTCGCCGGGAGACAAGCTGCTGATACTGATTCTCTAACTGCTGCCGTTGCGTCAAAAAGCTCTGCGCCTGAGTGAATAACCCGGCCATTTGTTGTTTCTTATCCAACAATAAATGACAAGATAACGTACCTTGCCAGCCCATTAATTCTTTCAGTCTGGTAGACACTGCTAAAGCGCGCGTCTGGCAAATCTGCTGTTCCGTAATAATCGCCTGTTGCTGCTGATCAAGTACGGTAAGTTTGCCGCGTAATTGCTTTTCACGCCGCGCGATTATCTCCAGCAAAGTTTCCATGATCACTCGGTGAGGATTTGGTGTAATTTTTCTATGAGTAGCTCGGGTCCGCATACTTCATCCTTACTTTGTCGCAAAAATGTGCAAATATCCGGATAGGTATCAATGGCTTTGTCAGTATCTGTATCAACTCCTCGCTGGTATTCCCCAATGCGTATTAATAGTTCAACCTCCTGGTAAAGCGCCAGGCACCGTCGCAAAATCGCCGCCAGTTGACGATGCTCATGGCTGGTAACGACTGGAAAAACGCGGCTGAGCGTTGCCAACACGTCAATGGCAGGATAATGCCCCCTCTCTGCAAGCCGTCGGGATAGCACAATATGTCCGTCAAGCAGTGAACGGACTTCATCCGCCAACGGCTCATTCATATCATCGCCTTCCACCAGTACCGTATAAAATGCGGTAATACTGCCTTTTTCTCCCATTCCTGTACGTTCTAAAAGTCGTGGCAATGCACTAAATACGCCTGGCGGATATTCTCCAGAAACTGCGGTCTCTCCGGCGGCCAGAGCGATTTCCCGCGCGGCCCTGGCATAACGCGTCAGTGAGTCGGCAAGCAAGACGACTCGCTTTCCATTATCGCGAAAAAATTCTGCTATCGTGGTGGCCACAAACAGCGCCCTCACGCGCTCTAAGGCGGGTCTGTCAGAGGTTGCGACAACAATGACACAACGTTTTCGGGTCTCTTCAGACAGTGTAAAATCGATGAACTCGCGGACTTCTCGTCCACGTTCACCAATTAACACCAGAACATTGCAGTCTGCGTCTGGCGCATTACACAGCATCGCCAAAAGCGTGCTTTTCCCCACGCCAGGAGCAGAAAAAATACCCACTCGTTGCCCTTCACCACAGGTCGCAACGCTATCAATAGCGCGAATCCCCGTCATTAATGGTTGAGTGATAGGCTGTCGAACCATTGCGGGAGGAGGCATTGCATCATAGTCTTTCCAGCAGACTTCGGGCAGTTCGCGGCCATCAAGGGGACGACCAAAGCCATCAATGACTCGCCCTAATAACGCTTCGCCCACGGGAACCTGATGGCGTCGCCTTAAGGCCATCACTTGCTGCCCGCAGTGAAGTCCGATAGTACTCGTAAAAGGAGATAGCAAAGCTTTGTTGCCATTAATCCCCACGACTTCAGCAAGTTCTTCTCCAGGCTTTATACAGCACAACTCACCCATAAATACCCCAGGCAACCACGCATTTAACAACGTTGCGCTGACATCCTGAATTCGGCCCCATCGACAATAACCATCGGGGGGCGGATATTTCAGCCTCAGACGTTGCATCAATTCATTCTTCATTGTCCGCCAACTCCTCTTCGCTAAGGTCAATACTTTCTACCACTTGTATAAGGCTCTCCTCTCCTAATTCCTGCCATGACAAAATCGGTACGTCGAACAAGGTGGCTTCTGTAATTTTTCGCAAGAAACGTCGGGTGTCGACAGAAGTGACAATGAATAATTTGGCTGACTGCTTCAGCGCCTGCTCGATAAGTTGCAGGATCTGCGTCTTATGACGAGACGACAGCGCAGTATAGGTCCCCATTGCCGTCTGGCGAATGGATTCACGCACGAGGTTCTCAATACCTTCGCCGATCCGCAAAATCGGCAGCGGTTTTCCTTCCGGATTAAGACGACGCAGAATATGACGGCGAAGCGCGATACGGACATATTCTGTCAACATCAGGACATCTTTTTCACGTGGCGCCCAGTCAATTAAGGTGCCGAAAATAAGACGTAAATCTCTAATAGAAACCCGCTCTGATACAAGCCGTTGCAAAGTTTCAGCGATTTTATTAATGGGTAACTGGCGCTGAAGCTCTTTCACCAGCTCAGAGTAGTTTTTTTCCATCGCATTCATTAGATAACGCGTTTCCTGAACACCAATAAACTCTCCCATATGCCGAAGCAGGACACATTTTAATAAGGCAGAGATACGTTGGCTGCCCGCGAAAACGTCCAGTCCAAAACCTTGCGCCTTATGGGCCATCTCTTTTGTAAGCCAACAGATCTGCCCCATCCCGTTCGGTAACGTCTGGCTGTCACCCACGACACTAGCGTCCGCGCCTATCAATAAATAATCCGCCTGGGCGGGAATAGATAAACTAAATACGGGTTCCTGATATAGCAGTACCGTCAATTTTTCGGTGGGTTCAGGCAAAACTTCAATGTTCACCTCAGGGAGAGGGACGCCAGTATCCTCAAATAAAAACCATCTCATGGCGTCAATATCACGAATCAGGTCGGCAGAATGTAACGTCGGGGTAAGACGTAAGATTAGAGGACATGCGCCGGGAACCATACTATCTTTTTCCGGTGCTTCGACGCCATTTGCGGAAACCACAGACTTTTTGCGGCGAATGAGGATAATTGGCAATGCTAACAACGCTGAAAAGAAAGCGAGAGTGATAAAAGGAAAGCCAGGAATTAAAGCGAGGAGCATTAAAACCACAGCGGTTAATATGAGCGACTGAGGTTGTCTGGCAATTTGAGAACTCAACTCTGTCGCCAGGTTCTGGCGTTTCTCACCCGGCACACGGGTGACAATAATTCCCGCGCTAAGGGAAATCAGCAGCGATGGAATTTGCCCACATAAACCATCTCCGATTGACAGTACGCTATAAGTGTGAACAGCCTCACTCATCGACATATCATATTGCACGATAGCGATAATGATACCGCCGATAATGTTCACCAGAACAACAATAATACCGGCAATCGTATCGCCTTTAACGAATTTCATCGCACCGTCCATCGCACCGAGAAAGCGGCTTTCCTGCTGGACGTGCTGTCTTAATGTACGGGCATGGTCTGCATCGATAACTCCGGCACGCAAATCGCCATCGATACTCATTTGTTTGCCTGGCATCCCATCAAGCGAGAAACGTGCGCTAACTTCCGCCACCCTCTCGATACCTTTTGTAATGACAATAAACTGCACGATAGTAATGATGGTAAATACGACCAACCCAACGGTGAGATTTCCTCCTACGACAAACTTACCGAAAGCATCCACAATATTACCGGCATTATGTTGTAACAGTACCAGCCGTGATGTGCTGATTGTGAGTGACAAACGATATAATGTAGTAATAAGTAATAAAGACGGAAATACCGATAAATCGAGAGGGTCACTAAGATAAATAGCAATTAAGAGCAGGATCACTGAAAACATAAGGTTGATAGTAATCAGGATATCAACCATCCAGGTCGGTAAAGGTAACAGCATCATCACAATAGCGATTAATAACACTGTCGCCAGAACCATATCCTGCCGACCCGCGCATACACTGAGCCACTGTTGCGCCCTGATTCCCTCACCTAACCATGAACGCATTGCGACTCCAGAAATTTTATTTGTCGATGATGTAATCGTAACCAGAGCTCGGCGGAGCTGGAAAGAGGAGGAGAACAGCTCATTGCAAGCCCATCGCGCAACAAAAATAATCGTTGAGGAATACCCTGGAACGCTGCAGGTTTCCAGTGAGTTAAGGCTTTAAAAAGCAGATCTTCGTCTAAGAAGGTTTGCTTGAGTATCTGACATAAGTGAATACGACCGTTATGATAGTTTAGATAGGTTTCATATTGTCCTTGCCGCCAGAACATATTGGTTGCTAAAGGCCGTTCAGCTAATCCTGCTAATTGAATAAAAAGCTGAATATTACGTTCAGTAATAAGATCCCAATCCATCCTGCCGCCTCATGATGAGCCAGAACGCCAATTTACCTAAATATTGAAAGCCAGGTATCAGAATAAAACCTGATTTACCTTTACTTCACGAAGCGTTTCGAGAATTTGTTCACGTTGATCTTCGTCGTTAAAACAGTTATCAGGTATCAACATAAACTGCGCATCAAGTTGTTGGAGTAACCGATTGAACATCTTCGATGAAGAAACTATAGCGGTAAGTCTATCAAGCAACCAATCACTGAAAAGCCAACGCTCACAAATGATATCGAGTAGTAGCGGCAGTAATGTATTAGGCGGCAACTGGCAAATCCACTCCTCACGCTGGCACTCTTTTTCAAGGCCAAGGAATAACAACAAACGACGCAAACGTACTAATGCTGCGGCCAAACGACTTTGCTCCGAGGGTTCGATGCATATGCTAAGTTCAAAGGCTATTGCTCTTAGCAAAATACGGACCCGTTCACAGCGATCCGGCCAGTCTGCCACGCGTCTGAACCACTGCGATAAGGGCATTTCATCGTTGTCTATCGCCTGTTGCATAAAACGCTTCAGCGAGGACAGCGTAGCGGTATCCACTTCGCCAAGTTCCAGTAAACTAAAAACGGCAAGTTCCCATCCCTCCTCCGCTGTAAGCGTATCCAGTTGCGATTGCAAGTCGCGTTTTTTCTTTTTTGACAACCCGCCGGCAGTAAGCGCCATTGCAAGAGCGATAATTTGATACGCATTCTGTAAATCAGGATCACTATTCTCTTCAGTAAGCGGACGCAACGTTGCCCCATTATCCTCCTGTATTTGTTTTATCAAACGCAGCAAAGCCTGCTGTCTGCGCTCCAGTTTCTCAGCATCCGTGAATTTATAACTTTCGCGCAGTTTACCACTCAGCGCCATTCCTATTTCTTCCATCGTCTCATAGAGCGCTGCCCCCGTCGTTTCCTGTAACTCCTGGAGAGCTAACATTGAAGGCGAAATAACCTCTTGTTCCTCTATAACCTGACCAGGGGTAAATGCTGTAGGGGGCGTCATTTTTATCTCATTAATTTTAATATTCATCGCTACCTCTTTTATCTTCACCATTACGTAACCATTTCAGTAACGCGTTGAAATGACGAGAAAGTGAAAATTCAACGGCATATCGTGTTGAGGAAAGTTCAGCCTGATCGGGAGAGAAACCAGGCTCGATAATCAACGTAAACCGCTTGCCAAAAGTTTCACGCATCAATGCCTCTTTTTCAGGATGAATACGCAAATAAAGCGCTCCCTCTTCCGCCATAGCCGTGGCCTGGCGTGCCAGACGATGGCACATAACACTGTCTACCGACTGTTGGTCGAACCAGGCCAACAGAACCTGTTCTATACTATTTTTAATATGATGCGCTGCTTGATCGACCAATGAACGAAATTGATTTTCATCGTCTTGTAAATGTTTTACATGCTGTTCCAGCCATTCCACTTCCATTTTTTCCAGCGTATTTTTACGCAACCACGCTAGTTCTTGTTGCTGCTCAACTTTCTGTTCACGCTGATAACGATAGGCGTCTCGGATGATTTTTTCAGCCTTACGGTAAGCGGAGCTCACAATAGCATGTGAAACTCTCTTAGCTTGTTGTTCTTGTGCAAATAAAGTTAATTGTAATGTTATCCACGGTGACTCAATAATATTTCGAGCGGGTAGCTTATGGTTAATTTCCGTCAGAGGAAGTGAAGTAAAACTCATAGCAAATGCTCCATGAAGATAATCTCAGTAAGAGAAGTCTTCGGCCAAAGTATACGCTGCGGAGGGGGTAATAATACTAATAGCGCATGTAAAACCGCATCGTCATGCGCTTCCCGATTAAGAATGGCGGTACCGATCTGCAATGCAGTTTGTTGCATCACTTGCGGAGGAAGTAATTTGCCATCTTTTTGCCCCAACCAACCATATAGCTGCCAGATCTCATCCTCGCTAAACCACTGTAGAAGCAATTGCCGATACTCTGGTAGCATAAAATAGTCACTACACCTGAGTTTGAATAATCCCAGCCCAAAGGCAAATGCCGATATACGCGGCGCAAGTCGAACCTGCCGTTTTTGCCTGTCATTTAAACAGGCAGGAATAACAGAGCTTCCCCTTAGTCTATTTAACGCTCTGTCAAGAAGACGATCCAATTCTGGCCGATCGCCATAACGCCAGCAGTTTGAAAGATGAAAGCCCAGCTTATCCAGCCATTCCGGTACAGCGTAACGAGCAGGTTGCCAGAAATAACGATAAAGTTGCAACACCTCGGGATCAGGTCGGCTCAAAAACGGCGTCTCAGGCAAAAATAGCCGATCAGGATGCCCACTCCTAATAACAGTCCTGTCAACGATAACATCAACTGATAAGGGTATTTCATCAACCACTGCTCCACCTTCCCTTTATTGGCGTTGATCACGTCCATAATCCAGAATGTTTGTCTCGCGGGTACATCAGGTACCATTCTGAATTCAGCAGGCTGCATCAAGATACTAATCTTACTGTATTGCAACCCAGGGATTGACATCTCTATTAAATCTTTAATCTTTACCCGAAAGGCCTCCATATTGACCTGAGGTGAATATTTTATAAATACGGCAACTGAGCTCGGAGAAGCGTTACTTCCCTCATCATAAGTCGGTAGCGCAATGGTCACTTTTGCATTAATCACGCCCTCCATCTGACTCAGCATTCCTTCAATTCTTTGTTCTTTTAAAAAATTAATCTTCTGTTGTTCTTCCTGGGGTGATACCACTAACTGATTAGCCGGAAACATCTTATCCGCCGTTGTAAACTGCCGATGCGGATAACCGTTAAGTCTAAGTAGCTCAACCGCATTAATAAACTGCGACTGCTCGACACGTAAGGTTACACCATCCTCTTCCTGTTTTTTTTCCGCATCAATATGATGCTGCATAAGTAATGCCAGCATTTGATTCGCCTCATCTTCTGGCAATGAGCGATAAAGATCCACATCACATGCCGTAAGAAAGAACGTAAGGACAGTAAGAAATACTATACGATGAACCTTCATGTCATGCTATCCAGCTTATTAAGCGCTTGCGATGCTGCGCCTGATATTCTGGCAAGATAATCGACGCCTACCGTTAACTGCATATAATCCATTTGTCTGGTCAACATAACCTGCGGTAATAAAGTACTGGCGTTACTGGTGGATGCATCATCTTTCAGCAATTGTTCAAAAAAATTAATTTGTTCCTGGCTCGGTTCTGCAGAGGACTTTACATAAGATTGAGTGCTTACAGGCACTACGCTCATATCAGAAATATTCAATTTTCAAACCCCTCATTTGGTGCAGGAAATAACAGACGCAGCGCCGTAGCTTCTGGCAAATCAATATCCGATAAAATTTTCGCGGCTTTTAGCGGCTCATTTAAACCCGCCAACAATAATGCCAGACATACCAACTGTAATTTTTTATCCGGAACAATAACCGTTAGCGCTGGTAACATCGCATGTACCTGGGAAATCAGGCTATGGTTAACGCCCGCAAACATGATTTCCAGCAGCAACCGTCGAACATCGTCGCTAATAACTTCAGATTTTAGCAATGATTCCACTAAGCATATCCTTGATCATTTTGATCAGTGAACTTTCGTAATTAATAAATGTAGAATACTGCTGTAAGGCAAATTGCGCTTTAATCATCGATTCTGGGTTGAGCAAATCATTACCATTCATTTTGTCATTAATGGCCTGACCTGCCTGGTGCGCCATGTGGGAGAGCATATCCACTAATTGTGCAATATCCATAATGCTTTTCCTTAAAATAAAAACATCATAAGGATACTGGCAACATAGCAAAATTTAGAAAGCAATGAACATCCGGTATATACCTGAAAACGATTACTCCGGCGCACGTTGTTCTGGCGTCACCTGAGCCAGCAAACGATATAATGGGCTGCTGACCTGCATACCGGTCATTGCCATCCCATCCATACCGAAGCGAGTAAAACCCATTAGTCCGTAGGTAATATCATTAAGACGCTCTAATAAATGAAGCTGTAGTCCCAAACTACCACTCCAGTATGAATGCGTCATTACCGTCGCGGTTAAGGCTAATCTACCGCCCAGGGAGACGGCTTTAGCAATCGCCATACTTTTGCGTTGATTGGCGAAACAATTAGCAATATAAAAAACGGCATTGCCTATACTGTCGTGAGCCATAGGTAAATGATGTTTATGATGGTAGATAAGACAGGCGACATCCGCGATGGCAATAGCAAGGCCAATTCCCGCCAGGGCTAAGAGCGGTGCGCCTCCACCACTTAGCACTGTTAATGCTATTCCAGCGGAACAGCATAAAATCTGTCCGCCCAAAATGACCGTTTGCCAACTAAAAATTTCTTTTGGAAAACACTCTATCACTCGTTTCGCAAGTCCGGCCAATAACCGCTCTTTTCCTTGTTGAGGACCTATTCTACCACTCTCCATATTGGTTTCCGGATGTGGCAATGAGGGACATGGAGGTGATTCCTCAGGCGCGTTAACAGGACGTTGCCCTGCTACCTGAGCATTTGGGCTAACAGGTTTCATGGTTCTCCCCGAGATGTATGACCAGAACTGTCCATTAATGCAGGTGCAGTAGCAGATTGACAGAGCGATGCCATTTGTTCCGCCAATAACGCACTGGGATCGGCATGAAGTTCATCAACAGAATTTTCCTGATCGTCGCCAGAGGGGCGGGCAAGGCAATAATCCAGTACCGCACCTATCGCCGTCAGGCTAACGGAGGTAATTACACTCCCCATGTCCAAAGAGGCTGCTATATTTTCAGCCGTGGGCAGTGGAAACTGTAGGGGTAAAACCAACATAGAAATAGCGATTCCTGAACGTATTAATAAAGAAAGACAATTAGCAAGAGTGTTAGCGCAGTTAAGACTTGCCCCACATTTTAAGGCCAGCGCACTGACCACAAGAGCAACGCTATCACTGGCGGTTTGTAACGGCTCCTTTTGCTGACATATCAATTGATAATTATGATACGCACAGCAAGCATCCCCAATAGCAATCACGAGCGCCGCCCCCGCAAGAATAGCAATGGGTAATCCTGCCCCGCCAGAAATTACCGCTGCAGCAACCGATAACCCAAACACGACTGTCGCACCCAGCGCACGAATAGTGTATTGCATAAAATGTATAGCATAATCCCTCTGCTGCCTTATTTGTTCAGGCGTAAGCAGCGCAGGGGCTGCAGGGGTGCCAGGGGCTGGAATTTCAGGGGGAGGAAACGATACCTCCTTCGCTTGTATATCGGAAGGAGGACTATTACCATCTACTATATTACTTGCCGCTGACGGAATATGAATTTTCATATTTCGTTCTGTTATTTAAGCAATAAGAGTATCAACCATTATTTGCGCATTCTGGCGAATCTCACTCCATGAGGCATCCGCATAACTCATCTTGATTGCGGTTTGAAAAGCCTCTCTCGCCAACCCGGGTTCCCCCATCATTTTGAGACAAACGCCCGTTTGGTAAACCGGTTCTGGATGGCTGGCATCCAGCATTAAGGCATGTCCATAGAAATTAATGGCCGTCGTGTATTCTTTAAGCATCATCCAGGTGCCAGCCAATGCAATATGGGCACGCCAACTCCATGGCTGGGCCATCACCAGCCAGCTAAAATCGATTACGGCGCGCGAATAATCCCCCTCCTGCCATGAGGCGTAACCACTGGCATAAACGGTTTCCGGATCAACGGATAAGAGCTGTTTCAGAATGTCTTCGGGTATTTTATTTTTCTGATCTTCTTTCATCATCATACCTATTGATTGTTATTTTCACGTGATAATGATTTACGTCAGGAAGGTCATTTAAAAACGTCGCTGGATAAGATGCTCGGCGGATAAAATTGTCCAGTTATCGCCATCAAGCTGTGTAAAGGTCGCTCCCATTACTGTCAGGATGCGCAATAATTTCCTGCGTAGCATGGCTTTTTTTTCATCCAGAACGTCGGTGATTATCAACATCTTTAAACATGTTAACTGCGGGTGATGCACAAATATCCCGCGTAAAAGTCTCAGTAAGTGAAACAATTGCTGTGGTCGAGGTTGCCCGGGCGTCAGGCGCCTGAACTCACAAATAATCATTTCTTTTGCCTCAATACGATAGATCACCAGGTAAGGCGATAATATAAACTGCTGCCCAAGTAATATGGCGGTCTCCCCTAAATATGCAGGCTCAGTAAACACCTGATGCCGACGCAACCATTGCTCTATTTCTTGCACCATATTTACCTCGTTAATGCCCGGAGTATTTCAGCAAGAACCGCGACCAGTGACGACCCCACGCCCATGATTTGCTGCATAATTTCAGCTGCTTTCTCCATAATTTCCGTCAGGGATTTATTATAGGATTGGGACCCATTTTGTTGCAGGTCGGCAATCGCTTTATCTTGATCACTTTGACGTTGTGCTACACCGGCCCCCAGGCCCATGACGCCTCCAGCAGTATGGCCTACGGCTTGACCCGCTATAAGACCGGTCTCCCCGCCTACGGCCCCTAATCCTATCGTCAGCACGCCCGACAATATTGCGCCACCCGCAGTAATCATTGATGCTCTAAACGCTTCATCAATTGTTTTCATTTGCGTCTGTAAAACATTGACCTGTAGCCCCCAGGCCAGCTGTTGTTTTACTACGTTATAGTCGCGCATGATATTGCGCAGCTTTTTGGCAAGCTCCATTAGCTTCATCCAGATATCATCAAATAACAGAAGCATTGATTCAGTACCCATTCCCTCCCCGGAGGGAGCTTGACTGGAAGAAGGCGTTAACCAGGAAGGCGCTGGTAATACCAGTGCTACGTTACTCGCTTCCATATTTTTATCCTCAGATTAAGCGCGACAGCCAGCTATTCTCGCCTGAACGCTACTATAGTGATCAATGGTATCTAATACATCTCTAAGCGCGGCACCGCTACTCTTATAAAGCTCCTCTAAGCGTTTTTGTTCTATCTTTTTTTGGTCTTCCGTTTGTTGCATTATGAAATCCAGAAACCGTTGCTGAGTTATTAATTGCTCTATTTTCTTTTCGAGCTTCGCTTTTTCTGTGTTAACCATGCCAGTATTCATCTGATTGGCGCCCTCGGTTGCACATCTGATAGCCTGTAAGCCTTTAAATGAACAATCACTCAGTAAGGCATACAGGATTTTTTTGAACATATTCCAGAGAACTTTATTACGAAAATTTTTTAACAGAAACTTTCCCCCTTCCTGCGCACATTTTTCCAGGGCTTCTTTTGCCGCTTCTTTTGCCATGGCTTTCACCCCCTCTTTCGTAAAACTTTTTCCCGCGCTTCGCGTCATATTATTTTCTACCTTACGAGAAAACTCAGCAGACTCCTCTTCCATCTCGCCCGGCGAAACCATTTCACGTTCAATCGCCTCAAATTGTTTGGAAAAATTTTCGCTCACCTCTTCGCCAAACTTTTCAGCCAACTCCTCTATTTCTCCTTCCCCTGCACCTACCATACGCTCAACCATTTCTTCGCCTAAGCCGGAGTCAAGAACTTTTGCAGCTGCGCTAGATAAGCCTCTCGTCGCCATAAAAGCACGACCAATCTGGAAAACATCCAGTGCCATCGCGACGACTTCACAACCAACTTGAATTTTACTTGCCACGTCAATAATCGCCTGACAGGTATCGTGGTCAGCACCGCACATCATTGCCGTTTCGGCTCCGGCTTTAACCATTCCTGCACAACCTGCGGCCATATAAGCTACGCCGCTAGCCATTTCTGCGGGATTACCGGACAGAAAACCCTCCACAACTTTTAAGGCGCCAATCACGGTTTCAAATATGCCGGTAATCCAGTCAAAAATAGCGCCAAAAATGCCCGCTTTACGCGCTTTATCCTCCTGCTCTATCGCTTTCTGGATCTGCTCCTGATACTCCTTTACCTGCTTATTACGTAATGCATTTTGCACCTCAGTTGCCCGCTCAAGCTGTTGGCATAACGATTGAGCGTTATTACCAAAGACGTTGAGTATTAATGTCGTCATCATCATTGATAAAACAGTGGGATTGATATGCAAAAAGTCAGGCAATGATGGACGCTTATGATTTCCGGGTACGGCATCAAGCAGTTGCTTCAACGCATTGCTTGCCTCCTGAAGACTAATTTTCCCTGATAGCAGAGACGTGGCGTTGCCATCGCCAAAAGTAGAATTCACACGATGCTGGCGCTTTCCCAGCGAACCCGAGGAAACGCAACTGACATTGCTTAAGTGATGATGTGTTAAGGCGGTTACTCCTGCGGCGCTATCGCTATTACTGTGAATTCGATTCATTTTTAGCTCCTGTCAGAAAGTTGCTGTAACATCTTTTCTGCACGCAATCGGAGGATTTGATGTTCACTGACCTCGCCGCAAATACGCACCACGGCCTTTAACGCTTTTATTGCATAACAAACGTTATCACACGCGAGGTAGCATTCCGCTGCGGCCCATGGCGCCTGCGGCGCATCAATCTTAATTTGTGCCGCGCGTCCATAAGCGTATATCGCTTCCCCCCAATGTTTTTGAGCCTGGCAGCATTCCCCTAACCGAAACCAGTAGTCAAATGACCAGGCATCATATATCGTCAGCAATTGAAAAAGTCGCGCTGCGCCGGCGAACTCTTTTACCTCCATAAGCTGCATGGCATAGCGATACAGAGTATTAAGCGGCTGTGTAACATCGTCATCCAACAACATACGCAGCGAGCCGCCACGCCGGAAAAATCGCATCGTGTCATGAGCCTGTTGTAGGGTCGGGTCTTTTTTCATGAGTACGTTTTCTGCGCTATCATACTGGAAATTTCCCCCCACTTGCTGATAAGCCCCGTCAGTTGGGTAAGGACAGCGTTAAGCTCCTGAGACATTTTTTGAATTATTATCTGCCCCTGACTCATAAGATCGGTATTCCGGTTGGCGTCATTATCCAAAGCCGCTTTGATCGCCTGTAGGCCACCTTTATCCAGCTTCCCATGATCGCCATATTTAGCCATATATTCATCAATGGTCAGACCATCGATGAGAATACCGTGTTCACGCATGTATATAATTACGTCCTCAGGCACCTCCTCTTTGGTTTTAGCATCTCCCTTGGCTGCTTTAGCAATCACCTCATCCATCTCATTTGACTTTTCCTGGGTATTTCTGGCACGTTCAGCGTTCTGCTGGACTTCAATAAATTTATCGTTTGCGATAGCCTGAATAACCATAAGGAGAATAAGCAAAACACCATACCCTTCGGCAAACGGATTTTGCTGGGATAAGTCATCCTGCCCCCCGGTATCAGTGTTACTGACGCCGAAGCTATTTTTAAACACAATAGGGTTTTGATTTCCCCATAAGATGTTTCCTGAAGACATTATGCTTTACCTTTTTGTTTTTCCTGACGGTATCTCCACCGGGGCTTGAGCATTAAGTTGTTTCAGTCGTACTTCAAGTTGTTTAAACAAACTTACTATTTTCTTTAAATCCTTCTCGGCCTCCTGGTTAACCCCGGCAACGCCTTGTGGAAATAGGTTATGAAGAATACTCTCTGTCTCTCTGCTCTTTTTGGGGCTCTCTGCCCTTTCAGCAAGCTGTTGACTCACCTTAGCCCGGATTTGGTGAAATTTTTTAAGACAGTGATTTAGCTGCATGTAACTTTGCTCTAAATCACGATATTCACTAAACGCAGCCTTTTTCTTTATCATCATTCCCCTCCATATACACGATAGATAATTAACGTGCTAACTAAGAGCCTATCCCATTAGGGCTATTTTACTTGCCATTTTGGTCCTGGGCAGTGCTCGCCAAAACGCGTTAGCGTTTTGAACGCCGCTTGCGGCGGCCCGAAGGGCGAGCGTAGCGAGTCAAACCTCACGTACTACGTGTACGCTCCGGTTTTTGCGCGCTGTCCGTGTCCAGGCTGGCTGCGCCAATAACGCCTGGTGGGATAAGCTCTAAGATATTTTTACTTTACTCTTGCTCACTCACTACAAGTGCGCTGTTATGGTAACGATAATAAATAATGTTGATGATATTTTCGGCCTGCTCGATCGCTTCAAGCAATAAGGTGTTTTGCTGATATTGCTGCGGATCCTGTAACCTACCGTTGTTCTCTTCTAACTGTTTCCGGGCAGCCCTTAATTGTAAAATTATGCCTTTGGCCTCTTCACGCGAATGAAGCAGCAAATCTTCTAACCGGGTCAGAGTTGTCATTTTCCACTCACTTAAAATCTAATGGATAGTTAATCAAAGTATCATAATGTTTAATCGTTACCACATCGGCACTCAGATGGACAATTTCTCCCCCATTGGGTAACAATGCCCCTACACGTAAACGCTCTTTATTCGTCAGTAATAAGTAATTACCATGGCGACTCTGTACAAAGCCAGCCACTGGCGCAGGCAGATACTTGCTTTCATCATGAGAAGGCGCAATATCCTGATAAATTAAAGAAAGAGCGGGGTCCTTTTTCTTTAATGCTGCTAACGTTTCTTGCAAAATGCGTTGATGAGATTCATCCAGTACACCACTGATAACAAAAGAGCGCCGCATTGGCGTAACATTGACAAGGCCCACTAAACCGTTCTCTATTATCGCAGAAATAATATCATCCCCCTGAGACTGATGAGAATGACTAATCTGCCAGTGCAATAACCCGGGAATATCTGCAAGTAATGGTTGAACCTTACGCCATTGCTGATCCATTTGTATGTCATCATGAATTAACACGCTTCCCGGCCCTTCGCTGGATACTTCAGCATGCGGGTAACCCATTTTTATCAAAACATCCTGCACTTCTCGTATCAATAAGTCATCACAGATTACACCATCCCGATACATGACCCCCCATGATTCGAGAGTCGCTCTCACCTTTTGCATCTGTTCGCTTGACGAGCAATAACCGGACAACTGCAGGCTTCCATCTTCTTTCCATTGCGCCCGCACATAATGAATATTGCTTTTGTCTAATAAAAACTTAACCCGCAAAGGTAAATCATTTACCGTTTCAGGCTGACCGCCAATACTTAACAGGACACCCATTCCACCGATGAAAATCAAGAATACACCAGCCAACCACCAGTAGCCTGATCTGGAAACGGGTATTTGATAATCAGCAAGTTCACAATCCTGTTTACCAAACGCGATAGCCACTCCCGCAACCTGCAAAACCCCACTGGATGGTAGCGGCTTATTTGGATTAAATCTGCGGCCATTAACTCTAACTCTGGCTTTCCCGGCATCAACAAATAAACTATCTGCCTGTTCTCTCAGAATGATTTTTTCATTTATAGTAAGCGGAATACAAATATCGCATCCTTTCTCCCCCAGTGACAGGTTACCTTCATTCAGCCATACTTCCCGGCCTTGTAAAACGTGACCTAAAAAACGTATTTTCCAGGAGTTCTTTGGATTAACCATGAGATATGCCATTATTTACTACTGAGGCTTTAATCAAAAACAGCCTGATTACACTATGTACTTGAGTCGTATCATTGCGAAACAAATGGCCTACGACAGGAATATCGCCCAATAAAGGGATTTTGTTTTGCGAGTGGATTTGTTTACCTTGTTTAAATCCTCCCAGCAATAGACTCTGTCCGGCTAATAATGTGGCTTGCGAAGCAATTTCAGAATTTTGCACTTCGGGTAGCGGATCTGTTTCGCTTTGCGTATCACTTTGTTGTCCATCCTGAATATTAAGATTAAGCATTATTTTTTGCGTGCCATTGTCATTTAACAAGCGAGGTGTAACGCGCAACAAAGAACCCGTAGTGATGGATTCAAGTTTAGCCACTTTTTCTCCCTGCAGTTTGGTATAGAAAGTAATATTTTTATCCAGCACAGCCTGGATATTATTTAAAGTCACCACAGATGGCTGGGAAAGTACATAAGCCTGAGAGCTTTTTTCCAGGGCATTCAAACGCACCATAAAGTTTGAGGTATCACTGATTACCGTTGAAAAACCGCTAGCGCCACCGTCATTCAAACCTGTATTGAACGCAATTTTCTTGCCACCCAGCGACACTGCCGTTCCCCAGTCGATGCCTAACTGGTTAATATCTCCAGCATTAACATCGATAATTTTCACCGAAATCTCTATCATCTGCTGGCGTTGATCTAATTCTGTGATGAGTTTCCGATACCCGGCCATATTGGCCGCATAATCACGAACGATCACTGCATTCTGGCGTGGGTCGGCAGCAAACATGGGCAATGCCTGTGTAGCGGGTGAACCATTGGTCGTCGATGACGCCGGTACGCTGGTTTTACTCATCTCACGCAATACACTCACGACCCCTGGAACCACGACGGACTGATCGCGATATTGGTATTGGGTATCCATCGCAGTGGCATACTTAAGCGTGTATATACTTACACTCACCGCACTGTCTTTTCGTTTGATTAACGCATTATCCAGCACTGAAGCTAATTGACTAATACGAGTCAGACAGCTGGGAACACCGCTCACCTCCACAGCTCTGGTACCGGTAATTTCTTTAACCTCGCATCCCGGTGATGAAAGGATATTCTGGCTGCGTAAGTAATGAATGAACCGTCCAGTAGATAAAATATTGAAAGTGATAACCTGATGTTTTAATAACGATGCAGGATATACATATAACATGCTGCCATCAAACCAGGTAAGCAAATCATATTGTGCTGCCAGGTTATTCAAAATATCGACCGGTGGTCCAGGCGGAATTTTCCCACTAAATGTAGCTGTTATCAATGGGCTAATAGTAATAGCCGTATCATAGTTCTCTGAGAGCAGATGTAAAACCTCTGCTAATGGCATTTGTCTGGCATAAAGGGTGAAGTCATTACCTTTCCATGATAACTCATCACTCTTTGCTGTATTGAGTATAAATAGTAAAATTAAGATTAAACGTTTATTTACTACCATTTTATACCCCACCCGAATAAAGTTTATGGTGATTGCGTATTACATTTTTTAAAATGCAAGTTAAAGCCAGGTGTTTTTCTATCTCAATAGCAATAAGCTCAGAGCTACTACTTGTGGTATAATAACCGTTTAACCATCCCCCATCCGCTGTGAGCTGTATAGCATAATCATGGACGTCCGGGTGTGCTGCAAGCAGTAGTGTCACATAGGCAAGACAAGGCTTAGGTAAGCTTTCCAGGTCATTTAAGAACAAAGAAATAGAAAATGCTTCTGAGAAAATTTCTCCTCTGGCAGGATGCCCATCAATAGTCATTATCCAGGATCGGCTATTACCTTCGGCCTTGATATCCTGAATTAATGGAATGCCTTTTAAAACTGCCAGCATGAATCCCTCCTCAGACATAAATGGGAGTTTCTATCAAATTCGCTCACAACCACATCCGTAAAAAGCCTGATTCACATTTATTTCGACTATACTCTTCTTGTACAATATCAGGATGCTGTCTACATATACCTTGTCACAGGCGATTCTATCATTCGGATTTTCCGATAAATTCACAATTACACTTTCAGCATTGACATAAAAAATTACAATTTGAAAAATTATTTATTAAATAAACTGTTACGATGTTTTTACATCGCCACCTTATTAAAAAGTAATTGTAGTCATCGACTGGGTTATATATGAAGAAATTTATCTTCCTAATGATAACACCATCGATTAATCTTCTGATGAAACTATATGTACTGCGATAGTGATCAAGTGCCAAAGATTTTGCAACAGGCAACTGGAGGAAAGCATTATGAATTTGCTCAATCTCAAGAATACGCTGCAAACATCTTTAGTAATCAGGCTAACTTTTTTATTTTTATTAACAACAATAATTATTTGGCTGCTATCTGTGCTTACCGCAGCTTATATATCAATGGTTCAGAAACGGCAGCATATAATAGAGGACTTATCCGTTCTATCCGAGATGAATATTGTACTAAGCAATCAACAGTTTGAAGAGGCTGAACGTGACGCTAAAAATTTAATGTATCAATGCTCATTAGCGTCTGAGATTCATCATAACGATATTTTCCCTGAGGTGAGCCGGCATCTTTCTGTCGGTCCTTCAAATTGCACGCCGACGCTAAACGGAGAGAAGCACCGTCTCTTTCTGCAGTCCTCTGATATCGATGAAAAAAGCTTTCGTCGCGATAGTTTTATTCTTAACCATAAAAATGAGATTTCGTTATTATCTACTGATAACCCTTCAGATTATTCAACTCTACAGCCTTTAACGCGAAAAAGCTTTCCTTTATACCCAACCCATGCCGGGTTTTACTGGAGTGAACCAGAATACATAAACGGCAAAGGATGGCACGCTTCCGTTGCGGTTGCCGATCAGCAAGGCGTATTTTTTGGGGTGACGGTTAAACTTCCCGATCTCATTACTAAGAGCCACCTACCATTAGATGATAGTATTCGAGTATGGCTGGATCAAAACAACCACTTATTGCCGTTTTCATACATCCCGCAAAAAATACGTACACAGTTAGAAAATGTAACGCTGCATGATGGATGGCAGCAAATTCCCGGATTTCTGATATTACGCACAACCTTGCATGGCCCCGGATGGAGTCTGGTTACGCTGTACCCATACGGTAATCTACATAATCGCATCTTAAAAATTATCCTTCAACAAATCCCCTTTACATTAACAGCATTGGTGTTGATGACGTCGGCTTTTTGCTGGTTACTACATCGCTCACTGGCCAAACCGTTATGGCGTTTTGTCGATGTCATTAATAAAGCCGCAACTGCACCGCTGAGCACACGTTTACCAGCACAACGACTGGATGAATTAGATAGTATTGCCGGTGCTTTTAACCAACTGCTTGATACTCTACAAGTCCAATACGACAATCTGGAAAACAAAGTCGCAGAGCGCACCCAGGCGCTAAATGAAGCAAAAAAACGCGCTGAGCAAGCTAACAAACGTAAAAGCATTCATCTTACGGTAATAAGTCATGAGTTACGTACTCCGATGAATGGCGTACTCGGTGCGATTGAATTATTACAAACCACCCCTTTAAACATAGAGCAGCAAGGATTAGCTGATACCGCCAGGAATTGTACACTGTCTTTGTTAGCTATTATTAATAATCTGCTGGATTTTTCACGCATCGAGTCTGGTCATTTCACATTACATATGGAAGAAACAGCGTTACTGCCGTTACTGGACCAGACAATGCAAACCATCCAGGGGCCGGCGCAAAGTAAGAAGTTGTCATTACGTACTTTTGTCGGTCAACATGTCCCTCTCTATTTTCATACCGACAGTATCCGTTTACGGCAAATTTTGGTTAATTTACTCGGGAACGCGGTAAAATTTACCGAAACCGGAGGGATACGTCTGACGGTCAAGCGTCATGAGGAACAATTAATATTTCTGGTTAGCGATAGCGGTAAAGGGATTGAAATACAGCAGCAGTCTCAAATCTTTACTGCTTTTTATCAAGCAGACACAAATTCGCAAGGTACAGGAATTGGACTGACTATTGCGTCAAGCCTGGCTAAAATGATGGGCGGTAATCTGACACTAAAAAGTGTCCCCGGGGTTGGAACCTGTGTCTCGCTAGTATTACCCTTACAAGAATACCAGCCGCCTCAACCAATTAAAGGGACGCTGTCAGCGCCGTTCTGCCTGCATCGGCAACTGGCTTGCTGGGGAATACGCGGTGAACCACCCCACCAGCAAAATGCGCTTCTCAACGCAGAGCTTTTGTATTTCCCCGGAAAACTCTACGACCTGGCGCAACAGTTAATATTGTGTACACCAAATATACCAGTAATAAATAATTTGTTACCACCCTGGCAGTTGCAGATTCTTTTGGTTGATGATGCCGATATTAATCGGGATATCATCGGCAAAATGCTTGTCAGCCTGGGCCAACACGTCACTATTGCCGCCAGTAGTAACGAGGCTCTGACTTTATCACAACAGCAACGATTCGATTTAGTACTGCTTGACATTAGAATGCCAGAAATAGATGGTATTGAATGTGTACAATTATGGCACGATGAGCCGAATAATTTAGATCCTGACTGCATGTTTGTGGCGCTATCCGCTAGCGTAGCGACAGAAGATATTCATCGTTGTAAAAAAAATGGGATTCATCATTACATTACCAAACCAGTGACGTTGGCTACCTTAGCTCGCTATATCAGTATTGCCGCAGAATACCAACTTTTACGAAATATAGAGCTACAGGAGCAGGATCCAAGTCGCTGCTCAGCGCTACTGGCGACAGATGATATGGTCATTAATAGCAAGATTTTCCAATCACTGGACCTCTTGCTGGCTGATATTGAAAATGCCGTATCGGCTGGACAAAAAATCGATCAGTTAATTCACACATTAAAAGGCTGTTTAGGTCAAATAGGGCAGACTGAATTGGTATGCTATGTCATAGACATTGAGAATCGCGTAAAAATGGGGAAAATCATCGCGCTGGAGGAACTAACCGACTTACGCCAGAAAATACGTATGATCTTCAAAAACTACACCATTACTTAATATTATCTTAATTTTCGCGAGGGCAGCAAAATGAAAGAATATAAGATCTTATTAGTAGACGATCATGAAATCATCATTAACGGCATTATGAATGCCTTATTACCCTGGCCTCATTTTAAAATTGTAGAGCATGTTAAAAATGGTCTTGAGGTTTATAATGCCTGTTGCGCATACGAGCCTGACATACTTATCCTTGATCTTAGCTTACCTGGCATCAATGGCCTGGATATCATTCCTCAATTACATCAGCGTTGGCCAGCAATGAATATTCTGGTTTACACAGCATACCAACAAGAGTATATGACCATTAAAACTTTAGCCGCAGGTGCTAATGGCTATGTTTTAAAAAGCAGTAGTCAGCAAGTTCTGTTAGCGGCATTGCAAACAGTCGCAGTAAACAAGCGTTACATTGACCCGACGTTGAATCGGGAAGCTATCCTGGCTGAATTAAAGGCTGACACGACCAATCATCAACTGCTTACTTTGCGCGAGCGTCAGGTTCTTAAACTTATTGACGAGGGGTATACCAATCATGGGATCAGCGAAAAGCTACATATCAGTATAAAAACCGTCGAAACACATCGGATGAATATGATGAGAAAGCTACAGGTTCATAAAGTGACAGAGTTACTTAACTGCGCCCGAAGAATGAGGTTAATAGAGTATTAACCAGGGGCATCCGATGGTATTAAGCATTGGTCATATTTTGATGAGCCTTACGCCACGCAGTATTGCTCATCATCGACAAAATCCATACGGATGCCCTGGTATGCCGCACCATTTATCACTACCTTAGTCTTCATTTAATCATGATATAGTAGAATCCCCTTATTTAACGGGCTTTACCATGTCGTATTCTATCGGCGAATTTGCCAGACTATGCGGTATCAATGCCGCCACGCTAAGGGCATGGCAGCGACGCTATGGTTTATTGAAACCGCAGCGTACTGATGGCGGGCATCGCTTATACAGCGATGACGATATTCGACAAGCGCTTAGCATCCTCGACTGGGTGAGAAAAGGCGTACCGATAAGCCAGGTCAAACCCTTACTGTCGCGTCCGGTCATTCGCCTGGGCGATAACTGGATAACGATTCAGGAGACGATGCTTCAACATCTCCACGAAGGGCGAATTGACGCGCTGCGGCAGTTGATTTATGACTGTGGCCGGGAATATCCCCGCGCAGAACTGGTGACCCATTTATTGCGTCCGTTGCGCAGCAAAGTGTCCGCGCATCTTCCCGCCGTGATGACGCTGCGCGAAATACTGGATGGCATCATTATTGCCTACACCTCTTTTTGCCTTGAAGGCGACAGAAAAGCGCCTGGCAACAATGCTTTTATTAGCGGATGGCATCTCTCGGATCACTGTGAAATCTGGCTGGAAGCGTTGACTCGTACCGGACAAGAGCTGCGGCTCAATGTGCTTCCCTCTCCACCAGCCGTTCTGGCGCCCGAGCTGTTCGCCCAGAGAAAATGGTTCCTGGTGACCACCGGCAAGCTCACTGCCGGGCAGAAAAAACAGCTTGCCCAGTGGCGCAACGTGGTCGCTTCGCTGGAGGTTATCACACTATAAGCGCTGAAATAGATTTCTTCCCCTCACTCTATCTTATTGATATTTAAGTACATCAAAAAAATCTCCGCGAAAACTTAGACAAAAAAACAAAGTTGTGTAAGTTTTAAATCAGCGTGAGATAACATTTTGCGCCATTGGCGTCAGTCGTCGTACTTTCAATAAGGGGGAATCATGAATAACAAACCCGTAGTCGGCATTAGCGGATGTCTGACTGGCGCCGCGGTACGCTTTGATGGCGGACATAAGCGTATGGATTTTGTCATGAACTCTCTGGCGCCGTGGGTGGCCTACAAACCGATCTGTCCGGAGGTGGCGATCGGCCTGCCCGTGCCTCGCCCTGCGCTGCGTCTTATCCAGACGACCTGTGGCGACATTCGGATGCGCTATAGCCATGCCCCGCACGATGACGTCACCGAGCGAATGAATGCCTTTGCCGATCGGTTTCTGCCAACAATAGGCGAACTGGCGGGGTTTATTGTGTGTGCAAAATCGCCCAGTTGCGGAATGGAGCGCGTTCGCCTGTATGATGAAAAGGGTAACAGGGGCCGCAAAGCTGGCACGGGGCTGTTTACCGCCGCGATGATGGACAAATATCCCTGGCTGCCGATAGAGGAAGATGGTCGCCTGCACGATCCGGTACTACGCGAGAATTTCATCGCACGTATCTTCGCGCTACATGAATTAAATGCGCTACGCGCGCAGGGCTTGAGTCGTCACAGTTTGCTCGCGTTTCATAGCCGATACAAACTTCAGCTTCTCGCCCACCACCAGGCCGGCTACCGCGAAATTGGCCCTTTCGTCGCGCGTCTGCATGAGTGGGACGATCTGGATGCCTTCTTTGTCCGATACAGAGAAAAACTGATGGCTATCCTGCGCCACCCCGCTTCACGTAAAAATCACACCAATGTGCTGATGCATATCCAGGGCTATTTTCACCGCGCGTTGAACAGCAGGCAACGCGCGGAATTACGCGAGGTGATTCTCGGCTACCGGGCGGGCCGACTACCTATCCTGGCACCGTTAACGCTGCTGAAGCACTATCTGGCGGAACATCCGGATGACTATCTACGCAGCCAGAATTATTTTGAGCCGTACCCTGATACATTAGGGCTGCGCTTAGCCATCACCTGATAACCCTGCGCATCGCTAACGGCGGGTAACCAGCCCGCCATGGTGACAATCGCGACGATTCAAAGACGATGCCCACTGTCATTTCGTTATTGCCAACAGACTGTTTCCACCCTGATAGCGGCTATGACCGCGCCAGAGCGTTAATCACGGTTTCCATCGCCTGTTTTTCTAACGCGCTACGTTGGATGCGTTGATTCGCCAGCGCGGTTCTTAACACGCCCGCAATAACAATATATTTAGGCTCCTGCCCCAGATCGCGCATTTCCAGCACGACCTTGCCCACCACCCGGCACATCTCGCGGTACAGTTCGTCATCTTTTGTCGGTTTTGTCATACGTTTTACTCGTCGCCAGCTCAAACCAACAGAATATAACAGTCTTCTCAATTAAACAAAATTTGATGCAAATCAAAGAAATAACGCAGTTTATTATTCATGGCTCATACGTTGTTCGTATTCTGGTCTCTGGCGAGGCCATTTTTTCGAAACGCCTAATCAGTTCCGCCAGGCTACCGGCCTGCATTTTTTCCATGACTCTGGCGCGGTGCACCTCTACGGTACGCACCGCGATATTCATCGCTTCCGCAATTTCACGGTTCATAAACCCTTTTGCCACCAGGCTGGCCAGCTCACGCTCTTTCGGCGTCAACTGCTGGTAACACAGTATAATCTCACGGCGCGCCACCGCTGCCGATGAAACCGTCAGCGCACGCTCCAGCGCCGCCTGTAGCGGTTTTACCGATACCGGTTTTTGCAGAAAATCGACGGCGCCGCGTTTCATCTGCTCCACGGCCATCGGTACATCGCCATGCCCGGTAAGAAAAACAACCGCCAGGGTACTTCCGCACTGGCGCAACGCATCATGAACGCCCTGCCCATCCAGTACCGGCATTCGCATATCCAGTAATACGACCCCGGCCTGATACAGACTGGCCTGCGCCAAAAAATCCGCCCCCTGCGTCCAGCATTTTACGTCATATCCCAGACTTTCCAGTAAAAACGCGCACGCGTTAGTGACCGCCGTATCATCATCCAGTAGATGAATTGTCGCCATCCCTGCCCCCATGTTCATGTAAGAAATGTATCGTGACCACCGTTCCCGACAGACCGTCCGGCGCGGTCTGGTTCCTGATGCTGATATCGCCCCGCCCATACCGCACCAGCCGCTGGCAAATCGCCAGCCCTAAGCCCATCCCCTCTTTACGGGTGGTCATAAACGGCTGAAACGCCTGACGTAATAGCGCCTCATCGATTCCCCCGGCGTTATCCTGTAAAGCGATACTGATGCCGTTTTCAGTGCGTTCAGCAACGACCCATAAATGGGTGGCGCCCGCCTGAGCCGCATTAAGAATGATATTCGCCAGCACCTGTTCCAGCAGCACTGACGGCAGCGTTACGCGCAGCGCAGCGCTAACCTCGGTATGCAGAGTCACTGTCGGAAACTGTTGCGCCATACGCAACAATTGCCAGACATGATCAATCGCCTCGCGAATGGCTATGGCCTTCCACGCTTCGGTTAGCACCGGGTTGCCCTGCGCCTGGCTGACCCAGTGACGCAGGTTACGCAGAGTATCCGCACCGCGTTGCGCCTGCTGGTCAATCTGCTCCAGCGCCGGCAGCAAGGGATGCTGTTCATCTGCAGCGCGCAGTCGAATCAGGCACCCCTGGGCATAATGTCGAATCGCGGAAAGCGGCTGATTAAGCTCATGGGCAAACCCGGAGGTCATTTCACCCAACACGCTCATTTGCCGGGCGGTTTCCAGCGCCCGCTCATGCTGATGAAGGACTACGCTATTACGTTCCAGTTGCTTTCCACGTCGACGCACCAGCAGCATGACCCAAATATAATTGAGCGCGAGCAACAGGAACGCCAGAATCACGCCGCCGACCATTAGCTGGTGCTGGATTAACCAACTTTTGACATCCAGCCACAGTCGACGCTGCTGAGGGTGCTGACGAACATCACGCAGCAACGCTTCCACCTGACTGGTCGACGCTGGCGCGCCCCAGTGAAATGACGCGGCGGCGGGCGCGTTGAATAGCGCTCGCGTTACGCGATCCGCCAGCGCATCGCTTACCGCAGGTAGCGCCGCGAACGACCAGTCAGGATATAACGGCGTACTGGTTAAGCAAGGCAGGGGCGTCGGTCGGGAAAGCAGCGCGATAAAGTCCTTTTTATTAATCAATCCTTCCTGATCCATATTTTCTAACAGACACACTGGCACAATTGCCGCCTGCACCGCTTTTTCGCGCAGCATATAGATTAAGGCATCGCCAGGAAATCCGGTAAAACGAAGATGAAAATCGCGCTCCGGGCGTAAGCCCGCGTCGCTGAGCGCTTTATAGCCTAATAAATAGCCGCCAAATGCCTGAGCATCAATCGCGCCGACTGTCTTACCGATGAGATCATGCGCCGTGGTGATGCCGCTATCGCGCCGGGTCAAAATCACGCTGCCAATAACATTACTCACCGCTTTCCCATCGCGCGTGGAGCGCAGGGAAGCTAACCAGCGCAGCGGCGCATGGCTGTTCAGTTGGACAAATTGCGCCGGGTTGGTTATCACAAACTGCACGGTTCCCTGGTTAACGGCCTCCTGCATTTGATGCAGATCCAGCGGCTGGATGTGAAAGGTTTCGCCTGGAAGCTGTTGGCTTAATGTCTTTGCCAACGGTTGCCAGTGGCTGCGCGTAGACGCCTCGCCGCGCATGGCCAGAATACCGATATTCCACGTCCCTGCCCACGCGCCATGACAAAGTAGCCCTACTGCCGCCAACACCGCCAGGCGCCTTACGGTTTTACCTCTCACCCCAATATCCCTGTCAATTATGTTGTTTTAGATCAACAACAAGCCGGGTATGTGGTTAACCACAATAGAGTGCACCCCGTCTCGATTTTTACACTGTAAATCATCAACATTTTTTATTCATTACACATGAACCAACATCGTGACAAATGTTTCATTGTTGGCAATGTGGACGGGAGTCAATATGGACAGCAGTAAACGGCAATTTCTCCAGCAGCTCGGCGTCCTGACCGCTGGCGCCTCGCTGGTTCCGCTGGCTGAAGCGAAATTTCCTTTTTCGCCGGAGCGGCATGAAGGCTCTCCCCGACACCGTTACGCCATGCTTATCGACCTGCGGCGTTGTATCGGCTGTCAGTCCTGTACCGTAAGTTGCACTATTGAAAACCAAACGCCGCAGGGCGCGTTTCGTACGACCGTGAACCAATACCAGGTCCAGCGTGAAGGTAGTCAGGAAGTCACGAATGTGCTATTGCCGCGTCTGTGCAACCATTGCGATAACCCCCCCTGCGTGCCGGTCTGCCCGGTACAAGCCACCTTTCAGCGGGAAGATGGCATTGTGGTGGTGGATAACAAACGCTGCGTCGGCTGCGCCTATTGCGTCCAGGCGTGTCCTTACGACGCCCGATTTATCAATCATGAAACGCAAACTGCCGATAAATGCACGTTTTGCGTCCATCGTCTGGAAGCCGGACTGTTACCCGCTTGCGTAGAGTCCTGCGTCGGCGGCGCGCGTATTATTGGCGATATCAAAGATCCCCATAGCCGCATCTCCACCATGCTTCATCAACATCGCGACGCTATCAAGGTATTAAAGCCGGAAAACGGCACGTCGCCCCATGTTTTCTACCTGGGTCTGGACGACGCCTTTGTCACCCCATTAATGGGCCGTGCGCAGCCCGCGCTTTGGCAGGAGGTCTGAATGACGCATTCACTCATCATTGAAGAAGTGCTGGCTCACCCGCAGGACATTAGCTGGCTGCCGTGGGCGGTACAATATTTCTTTTTTATTGGCATTGCCGCCTGCGCCGCACTGTTTGCCTGTTATCTTCACTGGCGGAAAAAAGACGCCGCAACAGAAGAAAATCGGGCATTACTGATTGCCATTACCTGTGCGATTACCGCACCGCTGGCGCTGACGGCGGATCTGCACCAGACCGCCCGCGTCTGGCATTTCTATGCCTGGCCGACGCCCTGGTCGTGGATGCCCTGGGGAGCGTTGTTCCTGCCGCTGTTTACCGGATTTCTCGCTCTGTGGTTCCTGGCGCAGCAGATAAAACGATTATTCAATAAAAGTTACAACGTCACTAAATGGTTGGCGTTAGCCAGCGCGCTTTGCGCGGTGGGCCTGTTGATTTATACCGGCCGCGAAGTCTCCGTTGTGCTGGCGCGCCCAATCTGGTTTAGCTATGCCTTCCCCGTGGCGATGTTTCTTAGCGCCTTACAGGCGTTCTTCGCGCTGATGATTGTCGCCGCCCGACGCGACTCGGTAAGGCTGCCAAAAATACTGTGGGGACAACTCTGGACGCTGGCGGCGCTGGGTCTGGTGGTGGCCATGTGGGTCAGCGGCGATACGCTTTCCGGCACGGCAATCCGTCAGTGGATTACCGTCGCCCTGTCAGCCAAATATTACGCTGTCGGCTGGCTAGCGCTGTGGGTATTCACGCTGCTGTTCTGTAGCCTGGCGCTACGTCATCCGTTATCGCAACTAAGACGCGTCCTGCTGGTTCTGAGCGCGCTGGCGCTATGTTGGCTGATGCGCTGGACATTGTTGATTCAGGTACAAACCGTCCCCAAGTTCAACGCGCAATTTAACCCTTACTCGTTACCAGGCGGAACGGATGGCTGGCTGGCTATTCTCGGCACCTTCGGCCTGTGGATAGCGCTACTGATTATTATTCGTGAAACGCTGAACGGACTCACCAGGAGATTACAACATGGCTAATTTAACCCGTCGTCAGTGGCTAAAAGTCGGTCTCGCCGTCGGTGGGATGGTCACTTTTGGTCTGAGCTACCGTGATGTGGCGAAACGCGCAATTGATGGCCTGTTAAACGGGACATCCGGCAAGGTAACGCGCGACCGCATCTTTGGCAATGCGTTAATTCCGGAGGCGCAGGCGCAAACGCACTGGCAGCAAAATCCACAACAAACCATCGCCATGACGCAATGCTTCGGCTGTTGGACACAGTGCGGTATCCGCGCCCGGGTTAATGCCGATGGCAAAGTGATACGCATCGCCGGCAATCCCTATCACCCCTTGTCGCAGGAACACCCGATTGACTCGTCCGTCCCTTTTAGCGAAGCCATGGAGCAACTGGCGGGAGAAAGCGGTCTTGACGCCCGCTCAACCGCCTGCGCGCGCGGCGCCACGCTGCTGGAAAGCCTGTACAGTCCGCTGCGACTGCTTGAACCAATGAAACGCGTGGGTAAACGTGGCGAAGGGAAATGGCAGCGCATCAGCTTTGAGCAGCTTATTGAAGAAGTCGTGGAAGGCGGCGATCTGTTTGGCGAAGGTCATGTGGACGGACTGCGCGCTATTCATGCGCCGGATACGCCAATTGACGCAAAGCATCCCAGTTTCGGGCCCAAAACCAATCAGTTACTGGTCACGAATACCAGCGACGAAGGCCGCGATGCGTTTCTGCGTCGTTTTGCGCTAAATAGCTTCGGCAGCAAGAATTTCGGCGCGCATGGCGCCTACTGTGGACTAGCTTACCGGGCCGGCTCCGGGGCGCTGATGGGCGATCTGGATAAAAACCCGCATGTCAAACCCGACTGGGAAAACGTGGAGTTTGCGCTCTTTATGGGCACCTCCCCGGCACAGTCCGGTAATCCCTTTAAACGCCAGGCGCGTCAGTTGGCGAGCGCCCGGCTGCGTGAGAATTTTCAATACGTCGTGGTCGCCCCCGCCCTCCCCTTATCAACGGTGCTCGCCGATCCTCGCGGTCGCTGGCAACCGGTCATGCCCGGCAGCGATTCGGCGCTGGCAATGGGGATGATCCGCTGGATCATGGATAATCAACGTTATAATGCTGATTATCTGGCGATTCCCGGCGTACAGGCGATGCAGCAGGCCGGCGAGCAAAGTTGGACCAACGCCACGCACCTGGTCATTGCGGATGAACTGCCGACGCTTGCCGGACAACACCTGACGCTGCGCCATCTTACGCCCGATGGCGAAGAGACCCCTGTCGTACTGAATACCGACGGCGAGTTGGTCGATGCATCCGCTTGCCGACAGGCACGGCTTTTCGTGACGCAGTACGTTACGCTCGCCGACGGCCAGCGGGTCACGGTGAAGAGCGGGTTGCAACGCTTGAAAGAGGCGGCAGAAAAGCTCTCGTTGGCGCAATACAGCGAACAGTGCGGCGTGCCGGAAGCGCAAATTATCGCGCTGGCGGAAACCTTTACCAGTCACGGACGTAAAGCTGCGGTCATCAGTCACGGCGGCATGATGGCCGGCAATGGGTTTTATAACGCCTGGTCGGTCATGATGCTTAACGCGCTGATCGGCAACCTCAGCTTGTCCGGCGGCGTCTTTGTCGGCGGCGGCAAATTCAACGGCGTTAGCGACGGCCCCCGCTACAACATGAACAGTTTTGCCGGAAAAGTGAAACCGTCAGGGTTAAGTATTGCCCGTAGCAAAACCGCTTATGAAGCATCGGAAGAATACCGCGACAAAATTGCCGGCGGGCAATCCCCTTATCCAGCCAAAGCGCCGTGGTATCCCTTTGTGGCAGGCCAGCTTACCGAACTGTTGACCTCCGCGCTCGAAGGCTATCCTTATCCGCTTAAAGCCTGGATTTCCAATATGAGCAACCCGTTTTACGGTGTTCCCGGTCTACGCGCCGTGGCGGAAGAAAAGCTAAAAGACCCTCGCCGACTGCCGCTCTTTATCGCGATTGACGCCTTTATGAATGAAACGACGGCGCTGGCGGATTACATTGTGCCGGATACGCACAATTTTGAGAGCTGGGGCTTTACGGCACCCTGGGGCGGCGTAGCCAGTAAAGCCACTACCGCCCGCTGGCCGGTTGTCGCCCCCGCCACTCACCGAACGGCGGACGGGCAACCTGTCTCAATGGAAGCATTTTGTATTGCGGTAGCAAAACGGCTCCATCTGCCCGGCTTCGGCGACCGGGCGATAACCGATCCGCAGGGCAATACTTTTCCACTGAACCGGGCGGAAGACTTCTATCTGCGCGTAGCCGCTAATATCGCCTTTATGGGCAAGACGCCGGTCGCGCTGGCAAATCAGGAAGATATTTCGCTTACCGGCGTCAGCCGCATTCTGCCAGCAATTCAGCACACGCTTAAAGCTGATGAGGTCGGTCGCGTGGCGTTTATCTACTCGCGTGGCGGCCGGTTTGCGCCCGAGGATAGCGGCTATACGGAGCAACGGTTAGGTAACGCGTGGAAAAAACCCTTACAGATCTGGAATGCAGATGTCGCCGCCCACCGTCACGCCATCACCGGGGAGCGTTTCAGCGGTTGCCCGGTCTGGTATCCGGCGCGTTTGTCAGATGGTCGTGCGATTGACGACCAGTTTCCCATTGGGCAATGGCCGCTGAAACTGATTTCATTTAAATCAAATACCATGTCCAGCTCAACAGCCGTCATCCCGCGCTTACACCATGTGAAGCCAGCAAACCTGGTGGCGCTGAATCCGCAAGACGGCGAGCGTTATGGACTGCAACATGGCGATCGGGTACGGATCATTACGCCGGGCGGTCAGGTCGTGGCGCAAATCAGTTTGTTAAATGGCGTGATGCCAGGCGTCATCGCCATCGAACACGGATATGGCCACCGCGAGATGGGCGCAACGCAGCACTCTCTGGACGGCGTGCCTATGCCGTATGATCCACAAATCAGGGCAGGCATAAATCTTAACGATCTGGGCTTTGCCGATCCGACAAGAACCATTACCAATACCTGGCTCGACTGGGTTTCCGGTGCGGCAGTACGTCAGGGGCTGCCGGCAAAAATCGAGCGTATATAACCCCAGGGCCGGAGAGCGATATCGTCTTATTTCGTCGAGGGTAGCGACTGATAAGCGAACGCTGTCCGGCTGCATATACTCACTGAATCGTGCAAGCCCAACTATTTTACGTTCACCCCGCCATATTACATAGAAAATATATGACAACACTCACAAAACTATTTTCCCCTTCTGTAAGCAATTAATATTTAACACATTGACTGCGCTTCTGATTATTGACATTCATTTGGGGTTACTTCCGGTTGACCGCATAATCTGTGATTGAATTCACCGCATGACAACATTGCCATAAATACAATTCAACTCACTACCCGGAGGCAATATGTTTAAAGAAGAAAGACGTCATGCCATCATTAATTTACTGATAAAGGATAATAGTGTTAGCGTCAGTAAACTTTCAGACCTTTATAAGGTTAGCCAGGAGACTATTCGTTCCGATCTACGCTATTTCCAGAAATCAGGTATGCTTCAGCGTTGCTATGGCGGAGGGATTTTAAACCGTGACGCGCTGAGTAAGCTTATCACTGAAAATAAGATTGATATCTCCAGCACTATCGCCACGCCAATCCATCAGGATGCAAAACTGCGCCGGGAAAACACAAAAAAAGCAGGCAAGGTGTGTGTTTTAGGCTCCTTCAATATTGATGTTTCAGCAACCGTGCCGTGGTTTCCACAAAGCGGAGAATCCATTCTGGCCAGTCAATTTGGATTCTATCCTGGCGGTAAAGGAGCCAACCAGGCTTTAGCGGCAAACAATGCCGGCGCTGCGGCACATTTTATTTTTAAAGTGGGTAAAGATCAGTTCAGCGCATTTGCTATGAATCATATTATTCAATCAGGCATCACCTCATACAGCGCGTATCAAACAGATAAAGCGCCCACCGGTAGCGCATTGATCTATGTCTCCGCCGTGGATGGCGATAATATTATCGCCATCTACCCTGGCGCCAATATGATGCTCACCACGCAAGAGATTAACGAGCAACACCGTTATGTCGCCGAGTCTGACGTTATGTTAATGCAGCTCGAAACGAACATTGAAGCGTTGACTGAATTTATTCACCTGGGCAAACAAGAAAATAAAATGATCATGCTGAATCCTGCCCCCTATACGAAACAGGTGACGCATTTATTATCTGATATTGACATCATCACGCCGAATGAAACTGAAGCCTCTTTTTTATCCGGCGTAACCATTACTGATATTAATGATGCGAAAAAAGCCGGAAATATTATTCTGCAATCCGGGGTGAAAAAAGTCATTATTACCCTTGGCGCCCGTGGTTCTCTGCTCTGTGAGCACGCCCGCACGTTGTATATTCCTGCGTGGAGCGCCGTGGTAAAAGATGCCGCTGGGGCCGGTGACGCTTTTAATGGCGCCTTAGCCGCCGCGCTGGCGCGACAAGCAGATATGGTCGCAGCCATTCAATATGCCTCCGCTTTCGCTTCTCTGGCGGTGGAACAAGTCGGTGCGTCGAGTATGCCTCAGCACTTGCAGGTTTTACATCGAATGCGTACCCAATCTAATAAAGTCATTCACATTAATTAACAGGTGACATAATGAAAATTTTATTTATTGGCGAATCCTGGCACATTCATATGATTCACTCTAAAGGTTTTGATAGCTTTACATCGAGCAAATATGAAGAAGGCGCAGACTATTTATTATCCTGCTTACGCCAGGGTAATATCGATGTGGACTACATGCCTGCCCATATTGTGCAAACTCGTTTTCCACAAACCGCCGAAGCATTAGCCTGCTATGATGCGATCGTCATCAGTGATATCGGTAGCAATACGTTCCTGCTACAAAACAGAACGTTTTATAATATGGACATTATTCCTGATGCATTACAACTTATCGCCGATTATGTTGCTGAGGGCGGCGGTCTGTTGATGATCGGCGGGTATTTATCCTTTACGGGAATAGAAGCAAAAGCCAATTATAAAAATACGGTTCTGGCGGAGGTATTGCCGGTTGATATGCTGGATGTAGATGACCGCGTAGAACTACCGCAAGGATGTAAAGCAGTAAATACTGCGGTAGAGCATGTTATTACCCAGCCATTTAGCGAATGGCCGCCGCTATTGGGCTATAACAAGCTTATCGCCAAAGAAAATAGTCAGGTCCTTGCTGAAATTAATGGCGATCCACTGTTAGTTATGGGTACTTACCATAAAGGGAAAGTATGTTGCTTTGCCAGTGATTGTTCGCCGCACTGGGGAAGCCCGCAGTTTCTGCAATGGGAACATTACGCCACCTTCTGGTGTAATGTTTTACACACAATAAAAAAATAATATTACCCAGGCGAATATAAATTTCGCCTACCCTGCCACACACTGAGTCATTAAGAATATGAATGATACTTATCTCTATGGCGAAATGTTTTCTGAAAACATATTGACAAGCTATCGGATTTATGGAGACAGAAAATCATTACTCACGCCGCTCATTATCCTTCATGGCGGCCCTTCTGGCGGCTTTGATTATTTATTAAATTATCGCCGTCTGGCTGATGATGGGCGCATGGTAATATTTTACGATCAATATGGCTGCGGTCGTTCAACGCATTTTCCTCATGCTGACGCGTCTTTCTGGACTATTGCGCGTTATCTCCGTCAATTAACCCAATTAATTCATCACCTGGGTATTGGACACGGGTATTCGATACTGGGACATTCCTGGGGCGGAATGCTTGCCGCAGAGCACGCCTGCTTACAGCCTGCCGGGCTTCGCGGGACGATACTGGCCAGTTCGCCGGCCAGTATCGCCCTGTGGCAACAGGAAGCCATACGGCTCTTTAACGCTCTGACGCCAATGTCCGATGACGATATCAAAAACGTCATTATGCCCGCCGTCATTTATCAAAACCCACCGGAACAGCTGGTCGCTTATTATGCCAGACACGTTTATACCCTCGCGGAAGAAGCCGTTCATGTTCAGCGATCTAATGCGCAGTTCGCCGCCGACCCTACGGGTTATCACATTTTATGGGGAACCAATGAACTGGCGGCAAATGGCAAACTTGCCGACTGGGATATTACGCCCCATTTGTGCCAGATACGCTGTCCTGTTCTGGTACTACGCGGCGAAAACGATCAGGCAACCGAGCGCGTCGTCTCTCCGCTGCTCTCTCACATTTCAGACTGCCGCGCGGTCACTATTCCTGGCAGCAGCCATAACCCGCATGAAGAAAATATCGCGCCCTGCCTCGCAGCGGTAAGCGCGTTTTTACGCGATCTGGCATAAAAAGCCATTAAGGTATTTATCATGAAAAAAGTCAAAAAATTGTCTCTTACCGATTTAGTGCTTTATGGTCTGGTGTTTATGGTGCCTATCGCACCAGTCTCTCTTTATGGCGTCGTTTATAATCTTTCGCACGGTATGGTTGCGCTGGTTTATATTATTGGCGCTATCGCGATGTTTTTTACCGCGTACAGCTACTCTACCTTATCGCAGCATATCTCCTCGTCGGGTTCGGCCTATGCGTATGCTGGCGTATGCATTAATCCCGCCGTAGGGTTTCTGACCGGATGGATATTACTGCTGGATTATCTTTTGTTCCCTACGCTCGTAGCTGTGCTGGGCGGTGTCGCGGTCCACGCTATTTTACCGCAAATCCCGGTCTGGGTCTGGCCGTTGATTTATGTGGCTATTGGCACCGGAGTCAACTATCTCGGGATACAGCAAACGGCGAAATTTGATAAGTTACTGGTCTTTATTCAACTCGGTATTCTGGCGATTTTCGTGCTACTCATTGTCCGTCTGTTGATGCTGGACAGTAGTCAGATAACGCTTTCCTTCCGGCCTTTTTTCGATTCACAGTGGTTCACCCCAGGGCTCATCGCGACGGCGATTTCGGTGGCGGCGCTGAACTTTCTCGGCTTTGACGCTATCAGTACATTAAGTGAAGAAAGCGAAGGCGGGGGACGCGCCGTCAGTAAAGCAACGCTGTTGGCGTTAGTTTTGGCGACGGTACTGTTTATTATCGTTGTGGCGTTTGCGGCGTTCGCCACCGGTAATGTCGACCGCTTCGCGGAAGGTAATGCGACGAATGAAGCATTTTTCACCATTGCCGGCAACGTTGGCGGTATCTGGCTCAAAGTGGCGTTTTCCATCATTGTGGCGTTTGTGTGCGCCGTCGGCAACATTATTACCGCGCAAACGGCGGTGTCCAGAGTGTTATTTTCAATGGGGCGCGACCGAATGTTGCCCGCCTTCCTCGCTCACGTCCATACCACGCGTAAAACGCCGGATTATGCCATTCTGTTTACCGGCGGCGTCACCCTGCTGCTCAGCTACCTCTTTTCCGGCAAGATTGAATCTATCTCCACGCTGGTGAACTTTGGCGCGCTTTTCGCTTTTTTTGTCGTGAACCTGTGTGTGTTTATCCTGTTCAATTTCCGGATGAAAGCCCAGCGGCGCATTTTCGCCCATGTTATTTCGCCGATCATGGGGATGATCGTCATCGGCTACGTCTGTTTAAACATGAACATTCACGCTCTGATACTCGGAATTAGCTGGGCGGCCATCGGGATAGCGATTCTGTGCTATCGAAAAGCACACAACCAAAACATCGCCATCGACCTGGAAGGCAAAAAGTTGCTCGATTGACATTATGCGCAACAACACCCGCTGTTGCGCAACGCCGCCCCTGTTCGGGCGGCGTCATCGCCAGCGACATCGTAAACAGCGTAATAACAAACCGTTGTGGATCTGCACAGATGTCTTTTGAAACAGGGTTTTCATTTTCCTTTTTTGTAAATTTCAGCGTATAATGCGCGCCAATTGTCTCTTGAATGGTTTCAGCGCATTGGACTGTAAAACTCAACGACTAAAATTATCCCCTTCCCGTTGGGCTGAAACGCGAGCACACATTCCTCTGCACGCTCTTTCGATGTCACCTATCCTTAGAGCGAGGCATCATCACTTTAGCAACACAGGCTTAGCTTCCGGGCCGTGCGCGCCCGAAGCCAGATTTCCATATCCTCCTCAACTTAAAGACTAAGACTGTCATGAAAAAGACGAAAATTGTTTGTACTATCGGTCCGAAAACCGAATCCGAAGAGATGTTAAGCAAAATGCTGGACGCGGGCATGAACGTGATGCGTCTGAACTTCTCTCATGGCGATTATGCAGAACACGGTCAGCGTATCCAGAATTTGCGCAACGTGATGAGCAAAACTGGTAAAAAAGCCGCTATTCTGCTTGATACTAAAGGACCAGAAATCCGCACCATTAAACTGGAAGGCGGTAACGACGTTTCGCTGAAAGCGGGTCAAACCTTTACTTTTACCACCGACAAATCCGTGGTCGGTAATAATGAAATCGTTGCCGTCACCTATGAAGGCTTCACCAGCGACCTGAGCGTTGGCAACACCGTCCTGGTTGACGATGGTCTGATCGGTATGGAAGTGACCGCCATCGAAGGCAATAAAGTCATTTGTAAGGTGCTGAACAACGGCGATCTGGGCGAGAACAAAGGCGTTAACCTGCCGGGCGTTTCTATTGCGCTGCCGGCGCTGGCTGAAAAAGACAAACAGGACCTGATCTTCGGTTGCGAACAGGGCGTTGACTTTGTTGCGGCGTCCTTTATCCGTAAACGTTCTGACGTTGTCGAAATTCGCGAGCATCTGAAAGCCCACGGCGGCGAAAACATCCAGATTATCTCTAAGATCGAAAACCAGGAAGGCCTGAACAACTTCGATGAAATTCTCGAAGCTTCCGACGGCATCATGGTTGCGCGTGGCGACCTGGGCGTAGAAATCCCGGTTGAAGAAGTGATTTTTGCGCAGAAAATGATGATCGAAAAATGTATCCGCGCACGTAAAGTCGTGATCACCGCGACTCAGATGCTGGATTCTATGATCAAAAACCCGCGTCCGACCCGCGCAGAAGCAGGCGACGTTGCGAACGCCATCCTCGACGGTACGGATGCGGTTATGCTGTCCGGCGAATCCGCAAAAGGGAAATACCCGCTGGAAGCCGTTTCTATCATGGCGACCATCTGCGAACGTACCGACCGCGTCATGAACAGCCGTCTGGACTACAACAACGACAGCCGTAAACTGCGCATTACGGAAGCGGTATGCCGCGGTGCGGTAGAAACCGCCGAAAAACTGGAAGCGCCGCTGATCGTGGTAGCGACCCAGGGCGGTAAATCCGCTCGCGCCGTGCGCAAATACTTCCCGGACGCCACCATCCTGGCATTGACCACCAATGAAGTGACCGCCCGTCAGTTAGTACTGAGCAAAGGCGTGGTATCGCAGCTGGTGAAAGAAATCAATTCTACTGATGATTTCTACCGTCTGGGCAAAGATGTCGCCCTGCAAAGCGGCCTCGCCCAGAAAGGCGACGTCGTAGTAATGGTCTCCGGCGCGCTGGTTCCAAGCGGCACCACTAACACCGCCTCTGTTCACGTACTGTAATAATTGTTGTGTGAATTAATTTGTTTAAAAAAGCGCCCTTCCGGCGCTTTTTTTATTTAATCGATAGCCACTATTAATAAAAAAATCAAATCGGATTTTACTATCTAATTGCGGATTATCTAAGAAGAATCCGATGGAAGCCCCCTGTTTTCTTTCGGTTTTTTAGGGACTTTCATGCATTTCGATGCTTCTTTGAGCGAACGATCAAAAATAAGTGCATTCCCATCAAAAAAATATTCTCAACATAAAAAAGTTTGTGTAATACTTGTAACGCTACATGGAGATTAACTCAATCTAGAGGGTATTAATAATGAATCGTACTAAACTGGTACTGGGCGCGGTAATCCTGGGTTCTACTCTGCTGGCTGGTTGCTCCAGCAACGCTAAAATCGATCAGCTGTCTTCTGACGTTCAGACTCTGAACGCTAAAGTTGACCAGCTGAGCAACGACGTGAACGCAATGCGTTCCGACGTTCAGGCTGCTAAAGACGACGCAGCTCGCGCTAACCAGCGTCTGGACAACCAGGCTACTAAATACCGTAAGTAATAGTACCTGCGTAATAAAAATGGCGCACATTGTGCGCCATTTTTTTTACCTATATAACCACACAAAGTATAAGGTTATTGTTATGACCCGTACTAACAAGCTGATCTTAGGTGCAGTAGTTCTGGGTTCCACGTTACTGGCAGGTTGTTCCAGCAACGCTAAAATCGATCAGTTGTCTTCCGATGTACAGACGCTGAGCGCTAAAGTTGAGCAACTGAGTAATGACGTAAATGCAATGCGTTCCGACGTTCAGGCTGCTAAAGACGATGCTGCTCGCGCTAACCAGCGTCTGGACAACAAAGTAGTATCCCACGTCCGTAAGTAATTTGACGCACGATATAAAATGGCGCACATCGTGCGCCTTTTCTTTACCCACATAACCACTCATAATATAAGGATATTATTATGACCCGTACTAACAAACTGATCTTAGGTGCAGTAGTTCTGAGTTCCACGTTACTGGCAGGTTGTTCCAGCAACGCTAAAATCGATCAGTTATCTTCCGATGTACAGACGCTGAGCGCTAAAGTTGAGCAACTGAGTAATGACGTAAATGCAATGCGTTCCGACGTTCAGGCTGCTAAAGACGACGCAGCTCGCGCGAACCAGCGTCTGGATAACAAAGTATTCCGCATCTGTAAATGATTTGACGCACGATATAAAATGGCGCACATCGTGCGCCATTTTTTTGTCCGTCGTTTGCGGCGAAGGCTACTGCGTGACGCGCGTTTGCCCCTCTTCTCCGACAAAACCGTTCTGAGCGGATTCGACTGCGGTCGTATTTACCGCTGGCGTCTGCCCGGCGCTCACGCTGACTGGATACCCGGCTCGCCGGTATAGCGCCTTATCGACCAGGCGACTATCCACCCCTTGTGCGTTTCTGAACGCGGTAAATTCCGCAGGCAACACGTAGGGCATCGTCTGCACGTTTTGCTCTTCTTCCGGCGATAGCGGCCTGTGTACCTCTACATAACGAATGCCATTCGGCTCGACAGAGAATTTCACCGGCTGGTTAATCACTTTTACCGGCGTCCCCGTTCTGACCTGCGCAAATAACGCTTTGATGTCCGGCGCGTTCATGCGAATGCAACCGGAACTCACGCGCAGACCCACGCTATCCGGCGCGCTGGTGCCATGAATGAGATATTCCCCATTACCGTGCGCCAGACGCAGCGCATAGCGTCCCAGCGGGTTATTTGGCCCGGCAGGGATCACCGGCGGCAGCGTGATCCCCCGCTCAAGCGAACGTTGGCGTATGCCCGCCGTCGGCGTCCACGTCGGGTTGGGGATCTTTTGCCCTATCCGGGTGTCCATGACGGGAGTTTCCAGTCCCTGCAAACCGATGCCGATGGGATACACCTGAACGCGGTTTTCTCCCGGCGGGTAATAATACAACCGTAGCTCCGCGAGGTTGACGATAACGCCTTCCCTGGGCGCATCCGGCAATAGCATCTGCGAGGGAATGGTAATTAGCGTACCGGGCTTAGGCACCGGCGCAATCGTATTGTTCGCTTCAAGGATGAGCATCGCCGCCGTATCAAAACGCCGGGCGATAGCCTGCAGGTTTTTATCACCTTCCTGTACGGTATAGGTTTGATTCTGACCAATAAGACGGCTGCCTTCTGGCGGTAATGGATAATCAACCGCCCAGGCTGCCTGTAACGCGCTATACGCGCCGATAATAGTTAGCGTAATGAAAGACGCACGTTTCATACCAAACCTCCTGTATTCCTGGTGATGCCCTCTGCGACGACTGGTAGCGCTTCGCTTATCAGAACAACAAAATATACGCTCTGTCCACTCTGGATAAAGCGACGTCGCCGTCCGACAAAGGATTTGACATCAGGTAGAACGCTGTCTGTACAGTTTAGCTAAGAGTGGCGGCCTTAGCGCGAATTGCGCGAATCATTGCTTCCAGCCCCTGAGAACGAGAAGGCGTGAGGTGCTGCGTAAGCGCCATTTTTTCGAACCATGGCCGGACATCAAAATGCACAATATCCTGCGCCGTCATCTGGTGGTACAAAATAAATACCACCGCCATAAGGCCTTTAACGATCGCCGCGTCGCTGTCGCCCTGCAATTCGATAATGCCGGTGGCGTTTCGCCGCATCACGATCCACACCTGGCTCTGACAGCCATGAATCGTATTTTGCGGATTGCGATCCTGCGGATTTAACTCCGCCAGGCGCTGCCCCAACTCAATAATATATAAATATTTCTCTTCCCAATTAGCGCAACGCGTAAAGTTACGCAGCAATTTTTCTTTATCCGGTAGCGCAGCCATAAAACCTCACTGTTATCCCAATAAGCGGTGGATACGCGTTAATCCTGCCACCAGTCGGTCCACTTCTTCATGGGTGTTATACATCGCCAGCGAAGCCCGGCACATTGCCGGCACGCCATACCAGGCCATGAGCGGCATCGCGCAGTGATGCCCCGTTCGTACCGCGATGCCGTAATTATCAAGAAAGCTGCCGACGTCGTAAGCATGGTGTTTACCCAGATTAAACGCGATGACGCCCAACCGCTGTGCCGGACCATACAGCGTGATATCAGGCACCTGCGCCAGTTGCTCCAGCGCATAGCGCATCAGCATCTGCTCATAATCGCCAATCTTATCCAGTCCCAGCGACGTCACATAGTCAATTGCCGCGCCGAGACCGATGATGCCGCCAGTATTCGGCGTTCCCGCCTCAAAACGCCAGGGCGCTTTCGCCCATGTCGTTCCCTGCGTCAGGCTGACGGTCGAGATCATCGACCCGCCCCCTTCCCACGGCGGCATTTCTTGCAGCAACGCCTCTTTAACATACAGAATACCGATGCCGGTCGGCCCGTAAAGTTTATGGCCGGAGAAAACGTAAAAATCGCAGTCCAGCGCCTGGACGTCAACAGCATGGTGCATCACGGCCTGGGCGCCATCCACCAGCACTTTCGCCCCATGCTGGCGCGCCAGCGCAATCATGTCCGGCAGCGGGTTTTCCGTCCCCAGCACATTGGAAACATGGGTAATGGCCAGTAGTCGAGTCCGGTCATCGAACAGCGCAGCTAAGGTCTCCAGCCGCAGCGTACCGTCAGGATGCAACGGGATCACGCGCAGTTCAGCGCCTTTGCGCTCGCACAGCATCTGCCAGGGAACGATGTTGGCATGATGCTCCATCTCGCTGATGATAATGTTATCCCCGGCGCGAATATTTTCCGTTCCCCAACTGTTGGCGACAAGGTTAATGCCCTCCGTCGTACCGCGCACGAACACCAGTTCTTCTGCGGAGCGGGCGTTAATAAACCGCGACGCCTGCTTACGCACATTCTCCATGCTTTCGGTCGCCTGCGCGCTTAACGTATGGATACCTCGATGTACCGCAGCATAGCCGTGACGGTAGAAGGCAGATTCAGCGTCAATCACCTGATTGGGTTTTTGAGCGCTGGCTGCGCTGTCCAGGTAAGCCAGCGGCAGGCCGTTAACTTCACGCTGCAGTATGGGAAAATCCGCCCGTACTTTTTCTACAGGAAATGTCATACCAGGCCTCCGGGCAGTCGCTGACCGATTCGCGCCAGCACCTGCTGTTTAAGGGCGCTATCCTGGATAGCTTCCGTTAACTCTGCGGCAAACGCGTAAAGAATCATGTGCCGCGCCTCCTGCTGCCTGATGCCGCGTGATTGCAGATAAAACATCTGCTCATCGTCAATACGCCCGATCGTCGCGCCGTGGCTGCACTTCACGTCATCGGCATAGATCTCCAATTGCGGTTTGGTATCGACTTCAGCCAGTTTCCCCAACAACAGGTTATTATTGGTCATCTGGCCGTCGGTTTTAATGGCGTGTTGCGCCACGTTAATCAGGCCATTAAAGACCGCGCGTCCTTTGTCGCTGACGATGGTCTTGTGCAACTGGCGGCTGTTACAGTAACCTTTGTTATGTTCCAGCCATGTCCGCGTATCGCAGACTTCATTTTTCACCGGCATCGCCAGACTATTCAGTCGAAGCGTCGCGTTTTCACCATTCAGTTGTGAGCTGCTGTGGTGACGTAGTACTGCGGCGCCCAGCAGAAAACTGTGGCTAAACGCCGAGGCGTCTGTCGCCAGCAGAAGATCGTTATGCGCAAAGTGATAGCTGGACGCATTTTCAAACGCCAGTTTGATATGACGCAGTTGCGCATTGTCTGCAACGTTCATCGTCAGACGCGCGCCGGTAAAATGTTTTGCCGCTGTAAGGCTGACATAATGCTCAATAACCGTCGCTTCCGCGCCTTCCGCCAGCGCCAGATGGTGGCGATAATGCGCGGTATTCAGCTCGTCGCCATCCACGCCCTGCGTGATATGCATTAACAGTAGGGGCCTGGTCGGACGCTGATTTCGCCGGACCTGTATATACGTGACACATTGCGCCAGGCTTTCCGTCAGATGCAGAAAAACCTCGGGATATACCGGCGCGGCAAGCGTCTGGCGCTCATCCCTGACGCTAACGTCAAATCCGCTGTTTTGCGTGCTATCACTGAGCTCTGGCATAAACCGACCATCGACAAACACCAGCCGCACGGCATCGATTTGCAGCGCCAACGCATCACGCTGTGCGGCGCTGATAGTCACACACTGCTGGATAAACTGGCTATGGGTTAAGCCCTCCAGCGGCGTGTATTTCCAGTCTTCATGTTTACGCGTCGGCAATCCCAGACGTAACATCTGTTGTAAATGTTGTCTTGCCTGCTCAGTTCGACTTTCTCTTTTTTCCTCAAAGAGATGCTGCCATTGCTGTAGCGCTTTACTGCTGTTCGGTAAGCCAGCCATAACCCTGCTCCTCCAGTTGTTTGACCAGAGTAAAATCGCCGGATCGGACAATTCGCCCCTGATAGAGGACATGGACGTAATCAGGCTTGATGTAGTCCAGTATGCGCTGATAGTGGGTCACGATAATAAAAGCGCGTTTATCGTCGCGTAACGCGTTGACGCCTTCCGCCACAATTTTCAACGCATCGATATCCAGTCCGGAGTCAGACTCATCAAGGATGCACAGTTCCGGCTCCAGCACCGCCATTTGCAAAATATCATTGCGCTTTTTCTCCCCGCCGGAAAAACCGACGTTTACCGAACGGGTCAGCAAATCTTCCGGCATTTTCAGCAATGCGATCTTTTCTTCCATCAGATCCTGAAAATCAAAGCGATCCAACGACGTCTGCCCGCGGTAGGCGCGCACGGCATTCAGCGCGGTTTGCAGGAAAAACTGGTTACTGACGCCGGGGATTTCTACCGGGTACTGGAAGGCCATAAAAATCCCTTCACCCGCCCGTTCCTCCGGCGACAGTTCAAGCAGATCTTTACCTTTGAACGTAACCGAGCCGCCGGTGACCTCATAATCTTCACGTCCCGCCAGGGTGGCGGAGAGCGTGCTTTTCCCGGAACCGTTCGGCCCCATAATGGCGTGAACTTCGCCGGGGCGAATCTCCAGATTCAGGCCGCGCAAAATCGCTTTTTCTTCCACACTGACCTGTAAATCTTTAATGCTTAACATGGGTTTTCCTTCATCATTAACCGACGCTGTGCTCAAGGCTAATCGCCAGCAGTTTTTGCGCTTCAACGGCAAACTCCAGCGGCAGTTCCGAGAAAACGTCTTTGCAGAAACCGTTGACGATCATCGAAATAGCGTCTTCTTCGCTGATGCCGCGTTGCAGACAATAGAAAAGCTGATCTTCACCGATGCGTGATGTTGTCGCCTCGTGCTCCAGCTGCGCGCTGTTATTGCGGCATTCAACATACGGGAACGTATGTGCGCCGCAGTCCGCGCCAATCAACATGGAGTCGCATTGGGTGAAATTTCGGGCGTTGGTTGCCGTCGGCATAATTTTTACCAGCCCACGGTAGCTGTTCTGGCTGTGGCCGGCGGAAATGCCTTTTGAAATAATGGTTGAGCGCGTGTTTTTACCGATATGGATCATTTTGGTGCCGGTGTCAGCCTGCTGATGTCCACTGGTCAGCGCAACGGAATAGAACTCGCCGATAGAATTATCACCGCGCAGGATACAGCTCGGGTATTTCCAGGTAATCGCCGAACCGGTTTCCGACTGGGTCCACGACATCTTGCTGTTTTCCCCTTCGCACAACGCCCGCTTGGTCACAAAGTTCAGAATGCCGCCCGTGTTGTTGTCGCCCGGGAACCAGTTTTGTACGGTGGAATATTTTACTTCAGCATCTTTATGGATGATGACTTCCACTACCGCGGCGTGGAGCTGATAACTGTCGCGTACGGGCGCGGAGCAGCCTTCGATATAACTCACATAGCTGCCTTCATCCGCCACCAGAATCGTGCGCTCAAACTGACCGGTTTTCTCAGCGTTAATGCGAAAATAGGTGGATAACTCCATTGGGCAACGCACGCCTTTGGGAACATAGATAAATGTCCCATCGGAAGCGACTGCCGCATTCAGCGCGGCAAAAAAGTTATCGTTCCCCGGCACGACGGTGCCAAGATATTTCCTGACCAGGTCAGGGTGATCGTGTATCGCTTCGCCAAAAGAACAGAAAATAATGCCCTGTTCCGCCAGTTTTTCACGGTATGTGGTCGCTACGGAGACCGAATCAAAAATCGCATCGACGGCGACCTCTTTCCCTTCGCGAACCGGAACGCCAAGTTGCTCGAAGGCGTCTTCAACCTCTTTACTCAAAAAGGTATTCGCGCCCGTTTGCTGTACCGCTCCCGGCTGGGAAACGCAGCTATCGTCGCAGTTTCCGCATGATGGCGCAGAGTAATAGCTGTAGTCCTGATAGTTCAGTTTATCGTAGTGCGCCTTCAGCCAGTGCGGTTCATCCATGTCCAGCCAGGCTCTATAGGCATTGAGACGAAATTCCAGCATCCACTCAGGTTCGTTACGCTTTGCGGAAATCGCGCGCACCACCTCTTCGCTGATGCCTTTTGCCAGTTCATCAGTGGGTAATTGCGTGAAAAATCCTTCTTTGTAATTAAGGCGTCCGCCTGTCCAGATGCCGACCTCTTCCGTTGCTTCAGTATTACGAGACATAGTACCGCCTATACCCCAAAACTTTCGCCGCAGCCGCATTCATTCTGGGCTTTGGGGTTATGAAATTTAAATAACTGGTTCAGCCCTTCCTGTACGTAATCCACTTCTGTTCCGTCAATAAAAGGCATCGCCTGTAACGGTGCGAAAAGCTTTGCGCCTTCGGCTTCAAAAACCAGATCGTCTTTATCCGGCTCCCGAACGGTATCCAGAACATAGCCAAATCCGGCACATCCCGTCTGTTTTACGCTTAACCGCACGCCCAACATGCCCGGCTGCTTTGCTGCCAGTTCACGTATGTGCGCAGCCGCCGCTGGCGTTAACGTCAGCCCTTGCCAGGGGAAGTCCTCCGGGTTAAACGTGTCTGAATGCAATTCCATAGAGTTACCTCGCGTTCTAAATCACCAGGATATAACAGCATGTTAGTGATAATGATTATCACTTCAACCCCTTAACCGCAGGGGCTTTCCAACAAATGGTCATATTGAGCGCCTTTTATTAAGCATAGACCCTGTCCGTCAGGTCATACGACAGACAAAAAATCGCTTAACTTTTTGATAAGTAATGATTTATAAGATATTAACCGTTCTGACAGGTCAAAAACGAAAAGATGTATAGAAAATGACTATTTAATTAATAGGCTGTCGACATTGCCGGGCGGCGAGGTCAGAACCCCATTTTTTGTATGGATACCTGGCGTTGCGCTCTTTATAATCCGCTGCGGTTCTATAACTCAGTTTGAGCTATAGGTTTATGTAAACTCTTTCCGGCATTTCAGGTGCTGAATGAGGCAAGAGGCTTAAAATATGGTTGTTACGCTCGCGTATATCGCACTTTTTTTGGTTTTCTCGTGGGTCATCTTGAGAATTAATCAAAAAAGCGATTCCCTGTCGAAAAGCGTTTTTATCGCTATCTTTTTAGGGGCTGTTATTGGTTTATCCCTGCATTTTATTTCAGCAAATCACACTAAAACTATTATCGAATGGTACAGCATCGTCGGCAATGGTTACGTCCACCTGCTAAAACTGGTCGCTATACCGCTAATTTTTATTTCTATTCTTTCCGCCATCAATAAACTGGAAAATAGCGCCGGCATCGGAAAAATGTCGCTGACGATCGTCGGATGCATGTTATGTCTGGTGATGGTTGCCGGTTTTATCGGATTACTGACCGCTCATGTGCTGGGGCTTGACGCCAGCGCTTTTGTGCACATGCCGTCAATGTTAACTACGGAAGAAGTCAATAAGACTGCCGCGGTGTCGATTCCCCAGTTAGTGACATCGCTGATTCCGACTAATATTTTTCTTGATCTTACGGGGGCCAGAAGTGTTTCCGTTATCGGCATCGTTATCTTCACGCTAATAGCGGGGATCGCTCTGTTAAAGGTCAAAAAAGAGGCGCCGGAAGAAGGTCAGAAATTAAGCGCAGGCATTAACGCTATTCAGATATGGGTCATGAAGATGGTACGTATCGTTATTGCATTAACGCCCTATGGCGTCATGGCATTAATGACTACCGTATTTTCATCATACCACTTTGAACAATTCGCCAGCTTACTTGGTTTTATCGGCGCCTGTTACATCGCGATTTTCATGATGTTTATCGTGCACGCCATCTTGCTGATCCTCAGCGGTAATAATCCAGCGCGTTATTTCAGAATGGTCTGGCCCGTCTTAACCTTTGCGTTTGTTTCCCGCAGCAGCGCAGCCTCTATCCCGCTGGCCATTTCCGCCCAGGAAAAATTTGGCGTACAAAGCACCATTGCCAATATTTCCGCCTCGTTTGGCTCCAGTATGGGGCGAAATGGCTGCGCCGGGATTTATCCGGCTATTATGGTAGCGATGATTGCGCCCACCATCGGCATTGATCCGCTCTCGCTGCATTTTCTGGCCGCGATGTTGCCTGCCATTGCGCTAGGGTCTATTGGCGTAGCCGGCGTCGGCGGCGGTGGTACGTTCGCGGCGCTGATTGTCCTGTCGACATTGAATTTTCCCGTTGCGCTGGTCGGTATTTTTATTGCCATTGAACCTATCGTTGATATGGCCCGCACGGCACTGAACGTTAACGGATCGATGATGTCAGGTGTGCTGGCTAACCGTATTTTGAATAATCATACGGCTGACGACATGCCAGCGTTTATTGACAGACCTTAGTTTTTTACGCGCCCGGAAAAGAAAAACCCTTAAGTCTGTTCAATACAGGCTTAAGGGTTCCGGCCCCATCCGGCGCTTATCTCCAGCACTCTTAATGGCTTAGCTCTTGAAGGGGCATAAGAATAATCTCATAAAGAGCGCGCGCCTTTTTAGCACAAATGGCGATCTGTATTTTTTTTAAACAAAATCAAGGGGGTTATCTATTACCGGGGGACAGTGTCTGGTGAGATCGCCTGGTAACATAGCCGGATGGCGGCTAACGCCTTATCCGGCCTACACAGACTTTATTAATGCACGCCCAACCGCCAGGCGAAATAGATCTCTTCTTTCAGTTCGGTTGCAGAGAGGGTGAGGAGATCGGCAAACTCTAACTCCAGCTGTTTTAAACGCTTCAAATACTGCGCGGGAGAAAGTTCGGTTTTATCACGGCGTAAAAATTCAATCGCCAGTTGGGTTGGGTCTAAATCAGTAGACATATCATCCTCGCTTATGTGTAATCGTGCACAGTATATCACCTTTTTCTGCGCACATTTTGACCAAAAGCAATATGCATCACACTTTTATGGTGACAACGTCACACAATCGCCGTAGTAAGGCGCGAAGAACAGCACAGACGTCCCTGTTCATCAAAGATCTCTATCTGCCAGACCTGATGGCGAGCCCCGGTATGCAACGCTTTACAGACGCCTCGTACGCGCCCCTGACGCGCCGACCGTACATGGTTGGCATTCACCTCCAGCCCCACCACCTTTTGCTCCCCCTGCGTACACAGATAGCCTGCGACCGAGCCGATACTTTCCGCCAGCACCACAGACGCTCCGCCATGCAGCAAGCCGAACGGCTGTTTGGTGCGATGATCGACGGGCATTGTCGCTTCCAGCGTATCGTCCCCAATACGCTCAAAGCGGATATCAAGCAGGCCAACCATATTCCCTTCCCCCATCGCATTAAGCGCATCGAGGGTCACTTCACGTTTCCAGATCAACCTATAATCTCCAGTAATGCCTGCAACGGGTGACGCACGCCCGTACCTTCAATGCGTTTAACCTGGCTTCGGCAGGAATAGCCGGTTGCCAGGCAGCGATTTCGCGGTAGACGTTGCATCGCCTGATGCCAGGATAGCTCATAAATTCCCAGCGAATTTTTATGATTGGTGAGTTCATGTCCATAAGTGCCCGCCATACCGCAGCAGCCTACGCTGACATTTTCCAGCTTCGCGCCAAAATGGGCAAAGATGGCGGCCCACTGCGCAGGCGCGCCGGGTAAAGCCGTGACTTCCGTACAATGACCAAAAAAGTACCACGGTTCGCCGCTCACCTCGACGGACAGTCTTGCATTTATTTCCTGCGCCAGCCATTCATTCACCAGCAACACATGAAAATCGCCGCGCTGTTCGCCCAGCGCCAGTTTGTATTCGTCGCGATAACACAGAACCAGTGCCGGATCGACACCCACCATCGGCATCCCCAACGCGGCGATCCGATTAAGGAACTCAGAGGTTTTTTTCGCCGTTTTCGCAAAGCGATTAAGAAAACCTTTAATATGCTGCGCCTTACCATTCGGCGAGAACGGTAACAATACCGGCCTCCTGCCCAGCTTTTCCGCCAGGCGGATAAAGTCCGCCACGACCCGGGCGTCGTAGTAGCTGGTAAACGGATCCTGAACCACCAGTACCGTTTTCGCTTTTTGCTCGGCGCTCATGCGTTCCAGTTGCTCAAGCGTCATATTGGCGGACGGATGGCCCACCAGTTGCTGTTGCAATGAAGGGGCAGAAAGCAGAGGTAAATCCACCATACCGATATGTTTTTTCGCCAGATTGCGAACCATCGGTTGGTTAATAAAAAAGTTAAAGGTCTTTGGCGCACGCGCCATCAGCGGCGCGTAGGTCTCGACCGTCGCCACCAGATGATCGCGTACCGGGCGCAGATAACGCGTATGGTAAAGCTGTAAGAAACGTGAACGAAACTCCGGAACATCGATTTTAATCGGACACTGGGTCGTACAGGCTTTACACGCCAGACAGCCGGACATGGCCTCTTTAACTTCATGGGAAAAGTCATACTCGCCTTTGCGTTTGTGCCAACTATTCCGGGTGCGGGCAATCAGCGTGCGTAAGCTGGCGCGTTTTTCCGGCAACTCCTTTTCCAGCTTCAGCGGATCGACGCCGCGATCGGCCAATAGACGGAGCCATTCCCGTACCAGCGTCGCCCGCCCTTTCGGCGAGTGGATCCGGTTAAGGCTAATTTTCATCGACGGGCACATCGGGCTTTTCGCATCGAAATTAAAGCACAGGCCGTTACCATTACACTCCATAGCGCCGCGCCAGGTCTGCCGTACCGCCAGCGGGATTTGCCGATCCCAGGTGCCGCGTTTTACCGCATCCACCTTCATCATCGGCGCCTCTATCCCCTGCGGCGGACAGATTTTACCCGGGTTAAGTCGATTATGCGGATCAAAAGCCGCTTTTATTTTGCGCAGCTCGCCATACAGAACTTCGCCGAAAAAGGCCGGGCTGTATTCCGCACGAAAACCTTTTCCATGCTCGCCCCACAACAGCCCGCCGTATCTGGCGGTCAGCGCGACGACCTCATCGGAGATCTGTTTCATCAACAGTTCCTGCTGCGGATCGCACATATCCAGCGCCGGACGCACATGTAGCACCCCGGCATCCACGTGGCCGAACATGCCGTAACTTAAGCCATGACCATCCAGCAGGGCGCGAAATTCGGCGATGTAATCGGCCAGATGTTCAGGCGGCACGCAGGTATCTTCCGCAAAAGGAATCGGTTTGGCAGCACCTTTCGCATTACCCAGCAGCCCTACCGCTTTTTTACGCATCGCGTAAATACGCTCAATACCCGTCAAATCGGTACAAAGTTGCCAGCCGATCACGCCCGCTTCCGCACGTGCCATCAGGCCATCCAGCCGGTGGCACAGCGCCTCGACCTGTCCGTCAATAAGCGCTTCATCGTCACCCGCGAATTCCACGATATTCAGGCCAAGCATTTCTTTATCCGGCACATCGGTAATCAATTCGCTAACGGAGTGCCAGACAATATCTTCCCGCGCGAGGTTAAGGACTTTGGAATCGACCGTCTCGACGGATAAGGCGCGCGCATCAACCATAAAAGGGGCGTTACGCAGCGCGGAATCAAAGGAGTCGTATTTTACATTCACCAGACGGCGGACTTTGGGTATCGGGGTAATATCCAGCCGGGCTTCAGTAATAAACGCCAGCGTCCCTTCCGACCCCGTTAAGATGCGGGTAAGATCGAAGCGGGTCATATCATCGTTAAAGACGTGGCGTAAATCGTAGCCTGTCAGGAAACGATTGAGCTTTGGAAAGCTATCGAGGATAAGTTGACGGTTTTCCAGGCAGGACTGATAGACGGTCTGATAGATGCGGCCTGGCGTCGTCGTGTTTTCACCCAGCGTCCGGGCAAGCTCTACGGGCATCGATTGCGTGTCAAGGATATCGCCCCCCAACAATACGGCCCGTATGCCTAAGACGTGATCTGACGTTTTTCCATAGACCAGCGAACCCTGACCAGAGGCATCGGTATTAATCATACCGCCAAGCGTGGCGCGATTACTGGTGGAAAGTTCCGGCGCAAAAAAATAGCCATACGGCTTTAACGCCTGATTAAGCTGATCTTTTATCACCCCCGCCTCTACCCGCACCCATCCCTCTTCAGAATTAATTTCAATAATGCGGTTCATATAGCGGGACATATCAACAATAATGCCCTGGTTTAGCGCCTGGCCATTCGTGCCAGTACCGCCGCCTCGAGGGGTAAATATCAGCGACGTAAAGCGCGGCTCCGCCGCCAGACGGGCAAGAAGCGCGACATCCGCCGTAGAACGGGGAAACACAACAGCATCGGGAAGAAGCTGGTAGATACTGTTATCGGTCGACATTGTCAGACGGTCGGCATAGCTGGTTGCCGTATCGCCCGTAAACCCTTGCTGCTCCAGCGCCTGCAAAAAATTGAGCACCAGCTGAACGACGCCGGGTGCCTGAGAAATTTGTGGAATCATTATATTGACCTTTTCCTGCGGTCTATGTTGTGAACGGTGGCGCCCAACCCGGCGAGCGCGAGCGGTCTACGCACAGGAAGGGATGCTTAATCGTTTGCGTGTTGCGTTATTTGTTGTATCACATTTTTTTCCTGTGCGCCCAACAGAATTACATGCAGAATCGGCCTGTTAAAAACCGCTGAAATTGCTCATCATTATAGGGTGTGGTTTGCATGTTCACGTCGCGCCAACGTTCTGGCGCAAAGACAAAGGTGAAAAGTATTTATGGTAAATGTTCGTCAGCCCAGGGATATTGCGCAAGTGCTGCTATCGGTGCTGTTTTTAGCCATCATGATTGTGGCCTGTTTGTGGATAGTACAGCCTTTTATTTTGGGGTTTGCATGGGCAGGTACGATTGTTATCGCGACCTGGCCCGTTTTGCTGAAATTACAAAAAATATTGTGGGGCCGCCGCTCGCTTGCCGTACTGGTCATGACGCTGCTGTTAGTGCTGCTCTTCGTTATTCCCGTCGCCTTGCTGGTGAACAGCATTGTCGACGGTAGCGGCCCGCTCATCCATGCAGTGACCGGCGGCGATATGACGCTACCCGATCTGGCATGGTTAAATAATATTCCGTTGGTTGGCGCCAAACTGTATGCCGGATGGCATAGCCTGCTGGATATGGGCGGTAGCGCTATTATGGCGAAAGTGCGGCCTTATATCGGCACAACCACGACCTGGTTTGTCGGTCAGGCGGCGCATATCGGACGCTTTATGATGCACTGCGCCCTGATGCTGTTGTTTAGCGCCCTGCTTTACTGGCGCGGCGAACAAGTGGCGATGGGAATACGCCATTTTGCCTGTCGTCTCGCGGCTAAACGCGGCGATGCGGCGGTTCTGCTGGCTGCCCAGGCGATCCGCGCCGTGGCGCTTGGCGTGGTGGTCACCGCGCTGGTACAGGCGGTACTTGGCGGCGTCGGGCTGGCGATTTCCGGCGTGCCTTACGCTACCCTGTTGACGGTAGTGATGATCCTTTCGTGTCTGGTTCAGTTGGGGCCGTTGCCGGTATTGATTCCAGCCATTATCTGGCTTTACTGGACAGGCGACACCACCTGGGGCACCGTGCTGCTGGTTTGGAGCGCCGTCGTCGGCACTCTGGATAACGTGATTCGCCCGGTACTCATCCGCATGGGCGCCGATTTACCGCTGCTTCTGATCCTTTCCGGGGTAATCGGCGGCCTGATTGCATTCGGTATGATTGGTCTGTTTATTGGACCGGTGCTTCTGGCCGTGACCTGGCGTTTGTTCTCCGCATGGGTACATGAAGTTCCGGCGCCGACGAATGAACCAGAGGAGATCCTTGAAGAGCTGGATGATATCGAGGAAGCCAACAAGCAGTCATAATCCCGTCGGGCGGCATCGCCGCCCGATGCTTTAGCGACGTTTATCAATTCAACGCACACCCCATTTTGATTCGCCCGTCTGTTCCCCGCCGCATCTCATTTCTGTCGCAAATCCGTTACAGTTTTTAAACTATTGAGACGAATCTGATCGACGCAAAAAGTGCTCATGCCTACTATTAGCACACGGTTATAAATCAACACATTGATTTATAAGCATGGAAATCCCCTGAGTGAAACAACGAATTGCTGTGTGTAGTCTTTGCCCGTCTCCTACGATGGGCTTTTTTTTAACTTTTTTCGCTGCATTGTTACATAAGCCAGCTCCCGTTTCCCTTCAACACCGCGATATCTGCAACGAACAAATAATATTGCACAAAATAGTGTGATTCTGTTCAAGTCGAAACGGTGTCGGTGGTGCTATTTATAGCATCACTTTTTTCATATAAAAGCCTAAAAAATGATGAACGCGTTAGAACTACAAGCACTACGGCGTATTTTTGATATGACGATTGAAGAATGCACAATCTATATCACCCAGGATAATAATTCGGCAACCTGGCAACGATGGGAAGCTGGCGACACTCCCATCTCTCCAGAAATCATTGCCAGGTTAAAGGAAATGAAAGCCAGGAGACAGCGACGAATTAACGCCATTGTGGACAAAATAAATAACCGCATCGGCAATAATACAATGCGTTACTTCCCTGATTTATCTTCTTTTCAGTCCATTTATACAGAGGGGGATTTTATCGAGTGGAAAATTTATCAATCTGTTGCTGCCGAACTTTTCGCACATGATCTGGAGCGGCTGTGTTAGACGTAAACTTTATCGCCGCATCGTATTGATACCGGATAGAAAACCACACAATCACGACATTGACTTGTCACCCTATCCAATATGCTTCCTGCCTGTGTATACCACTGTAACGTTCAGGCGGCATCTCTGAGTCAGATAATATGAAAAATCGTTATTTCCCTACCGCTGTAGGGTTGTATTTTAATTACTTTGTACATGGCATGGGGGTTATCCTGATGAGCCTGAACATGTCATCGCTTGAACAGCAATGGCATACCAGTGCCGCAGGCGTATCTATTGTGATCTCTTCGCTTGGTATTGGCCGGCTAAGCGTTTTGTTAATCGCCGGTATGCTTTCCGATCGCTTTGGTCGCCGTCCTTTTATCATTCTGGGGACCGCCTGTTACCTGATTTTTTTCATTGGCATTCTTTATGCTCAGACGATTTTTGTCGCTTATGCCTGTGGCTTTTTAGCGGGTATGGCCAACAGTTTTTTAGATGCAGGTACCTATCCCAGTTTGATGGAAGCCTTCCCTCGCTCCCCCAGTACGGCAAATATTCTGATCAAAGCATTTGTCTCTGGCGGGCAATTCTTGTTGCCCATTATTATCAGTTTATTAGTCTGGGCTAATATGTGGTTTGGCTGGTCCTTCCTGCTTGCCGGGGCGATCATGCTTATTAATGCTCTGTTTTTATTACGCTGTCCTTTTCCACCCTATCCTGGTCGGATATTGAAGCCCAAAATCTCGCAAGCGCCTGTCACAGGCGTACATCATTGCTCCCTCATCGATCTTATCAGCTACACCCTTTATGGCTATATCTCGATGGCAACCTTTTATCTTATCAGCCAGTGGCTGGCGCAGTATGGACAGTTCGTCGCAGGAATGTCGTATACCCAATCCATCAAACTGTTAAGTATTTATACCTGCGGCTCGCTACTCTGCGTTTTTATTACTGCCCCGCTGGTCAGAAAAACAATTCGCTCTACCACATTATTGATGTTTTATACCTTTATCTCTTTTATTGCGCTTCTGACGGTCTGCCTGCATCCTCAGGCCTATGTTGTTATGATCTTCGCATTCGTCATTGGATTCTCTTCCGCCGGTGGCGTAGTACAAATCGGCCTGACGCTGATGGCGGCCCGTTTTCCACAGGAGAAAGGTAAAGCGACCGGCATTTATTACAGCGCCGGCAGTATCGCGACGTTCACTATTCCGTTGATCACAGCGCGGATTTCAGAAATGAGCATTGCACATATTATGTGGTTTGATACCGGTATCGCCGCAGCGGGATTTCTCCTCGCGCTGTTCATCGGTTACCGAAGTCGGGCTGAATCACAACATCACGCTGAAGCAGCGTCAACTGCACAATAAATGTTAGCGTGCCAACTGCAATATTATTGCCTTGCTATGCAAAATAAAACGTTAGCCATTATCACCGGGAAACAAAAAATGTAATTTTCGTGTTAATTATTATTCATTATCTTCACACTTATCAGAAAAATTGCGATGAGCATCACGAGTTATATGTGTTAAACAACAAATTCGCAGCAATTTTTATATTTCCCGGCTAACAAATGAAATGCTATCAATGCAATAAACCTGGCATTTTAAACGCCATGTTATGTACATATAACGACAATACCGACTTATAGTGTTACTGAACAATCGCTGCATGTAGTAAAGCAGTAATAAGCAGGACATTGAATCAAACCATCAGCAAGGAGCTGTGAACAAATGTCTCAGAACAAGGCTCGCAACATGCCATATTTGCTGGCTGTTATCTGCATTTATTTTAGTTACTTTCTCCACGGCATGAGTGTTATTACACTAGCCCAGAACATGACCTCCCTTGCACAGAAATTCTCCACGGATAGCGCCGGTATCGCCTATTTAATCTCTGGCATTGGTCTTGGCCGTCTGGTCAGTATTTTATTCTTTGGCGTACTGTCCGATAAATTTGGCCGTCGGGCAATAATACTGCTTGGCGCCGTACTATATATGCTGTTTTTCTTCGGTATTCCCGCCAGTCCTAACCTGATGATCGCTTTCATATTAGCGGTGTGTGTCGGCGTGGCGAACTCCGCGCTGGATACCGGCGGATACCCTGCATTAATGGAGTGTTTTCCCAAAGCATCGGGCTCGGCAGTTATTCTGGTTAAAGCGATGGTCTCTTTTGGGCAAATGATTTATCCCCTTATCGTCAGCGCCTTGTTAGTCAACCATATCTGGTACGGCTACGCGGTGGTAATCCCCGGTATCCTTTTCGTCCTCATCACGTTGATGCTGTTGAAAAGCCGTTTTCCCAGCCAACTTGTCGATGCCAGTATTGCGAAAGAATTACCCCAGATGAACAGTACTCCCCTCGTCTGGCTGGAAGGCGTAGCTTCCGTTTTATTTGGCGTCGCCGCGTTCTCAACCTTCTATGTGATTGTGGTCTGGATGCCTAAATATGCGATGGCCTTCGCCGGAATGGCGGAATCCGACGCGCTGAAAACCATCTCTTATTACAGTATGGGATCGTTGGTTTGCGTGTTTATTTTTGCCGCATTGCTGAAAAAAATGGTTCGCCCCATCTGGGCCAATGTTTTCAATGCCGGGCTGGCGACACTCACCGCTGCGGCAATTTACCTGTATCCCTCTCCACTGATCTGTAATGCTGGCGCCTTCGTGATTGGTTTTTCCGCTGCTGGAGGTATTTTACAATTAGGTGTATCGGTAATGTCGGAATTTTTCCCTAAGAGTAAAGCTAAAGTCACCAGTATATATATGATGATGGGGGGCGTAGCTAACTTTATTATTCCACTGATCACCGGTTATCTCTCTACTATTGGCCTGCAATATATCATTTTATTAGATTTTGCCTTTGCACTACTGACATTTATCACCGCCATTATTGTATTTATTCGCTATTATCGCGTATTTAAGATCCCGCAAAACGATGTCCGATTTGGCGAGCGTTATTTCCAGTAAAAATGTTAACTATGCGCAACAGGCATGCGCCCTGCTCTGCACTGTCCACTTATTAAGGAGTATAAAATGGATGTTACCGCAAAATATGAATTAATTGGTCTTATGGCGTATCCTATCCGTCATAGCTTATCGCCCGAAATGCAAAACAAAGCGTTAGAAAAAGCGGGGCTACCGTATACCTATATGGCTTTCGAAGTGGATAACACGACGTTTGCCAGCGCCATTGAAGGACTGAAAGCATTAAAAATGCGCGGTACGGGCGTCTCCATGCCAAACAAACAGCTCGCGTGTGAGTATGTTGATGAATTAACGCCAGCAGCAAAACTGGTTGGCGCTATCAACACCATTGTTAACGATGACGGCTATCTACGCGGCTACAACACGGATGGTACGGGCCATATTCGGGCAATTAAAGAAAGCGGTTTCGATATTCGGGGAAAAACCATGGTGCTGCTCGGCGCGGGAGGCGCGGCTACCGCCATTGGCGCCCAGGCAGCCATTGAAGGCATTAAGGAAATTAAACTGTTTAACCGTAAAGATGACTTTTTCGAAAAAGCGGTTGCCTTTGCGAAGCGGGTGAATGAAAACACCGATTGCGTCGTTACCGTCACCGATCTTGCCGATCAGCACGCTTTTACTGAAGCGCTTGCCAGCGCAGATATTCTGACGAACGGCACCAAAGTTGGCATGAAACCATTGGAGAACGAATCCCTGATCGGCGATGTTTCCCTGCTCCGCCCTGAATTGCTGGTCACCGAATGTGTTTATAATCCGCATATGACAAAGTTATTGCAGCAGGCGCAACAAGCTGGTTGCAAAACAATTGATGGTTACGGCATGTTGTTATGGCAAGGAGCCGAACAGTTTGAACTGTGGACAGGAAAAGCATTTCCATTGGACTATGTGAAGCAGGTGATGGGATTCACAGCCTGACCGGTAAAATTATAATTGCGACGAATGACAATGAAGGGTACCAAATGAAAACCGTAACTGTAAGAGATCTCGTGGTTGGCGAAGGCGCGCCAAAGATCATTGTGTCGCTAATGGGAAAAACCATTACCGATGTGAAATCGGAAGCACTCGCCTACCGTGAAGCGGATTTCGATATTCTGGAGTGGCGCGTTGACCATTTTGCCAACGTGACAACGGCGGAAAGCGTACTTGAGGCCGCCGGCGCCATCCGGGAGATTATTACCGATAAACCCTTGCTATTTACCTTCCGCAGCGCGAAAGAAGGCGGCGAACAGGCGCTAACCACCGGACAGTATATCGCTCTGAATCGTGCAGCGGTTGACAGCAGTCTGGTCGATATGATCGATCTTGAGCTTTTTACCGGCGACGATGAGGTGAAAGCCACCGTCGACTATGCTCATCAACACAACGTTGCGGTGATCATGTCTAACCATGATTTTCATAAAACGCCCGCAGCGGAAGAGATTGTTCAGCGTCTGCGTAAAATGCAGGAACTGGGCGCCGATATTCCGAAGATCGCCGTCATGCCGCAGACTAAAGCCGATGTCCTGACCTTACTTACCGCCACTGTAGAAATGCAGGAGCGCTATGCGGATCGTCCGATTATTACCATGTCGATGTCGAAAACCGGGGTAATATCTCGTCTTGCCGGCGAAGTGTTCGGTTCTGCAGCAACGTTTGGCGCGGTGAAAAAAGCATCTGCGCCGGGACAAATATCGGTAGCCGATCTGCGTACCGTATTAACTATATTGCACCAGGCGTAATACTTTATCGTGTGGCGGAATATTCTCTTTCTGCCACAATAAAATAAATAGTTATCTGATATGAATATGTTCCATATTCATTGAAAGCCGCTGTCTTTATTACCTTAACACGGTTATATCGATATTGCTTTCAGGGATAATAGTGGAGTAAATATGAAAATCAATAAGCCATCACGCATTAATGGCCGCGTTCCCGTGCTCTCTGCACAAGAAGCAGTAAATTATATTCCAGATGAGGCCACTTTATGTATTCTGGGCGCAGGCGGCGGTATTCTCGAAGCGACAACATTAATTACCGCACTGGCAGATAAATATCAAACAACCCAGTCACCACGAGATTTATCTATTATTAGCCCTACCGGATTAGGTGACCGCGCCGATCGCGGCATCAGCCCGCTGGCGCAGGAGGGACTGGTAAAATGGGCGCTATGCGGACATTGGGGGCAATCTCCCCGTATTTCTGAACTGGCTGAACAAAATAAAATCGCCGCCTATAACTACCCACAAGGCGTATTAACCCAGACGCTGCGCGCCAGCGCCGCACACCAGCCGGGTATTCTGAGCGATATCGGTATTGGTACCTTTGTCGACCCTCGCCAACAGGGCGGAAAATTAAACGACGTGACTAAAGAAGATCTCATTAAGCTGGTAGAGATCGATAATAAAGAATATCTCTATTATAAAGCGATAGCGCCTAATGTGGCTTTTATCCGCGCCACCACCTGCGACAGCGAAGGCTATGCATCATTTGAAGATGAGGTGATGTATCTTGATGCGCTGGTGATCGCCCAGGCCGTTCACAATAATGGCGGTATTGTAATGATGCAGGTGCAGAAAATGGTAAAAAAAGCCACGCTGCATCCAAAATCCGTGCGTATTCCCGGCTATCTGGTGGATATTGTGGTTGTCGACGCCGACCAGACGCAACTCTATGGCGGCGCGCCGGTGAACCGATTTATCTCCGGGGATTTTACTCTTGATGATAGTACCCAGCTTACCCTGCCCCTTAATCAGCGCAAGCTGGTAGCCCGACGCGCGCTGTTTGAAATGCGTAAAGGCGCGGTAGGCAATGTGGGCGTAGGCATTGCCGACGGTATTGGTCTGGTCGCTCGCGAGGAAGGCTGCGCCGATGACTTCGTGCTGACCGTAGAAACTGGCCCGGTAGGCGGTATTACCTCTCAGGGCGTGGCCTTCGGCGCCAATGTCAATACCCGCGCGATCCTCGATATGACCTCACAATTTGATTTTTATCACGGCGGTGGGCTCGATGTCTGCTATTTAAGTTTTGCCGAAGTGGATCAACACGGTAATGTCGGTGTACATAAATTCAACGGCAAAATTATGGGCACCGGCGGGTTTATCGATATTAGCGCAACGTCGCAAAAAATTATTTTCTGCGGAACTCTGACGGCCGGAAGTTTAAAAACTGAAATTACCGATGGCAAATTAAATATTCTGCAAGAAGGTCGCGTGAAAAAATTCGTCAGCGAACTGCCGGAAATTACGTTCAGTGGAAAAATTGCGCTTGAGCGCGGGTTAGACGTGCGTTACATCACTGAACGTGCGGTTTTCACTCTCAAACAAGATGGCCTGCATTTAATTGAAATTGCGCCTGGCGTCGATCTGCAACGGGATATTCTTGACAAGATGGATTTTTCACCGGTTATCTCACCAGATTTAAAACTGATGGACACAAGATTATTTACCGATAGCACTATGGGATTCACGCTTCCTGACGCAACACATTAAAAGGAGTACAAATATGGATTTTTCATTAACTGAAGAACAAGAACTATTACTGGCCAGTATTCGCGAGTTAATCACCAGCAATTTTCCGGAAGAGTATTTCCGTACCTGCGATCAAACGGGCACCTATCCCAAAGAATTTATGCAGGCGCTGGCGGAAAACGGTATTTCGATGCTGGGCGTCCCGGAAGAATTCGGCGGCATTCCGGCTGACTATGTAACGCAAATGCTGGCGCTGATGGAAATCTCAAAATGCGGCGCTCCGGCCTTTTTGATTACCAACGGCCAATGCATTCACAGTATGCGCCGTTTTGGTTCCGCAGAACAACTGCGTAAAACAGCAGAAAGTACTCTGGCCACCGGCGATCCAGCATATGCGCTAGCCTTAACAGAACCTGGCGCGGGCTCTGATAATAATAGCGCCACAACAACCTGGACGCGTAAAAACGGCAAGGTTTATCTTAACGGCCAAAAAACATTTATCACCGGTGCAAAAGAATATCCTTACATGCTGGTTCTGGCGCGCGATACGGAGCCAAAAGATCCTAAAAAAGCGTTCACGCTTTGGTGGGTGGACTCAAATAAACCGGGCATAAAGATTAATCCGCTGCACAAAATTGGCTGGCACATGTTGAGTACATGCGAAGTTTATCTCGATAATGTCGAGGTGGACGAAAGCGACCGGGTCGGTGAAGAAGGCATGGGTTTCCTCAATGTCATGTACAATTTTGAAATGGAGCGTTTGATTAATGCGGCGCGCAGTACAGGTTTCGCCGAATGTGCATTTGAAGATGCCGCCCGTTACGCCAACCAGCGTATCGCCTTTGGTAAACCCATCGGCCATAACCAGATGATCCAGGAAAAGCTGGCGTTAATGGCCATCAAAATCGAAAACATGCGCAATATGGTGTTGAAAGTCGCCTGGCAGGCCGATCGGGAAGAGTCACTGCGTACCAGCGCCGCGCTGGCTAAGCTGTACTGCGCACGCACAGCGATGGAAGTGATTGACGATGCGATTCAGATTATGGGTGGGCTTGGTTATACTGACGAAGCCCGTGTCTCCCGCTTCTGGCGCGATGTTCGCTGCGAACGTATCGGTGGCGGCACGGATGAAATTATGATCTATGTGGCAGGACGCCAAATTCTGAAAGACTATCAGAACAAGTAAGGATCGTACCGGAACGTCTTATTCGGCCTGACTGCTTTACGGCATCAGGCCGAATAAATCAGATAAATTTCGCCGTCAGGTATTTGGCAGCAAATACGCCTGCTCAACCAGACTATTTTTAAATTGCTTACGATAATCGTTGGGAGAACATCCTACATGCCGCATAAACAATTTGGCAAAATGGTCCACATTTTCATATCCTACCCGCCATGAAATTTCTGCCAGTGGCGACTCAGTGTTTGTCAGCGCAAACTTGGCCTCGGTCATACGTCGTTGAATAACATAGTTGATAGGGGATATATGATATTCTTTGGCAAATTCATGGCATATATAACTGACGCTGGCGCGAAATTTTTTCGATAGCTGGTCAAGCGTGATTTTCTCACGATAATTATTATTGAGATAAACAAGTACATCCTTAATTAATACATCTTTTTTAATGTAGCCTTGTTCAGAACGATAGGCATTTTTAAAATTTTCATAGTAAAGTGCGGTCAGAGTGTAAGCAAATGCATCGTATACAGAGGAAGCCAATACGTTTTTCCCCTGCGGAAGTAACACGCTTAATTCATTAAAGATACTTTTAATGACCTCTTTTCCCTGAACCACGGAAACCACCGGACAGGAATGACTCTGCAATAGTTGGTTTTCTTCCCAACCTGGAAAACAAAACCCATACAGCGCACAGGTATAGGTGGTAGCCGGCGAATTGCTGTCGGATGCTACAGCGTGTAGCCGCCCCCGCTCAACGACGACAATATCGTCCGCATGCGCGACGTAGAGTGAAGAGTCAATAATTAACCTGGCTATCCCTTTTTTGACGTAAATAAGCTCTGTTTCATTATCATGCATATGATGGCCAGACTCCCAGTTTGGATCATCGCTAATGACAAAACGTGAAAATCGAGGGGTCTTGTCCTGTTCAAAAATCGTCTCCGCGGCGGAGTCAAAACAGCGCTGATACATAATAACCTCTGTCAGGTTTAAAAAGATAACCAGGATAAAATAAAGCGAGCGTCAGTGTTGTACAACCGTGGAGATTACCAGCAAAACAAGATTATTCGTTCCGAATGCAAGATATTATGTTCTTTTGCAGACAGCTCAGATTACCTGTCGATAGCGTATTATCAGACAAAAATACATAGCCGACATATCTTTGATGTTTTCTTTTAACCTCACAGAAACAACATCGCACGTTTCATGTTAAAAAATGATGATATGCTTCGCACTTATTATTCTCACTACCGTATTTATATTTTTATGACGCCCTTTTCAGATGGTTGCTAACGATTCTCTGTTCGCAGATTTTTCGTGCAAGATTGTTGGCAAGGAAAACAGATTGACCCATCGAAAACCTCTTCAGACTGCCGCAGACTATTTTTAGTCAGATTTACGTTACTTATCCGCACGCGACTCACTGGAGATGCAATGAAAATAATAACCTGCTTTAAGTTGGTGCCTGAAGAACAGGACATTACCGTGACCCCGGAGCATTCGCTCAATTTTGATCGTGCCGAGGCCAAAATCAGCCAGTTTGATTTAAATGCAATTGAGGCCGCCGCGCAGTTAGCTGGCGATGGCGACGAGATCGCCGCGCTCACCGTCGGCGGCTCTCTGTTACAAAATTCAAAAGTCCGCAAAGATGTGTTATCCCGCGGGCCAGATGCGCTTTTTATGGTTCAGGATGCGCAACTGGAGCACGCCCTGCCCAAAGAAACCGCGCTGGCGCTAGCATCCGCGGCGGAGAAAATCGGCTTTGACCTGCTGCTCTTTGGAGAAGGCTCCGGCGATATTTATGCCCAACAGGTGGGCCTGCTGACTGGCGAACTCCTGAAACTCCCCGTCATCAACGCAGTAAGCCATATTCAACGCGACGGCGACAAAATCATCGTTGAACGCACACTGGAAGAAGACGTTGAAATTATCGAGCTCACGCTGCCCGCGGTGCTTTGCGTGACCTCAGATATTAACGTTCCACGCATCCCGTCAATGAAAGCCATTCTCGGCGCCGGGAAAAAAGCCGTTACGTCGTGGCTGGCGAGCGATATCCACTGGACCCCAACCACGCCACTGGCGGAACTGGTCGCCATCTCGGTACCGCCGCAGACAGAACGCAAGCATATCATTCTCGATAACGATTCGCCGGAAGCCATTACCGCATTGGCCGACCATTTGAAAAAATCCCTGAACTAAACCCAACGGAGAAAAATTATCATGAATCATTTAGCTAACGTATGGGTATTTAGCGATAACGTAGAGCGTTATGCCGAATTAATGACCGGCGCGCGGCAGTGGGGAGAAAAAGTTTACGCCATCGTGCAAGGAAACACGGAGATCGACTACGTGAAAGCGCTTGGCGCTGATGAGATAGTCATTCTTGAATCGCATACGGATTTGCAGCGCGTGGAAAACTATGCCGAAACGCTGGCCTCGTTATTAGGCGACCAAAATGGGCTGCTGCTCATGGCGGCGACCAAGCGCTGTAAAGCGCTGGGCGCCCGGCTGAGCATCCAGCTTGACGCCGTGATGGTGAACGACGCGACGTCTATTGACCTCCTCGACGGGACGCTACACGCAGAGCATCGCATGTACGGCGGACTTGCTTTCGGCAAAGAGAAATTAAACAGCCCGCAGGCGATTATTACGCTGGCACCCGGCGTGCTGGAACCCGCCGCCCCTCTCCCCGGTCATACTTGCCCGCAGACCACGCTGGCATATATTGCCCCACGCCACGAGGTATTGTGCCAGCAGCGGCGCGCAAAATCGTTAAGCAGCGTCGATTTGAGCAAAGCCAAACGGGTCATCGGCGTAGGACGAGGCCTGGCGGCGCAAAGCGATCTGGATATGGTGCATAAACTGGCGACCGTCCTCGGCGCAGAAGTGGGCTGTTCCCGCCCCATTGCGGAAGGTGAAAACTGGATGGAACGCGAGCGTTATATTGGCGTATCCGGCGTTCTGTTGAAATCCGATCTCTATCTGACGCTGGGCATTTCCGGCCAAATTCAACATATGGTGGGTGGAAACGGCGCAAAAATTATTGTCGCAATAAACAAAGATAAAAACGCGCCCATTTTCAATTATGCCGATTATGGTCTGGTGGGCGATATCTATAAGGTTGTTCCTGCCCTCATCGACCAGTTAAGCCGCTAATTCCTTTTTCAACGCACATCTCCCGTCGTCGATACGGCGGGAAAGGAGCATAAAGCATGTCGGATGATAAATTTGACGCTATTGTGGTGGGCGCAGGCGTAGCAGGAACGGTCGCTGCGTATGTGATGGCAAAAGCGGGACTGGATGTACTGGTTATTGAACGCGGAAACAGCGCGGGCAGCAAAAATATGACCGGTGGGCGGCTCTACGCTCACAGTATCGAAAGTATTATGCCGGGATTCGCAACGTCCGCCCCCATCGAACGTGTCGTTACCCGTGAAAAAATCTCCTTTTTAACCGAAGAAAGCGCCGTCACACTTGATTTTCACCGCGCGCCCCCTACTCCGCCCCTTACGTCATATACCGTACTGCGCAACAAACTGGACCCGTGGCTAATGGCGCAGGCGGAACAGGCTGGCGCGCAGTTTATCCCAGGTGTACGGGTTGACGCTCTGGTACGTGAAGGCAATCGCGTCACTGGCGTTCAGGCCGGGGATGATATTCTGGATGCGAATATTGTGATTCTCGCGGACGGCGTGAATTCCATGCTGGGCCGTTCGCTGGACATGGTGCCTGTCTCTTCTGCGCATCACTATGCCGTCGGCGTAAAAGAGTTGATTGGGCTCTCTCCGGCACTTATTGAAGAGCGCTTTAATCTGGCGTCCCATGAAGGCGCCGCCTGGTTATTCGCTGGCGCGCCCTCCAACGGGCTCATGGGCGGCGGGTTTCTTTATACCAACCGCGATTCGGTTTCTCTGGGGCTGGTATGTGGCCTGGGCGACATTGCTCACGCGACCAAAAGCGTACCGCAAATGCTGGAAGATTTTAAACAGCATCCGGCAATACGCCCTTTGATTCAGGGGGGAACGCTGCTTGAATACTCCGCTCATATGGTGCCCGAAGGCGGCATAGCAATGATGCCGGAGCTGGCAAATGACGGCGTGATGATTGTCGGCGACGCCGCCGGTCTTTGTCTGAATCTCGGTTATACCGTCCGCGGCATGGATTTAGCCATCGCGTCCGCGCAAGCGGCCGCTCAAACCGCCATTGACGCTAAAGCGCGGCAAGATTTTTCCGCCGCGAGTCTTGCCGGTTACAAACGCGCGCTGGAGAAAAACGGCGTGTTACGCGATATGCGGCATTTCCGCAAACTCCCCGGATTAATGGAAAACCCACGGCTTTTTACCGAGTACCCGCGAATGGCGGCAAACATTGTGGGCGATCTGTTCACCGTTGATGGCGGTCCAGTCCCACCGTTGCGTAAAACTATCCTGTCACATGCGAAAAAAATTGGACTGGTGAATCTATTAAAAGACGGCATAAAAGGGGCTACGGCATTATGAGTTCGGACAATAAGGTGAATGTTGACGTCAAATTGGGCGTAAATAAATTTTACGTAGATGAAGGACACCCACATATCATTTTGCGCTCCTCGCCTGACATGCTGGAGTTTAATAAATTAATAAAAGCCTGCCCTGCCGGACTCTATAAGCTGGACGATGCGGGAAATATTCATTTTGACTCCGCGGGCTGCCTGGAATGCGGGACCTGCAGGGTTCTCTGCGGCAATACTCTTCTCGAAAAATGGGAATACCCGGCGGGAACGTTCGGCGTTGAGTTTCGCTACGGCTGACGCTCTGAAACACCGGATAACGACGCTACGGTGTCTTATTCGGCTTGCCCCCGGAGATTACGTCATTTGTATTAATAGAGAACAAGTCAATGAGTGTTACATTAACGTTTGACGCCGCAAGGCGGAAAACCTATCGCGAGTCCGGCTACTGGGGCGATGCTTCACTGGGCGACTACTGGCGGCAAACCGCACGCGCCGTACCCGATAAAATCGCCGTGGTCGATAATCATGGCGCGTCCTGGACCTACGCCGCACTCGACTGCGCGGCAAGCCGCCTGGCAAACTGGTTACTGTCTCAGGGGATCCAACCGGGCGATCGCGTGGCCTTTCAGCTTCCGGGCTGGTGTGAGTTTACCCTCATTTATCTGGCCTGCCTGAAAACGGGCGCGGTATCTGTCCCGCTGCTTCCCGCCTGGCGAGAAGCAGAGCTGGTTTGGGTGCTGAACAAATGTCAGGCTAAAATATTCTTCGCCCCCACCGTATTCAAACAGAATCGTCCGGTCGATCTTATCCTTCCGCTACAAAATCAACTGCGCCATCTGACGCATATTGTCGGCGTGGATAAACTGGCGCCTGCCACCACAGCGCTTGCGCTTAGTCAAATCATCGACCGCAGCGAACCGTTGCAGTCAGACATTAACATTCACGGTGATGAACTGGCGGCAGTGCTGTTTACCTCCGGCACAGAAGGAATGCCGAAAGGGGTGATGTTGACCCACAATAATATTCTTGCCAGCGAACGGGCGTATTGCGCGCGGTTGAATTTAACCTGGCAAGATGTGTTCCTGATGCCTGCGCCACTGGGCCACGCCACCGGATTTTTACACGGCGTCACCGCGCCCTTTTTAATCGGGGCGCGTAGCGTATTGCTGGACATCTTTACCCCAGAAGCCTGCCTTACCTTATTAGCGCAGCAACGCTGTACCTGTATGTCAGGCGCGACGCCGTTTATTTACGATCTGCTTTGTGCCGTTGAGCAACAGCCTGCCGACCTCTCCTCACTGCGATTCTTCTTATGCGGCGGCACGACTATTCCCAAAAAGGTTGCCCGCGACTGCCAGCAGCGCGGTATCAAATTATTGAGTATTTACGGTTCTACAGAAAGTTCTCCACACTCGATGGTTAATCTGGGTGATTCGACTTCACGCATGATGAATACCGATGGTTATGCCGCCACCGGTGTAGAAATTAAAATCGTGGATGAAGATCGCAATACGCTTCCAGCAGGCCACGAAGGCGAAGAAGCCTCGCGCGGGCCGAACGTTTTTATGGGATACCTGGACGAGCCGGAACTTACCGCCCGCGCACTGGATAATGAGGGCTGGTATTACAGCGGCGACCTCTGCCGCATGGATGAAGACGGTTATATCAAAATTACCGGGCGCAAAAAGGATATTATTATACGTGGAGGTGAAAATATCAGCAGTCGCGAAGTCGAAGATATTTTGCTACAGCACCCTCGCATACACGATGCTTGCGTCGTTGCTATGCCTGATGAACGCTTAGGCGAACGTTCATGCGCGTATGTGGTCTTAAAACCGCCGCACCTTTCGCTGACGCTGGAAGAGGTGATCGCTTTTTTCAGTCGAAAACGGGTAGCGAAGTATAAATATCCGGAACGGATCGTCATCGTAGAAAAACTGCCCAGAACCGCCTCTGGCAAAGTGCAGAAGTTTCTGTTGCGGCAGGATATTATTGAGCGGCTGCGCAAGGAGCACACCGCGGTATAAATTGCCGGATGGCGACGTTAACGCCGCCATCCGGTATCACATTACTTCTTCAGTTCCGCCAGACTCAGCCAGGTCTGAACCACGGTGTCCGGGTTCAGCGACAGGCTGTCGATCCCCTCTTCCATCAGCCAGGCGGCAAAGTCTTCATGGTCGGACGGACCCTGACCACAAATTCCAACATATTTGCCCTGTTTTTTCGCCGCGCGGATCGCCATCGACAGCAGCGCTTTCACCGCGTCGTTACGCTCGTCAAACAGTTCAGACACCACGCCGGAATCGCGATCCAGCCCCAGCGCCAGCTGCGTCATGTCGTTAGAACCAATCGAGAAGCCATCAAAATACTCGAGGAACTGTTCAGCCAGCAAGGCATTGGACGGGATCTCGCACATCATGATGATCTTCAGCCCGTTCTCGCCGCGTTTAAGCCCCTGGCGCGCCAGCTCTTCGATGACCGCTTTCGCTTGGTCGACCGTCCGCACGAACGGGATCATGATTTCGACGTTGGTAAGGCCCATATCGTTGCGCACGCGTTTCACCGCTTCGCATTCCAGCGCAAAACAATCGCGGAAACTTTCTGCGACGTAACGACCCGCGCCGCGGAAGCCCAGCATCGGGTTTTCTTCATGCGGCTCATAGCGTTCGCCGCCGACCAGGTTGGCGTATTCGTTGGACTTAAAGTCAGACAGGCGAACGATGACGCGTTTCGGGTAGAAGGCGGCGCCTAACGTCGCGATCCCTTCCGTCAGTCGACCAACGTAAAATTCACGCGGCGAGTCAAACCCTTTCATCATCTCACGAATGTCGTTTTGCAGCGCGGCATCCTGGTCGTCAAACTCCAGCAGCGCGCGTGGGTGAACGCCAATCATACGGTTAATGATGAATTCCAGTCGCGCCAGACCTACGCCTTCATTCGGCAGGCAGGCAAAGTCAAATGCCCTGTCCGGGTTGCCGACATTCATCATGACCTTCAGAGGTAGCTCTGGCATGGTGTCTACGCTGGAGCTTTTTACGCTGAAATCCAGCATGTCGGCATAAACATAACCGGTATCACCTTCTGCGCAGGAGACGGTTACTTTTTCGCCATCTTTCATGCGTTCGGTGGCGTCGCCGCAGCCGACTACCGCCGGAATGCCCAATTCGCGGGCGATAATCGCCGCGTGACAGGTGCGCCCGCCACGGTTAGTGACAATCGCCGCCGCTTTTTTCATGATCGGTTCCCAGTCCGGGTCGGTCATATCGGTGACAAGCACATCGCCAGGCTCAATACGGTTCATTTCGCCGATATCGTGAATAACTTTTACCGTACCTGCGCCGATACGATGCCCAATAGCACGACCTTCGGCAATGATTTTCCCCTGCGCATGTAGCGTATAACGCTCCATCACCTGGCCACGGGAGCGCACGGTTTCCGGACGTGCCTGCACAATAAAGAGCTTACCGGTATGACCGTCTTTCGCCCATTCGATATCCATCGGACGACCATAGTGCTGCTCAATCTGCACCGCTTGTTTCGCCAGTTCCTGCACTTCTTCGTTGGTGAGCGAGAAAATGTCGCGCTGTTCCTGCGGCACATCTTCAATCTTCACTTGCTTGCCGTGCTCCTGGGTGGCGGCGTAAACCATGCGGATTTTTTTCGACCCCATGGTGCGGCGTACGATGGCCGGACGGCCTGCCGCCAGGGTTGGCTTATGGACATAAAATTCATCCGGGTTAACCGCGCCCTGCACCACCATTTCACCCAGTCCCCATGCCGAGGTGATAAAGACCACCTGGTCAAAGCCGGATTCGGTATCGATAGAGAACATCACCCCTGACGAGGCGAGATCGGAGCGAACCATCCGCTGCACGCCAGCGGAAAGCGCTACGCCGCGATGATCATATCCCTGGTGAACGCGATAAGAGATGGCGCGATCGTTAAACAGAGAAGCAAATACGTGTTTCACTGCCACCAGTACCGCATCGAAGCCCTGAACGTTAAGAAACGTTTCCTGTTGGCCCGCAAACGAAGCATCTGGCATATCTTCCGCCGTGGCGGAGGAACGCACGGCAAAAGAGGCATTTTCATCATCCGACGAAAGCTGCGCATAGGCATCGCGGATGGCGTTTTCCAGCGCCGGCTGGAAAGGAGTGTCGATAATCCACTGGCGGATCTGCGCGCCCGCTTTCGCCAGCTGGGAGACATCATCAATATCTGTCTTATCCAGCAGCTCATAAATGCGCTGGTTTACGCCGCTTTGATCCAAAAACTGGTTAAACGCATCGGCAGTGGTTGCAAAACCATTCGGAACGGATACGCCCATGCCGGAAAGGTTAGTAATCATTTCACCCAGGGAGGCATTTTTGCCCCCAACTCTGTCTACATCATTCATGCCGAGTTGGTTATACCAAAGCACCAGCGGTGACGAGCCATTGTTGGACATCGAACAATCCTTTTGTGATAAATGAACGAGTTTAAGAAACACATAGTTGCGTATTTATCCTGGCATACTTAAACCCGCGAAAAAAACGGTGAATCGTTCAAGCAAATTTATTTTTTCATTTTTTCAGATTGTTTACGTAGTTGCGCAAACCCGCGCATAGCACGGCATTCCCTGAATAACCCCCGGTATAAACTGCGTTTCCAGGAAATGAAACACACTTTTCATTAATTATAAAAAGCGCCTGTCATTTTATAAAATAAGCGACAAGTTATACGTTTCCCGTTACTTTTAATTTATGCTTTCAGATAATTATGTTTACTCTTCAGGATGAACAGAATGGATAATGTTGTTGATCGCCATGTTTTCTATATTTCTGATGGTACCGCCATCACCGCCGAGGTCCTGGGTCACGCGGTTATGTCGCAGTTTCCGGTGACGATCAGCAGCATCACGCTGCCATTCGTGGAAAACGAAAGTCGCGCCCGCGCCGTCAAAGACCAAATTGACGCCATTTATCAGCAAACCGGCGTTCGCCCGCTGGTGTTTTACTCGATTGTTTTACCTGAAATTCGCGCCATCATCTTACAGAGCGAAGGTTTCTGCCAGGATATCGTCCAGGCGCTGGTGGCGCCGCTTCAGCAGGAGATGAAACTGGATCCGACGCCAATCGCTCATCGTACTCATGGGCTTAATCCGGGTAACCTGAACAAGTATGACGCCCGTATTGCCGCTATCGATTATACCCTGGCGCATGATGATGGCATTTCATTGCGCAATCTCGATCAGGCCCAGGTCATTTTACTTGGCGTTTCGCGCTGTGGAAAAACGCCCACCAGCCTCTATCTGGCAATGCAATTCGGCATTCGTGCGGCTAACTATCCTTTCATCGCCGATGATATGGATAATTTGACGCTGCCCACATCGTTAAAACCGCTACAACATAAACTGTTCGGCCTGACAATTGACCCTGAACGCCTGGCGGCAATTCGCGAAGAACGCCGTGAAAACAGTCGCTATGCCTCGTTGCGTCAGTGCCGCATGGAAGTGGCGGAGGTCGAAGCGCTGTATCGTAAGAATCAGATCCCCTGCCTGAACAGCACCAATTATTCCGTTGAAGAGATAGCCACCAAAATTCTCGACATTATGGGGCTTAACCGCAGGATGTACTAGCAAACTAGTTTAATGGATTGGTTTTTGTTATCATGCCGTTCTGCCTGCGAGGTGTGACACGCCTCGCACTTGAAATCAGCAGGGATTGGTTTATCGTGATGCCCATCACTTCCCGGTAGTCCTGCCGTTGAAGCAACAAATTTCTGAGACTTGTAATGAACAGAACCGACGAACTCCGTACTGCGCGTATCGACAGCCTGGTAACACCGACCGAACTCGCGCAGCGGTATCCTGTATCGTCCTCCGTCGCCAGTCACGTTACCGACTCCCGACGCCGGATAGAAAAGATTTTAAATGGTGAAGATCCACGGCTACTGGTCGTCATTGGCCCCTGTTCGATTCACGATCTGAATGCTGCCATGGAATACGCGACGCAGCTCCAGGCACAACGCCAAAAGCATCAGGCGCGTCTGGAGATCGTCATGCGCACCTATTTTGAAAAACCGCGCACCGTCGTGGGATGGAAAGGCCTGATTTCCGATCCTGACTTGAATGGAAGTTACCGCGTCAATTATGGGCTTGAACTGGCGCGTCGCTTGCTATTGCAGGTGAACGAACTGGGAGTACCGACCGCCACAGAGTTTCTTGATATGGTCACTGGCCAGTTTATTGCCGATCTGATCAGTTGGGGAGCGATTGGCGCGCGTACCACCGAAAGCCAAATCCATCGGGAAATGGCTTCTGCGCTCTCTTGTCCGGTCGGCTTTAAAAATGGTACGGATGGCAATACTCGCATTGCCGTTGACGCTATTCGCGCCTCCCGCGCCAGCCATATGTTTCTCTCGCCGGATAAAGACGGACAGATGACCATCTACCAGACGAGTGGCAACCCGTATGGGCACATCATCATGCGCGGCGGTAAAAAACCGAACTACCACGCTGAAGATATTGCCGCCGCCTGCGACACGTTGCATGAATTTGATCTGCCGGAACATCTGGTCGTCGACTTCAGCCACGGCAACTGTCAAAAACAGCATCGCCGCCAGTTGGAGGTATGTGATGATATTTGCCAGCAGATTCGTAATGGCTCCACGGCAATTGCCGGGATTATGGCCGAGAGTTTTTTACGGGAAGGCACGCAAAAAATTATCAGCGGTCAACCATTAATCTATGGTCAGTCCATTACCGATCCTTGCCTGAACTGGGAAGATACGGAAGTTTTGTTGGAAAAACTGGCCGCGGCGGTAGACAGCCGCTTTTAATAGCTCGCCCATCCTGTCGGGATGGGCGTTTCTTCGATGCGTTACCCGCCCTTTTCTCTCCCCGCGCGTATATCACTCCACAGAATTAGCACTTGCTGTTATCGCATTAATTATTGATAATAATAATCATTGTGAGTTTGATTATTAATAAATAGCATGTCGCGTATGGATAACACCGAGCTGCCTCACCCTAAGGAAATAGACAATGAAACGCTTCTCCCTGCCGCTGAACGGCGCGTCAACAGTCAGGCGCTATTAGGTCCGGACGGCAAAGTCATTATCGATCACAACGGTCAGGAGTATCTGTTGCGCAAAACTCAGGCCGGTAAACTACTGTTAACCAAATAGCGCTCCCGCCAGCAGACGATGCTGCTGGCATCAGGCTAACTTGAACAACTGACCTCCAGCCGCTTTCCCCACTCCGGTGGTCGGCTGGCATAGTCATCATCTCGATCGGTAAAAGGTTGACGTAAAACTTCATGCAACCGATGCAGTTCCGCCATGTCTCCCTGTTCAGCCGCGTCTATCGCGCGTTGCGCCAGCCAGTTGCGCAACACAATCGCAGGATTCACGCGTTGCATCTGCTGCTGGCGCAGCGCGTCATCCACCGCCTCTGTGCGCAATCGCGCCCGGTAGCGGTCGAACCAGGCATCGAACGCCGCGCGATCGATAAACGTATCCCGCAACGGCGAGGAAGCGCTCTGTTGCTCCGTATGGCTTAACATCCGAAATGTACGGGTATAATCACTCCCTTCGCGTGCCATCAGACTAAACAATTCATTCAGTAAAGCGTTATCGTCTTTTTGCTCGGTAAAGAAGCCCAGCTTCTGGCGCATTCGCTGCCCATAGTGCGTTAACAACGCGTCCTGGTAACGATCCAGCGCTCTGTTTAACGCGTCGATCTCAATAAAAGGGGTTAACGTCTGCGCCAGACGTTGTAAATTCCACAGCGCCACCGACGGTTGATTATCGAAGCGGTAACGTCCCTGATGATCGGAATGGTTACCAATGAAGCCGGGATCGTAGTCATCGAGAAAACCAAAGGGACCATAGTCGATGGTCAGCCCCAGAATCGACATGTTATCCGTATTCATAACGCCGTGCGAAAAACCGACGGTTTGCCACTCGGCGATGAGTCTTCCGGTACGCGCCGCCACCTCTTCAAACCACAAAGCATATTTTTCCGGGACATCCTGCCATTGCGGCCAATAATGACGAATAGCGAAATCAGCCAGTTGCTGAACTTTTTCCGGCTCACGGCGGTAATAGAAATGTTCGAAATGACCAAAACGCATATGACTTTGTGCCAGACGCATTAACATCGCGCCCGTTTCCTGCGTCTCTCGCTGAACCGGCGTATCGCTGGCTACGATAGATAACGCGCGCGTCGTGGGAATACCCAGATAATGCATGGCTTCGCTGGCAAGACTTTCTCGTATGGTTGAACGCAGGACGGCGCGTCCATCCCCCATTCGCGAATAGGGTGTTAATCCGGCGCCTTTCAGATGCCAGTCGAGGGTCGAGCCATCCGCCAGGAGCTGTTCGCCCAGCAAAATACCGCGTCCGTCGCCGAGCTGTCCCGCCCAGACGCCGAACTGATGCCCGCTATATACCTGCGCGACAGGCGACATACCGGGTAATAAGGTTTCGCCGCCCCAAACGCCAGCGCCATTAGTAGCGTCAAATAACGACGCGGGAATGGCTAACTGCTGCGCCAGTTCGTCGTTATACCAAATCAGTCGCGCATTTTTTAACGGTGTGGGTAAAAGCGCGGTATACGTTGCTGGCAGTTCATCGCGCCAACGGGCAGTAAAAGACAGGGTCATAGGGCCTCCTGTCTTCAGTGTAGACGGTTAATCACCGGTTAAACACCGGCAAACAGAAAGGTTATCGCTGAACGAGTTTAATGAGCTGGCTTACCGGCACCGAAGGCCATAGTCCGCCCTGGAATGCGCTAAACCCCAATGGCGCTGCGCGCGCAAACATCGCCTCAGTATCAATACCGGCAATCATCAGCGACTCACAGCTGGAGGAGATCTGGGCAACGATAGCGTGCATGAATGGTTCGAATGAGATCATTTCAGCTCGCTGCTGAATAAAATTTTTATCCAACATGACTCGTTTGAAAAGCCCATCGAAAATAGCTTTAGTCGACGCCTCGCCTGCCCCAAAATTTGCCAGCATTAATGGGAAATGCATTGCCAGATTAGCTAACGTTTCATTGTTTTTGCCCTGGTTTAACCCAGGATAATTCTCATTTATAGCTAATTCAAGAAACGGAAAGCGCGCTGCCCGGGAAAAAAGTTCGCTATCTAATAATAATAAGTCACTAATTGCAGGCGGTAAATTAAGCCATGCAATAAGTTTATGCTGAATAAAAAAGTGCTGACAGGTTTCTAACAACGCCAGTTTTTCAACAAACAGACAGTATTGTTCCTCCACCGAAAGGCGAGGCGCTACCAACTCAGTCGGCATCCGCACGGCGCCGTCTTCAGCGGCAAACGTTGCAATAATCTCTAAACCAACAAGCCGAGCGTTTTCATCCATGACGGGAAGGAAAAAGAGTTCGGAATGGTAAAGCTCATCAAGTGAAGCAATCATTACGCCAGTCCCATGGTTAGGGCGCTATTCGCCATCCAGTCACTACGGACGGAAACAGACGTAACTTCAGATACTAATTGAAGCGTCATCATTTTTCTTGTTTACCGGTGAACCGGTTCCTTTTTTTAACTTACTCTGATTATAAACCAATATTCAATCTTGTACTTTTAACAGGGCGTGAACACGCCCGTTTTTAATAAAAGTACGTTTGTAAATGCTACGGTTATATCATTATATATGATGACAACAGATGTCATAAGTTCAACCGACGATATGTTAAAAATAGACTATAAAATTTATATCGTCTGCGAGGTTAAATTCGCCGTGCCTGCCAGAAGTTTTTTCGCCAGTACACATTATCCAGCGATGAACGCATCACGCCACGACTGGTAGAGGCATGAATAAACTCATTATTTGTATCGTAAATACCAACATGTAAACCACTTTCGCCCGAACCGGTTTTAAAGAAAACCAAATCTCCGGGCAGCAATTCATCTTTATCGATTCTGGTGCCGATTTTTGATTGTTCACGCGTATCACGAGGCAACTGCAAATCAAACTTGTCGCGCATAGTGACTACCACAAAGCCGGAACAGTCCACGCCTCTGCGACTCATGCCGCCGTAGCGGTATGGCGTACCGCGCCAGGACTGCAACTGATCGTTCAGACCCGCAATGACGGTAATGGAGTCTGATAATCTGGCATTTGGCGCCGGTGCCCGATGAGTACTGCATCCTGCCAGGAACAATGCTGTGATAACAAGAAGCCAAAAACGCATGCCGCAACAATCCTCTGTTTTTATTTTGGTATTAATTTAGCGTCGAAATTACCTGCTTTTCAAGAAACGATTTTACTTAAGTGGCCGAAATGAGCATTGGATGCCCCTCGACGTCGAGTCGTCGAAAGCGCAGACCGTAGGCTTGCGCCAGATAAGAGGGGGTGAGCACCTCTTCCCGGCGGCCGCAAGCGATGAGTTTACCGCGCTTTAGTAACCAGGCTTTATGCGCATGCCGCAGCGTGTGGTTCAGATCGTGGCTACTCATCACAATCGCAATTCCTGCCTGACATAAATGATGTAATACCCGATCGAGAGCGTTTTGTTGCGCAACATCGAGACTGTTCATCGGCTCATCAAGCAGCAATAATTGACCGACCGGATTAGCGTCGGGATAAATTTGTAGTACAACGGCAGCAAGGCGAACACGCTGCCACTCGCCACCGGAAAGCTGATTCACGCTTCGCCCCAGTTTGTCGCCCAATCCAAGCATATCGGCCACCTCGTTAAGCTGCCCGGTTCGCGTTTTATCAGGTTGATGCAATGTCAGGTAATGCCAGACCGGCATGGCGAACGGCGGATTTTGCTGTTGCGCAAGATAAGCGCGGTGTTGGGCAAGCGTTGCCGTCGCCCATGCCTCCAGCGGCGCTCCGCCAAACCTGATGCTCCCCTCGCCGGAGGTTAACCCCGCCATACGCGCCAGTAGCGTGCTTTTCCCGGCGCCGTTCGGCCCGACAAGATGAAGGATCTCTCCTGCGCTTACTTCGCCGGAAAGCGGCCCCAGGCGGGTGCTCTCGGCGACATCCTTTAATTGCATCAATTGAGACATTATTTTGCCAACGCGATTTTTATGCTTTCCATCACAATAGGATCTTCAGGCGTCATATCCGGCGAAAAACGCTGTACCACCTGACCATCCCGGCCTACCAAAAATTTTTCAAAATTCCACAGAATATCATCCGGATAGAGTGGCGTACGCCCTTTGCTTACCATCCGTTCGTAAAAGCCGCTCTTCTCCGGCGCGACTGCCGTTGGCGCAGCGGCTATCAGTTTTTGATACAGCGGATGGCGCGCGTCGCCATTCACATCAATTTTACTGAACATCGGGAACGTGACGCCCCAGGTGCTGGCACAATAGGTTTTAATCTCCTCTTCGCTGCCTGGCTCCTGCCCCATAAACTGGTTGCAGGGAAAACCCAACACGACAAACCCCTGATCTGCCCACGCCTTCTGGATATTTTCCAACTGTTCATATTGCGGCGTCAGGCCACATCTGGAGGCGACGTTTACAATGAGCAGCACTTTTCCGGCGTATTTTTCAAGTGTAGTGACCTCTCCATCAATCGTCGTAACGTGAGTATTAAGAAGCGAGTTTTGCATGGTGTCTCCCTGATGTCGGTAGAATAGCGGGTTTCATCGTTAGCCTTTAATCATAGACTGCGAATGATGAAAGCAGTTGTTTACCGATGCGCTAACGCGCGGATTTGAGTAGCAGCCAGATAAACACTGGCGCCCCCAATGTGGCGGTGACCACCCCGATAGGCAGTTCAGCCGACGCCAGCGCCAGTCGGGCGACCACATCAGCCAATAGCAGGGCGATAGCCCCGGCCAGCGCGCAGCCGGGAAGTAAAACCCGGTGATCGGTTAAACCACATAAGCGCAGGATGTGCGGAATAACCAGACCGATAAAACCAATCGCCCCCGCCATCGCCACGCTGACGCCCACCATCCAGCCGGTGGCGACGACCAACAAATTGCGCCAGAACCACAGCGGCAGGCCAAGCTGCCGCGCCGAGGTTTCCCCTAGCGCCAGCATATTCAGCGGTTGCGACTGGCAACATATCCAGATCAGTACCGGGATGAGCGCAATCATTAGCCAGCTCTGCTGCCAGTCAACGCCGCCAAATCCTCCCATCATCCAGTACATTAATTGCCGCAGATCGAAAGAGGTGGAAAAATAGATAGCCCACGTCATCAGCGCGCTACAGATAATGCCTAGCGCGACGCCCGCCAACAACAAGCGGCTGGTAGAGAGATGGCGACGCGCAAAACGCAGCAGGATTAACGTAATAATGAGCGCGCCGGCTATAGCGCACAGCCCCAGCGCCCATCCTGGCAGTTGCCCCTGCCCCAGTAAGACGGCGGCAATAAGCCCAACACCGGCCCCATTCGAAACGCCGAGCAGGCCCGGTTCAGCAAGTGGATTTTCAAACAGCGCCTGCATCACGGCGCCAGATAGCGCCAGCGCAGCGCCAACCAGCAATACCGCAAGCGTGCGGGGAAGGCGAATTTGCCAGACAAACAGTTCCCCCCGGGCGCTTAACCAGTCACCGGGGGCAATCCACTGTTCGCCTGCGCATAAGCTCAGAAGTGTAGCCAGTAGCACCAGCAGTGACAGGCTCAGAAGCCAGCGAACGTTTCGTCGCTGTTGTTGGCGGGCAAAAGTCAGCATGTTATCCATTCAGCTGAAAAGAGGTAGCGTGATTTTACGGTGGGTATCCTTTACTTGAAAGAAAAAAGGCCGCAATGCGGCCTTTTTAGTTATACGGGTCATCTTTCAGGCTGACAGATACGCTGTCATCCCGCTGATCTACTTTCGGGATGGCAGCGTATCTGCCGCAATACACCCTGATGGATGTTATGCCTGGATCTGATTACTCTTCTTTGGGCGAAGCGTTTTCGACCCGGCTCTTTAACTTCTGCCCGGGTCTGAAGGTCACCACGCGCCGTGCTGTAATAGGAATATCTTCACCCGTTTTCGGGTTACGCCCCGGACGTTGATTTTTATCACGCAGATCGAAGTTACCAAAACCAGAGAGTTTCACCTGCTCACCGTTTTCCAGAGCACGACGGATCTCTTCGAAAAACAGTTCAACCAGTTCTTTGGCATCCCGCTTGCTAAGCCCAAGCTTATCAAACAGATATTCTGACATTTCAGCTTTTGTAAGCGCCATAGGTTCAATCCCTCAATGATGCCTGGAATCGCTCTTTTAATGCCTCTACACATTTGGCGACGGTAGCGGCAATCTCCTCTTCTTCGAGTGTACGGTTGGTATCCTGAAGGATCAGGCTGATAGCGAGGCTCTTATAACCCTCCGCAACACCCTTACCGCGGTACACGTCAAATAAGTTTACGCCAACTACCTGATTTACGCCAACTTTCTTACATTCGGATAAAATATCCGCTGCGGGAACGTTTTCTGCAACAACAACCGCAATATCGCGACGGTTGGCCGGGAAGCGTGAAATCTCCCGCGCCTGCGGCACGATACGGTCTGCGAGCTTATTCCATTCCAGTTCAAACACCAGCGTACGACCATTCAGATCCAGTTTACGTTCCAGTTCAGGGTGAACAACCCCAATAAAACCAATACGTTCATCTTTCAGATAAATCGCCGCAGACTGTCCCGGATGCAGAGCCGGATTCATCTCCGCCTTAAACTGGATATCACCCAGTTTGCCGGTTAAATCCAATACCGCTTCCAGATCGCCTTTCAAATCATAGAAATCAACGGTCTCTTTTGCCAGGTTCCAGTGCTCATCATAGCGGTTACCGCAAATCACGCCAGCCAGCATCAGATCCTGTCGAATACCCAGATTGGCTTGTGTATCCGGAACGAAACGTAAACCGGTTTCAAAAATACGCACGCGATTCTGCTGACGGTTTTGGTTATAGACCACCGTCGCCAACAATCCGCTCCACAGAGACAGACGCATCGCCGACATCTCAACGGAGATAGGGTTTGGCAGCAGCAGCGCTTCTGCGCCTGGATGGATGAGCTGTTGTACTTTAGGATCGACAAAGCTATAGGTAATCACTTCCTGATAGCCTTTGTCGTTCAGCATGGTTTTAACCCGCTTCAACGACAGATCGGCTTCACGGTGCGTCCCCATGATTAAACCGGCCTGGATTGGCTCGTCCGGAATATTGTTATAGCCGTAAACGCGGGCAACCTCTTCCACCAGATCTTCTTCAATTTCCATATCGAAACGCCAGGTCGGCGCTACGGCTTTCCACTCGTCCTGCCCTTCGGTCACTTCACAGCCCAGACGACGCAGAATATCACTGACCTGCTCATCCGCAATATGATGCCCGATCAGGCGATCCAGTTTACTGCGACGCAGAGTAATGGTGGCGCGTTTCGGCAACGTTGCTTCGTTGCTCACATCAATTATCGGACCCGCATCACCGCCACAGATATCAAGAAGCAGACGAGTAGCGCGCTCTATCGCTTTATATTGCAGCGCTGGGTCCACCCCGCGCTCGTAGCGGTGAGACGCATCGGTATGCAGACCGTGGCGGCGAGCGCGACCGGTGATAGACAGCGGATTAAAGTACGCACACTCCAGCAGCACATTTTGCGTTTCGCCGTTCACGCCGGAATATTCGCCGCCAAAAATACCGGCTATCCCCAGCGCCTTATGGTGATCGGCGATCACCAGCGTGTCCGCATTTAACGTCGCTTCGCTACCGTCCAGCAGGACGACGGTTTCACCCTCTTTTGCCATCCGCACGACAATACCGCCATCAATGCGATCTTTATCGAAAGCATGCATTGGCTGACCCAGTTCGAGCAGCACATAGTTCGTGACGTCAACCACCGCATCGATGGAGCGAATACCGCAGCGACGCAGTTTCTCTTTCATCCACAGCGGCGTCGGCGCGTTAACATTGATGCCTTTTACCACCCGGCCCAGATAGCGTGGACACGCATCAGCGGCCTCTACTGTAATCGGCAGCGTATCGCTGATGGTTGCCGTAACCGGCGCCATTTCAGGCTCCTGGAGCGGCGCTTTGTTCAGTACCGCCACATCGCGCGCAACGCCGATGATACCTAAGCAATCCGCACGGTTCGGCGTGACGCTAATTTCGATGGTATTGTCGTCAAGCTTCAGGTATTCACGGATATCGGTACCCAGCGGCGCATCCGCCGGCAGTTCGATAATGCCGCTGTGATCGTCGGAAATCCCCAGTTCGGAGAAGGAGCACAGCATCCCTTCAGACGGTTCGCCGCGCAGTTTCGCCGCTTTAATTTTGAAATCGCCCGGCAGAATAGCGCCAATGGTGGCCACCGCTACTTTCAGCCCCTGACGACAGTTTGGCGCGCCGCAGACGATATCCAACAGGCGTTCTCCGCCGACGTTGACTTTCGTTACACGCAATTTGTCAGCGTTCGGATGCTGGGCGCACTCAACCACTTCCCCAACCACAACGCCATTGAAGCTTCCCGCGACCGGCTCAACGCCGTCTACTTCCAGGCCAGCCATCGTAATCTGGTTAGCCAACGCATCGCTATCAATTGCCGGGTTAACCCACTCGCGTAACCACAGTTCGCTGAATTTCATTGTTTTATCCTGCCTTTATTTAAACTGTTTAAGGAAACGCAGATCGTTTTCGAAGAATGAACGCAGGTCGGTGACGCCGTAACGCAACATGGTCAGACGTTCCATCCCCATACCAAAAGCGAAGCCAGAATAGATTTCCGGATCGATACCGACATTACGCAGCACATTCGGATGCACCATCCCGCAGCCCAGCACTTCCAGCCATTTGCCGTTTTTACCCATCACATCCACTTCCGCAGAAGGTTCGGTGAACGGAAAATAAGAAGGACGGAAGCGAATCTGCAGATCCTCCTCAAAGAAATTACGCAGGAAGTCGTGCAGCGTACCTTTGAGGTTGGTGAAGCTGATGTTGGTATCAACAATCAGACCTTCCATCTGATGGAACATCGGAGTATGCGTCTGGTCGTAGTCATTACGGTATACACGGCCCGGCGCAATAATACGGATCGGCGGTTGCTGCGCTTTCATCGTCCGGATCTGGACGCCAGACGTCTGGGTACGCAGCAGACGGGTCGCGTCAAACCAGAAGGTATCATGATCGGCGCGGGCCGGGTGATGACCCGGAATGTTTAACGCATCGAAGTTATGGTAGTCATCTTCGATTTCCGGGCCAGTCGCCACGGTAAAACCAAGCTCGCCGAAGAAACTTTCAATACGGTCAATGGTACGCGTGACCGGATGCAGACCGCCGTTCTCAATACGGCGCCCCGGCAGGGAGATATCGATGGTTTCAGCGGCCAGACGGGCGTTAAGCGCTGCGCTTTCCAGCTCGGCTTTACGCGCGTTAAGAGCCTGTTGTACCTGCTCTTTCGCGGCGTTAATGACTGCCCCGGCTGCCGGACGCTCTTCCGGCGGCAGATCGCGTAGGGTCGTCATCTGAAGGGTTAAATGCCCTTTCTTGCCCAAATATTCGACGCGTACATTGTCTAACGCGGCAACATCTGACGCCTGGTTAATGGCGGCCGCTGCATTGGCAACCAGCTCTGCGAGATGTGACATGGTTTTCCTCATTGTGTCGGTGAAGACACCGGTTCATTGGACGTAATCTCTCGATTTCAGATACAAAAAAAGCCTCCATCAGGAGGCTTTTTTGCGCTGTTTTTCGTTTCGTTTTTCACGCGCTAGCCTCCTGGGATCAGGTGCTAAAGTAAAAAAAGAAACGGAAAATAGCAGCGTTCATGCTTGCGTTACCTTATGTGGTAAAACCGAATATCCTTTATTGAAAAGGGTTACAGGTCAATTGTCAACTCACTGAACAGTAAATAAAAGAGAGGGAGCCAGGCTCCCTCTTTTCACTGGCTTATGCCAGAGCTGCTTTCGCTTTTTCAACCAGCGCGGTGAACGCGACTTTGTCGAATACGGCGATATCAGCCAGGATCTTACGGTCGATTTCAACAGAGGCTTTTTTCAGGCCGTTGATGAATTTGCTGTAAGAAATACCGTTCTGACGTGCTGCTGCGTTGATACGCGCAATCCACAGTTGACGGAACTGACGCTTACGTTGACGACGGTCACGGTAAGCATACTGACCAGCTTTGATAACTGCCTGGAAGGCAACGCGGTATACGCGAGAACGCGCACCGTAGTAGCCTTTGGCTTGTTTCAAAATTTTCTTGTGACGTGCGCGTGCAATTACACCACGTTTTACGCGAGCCATATGTGCTCTCCTGTATCTATTCTAATTAAAAAGTTAAAAACGTTAACGGCTTATGCGTACGGCAGGCACGCGATAACCAGGCCCAGATCGCCTTTAGAAACCATGGCTTTCGGACGCAGGTGACGTTTACGTTTAGTCGCTTTTTTGGTCAGAATGTGACGCAGGTTAGCGTGCTTGTGCTTAAAACCACCTTTACCGGTTTTTTTGAAGCGCTTAGCAGCACCGCGTACGGTCTTAATTTTTGGCATTTTAATAACTTCCACTTCGCATTGTTAATAAACGAAACATAGGCGAACAAAACCTGTGAAGCCCGAAGGCTTCACAGAATTGTTACTTGAAGGCCTTACTGTTTCTTCTTAGGAGCAAGCACCATGATCATCTGACGGCCTTCGATCTTCGTTGGGAAGGATTCGACCACTGCCAGTTCTTGCAAATCGTCTTTCACGCGATTAAGCACTTCCATACCGATTTGCTGGTGGGCCATTTCACGACCGCGGAAACGCAGCGTGATTTTGGCCTTATCGCCCTCTTCGAGAAAGCGAATCAGGCTGCGGAGTTTTACCTGATAGTCGCCTTCATCTGTCCCAGGACGGAATTTAATTTCCTTCACCTGGATAACTTTTTGCTTTTTCTTCTGTTCCTTAGAAGACTTACTCTTTTCATAGAGGAATTTGCCGTAATCCATTATACGACAAACCGGCGGCTCGGCGTTAGGGCTGATTTCGACTAAGTCTACTCCGGCTTCTTCAGCTTTTTCCAGAGCTTCTCTCAGACTCACAATACCAAGCTGCTCGCCTTCCAGACCTGTTAAGCGAACTTCTTGCGCGCGAATTTCGCTATTAATACGATTCGGACGCGCCGTTTGAACTCGTTTTCCGCCTTTAATACTTTATTCCTCCAGTTGTTGAAGACTGCGGCTGCGAATCTCTTGTTGCAGCTTCTCAATCACGTCATTTACGTCCAGACTGCCCAGGTCTTTACCGCGGCGGGTGCGAACGGCAACTTTGCCTGCTTCCACCTCTTTATCACCACAGACCAACATATAAGGGACACGACGTAAAGTGTGCTCGCGGATTTTAAAGCCAATCTTCTCATTTCTCAAGTCTGCTTTTACACGAATGCCCGCATTTTGTAGTTTCTGCGTCAATTCGTTAACGTATTCAGACTGCGAATCGGTAATATTCATCACGACTACCTGAACAGGCGCGAGCCATGTCGGGAAGAAACCAGCGAACTCTTCGGTCAGGATACCGATGAAGCGTTCCATCGACCCAAGAATCGCACGGTGAATCATTACCGGCACCTTACGCTCGTTGTCTTCGCCTACATAGGAGGCGCTCAGACGAGACGGTAAGGAGAAGTCCAGCTGTACTGTACCGCACTGCCATGCACGATCGAGGCAGTCATATAAGGTAAATTCAATTTTCGGACCGTAGAATGCGCCTTCACCCAGTTGATACTCAAACGGGATATTATTTTCTTCCAGCGCAACCGCCAGATCCGCCTCAGCACGATCCCACATCTCATCGCTGCCGATACGCTTGTCAGGACGAGTGGAAAGCTTGACGACGATCTTCTCGAAGCCAAAGGTGCTGTACATATCGTAGACCATACGAATACAAGCGTTAACTTCATCGCGGATCTGCTCTTCGGTGCAGAAGATATGCGCATCATCCTGCGTAAAGCCGCGTACGCGCATCAGACCATGCAGCGCGCCTGATGGCTCGTTACGGTGGCAGCTACCGAATTCCGCCATACGCAGCGGCAAATCACGATAGGATTTCAGACCCTGGTTAAAGATCTGAACGTGGCCCGGGCAGTTCATCGGCTTGATGCAATATTCGCGGTTTTCTGAGGATGTGGTGAACATCGCATCTTTATAGTTGTCCCAGTGCCCGGTTTTTTCCCACAGCACACGGTCCATCATGAACGGGCCTTTAACTTCTTGATACTGGTACTCTTTGAGTTTAGAACGAACAAAGACCTCCAGCTCGCGGAAGATAGTCCAGCCGTCGTTATGCCAGAACACCATGCCCGGCGCTTCTTCCTGCATATGATACAGGTCGAGCTGCTTACCAATTTTACGGTGGTCGCGTTTTGCGGCCTCTTCCAGGCGCTGCAGATAAGCGTTCAGGGCTTTTTTATCTGCCCATGCCGTACCGTAAATACGCTGCAACATCTTATTATTGCTGTCACCGCGCCAGTATGCGCCAGCAGTTTTCATCAGTTTAAAGTGATGGCAGAAACGCATATTCGGCACGTGCGGACCACGACACATGTCGACATATTCTTCATGATGGTACAAGCCTGGCTTGTCATCATGAGCAATGTTTTCATCAAGAATGGAAACTTTGTAGCTTTCACCACGCTTCACGAAGGTTTCACGCGCTTCGTGCCAGCTGACTTTCTTCTTGATAACGTCGTAATTTTTCTCGGCGAGCTCATGCATCCGCTTTTCGAGCGCTTCGACATCTTCCTGAGTTAGCGTGCGGTCAAGATCAACGTCATAGTAAAAACCGTTGTCGACAACCGGGCCGATCGCCATTTTCGTGTGCGGCCAAAGTTGCTTGATAGCGTGACCTAACAGATGCGCGCAAGAGTGACGAATGATCTCCAGACCCTCTTCATCTTTTGCGGTGATGATGGAAAGCGTCGCATCATTTTCAATCAGATCGGAAGCATCAACCAGCTCGCCATTCACACGGCCCGCAATGGTGGCTTTCGCCAGGCCAGGACCAATGTCCAGAGCAACATCCATCGGGCTTACAGGGTGGTCATAATGGCGTTGGCTGCCATCAGGAAGAGTAATAACAGGCATGTAATATCCTTATTTGCAGTGGTGACCCATACGCAAGATCACATACAAAGAGAAAATGAATTTATTGACAGTGAGTTGTGTATCCATCTAGCCAACCATTGCTAAATTGGCGCACAACCTTCGACACAGATGAAAATCGCTATTTTCGTCCGGCATGACGATGGTAACACTAAAAAAAGGGAGATTGCATCACTCTGTAGCAAATCAAGACCCTTGACAGGGTTTCTCCATTATCTTTCTACGCGCCGTATAGCGCTTCTCATCGACAACCTAACTTCTGCGCCAGACTCCCCTTTGTCGTTTTCACCTCGCTGGCTACCGCTTCAGGCAAGGCAGACCACAGCGTCAGCACTGGCTTCGTTTTATGTTCGATAGCCTCCACGGTAACCTGATAGTCGCAAAAATTCGCCGAACGGGGCGTATTCTGATCCATAATAAACGCAGCGTAATTTCCTTCACTTTTTGACGGCGCCGTTCCGGTGAATAAAACCTTCCAGTACCCGCTGGGAATTTCTACCGTCGCATCTTCTGGCAATGTGGCGATATGCCGCTCAAAAAGGGGGCCGGTCACTACGTGCACTACAGATACATCAGCCTGTTTGGCAAGTTCGCGCACCCGGTTTTCCAGTGCAGCCCATGCTCCCTGGTTCAGGGCGGATTTCTGCGGCGTAATATTCGATAAATAATTTAACGACGGCCAGTCCGAAACGCCGCCCAATCCTGCCAACGGCGCCTGGTGTCCCCTGTCGACTTTTAATAGCGTATGGGCATTTTTATAGGCCGAAGGGGCCAACGTATCCGAGGGCGGTAAATCGGGGTCCTGCGCCCAGTTCCGCGGGCGACCGCTTGCCTGGCTGGTCTTTGTCACGCTATAGGCAACCCAGTTGGCAAATTTCGTGGCGCTATTATTATTGAGCGTATAGACATGGCGATAGATTGTTTGTTGACTTCCTCCTTGAGGACAGCCAACGCTACAGTTATCAGGTTGCTGAACGAGTACGTTACGATGGGGTAACTCGGGTGCCGATGTTGTATCCTGGGGAGGATACGATGTAGTACATGCGCTTAATAATACTACGGGCAGTAATTTTAGCAGATTAATGGTTTTATTCATTTTTTCTTCCTTAATAATAACCGCCCTAATAATTCAGATGGCAATAATTTGGTTATATTACCCTGCCAGCCGTTAGATGCGCTCATCATTAAAGACAACACTATCACGGTAAAAATTAATAACAGATAAACATCGAAGCCATCATAGAAAATGAGCTCAAAAGAATACAACGTGATATTCATATTGATACCAAAAAACATCGTATTATATGCATAATCGTGAAGCCAATAATTTCTCGCACTCAGATAGCGAATGAAAAATGGATACTCAATAATATCTGGCGCATGTTTTTTAACACCATTTTTCAACATTAAGGCAACGTATTCTCTCAATGACTCGCTGCTGGCAGGAGTTTAGTTATATTTAAAGGTTTAATAAGCACTGCGCATCATGCTGCTGTGCTTATTACTTTGTAAAAATAAGAGTATTCACTTTCATATTCAGGGGTAAAAAGTGAACAAATACAGCTATTGCGCAACGATGATTGCCGCCATACTCAGTACGACCACAATGGCCAATGCCAGTAGCCTTGCTATTTCAGTGGCGAATGATGATGCAGGTATATTTCAACCATCCTTAAATGCCCTTTATGGGCACAAGGCTGCAGACCGGGGTGATTATACTGCCGGGCTCTTTTTAGGCTACAGCCACGATCTCACTGACGCCAGTCAACTCTCTTTTCATATCGCGCAAGATATTTATTCTCCATCAGGCGCCAATAAGAGAAAGCCTGAAGCCGTCAAAGGCGACCGCGCGTTCAGCGCCTTTCTTCATACCGGACTGGAGTGGAATTCATTAGCCACCAATTGGTTACGTTATCGTTTAGGTACTGATATCGGCGTTATTGGTCCTGACGCAGGCGGTCAGGAAGTTCAGAATCGGGCGCATCGAATAATAGGCGCAGAAAAATACCCTGCCTGGCAGGATCAAATTGAAAATCGTTATGGTTATACGGCAAAAGGAATGGTGTCCCTTACGCCAGCTATTGATATTCTGGGCGTCAATGTGGGCTTCTATCCAGAAGTCTCTGCTGTCGGCGGCAATCTCTTCCAGTATTTGGGGTACGGCGCAACCGTTGCGCTGGGAAATGATAAGACCTTCAACTCTGATAATGGGTTTGGGTTACTGTCCCGCCGAGGGTTAATACACACTCAAAAAGAGGGATTGATCTATAAAGTATTTGCTGGCGTTGAGCGCAGGGAAGTTGATAAAAACTACACGTTACAGGGGAAAACGCTGCAAACAAAAATGGAAACGGTGGATATTAATAAAACCGTGGATGAATATCGCGTCGGTGCCACCATCGGCTATTCTCCCGTCGCATTTTCTCTTTCTTTAAACAAAGTCACGTCGGAATTTCGCACCGGAGACGACTATTCTTATATCAACGGCGACATCACCTTCTTCTTCTGAGGCGTCACCACGGAATAACCGGGTTACGTAACGTAACCCGGCGCAATATTACATCTTATAGCCCAGCGTTACCGTAGTGCGGCGATCGGTATGTTCAGGCGCTGATTCAGGCGGCTGCGAGTTCCACGTTAAATTATACCCCACCTTTAGACCAAAATGTTCGTTAATGGCGACATTGAGGGCTGTTTCCGAATTTAGTGTGGTGTCTTCTGCGCCAAATACTGACACCCCCTGTGTAAACTTAGCATTGTCAGTTAACTGCCAGGCATAGCTGCCGGAAGCATAACCCAACGGCTGCGTTTCAGTAGTATCGTCCGTATGTTCGTCATAGCGAACCCCAGGACCGAATTCAAAACGGAAGCTGTGCACTGGACCATTAAGGAACTGCCGCCCGTAACCGGCGGTCAGTACGTCGCGCTGACGATAACCGTTGAAACGGTCTGTCAGCCAACTGGCCTGGCCAAAGGTATAATCATAATCCGTCATATTAAAACGGTTACGCACGCCTACCGCATATTTTTCTGAAGAGCGTTCATCATTAGAGGAGGTATTGCTGGCATTGCCCCATAATGACCAGGCGGTACGTTGTCCATACCAGGTCATCGCCGTGTCAGCCGTTAAGGAAGAACTTTTAGTATTGCCTGACTGAGCAAGGTAGCCCGCATTCAGATTACCTTCAAAAGGTTTTTTCGCGGTGGAGGGATCATCCATGACAGTAAAAACGGAATCATCGGCGGCGGCATACAGAGACGCGAACACGCCACCCGCCAGCATAACTACAGCGGGTACTGCCTTCAAAAGCTTCATTTATATAGAGTCCGTACAACTAAAAAAGAGACCACGACGGTCCCGGAAACTTTCATAGGGATCAATGACAAACGCCCCTGGAAAGGTAGCGAATTATAAGAAGCCCCGAATAACATAGCAATCAATTACTATTTCATTTTTTGAATAAGAACCCTCCCGAAGCATTCATTTATTTATATAACTTTACATCGTACTTCTTTAAATAAAGATCCGGAAAATCATATTGTTAATTCCTTCACTTTCCGGGGATTAAGTGCCAGACTGAAATCAGCCTAACAGGAGGTAACGATGGTACGTATCTATACGTTGACGCTTGCGCCCTCTCTCGATAGCGCAACAATCACGCCGCAAATTTATCCCGAAGGTAAACTGCGGTGCTCCGCGCCGGTATTCGAACCCGGCGGCGGGGGTATTAATGTCGCTCGCGCCATTGCGCATCTTGGCGGCACCGCGACCGCAATTTTCCCGGCTGGCGGCGCTACCGGCGAACATCTGGTCGCACTACTGGCTGACGAAAATGTCCCCGTGTCTACCGTCGATGCGAAAGACTGGACGCGTCAGAACCTGCACGTCCACGTCGAGTCCAGCGGCGAACAGTATCGTTTTGTTATGCCCGGCGCCACGCTGGACGATGACGAATTTCGCCAGCTTGAAGAACAGGTACTGGAAATTGAATCCGGGGCAATTCTGGTTATCAGCGGCAGCCTTCCGCCCGGCGTTAAGGTCGAGAAACTCACGCAACTGATTTCCGCCGCACAGAAGCAAGGCATTCGCTGCATTATTGATAGCTCTGGCGACGCGCTCACCGCTGCGTTGGCGCTTGGCGATATCGAACTGGTGAAACCTAACCTGAAAGAATTGAGCGCGTTAGTCAATCGCGATCTGACGCAGCCTGATGATGTGCGTAAAGCGGCCCAGGAATTAGTGCAAAGCGGCAAGGCTCGCCGGGTAGTGGTCTCTCTGGGGCCGCAAGGGGCGCTGGGCATAGACAGTGAGAATTGCATCCAGGTTGTTCCTCCCCCGGTGAAAAGTCAAAGTACTGTCGGCGCAGGCGACAGTATGGTGGGCGCGATGACGTTAAAACTGGCGCAAGACGCGTCGCTGGAAGAGATGGTGCGCTTCGGTGTGGCGGCAGGCAGCGCCGCTACGCTCAATCAAGGTACGCGTCTGTGTTCTCGTGACGATACCCAAAAAATATACGCCTATCTTTCCGCGCAATAATCGTTTCCCCCTCGCCGAGGGGGATACCGGAAAATCGGTTAACGGGCGGCGCATCCGCCGCTGTTAAAAACACAGTTGCTCCCAACGAGGTGAACGATGGCCAGTGGCGATATTACCCGTTATGTTATTACCGTAACCTTCCATGAAGATTCCCTGACCGAGATTAACGAACTCAATAATCATCTGACGCGCAGCGGTTTTTTGCTGACATTAACGGACGATGAAGGGAATGTGCATGAGCTCGGCACCAATACGTTTGGCTTTGTTAGCGCTCAGAGCGCTGATGAAATCAAAGCGCTTGTCGCCGGACTTGCGAAAAGCGCGTTAGATAAGGATGTCGACATTACCGTGGCGACCTGGGAGGCGTGGAGTAAAAACGCACAATAAGTGCCATTCCCGCCGCGGCGCGTCCGCGATGTGCGTTAGTTCGTATTTTTCAACCGCATTTTTGCGCTAACCTTATGATCTGGCAGACAACGTGGGGAGAGACATTATGTGGCAAGCTATCAGTCGTCTTTTAAGCGAGCAAGTCGGTGAAGGCGAAATCGAACTGCGTAATGAACTGCCAGGCGGAGAAGTTCATGCCGCATGGCATTTACGTTATGCAGGCCATGATTTTTTCGTGAAGTGCGATGAACGAGAAATGCTTCGCGGTTTTACCGCTGAAGCCGATCAGCTGGAGCTGCTCTCCCGCAGTAAAACCGTTGTTGTGCCTAAGGTATGGGCGGTAGGTTCGGATCGGGATTACAGCTTTTTAGTCATGGACTACCTCTCGCCCCGCCCGCTGGATGCCCATAATGCGTTTATTCTTGGGCAACAGCTGGCGCGCCTGCACCAATGGAGCGACCAACCTCAATTCGGCCTCGATTTTGACAACGCGCTCTCTACCACGCCGCAGCCGAATACCTGGCAACGCCGTTGGTCGACTTTTTTCGCCGAACAGCGCATTGGCTGGCAGCTTGAACTCGCCGCGGAAAAAGGCATTACCTTTGGTAATATTGACGCCATTGTTGAACATGTTCAGCAACGTCTGGCGTCGCATCAACCGCAGCCTTCTCTTTTGCATGGCGATCTATGGTCGGCGAACTGCGCGCTTGGCCCTGACGGCCCCTATATCTTCGATCCAGCCTGCTATTGGGGCGACAGAGAATGCGATCTGGCGATGCTGCCGCTGCATACCGATCAGCCACCGCAGATTTATGACGGCTATCAGTCCGTTTCGCCGCTACCGCTGGATTTTCTCGACAGGCAGCCGATTTACCAGCTCTACACCCTGCTTAATCGGGCAAGGCTGTTTGGCGGTCAGCACCTGGCTACTGCGCAAAAAGCGATGGATCGGCTGCTTGCAGTATAGGTACAGCCCATGCCGGATACGGGCTATCCGGCATTTTTCAGTTTACATGAAGCCTAACAAGGAAAAGAAAAAGTAGCCGAGCACGATAATAATGACCGGCAAAATATAGAGCGGGAAAAACTGTAAAAAGATGGTATGGTGCGGCACCACGATACGTGACTCTATCTGCTCACGCGTTAGCCCTTCCGCGCCTTTTGCTTTTTCCAGAATCAACTGATCTTCCACGCCTTCACGCAAAAAACGTGACTGGCGGCTCATTCTGGCGCCGGAATCCTGCATCGCCAGCCCGACAAAAATCAGAATAAAAATGAGCCAGAAACCGATATTCAGGCTTCCCTGAAAATTCGGCGTCGGCGAGTTGTACCAAAAAACATTCAGAAACGGCGTATTCACGCGCATCATGTCTATCATTACGTGGGTAAAATCCAGCATTACCGCATTTATCCCCTCCTGCTTTTCACTGTGCGCATACATAAATTTAAGGACTGAGATGAGCGTGGAAAGCAGTGCCGGAATAAAAATAACCCACCCAACAACTCTTTTTAGGATTGCAATGCGTCCAGCTTGTTGATACGTCATGAGTTCCCCTTGATAAAGACGCGTCGTTTTGGCCTAAGTCTACCTGTTGATTCACGTTTTCGCCTGATCTTTAAGGGCGATATACTAAGAACATGGTCATAATGAACGCTTAATTCGTTATTTTTTAATCTCAACAGGAGAGGTTGTGATGTCAACCCCACGTCAAATTCTTGCTGCAATTTTCGATATGGATGGACTACTGATCGATTCCGAACCGCTCTGGGATCGCGCTGAACTGGACGTGATGGCAAGTTTAGGCGTAGATATTACTCGGCGCCATGAGTTACCAGACACGCTTGGGCTACGCATTGATATGGTTGTCGATCTCTGGTTTGCGCAGCAACCGTGGAACGGCCCCGATCGCCAGGAAGTGACAAACCGTGTTATTGCCCGCGCGATTACGCTTATCGAAGAGACGCGCCCTCTTTTGCCGGGTGTGCGCGAGGCCGTGGCGCTGTGTAAAGCGCAGGGGCTATTAGTGGGGCTTGCCTCGGCATCGCCGCTGCATATGCTGGAAAAAGTGCTCACCATGTTTGAACTGCGCGACAGTTTTGACGCGCTGGCTTCTGCGGAAAAATTGCCCTACAGCAAACCGCACCCGCAGGTCTATCTGGATTGTGCGGCCAAATTAGGCGTTGATCCATTAACCTGCGTGGCGCTGGAAGATTCGGTGAATGGTTTAATCGCGGCAAAGGCGGCGCGAATGCGCGCCATTGTGGTGCCAGCAGAAGAAAACCAGCATGATCCGCGCTTTGCGCTGGCGAATGTCAAACTTAACTCGCTGACAGAGCTGACGGCGGCGCATCTACTCGGTTAAGATGTTTCCGAAACAAAGTCAACGGGCAATTAGCCGCTGAACCAGACGGCAAGCGGCTTTGACAGAGACAAAGAGTTACAACGTCACCACTTCCGCCTACTGTATAAAAACCCTATACTGTATGAATTGACAGTTTAATGGGTTTTATCATGACGGCGGAAGGACACCTTCTTTTTTCTATAGCCAGCGCGGTTTTCGCCAAGAATGCCGAGTTAACGCCCGTCCTTGCGCACGGCGACTGGTGGCATATTATTCCTTCGGCTATTTTGACCTGTCTGCTGCCGGATATCGACCACCCCAAATCTTTTCTTGGTCAGCGCCTGAAATGGGTATCGAAACCGATTGCCCGCGCGTTCGGTCACCGGGGGTTTACCCATAGTCTGCTGGCGGTCTTTGCCCTACTGGCGACCTTTTATCTCAAGGTTCCGGATACGTGGATTATCCCGGCGGATGCGCTGCAAGGCATGGTACTCGGCTATTTAAGCCATATCGTCGCGGATATGCTCACCCCCGCAGGCGTTCCCTTACTGTGGCCGTGCCGCTGGCGTTTCCGCCTGCCTATTCTGGCGCCGCGCAAAGGCAATCAGCTGGAGCGATTTTTATGTATGGCGTTGTTTGCCTGGGCGGTGTGGATGCCGCAGTCCATGCCGGAAAACAACGTCATACGCTGGTCTTCGCAGATGATCACTATCCTGCAAATGCAGTTCAATCGTTTTATAAATCACCAGATTGATTAGTAAATCAACGCCAAAGTCATTTTTGGTATAAACCATTCCATTTGAATATAAGAGCCAGCTCACAGTTCTGCTAATCTTGCGCGAACAGAATCGCTAAAACACAGCGCTTCATAATAAAAAAATCAGGAGAACGGGGATGAATTTTCCATTAATTGCGAACATTGCGGTGTTCGTCATTCTGCTGTTTGTACTGGCGCAGGCCCGTCATAAACAGTGGAGTCTGGCTAAAAAAGTGCTTGTCGGCCTTGTGATGGGCGTGGTCTTTGGTCTGGCCCTGCACACCATTTATGGCGCTGACAGTCAGGTGTTAAAAGACTCCATTCAGTGGTTCAATATTGTCGGCAACGGTTATGTGCAATTGCTACAAATGATTGTGATGCCGCTGGTATTCGCCTCTATTTTAAGCGCCGTGGCACGACTGCATAACGCCTCTCAATTGGGGAAAATCAGTTTTCTGACTATCGGCACGCTGCTGTTTACTACCCTTATCGCAGCGCTGGTGGGCGTGCTGGTCACCAATCTGTTCGGACTGACGGCGGAAGGTCTGGTTCAGGGCGGCGCGGAAACCGCGCGTCTGAATGCCATTGAGACGAGCTATGTCGGCAAAGTGGCCGATCTCAGCGTGCCGCAACTGGTGCTGTCTTTTGTACCGAAAAATCCGTTTGCGGATCTGACTGGCGCAAATCCTACGTCTATTATCAGCGTGGTGATTTTCGCCGCATTCCTGGGCGTGGCCGCGCTTAAACTGCTGAAAGATGATGCGCCAAAAGGCGAGCGTGTGCTTGTTGCTATCGATACCCTGCAAAGCTGGGTGATGAAGCTGGTGCGTCTGGTGATGCAACTTACGCCTTACGGCGTACTGGCGCTGATGACGAAAGTGGTTGCCGGCTCTAATTTGCAGGACATCATTAAGCTTGGAAGCTTCGTGGTAGCGTCATATCTTGGTCTGGCGATAATGTTTGTGGTTCACGGCATACTATTGGGCGTGAACGGGATTAGCCCGCTGAAATATTTCCGCAAGGTGTGGCCGGTGCTGACATTTGCCTTTACCAGCCGCTCCAGCGCCGCCTCCATTCCACTTAATGTCGAAGCGCAAACCCGCCGCCTGGGCGTGCCGGAGTCCATCGCCAGCTTTGCTGCCTCTTTTGGCGCGACCATCGGCCAAAACGGTTGTGCCGGTCTTTATCCTGCAATGTTAGCGGTAATGGTTGCGCCGACGGTCGGCATCAACCCCTTAGACCCCGTATGGATAGCCACGCTGGTGGGTATCGTTACCGTAAGTTCGGCGGGTGTTGCCGGCGTTGGCGGCGGCGCGACCTTCGCCGCGCTGATTGTGCTGCCTGCCATGGGCTTACCGGTCACGCTGGTCGCGCTGTTAATCTCCGTCGAACCGTTGATTGATATGGGCCGTACCGCACTGAACGTGAGTGGCTCAATGACCGCGGGTACGCTGACCAGCCAGTGGCTGAAGCAGACCGATAAAACCATTCTCGATAGCGAAGAAGACGCTGAACTGGCGCATCGATAATACATTATCGGGAGTTCACATCGTCTGAGACACGACGATCAGCAACTCAAAATGTCTGTCACTAAAAACGCCGGTCTCCAGTACCGGCGTTTTGTTTTTTTCTTAGTCAGCGATTTCGTTTTCCTGGCGAACCTGATTCGCCCAACGCTGCGCCGATTCTGGCACGCTAAAGGCGGGCGACCGTTGAAATGACTCCCCCGTCAGAACAAATGCAACATATTTACCGCGCAGTATCCAGACGTCGCGAAACGTATCCATTTTTATCGCATGTTCCGGCGGCGCGGGTTCAACACGCGGAATATAGCTAATAATCTGGCGATTTTGCTGGCGAAGAGGTTTCATCATTAATGCTTCACTAAAAGAGGCTAAGGCTAAAAATCAGAAAAACACTATTTTAGCCGATCTTCGCCCCCGACGTCCTGTTCCGCGCGTGCGATTTCCCTGTTATACCCTGTCTGCTGTTCCGCTCTCCCCCGGCATAATTGCTGAAATGTTCTATAGTTAGAGTGATTTTGACTACTACCACGCCCATTTCAGTGATGAAAGCAGGAGACGAGTTCAATGTCGCATAATGAGAAATCCCCCCATCAGTCCCCCGTGCATGATACCCGTGAATCACAGCCCGGCCTGGACTCCCTGGCGCCGTCAGACGGTTCACATCGCCCCACGCCAGAACCGACGCCGCCGGGCGCGCAACCGACGGCCCCCGGCAGCTTAAAAGCGCCCGAGACCGCGAATGATAAGCTCACCGCCCTCGACGCCTTTCGTAAAGGCAGCGAAAATCATGCGCTGACCACCAATCAGGGCGTGCGCATCGCCGACGATCAAAATTCTCTTCGCGCCGGCAGCCGCGGCCCTACGCTGTTGGAAGATTTTATCCTGCGCGAGAAAATTACCCACTTTGACCATGAGCGTATCCCGGAGAGGATCGTTCACGCCCGCGGATCTGCAGCGCACGGCTATTTCCAGCCATATAAAGACCTGAGCGACATCACGAAAGCCGCGTTTCTGTGCGATCCACAGAAAATTACCCCGGTCTTTGTTCGCTTTTCGACAGTACAGGGCGGCGCAGGGTCTGCTGATACCGTACGTGATATCCGCGGTTTTGCGACCAAATTTTATACCGAAGAGGGAATTTTCGATCTCGTCGGTAATAACACGCCGATCTTTTTTATCCAGGATGCGCATAAGTTTCCGGATTTTGTGCACGCCGTTAAGCCCGAACCACATTGGGCTATTCCGCAAGGACAGAGCGCGCACGACACCTTCTGGGACTATGTTTCCTTACAGCCTGAGACGCTGCACAACGTCATGTGGGCAATGTCGGATCGCGGTATTCCACGCAGTTATCGGACGATGGAAGGGTTCGGCATTCACACCTTCCGTCTGATCAATGCACAAGGGAAAGCGACCTTTGTCCGTTTCCACTGGAAACCGTTGGCAGGTAAAGCCTCGCTGGTGTGGGATGAGTCACAAAAACTGACCGGTCGCGATCCGGATTTTCACCGCCGGGATCTGTGGGAGGCCATCGAAGCGGGCGATTTCCCGGAATACGAGCTGGGCCTACAACTCATTGCCGAAGAGGATGAATTTAAATTCGATTTTGATCTGCTCGATCCGACCAAACTGATTCCGGAAGAGTTGGTGCCAGTACAACGCGTCGGCAAAATGGTGTTAAACCGTAATCCGGATAACTTTTTCGCTGAAAACGAACAGGCGGCATTTCATCCAGGACATATCGTTCCCGGCATTGATTTTACCAACGATCCGCTGTTACAGGGGCGTCTGTTCTCTTATACCGACACGCAAATCAGTCGTCTGGGCGGGCCAAACTTCCACGAAATTCCGATTAACCGCCCTACCTGCCCCTACCATAACTTCCAGCGTGACGGTATGCACCGGATGGATATCGACACCAATCCGGCGAACTATGAACCGAACTCCATTAATGACAACTGGCCGCGCGAAACGCCGCCAGCGCCAAAACGCGGCGGCTTCGAATCATACCAGGAACGTGTGGATGGCAATAAAATCCGCGAACGCAGCCCCTCTTTCGGTGAATATTACTCGCATCCTCGCCTGTTCTGGCTCAGTCAGACGCCGATAGAACAGCAGCATATTATTGACGCGTTCAGCTTTGAACTGGGTAAAGTCGCCCGCGCGTATATTCGGGAGCGGGTGGTCGATCAGTTAGCGCATATTGATGTCACGCTGGCTCAGGGCGTCGCGCATAATCTCGGTTTTGCACTCACCCATGAGCAAACGCAAATTGCCCCGCCTCCTGATGTCAACGGTCTGAAAAAAGATCCGGCGCTCAGCCTGTATGCGGTGCCGGACGGCGATGTTAAAGGCCGCGTGGTCGCTATCCTGCTGAACGATAAGGTTAACGCCGCCGGTCTGCTGACCATTTTGCAGGCTTTAAAAGCCAAAGGCGTCCACGCAAAACTGCTCTATTCACGGATGGGTGAAGTAACGGCTGATGACGGTTCAACATTAACTATTGCGGCAACCTTTGCCGGCGCGCCGTCGCTAACGGTCGATGCGGTAATAGTACCGTGCGGCAATATTGCCGATATCGAGAGTTGCGGCGATGCCCGCTACTACCTTCTGGAAGCCTACAAACATCTGAAGCCCATCGCACTGGCAGGCGACGCCCGACGGTTTAAGGCGCTTTTAAACATTGATAGCCAGGGGGAAGAAGGACTTGTTGAGGCAGATAACGTTGACCACCACTTTATGGACACTCTGCTGACGCTGATGGCGGCACACCGTGTCTGGTCGCGTGCGGGGAAAATTAACGCGATTCCTGCATAAACGGCAAAAAATGCGGCGCATTCTTGCGCCGCAAACTCAGGAGCTAAATATCAAGAAAACTGCCAGGACGATATCCACGTTCCGCAATCGCTGCCTTGAGTGACGCAGACGTCAACACCTCCAGTTCAGTTAAGCGGGGGTAACAATAGGCGCTCTGGCGAATAATGTTGTCCACAAACGCCGGATGACACATCACCTCCAGAGAGGCTTCTCCTCGATGCGCCGAGGCATCCAGAATGCGTAAAAAGCACGCTTCGGTGATCTCCTCGCCGTAAAATTCACTACTAAATCCTTGAGTGCTGCGCAAATCCGACGGCAGATCGTCTGCGTTCAACACCGTCTGGCGGTCAATACGTAACGCAATCCCGCGCTGCGCCGCAAAGCGGGCGACGATGGGGAAAATTTGCGGGAACATATGCACATGATGGTGACTGTCGAGATGCGTTGGCTCGCGGCCAAATACGTCGATGAAACGCTGATACTGACACGCCAGTTCATGCGCAATTTCATCCAGCGGAAGCGTATCCTCCTCCGCCATTTGCCAGATCCATTTCCCCAACAGGCCGTCTCGCGTCAGGCCCGGCATCTCTGACACCGGTTTGCCTAACGTCAAAACAAAATGCATTCCCACCCCAAGCGCAGGCAGCTCGCGGCTAAGCTGCGCCGCATGGTCAATAGCCTCGCCATTGACCAGCGCCGTCGTGGAGGTCACAACGCCGTTGCGATATGCTTCAACAATGCCGTAATTTTGCCCTTTACTCAGGCCAAAATCATCGGCATTCACAATCAACACGCGTTCCATAGCCTACCTCTGTCAGTGGTGCTTACCTTTAAGCGCTTCGATGCAAGCGGCAAAATTAGGCAGCCATTTTTCATGCGCCAGAATGAGCTCACGCGCCAGGACTTCTGCGTCACGGTCGGAATGCACCAGCGGACTCAGGTTAAGCGCCAGCAGCACATCATTAAAGTTTCCGCTCAGCGCCGCATTGCTGGCCGCGACCTCAAATCCTTTAATAGTGTGGATAAGCCCCAGCACTTTTTCGTCAAAACGGGTGATACGCGGGTGCGGCGTCGCGCCATTGCGTCCCAGAATGCAGGTCATTTCCACCGCCCAGTCCGCCGGGATATTCTCGACATGCCCATGATGTGGAATATTAACGTAATGCTCAGTCTGCTTGTCATTATAAATAGCGTTAATGACTTCACAAGCGGCATCGGAATAATAAGCGCCGCCGCGTTGCTCAAGCTCTTTCGGCTTCACGTTTAGCTCAGGATTTTTGTACAAGTCGAAGAGTTGTTTCTCCACTTTCTGTACGACCTGAGCGCGCGCGCCGCCTTTGTAATATTCGCCCATTTCAATCGCCAGCATCTCTTTTTGCTTGAAGTAATACAACAAATAAGAGCACGGCAGCATGTTCAGCGAGCGAATCAATCCTTCACTAAACGGCAGATCAAAGATATTTTTTACGGTTGACGCTTTCAACTGACCGGACGCCACGCCATCCAGTAATTCTGCGAACCGTGAGGTGCCATTCACCAGCACGTCTTTAATAAAGACCATATGGTTTAGACCAAACAGGTCAATGGAGAGATCGTCATTCTCATTCAGCGCCAGCACGTCATGAATAAACATTTTCATGCCGACAGGAATATTACATACGCCAATGAACTTTTTAAAGTTGGTATGACGATAAACCGCTTCCGTCACCATCCCCGCCGGATTAGTAAAGTTAATGACCCACGCATTCGGACATAATTCTTCAACATCTTTAATGATGTCAAAAATAACCGGAATGGTACGTAACCCTTTAAATAAACCGCCAGCGCCGTTGGTTTCTTGCCCCAGATAGCCGTGGCTAAGCGGGATACGCTCGTCCAGCTCACGGGCTTTGAGTTGACCAACGCGTAGCTGGGTAGTGACAAAATTAGCGTCTTTCAGCGCTTCCCGGCGATCCAGCGTTTTATACAATTTTAGCGGAACGCCTGCTTTATCAATCATTCGCTGGCAGAGATCATAAATAATGTCCAGCTTCTCTTTCCCGTCTTCAACATCAACCAGCCATAATTCGGTGACAGGTAATTCATGGTAGCGCTTAATAAAGCCTTCAAGTAATTCAGGGGTGTAGCTGCTCCCGCCACCAATAGTGACGACTTTTAATTTCTGGCTCATAATATCTCCCTTCAGTGTATGACACTGATATGTATTACGCTATGCCCGCTCGTAAGAAATAGCGTGACGTTCCCCGCGCTATTGGGGCAAGCGTGAAATGTAATTAATCGAGCAATGCAAACCGTTACTCATTAATTTCCGTCAATCGCTTCCGATAACTATTCGGCGTAAATGAGGTCATCTTCTTAAACGTTTTAATAAACAGACTTGGACTGCTATACCCGGCTTCATAAGCAATATCCGTAACCGAATAGTTGGTCATTTCCAACTGTTTCTTGGCAAAATTAATGCGAATCTCATTAATGATTTGCATCGGCGTTTTGCTGTAATAACGTCGGGTGGCGCGCGTCAGATACTCCTGGGATTTTGCCGACAGGCGCACCATATTTTCCAGCGCATGTTCGCCAAACTGCGTTTTATCATGCATTATCTCCACGGTTGCTTTCAGCCATTGTGGAATATCATCATAAACCTGCTCTTCGCGGTAATGACGTAAGCGGTTTATAATATAAAATGTCACCACTTCGATAAATTCGTCGAGCCCATTGCCGCGAAAATTCAACGACGCAATCACCGTTTCAATATAGGTAAGGAAGGTGCTATTCGCCCTATATACCTGCGATGCCACAAAACAAAACGGCAGTAACGGAAGATAATGCTGTTCAAAAAAACGTTTACTAATTCCTACGTTCAGAATACGCGTTGCGCCAAACTCATAGAAACTTTGGTGATTCGACCCCACCGGGATAAAAACAAAATCTCCACGTTCCAGCAGCACACGCTTCCCGTTGATCTCCTGGTAATAACGTCCGGTTAATACCAGGGTAAATTCATAGTAGTCGTGCTGATGCAGCCCGGTGACGCTTTCCGTCTTGTTATAGATAAACACATGGAAATTTTTGCCATTGAAGAGCTGCTGCTCATAAACCGTTTTGATTTCCGTTGCGTTAACCTGTAGCTGCATCATCCGCCCCCTGTTATTTCAGTTTCTCATGGAGCTCAATCAACTCGGCGATCAGTTCACGAGCCAGCATTGATGTCATCAAATGATCCTGAGCGTGAACCAGGACCAGACTGACTTTCATTTTGCCTTCGCCCTGATCGCCTTCGATGAGTTTTGTCTGCACAAGATGCGCTTCATTGAGCGCTATGCGCGACTGGTCCATCATCGCTTTCGCCGCCTCAAAATCGCCTTCTTTCGCTTTTCTGAGCGCGCCATATGCCAGGCTGCGCGCCTGACCAGAATTGATGATAAGCCCCATAACGACTTCTTCGAGTTCCTCAGCCGCTGTCTGGTTATCTACAACATTTTCAAGATCAAACATAGTCTTTCCTCTGATTCAGCCCGGCATGGCATCCCATGCCGACGCGGAGTTTAGAATTTCAGTGCGTTAGCGATATCTTCTTCGCTTTCTTCCTGCTCAATGGCGTTCTGCGCTTTGTTAGCCACCACCACGAAGGGGAGATAAATCAGGGTAGCGACCGCCAGGTTAAATAGCGCAACCAGTAATGCGGCAACGCTGCCGTTGGTGTTAAAGAACGCCCCCAGCCCGGTTGGCATGGTCCACGGCGCAATATTGGTAATCGGCGGAATAATACCCAAATAGTAAGCCACCAGCGTAATCGCCGCCAGAATCGGCTGTACCAGAATGAAGGGGATAAACATCACCGGGTTCATAATAATCGGCAGGCCAAACAGGATGGGTTCGTTAATCTGGAAGATACCTGACGGCAGCGCCAGTTTTGCCACCTGGCGATAGTCCGCGCGACGGGATGCCAGGAAGATAGCGATGATCAGACCCAGCGTTGCGCCGCTGCCACCGAGGAAGATATAAGAATCCAGCATCGGTTTCGCCCAGATATGGAACGTTTTACCGGCTTCCAGCGCCGCATCGACGGAGCCATACTGCTGGTAAATAGAGATGTTTTCCAGCGCCCAGGGCGTCATGATGCCGCTGTCCAGCGCGGTCAGCGCCAGCGAACCATGAATACCAAAGAACCACAGCAGCGGTACAAAAATGACATATGCCCACCCTACCACGCTACCCAGCGATGCCAGCGGCGTAGAGATAGTGTCCATAATAATCTGATGGAAGTTAGAACCGTAATTAGACAGCGCCCAGGAAATAATCCCCATAATAGAGAGAATAATAAAGCCGGGAATTAATGCTGAGAATGAACGAGACACCGAAGCCGGTACGCTGTCCGGTAGTTTAATCACCCAGTTGCGCCGGACAATAAATGTAAACATCTCCGCGACCACCAGGCCAATAATAATACCGGAGATAATATTCGCGCCGCCCAGCCAGTTAGCGCCTACGGCATAGGCCTCGCCGACACTATACGGCGTTACGGTCATAAATGCCGCCACGGAGAGCAGTCCGGCGGCCAGCGCATCAACCTTGCGCTCTTCCGCCAGCGCCATGCCGATAAAAAATGGCGCCATGAGCGACATAATGCCCAATGTGCCGTTATAGACGTTCCCGCCGATGCCTTTCAATCCATTAAGTGTTTCAATGGTTGAGGCATCAAGCCGAATGCCCATAGAATAAAAAAACGACCCCTCCCCAAAGCTCAGGAAAACGTTATTAATTAATACAAACATCGCCCCCGCAAGGGTTAATGGCATTAAACGAATAAAGCCGTTCTTGATTGCATTAACGTGTGGCTGCTTTCCTATTTTTACAGCAAAAGGAAGGAGTACCTTTTCAAGTGAAGCAATAACGTTACTCATAGAAAAATACCCTTAAATACCGCAATAAAATATTGCGGTTAGTGTATGAAATAACTCTTTGACGGGAAAAATTAAAAAATAATTAATTCGCGGCGGCTTTTTTAATTGCCGCTACCGCAGCTTTAAGCACGCCTAAGCCATCTACCTTGCCGTACAACATTGAATCAATGACTTCTACCGGTTTACCGGGTAATAAACGCTGAATTTCGGGGAGCATATAAGCAATTTGCGGGCCTAATAACACGACGTCCGCTGCCGGGCCTTTTTCACCGGCCAGGGTTTCAGGGAATGCTTCAATAATAACCGGCACTTCATATTTTTCAGCCTGAGCGCGCATTTTTGATACCAGTAACGACGTTGACATGCCCGCAGAACAAAACAGATAAATGTGTTTCTTTTCCATAAAAACCTTCCTCATGTGCGATTATCTGTCAACCAGATACGCCGCAAGCCTCAACCTGCATCCATACTCTGGGCGACTTGCGTAACCGGATTTACTTTTTTAGGTGGCTGAAATGAGTATACGGGATCGGACCGCCGGATGGTATTTCCTTGACCCACTAAATTGTCTCTCATTGACCTGGCGTTATGACCCCCCTCACATTTCGGGCAAATAATTCGCGATAATAAATAAGGTTATGGCAGGCACAAAAAAACCGGCTCGCAGGCCGGTTTCCTTGAATGTTCAGGCAATGTACAGTTGTTACTGCTTCGGCGCCTGTGGGTCAGTGTCGTACTCCGCACAGGTCTGATAGCCGGAGTTAATCACGTGCCCAGTATCATCCAGCGCAACAAAGTAGGTTTCCGCTTTACCATCACGTTGACCCAGGATGTAGGTCTGACAGGTACCGCGCGCATGAATCATGCTCACTTCAGATGACGGTTTGCCCGCAATCTGCGCAACTTGCGCCCTGCTCATTCCTTTTTTAACATCTTTAACGACAGGCTCAACAAATTGGTCTTTTGTACGATCATACGCCGTACAGCCTGCCAGCATAGTCATTACCGCCGCTGCGCTTAAAATTCCTGCTACGTTCTTGTTCATTTTCCGTCCTCTTGTTTATCAGCGTGTTATGTAAGCCTGGAATACATCAGAACATTTTTCAAGCCGCGCCTCGCCACAAAAAGTCTTTCGGAAAATTCTCTAACGCAGCGATATGTTGTTTTAAACACCGCTTAGCCCGCCAAACCTTGTCGTTTCAGCGGCGAAGGGTTAGCTTTAACAGGGTAAAGATTCATTTTTTTAATGTCGAAGGGGGTTAAATGACTCTGCAGCAAGAGATAATCCAGGCGCTTGGCGCGAAACCGCATATCAACCCTGAAGAAGAAATTCGCCGCAGCGTGGATTTTCTTAAAGCGTACCTGAAAACCTATCCTTTTTTGAAATCGCTGGTGTTAGGCATCAGCGGCGGGCAGGATTCGACTCTGGCCGGGAAACTCAGCCAGATGGCTATCGCCGAATTGCGGGAAGAGACCGGTGATAATGCGCTGCAGTTTATCGCCGTTCGTCTGCCTTATGGCGTGCAGGCCGATGAACAGGATTGCCAGGACGCCATTGCTTTTATTCAGCCGGACAGAGTACTCACCGTCAATATTAAAGGCGCCGTCCTCGCCAGCGAACAGGCGCTGCGCGAAGCGGGAATTGAGCTGAGCGATTTTGTTCGCGGCAATGAAAAAGCGCGTGAGCGAATGAAAGCGCAATATAGCATCGCCGGTATGACTCACGGCGTCGTGGTGGGCACCGACCATGCGGCGGAAGCGATAACCGGGTTCTTCACCAAATATGGCGATGGCGGTACCGATATTAACCCGCTTCATCGTCTTAACAAACGCCAGGGCAAACAGCTTCTCGCAGCGCTGGGCTGTCCTGAGCATCTGTATAAAAAAGTCCCCACCGCCGATTTGGAAGACGACCGCCCTTCACTGCCTGATGAAGCCGCGCTGGGCGTAACGTATGACAATATTGACGATTACCTGGAAGGCAAAACGCTGGACTCCGCCATCGCTAAAACTATCGAAGGCTGGTATGTAAAAACTGAACATAAGCGCCGTTTGCCGATTACGGTATTCGACGACTTTTGGAAAAAGTAAGCGTACTTCTACTGTTGTGCCGGATATCGCTCGTCTATCCGGCCTCCTCTCTTCCCAGCCTCTTTTTTAATCACCCATCCGCTGTTATACTGGATGAATAACCAGTTAACGGAGATCACTGTGGTACGGCGTCAATCAGCCCCCCGCCTTGAGTTTGAAGCAGCGGCCATTTACGAATATCCAGAACATTTACGTCCTTTCCTCAGCGAAGCGCCAGCCTTACCGGGCGTCTATATATTTCATAGCGAAAGCGATACGCTGCCGCTTTATATCGGTAAAAGCGTAAATATTCGCAGCCGGGTGCTCTCACATCTGCGAACGCCTGACGAGGCCGCTATGCTGCGACAGGCGCGGCGGATAAGCTGGATCTGCACCGCTGGGGAAATGGGCGCGTTGCTGCTGGAGGCGCGACTGATCAAAGAACAACAGCCGCTGTTTAACAAGCGGTTACGGCGTAATCGCCAGCTTTGCTCTCTACAGTTGAGCGAACAAAAGATTGAGGTCGTTTCCGCCCGCAGCGTCGATTTTTCCCATGAGCCGAACCTGTTTGGGCTCTTCGCCAACCGTCGGGCAGCGCTGCAAAGCTTACAGAACCTCGCCGATGAACAAAAATTGTGTTATGGCCTGCTGGGGCTTGAACCGGTAAGCCGTGGGCGCGCCTGTTTTCGTTTCGCGCTAAAGCGCTGCGCTGGCGCGTGTTGTGGGCAAGAAACCCCGCTGGCGCATTTTCTTCGCCTGCAGGCCTCACTGGAACGGTTACGTGTGGTTTGCTGGCCCTGGAAAGGCGCTATCGCGTTAAAAGAGAGCCGCCCACAAATGACCCAGTTCCACATTATCAACAACTGGTTATGGCTGGGGGCGGTACCCTCGCTGGATGAGGCCGCCACCCTGGTGCGCACCCCTGCGGGCTTTGATCAGGATGGCTATAAAATTCTCTGTAAGCCACTAATGTCAGGTCAATATGAGATCATTGAACTGCACACCGACTGTCGCCAGTCATAAAGAAAACCGCCGATCCTGTCCACCTCAACGATTGTGTTGTCGACAAGACCGGCGGTCTTAAATTATGCGGAAAGTTATTCTGCCGCAGCAGGCATTTTACCTTCTTGCGCCGGGCGTTCTGTCAGACGCTTCTCAAAATTAGCGTTATATTGCTTTTTCTGCTCCGGCGTCAGAACGTTATAAATTTTATTCTGGGTTTCCATATGCGCCAGCATATTGGCCTTGCGCTGTGCTTCCATTTTCGTAATTTGCGCTTCGGCTTTGGCTTTATCGAAGGTATCGCTGGCGATAATATCATGCATGGCGCGACGCTCTTCCAGCGGCGGACGTTTCATTTGCTCGCGCTGCGCTTTCATAATGTCGCGAATTTGTTGCCTCTGTGCGTCCGTCAGGTTCAGGTTTTTAAACATCATATCGTGATGTGGGCCAAATTTACCTTTATGCTGCATCATTGGCTTCGCATCCGCTGGCGCGGCGGTGGTAGTCTCAGCGGCATGAGCGAGATTCGCAGCACCCATCGCCAGGGTAGAGGCAACAAATAGAGCAGTCAGTTTACGCATATTTCCATCCTTCCTTTCAGTTATTTTTACGGCATATTTAAAACAGCGCCGTGTTGTCGTGATTAACTTTAACCGTCTTAGCGTCAATTAGTCATAACAACGGTAAAACAATGAAAGTATAAAAAACACTTTTTCGCCAATTGTGAAGAAAAAAAGAATAAATTGCGCAGAGTTGAAAGAGAAATATACAACAGCATGATATAGCAGAAATTATGCAGAACTATAACGCAGCAACGCTTATTAATAAAGCAATTCTCCAGGAATAATCCGTAATAGCATGAAACTGTGTCCCAAATCATCCCTGTAATCCTAACGTGAGCTTACAGGGACATTTATCAGGGCAGTCTTTCCAGCATTAATCCAGCCCGCAATCCGCAGGCGACAGAGGGATTAGGAAAGAGAACATATTCAACGTCATGCGTCACCGTCACGCGCTTATCCCCCTCCTCGGCCAGCAACGTTCCCTTCGCAAAGGCAGTAAAATTCAGCGTTTGTGCATCCATATAAAGCGCGAACTTGTCGCTGTGACGCGTGATTTGCGACACCACCCGATAGCGTAGCGGCGGCGAAAACGAGGTTGACGTTTCGACACCGCTCAGCAGCGCCGACAACGCCTGCGAGGTTACACTGAACTGCGTCAGATCGTTTTGCCCAAACGGCAACGCCTTTCCCAACTCCAGCGTACAAGAAAGCGCGCCGAAATGTTCAGAGCTAAAGTGCGTAAACGTACCGCCGGGCGCCTGATGAAATACCAACGCCTCCAGTCCTGCCGCGCCCAGCCATGCCAGAAAATCCGCCTCCCACGGGCGGTCGCGCTGCGGCAATACGCCAAAACGCAAATGATGCGAGCCACGAATGGCGGTATGCAGATCCAGATGCCAGCGTACCCGCGCCTGGCCAGATGAAAAGAAGGTCTCCAGACTTAGCTCCAGCTCACGCGCCCGCCGCGTTTCATCGCTTTCGGCAAAGGACTGCCAACGCCCGCCAAACATACGGTTCATATCGCTGTGACAATAGCGTATTCCCGCCGCCAGCGCCTGCGGATTGCCGAGTACCACCAGCACTCGCCACGTTAACGTCAAGCTGCCTGAATACAGCGCCGACAGCAGCTTATCCAGCATCTCGACCGGCGCGGTTTCATTGCCGTGTATCCCCGCAGAAAGAATTAACGCGCGGTCGACCGGCGCATCGGGCGTGAGTTCAAGCAGACCATGGCCTAACCAGCGCCAGCGAAAACCCGCGCCCTTCCCCTGCCTCACCCGTGGTGTCGTGCCGCTTAGCGTCAACGCCAGAAAGTTATCCATCAGCCGCCCCCGTTTGCTGGAAAGGATAAACCGACCCCAAATCCAGCAGACGCGTTAACACATCCAGCGCCTCCCGGCCTTCTCGCAATAATAACGGATCGGCCAGATCGGCAGCGGTCAGGCGATCGCGATAATAACGATCCGCCCACGCGTTAAGGGCCGTAAACAGAGCGTCATTCATCATTACCGCTGGATTCACCGCCCGTCGTTCTTCTTCTGTTAACACCACGCGTAATCGCAGACAGGCCGGGCCGCCGCCGTTGGCCATACTTTCTCGCAAATCAAACACCTGCATCGCGCTGATGGGGTTATCCTCCGCCACCAGCTTATTCAGATAGCGCCAGACGCCGGCATGGTCCTGACATTCCCGCGGCAACACTAACAGCATTGAGCCGTCGTCACGGCTTAACAACTGACTATTAAACAGGTAGGTGGCCACAGCATCTGATACAGAAACCTCTCCGGCGGGCACCTCTATCGCCATAAAACCGTCAACGCGCGTACGCAACTGATTAATGAGCACTTTCTGCCGGGCAAACGCCGCTTCGTGACAAAACAATACCTGTCGATTCGAAACGGCGATGACATCATTATGGAATACGCCTTGATCGATGACCTCCGGGTTTTGCTGAGCGAAGATAACCTGTTGCGGATTCACCTGATTAAGACGCGCCACGGCCTCGCTGGCTTCGCGGCTCTGGCGCGCCGGATAACGAGCGGGTCGTATTTCATTCTCCTCTTCGCGCCCATAGACAAAAAGCTGCACGCCTGCCGAACCATACTCGCCGCCCAGACGGTTATGATTCGCCGCGCCTTCATCTCCCAATAATGCGACCTGCGGTAACGCGCTATGCACTGAAAACTGACTTTCATCGCGAAATATGGCGCGTAGCAGCGCTTCGGTAACAGGCGCCTCAAGAGCGCGATGAAATTTATTGTTTAAATTCGCCACCGTCAGGTGAACTTTCCCGTCCAGCGCGTCTGCCGATGGGCAAACCGTCGCCGCATTCGCAACCCACATTGGCGACGCGGAACTCACGCTGGAAAGCCAGCGTGGCGCCTGACGCGCAACCTTATCCAGAATCTGTTCATCGCTACCCGTGAAGCCGAGCTGACGCAACGCCGGAATAAAAGGCCGCTCATGCGGCGGGATCACCGCCTGGGGAAAGCCGGCATCCGCCAAAGCTTTCATCTTTAGCAGCCCCTGCTTTACCGCCAGACGAGGATTCGACACCTGAAAACGGTGGCGGGTCGATGCCTCATTGCCGAAGGATAGCCCGGCATAATGGTGCGTAAGCCCCACCAGCCCGTCAAAATTAACTTCATGCGCCGTCATACCGCCTCCCTGCGAGAAAAGTCGAGACCGGGGCTTAATGTCGCAGGCAACGTCAGTTCGGGAGATTCCAGACTGGCCATCGGCCAGGCGCAATAATCGGCGGCATACCAGGCGCTGGGCCGATGGTTGCCAGACGCGCCGATACCACCAAACGGCGCAGTACTCGCTGCCCCGGTGAGCGGTTTATTCCAGTTAACGATCCCTGCCCGCGCCTCCAGCAAGAGCTGTTCGAACTGCGCGCGATCCGTCGACACCAGCCCACACGACAGACCAAAACGGGTATTATTCGCCAGACGAATCGCCTCATCGAAATGCGCATAACGCCAGACGTTCAGCAGCGGACCAAACACCTCTTCATCCGGCACATCCGCGACGCCCGTCAGCTCAATGATGCCAGGCGTCAGCAGAGAGGTTCCCTCTTTGACCTTCCGCGGCGCCAGTAACGTGCGACCTCCTGATGCCTCTCGTTGACGCCAGGCCTCCATCACATGCTGTGCCGCCTGCGCTGAAATCAGTCCGCCGATAAACGGCTGCGGATCGTCGTCCCATCTGCCGGGCTGCAGACGTCCGGCGACGTCAACCAGCCGCGCCAGAAATGCATCTCCCTGCGCACCCTGTTTTACCAGAAGGCGTCGCGCGCAGGTACAGCGCTGTCCGGCGGTAATAAACGCCGATTGCAGCGTCAGATGTACCGCCGCATCTATATTTGCCACATCCTCAATAATGAGCGGGTTGTTTCCGCCCATTTCAAGAGCCAGGATTTTTTCCGGCTGGCCGGATAGCTGGCGATGAAGCTGATATCCGGTACTGGCGCTGCCGGTAAACAGCAGTCCGTCGAGATCGTCGAGCGAACTCAGCGCTTGTCCGGTCTCCCGACCGCCCTGCACCAGATTAAGAACGCCTGCCGGTAGCCCCGCCCGTTCCCAGAGTTTTATTACCGTTTCCCCGGTCCATGGCGTTAGCTCGCTAGGTTTGAAGATCAGCGTATTGCCTGCCAGCAACGCGGGCACAATATGGCCATTCGGTAAATGGCCGGGAAAGTTATAAGGGCCGAATACCGCCAGCACACCGTGAGGGCGATGGCGCAACGTCGCGGCGCCATCGACAAGTTCGCTTTTTTGTTCGCCTGTTCTGGCATGGTAAGCCTTAATCGAGATGGCAATCTTATTGATCATCGCCGTCACTTCCGTCGCCGCCTCCCAGCGCGGTTTACCGGTTTCACGCGCGATGACCTCCGTGAGCTCGGCTTTATGCGCCTCCAGCAGGGCGGCAAATTTCTCTACGATAGCCTGTCGTTCGGCAAAAGGCTGTCTGGCCCAACGAGGAAACGCCGCGCGCGCCGCCTGACAGGCCTCGGCGACCTGTGCCGCATTAGCGTCATTCCCCTGCCAAAGTATCTCCGCACTCACCGGATTCGTTTTGCGGCGGCGTTCGCCCTGACCGGTTATCCAGTCGCCGTTTATCCATAGCGTCATACGGTTTTCTCCTCAGCGCAAAGGCGTACCAGCCGAACGTGGTCGCCCGCGCGACATTTCAGCGCATCCAACTGCGCTGCGGTAAGTACAAGTCGTGAAGTCTGCGGATCGGCACGCACCAGCGCGGCCCGAAAGTGGTGATAGTTTTCATTGGCGACCAGACATGCCGGATAGTCGCCAGGCGCGGGTTGCCCTTCCGCGACTTCCACCAGTCGGCTTTTACGAATGGCCCGCACGCGGTCAATATCACACTCCAGCGTCGGCCCACCGTCGAAGATGTCGATATAGTGGCGATAGCGAAAACCTTCCTTTTCCAGCACCGCGCGGGCTGGCGCCGTTTGCGGGTGGACTTCGCCAATCACGGCCTGTGCCTCTTCAGATAAGAAGTGGGTATAAATAGGATGTTTGGGCATCAGCTCGGCGATAAACGCTTTTTGCCCGGTACCGCATAAAAAATCCGCCCGGCTGAAATCCATAGAGAAAAAGCGTTTGCCGAGACTTTGCCAGAAGGGAGAATAACCGTGCTCGTCAATGACGCCGCGCATTTCCGCCACCACTTTCTCATTGAATTTATCGCGAAACGCGGCCATAAACATAAAGCGCGATTTTGACAACAGGTAGCCGTTACCCTCTTTACGCCATTCGGGATCGAGAAACAGCGTGCAAAGCTCACTGCTGCCAGTGTGATCATTACTCAGGAATAATGTTGGCAACGCGTTATATACATTCAGCTCTTTGGAGGCATGAACCAGCGTACCGACACGATAGTTATACCAGGGGTCGTTAAGACCGACCGCGACCTCAATGGCGCAGATCCCGCCGACCTCACCCGTTTCACTGTCCTCAAGAACGAATACATACCCTTGCTCGCCTTTTGGCAGCTCGCCGGACCAGGTTTTTAGCGCGCGTTCAATGCGGGCCGCCAGCGTCGCTTCATTTGCCGGTAGCGAGGTTAAGCCGCCGCCCGTTTTGCCTGCAAGCTGCATCAGCGCGGCGATATCCGCATGTTCGACAGGACGAATCACCCGCATGATGCGCCTCCCGTCTGAAGGCGTTCGCACGCCAGGGCAAAACGATCAAGCCCGGTGGCTATCTCCTCGTCGCTCACATTTAACGCTGGCGCAAAACGCACCACGTCGCCACCGGCAATGAGCACCATCACGCCTGCTTTTGCCGCTTCCTGGGCGATGAGTTTGGCTTTTCCGGCAAACTCCGTCTGTAGCACACAGCCAAGCAGTAGCCCCAGCCCGCGAATTTCACTGAACATGCCAAAACGCACATTAAGGGTATTTAGGCGCTCAATAAACGCATCGTGGCGCTGTCTGACGCCGTTTTGCATCTCCGGCGTATTGATGATATCCAGTACTTTTCCGGCAACTGCCGTCGCCAGCGGATTACCGCCGTAGGTGGTGCCATGCGTGCCTGGCGTCATAACGCTGGCATAGTCTTGCGTGGTCAGCATCGCGCCGATCGGGAAGCCCCCACCCAACGCTTTAGCGGTCGTCAGGATATCGGGCGTAACGCCATAATGCATATATGCATACAGTTCGCCGGTACGTCCGACGCCCGTCTGCACCTCATCAAAAATCAGTAACGCCTGATGCCGGTCGCACAATTCACGCAGCCCCTGCAAAAAAGCTTTCGTGGCAGGGATCACGCCGCCCTCGCCCTGCACAGGCTCTACGATCACGGCGCAGGTATTGTCATCAATTAGCGCGCTGGCGGAGTTCAGATCGTTATAGGCTGCATGACGAATATCCGGCGGCAGCGGCGCAAAGTCCTGTGAATAGGTGGGTTGACCGCCAGCGCTGACGGTAAAGAGCGTGCGGCCATGGAACGCGTTTTTAAAGGCCACAATGCCGCTTTTATGATTGCCGACACGATCGTGGGCATATTTGCGCGCCAGTTTTAATGCTGCTTCATTTGCTTCAGCGCCTGAATTACAAAAGAAAACGCGTTCGGCGAAGGTCGCGTCGATCAGTTTTTTCGCCAGTCGCAGCGCCGGTTCATTGGTGTAACCGTTCCCGGTATGCCAGAAGCGATTCGCCTGTTCATTTAACGCCTCGCGCAGCGCCGGATGCGCATGTCCCAAGGCGTTGACCGCGATCCCGCCAGCAAAATCAATGTACTCTTTCCCCTGCTGATCCCACAGGCGTGAGCCTTCTCCGCGTACAGGAATAAAAGGCGCGGGAATGTATACTGGCACCATCCATTCATCAAAGTTTTCGCGCGTAACTGACAGAGACATAGCGACCTCTTTTGGTAAAAATAAAGTTATCTATATGTTAATTAATATGAGTGTTTGCGCTGTAAATGTAGATTGCAGCATTCGTGCCAGCCAGCGTTAACATTGCATAAACAGAAGTGATAAACGGTAAATCAATGGGTTACAGCGTAGCGATATTCACTTTTACTGCATGAAAAGTGAATATTTCCGCATAATCGGTGGCTAAAAAGAGGAAAAAGCGAAATATTATTCAGTTGCCAAATATAATTCTGGAATTGTGATCTTATACGAAATTTACTGGAAATTACCGCCCCGTTCTGGCGCATCTGCACGCAAACCGTGCCATTTTCGCGCTATAGAAAACACCATACGCTTCCATTGGCCGAATCTGACGATGAGTGGCAGTCACCCGGTAAAATTTCTGTTACCATCCCAACACGATTCACCTTGCAAAGTGGCAGTGACTATGAAATTTGTCTCTTTTAATATCAACGGCCTGCGCGCCCGTCCCCATCAGCTTGAAGCGATTGTCGAAAAACACCAGCCCGATGTGATCGGTCTACAGGAGACAAAAGTCCACGACGAAATGTTCCCGCTCGAAGAGGTCGCGAAGCTGGGCTATAACGTTTTCTATCATGGACAAAAGGGCCATTACGGCGTCGCGCTGCTAACAAAAGCCACGCCCATTTCCGTCAGACGCGGTTTCCCGGATGATGGCGAAGAGGCGCAACGCCGCATTATCATGGCGGAAATCCCCTCACCGCTGGGTAATATCACCGTCATTAACGGCTATTTCCCGCAGGGGGAAAGCCGGGATCATCCGTTGAAGTTCCCCGCGAAAGCGCAGTTTTACCAGAACTTGCAAAACTATCTTGAAACGGAACTCAAGTGTGATAATCCGGTATTAATTATGGGCGACATGAATATCAGCCCGACCGATCTGGATATTGGCATCGGCGAAGAGAACCGCAAACGCTGGCTGCGTACCGGTAAATGCTCCTTCCTGCCGGAGGAGCGTGAATGGATGTCACGGTTACTGAAGTGGGGATTAGTGGACACGTTCCGTGAGGCGAATCCGCAAACGATGGATAAATTTTCGTGGTTTGATTACCGCTCAAAAGGTTTCGTGGATAATCGCGGACTGCGTATCGACCTCTTGCTGGCAAGCGCTCCGCTGGCGGAACGTTGCGCAGAAACCGGTATAGACTACGACATTCGCAGTATGGAAAAACCCTCCGACCATGCGCCGGTCTGGGCGACGTTTCGTGTTTGATTCCGCTTTCTGATTAACCGTAAGGCCGGGATAGCGCGACGCTTCCCGGCAGGAATAACGACCTTAACGACAATGATAAAAAAACTCGATGTTGTTGCCGCCATCATTGAACGCGACGGCAAAATTCTGCTGGCCCAGCGCCCAGCTCATGCGGATCAAGCCGGTTTATGGGAGTTTGCCGGCGGTAAAGTCGAACCCGGCGAAACCCAGCCGCAGGCGCTTATCCGCGAGCTACGCGAAGAGTTAGGGATTGACGCCACGCCCGGCGTCTATATCGCCAGCCATCAACGCGACGTGTCTGGCCGACGAATTCATTTGCACGCCTGGCATGTGCCTGCGTTTAACGGTCTGATACGTGCGCTGGAACATCAGGCATTAGCCTGGTGTACGCCGGAAGAGGCGCTGGAGTACCCCCTCGCCCCGGCGGATATTCCGCTATTGCAGGCGTTTATGGCTTTACGCGACGCCAGACTAACGGATTCGTGCTGATGGTTTTTTCGTCACGCTGGCACTGGAGCAAGACGCCTTCCACTTTTATTACCGCGCCTTCGGAGTAATTCTGATCCTGGTAAACGCAGCACTGAATGCAGGGCTGGGACGACTGACCGCGCGTGCTGAAAACTTCGGGCGGGACATTCACCTGAATATCAGGACGACTGTTCTGGTTTGCCAGCCCGACCATTGGCATTATCGCCATCACGGCGACCACGAGGCTTCGGCACATAGGATTTCCTTATTTTTCTAAGTATATTCTCAGTATAACGGTAAGCCGCCGTGAAAACTTTAATCCTCTTTTGTCATCGCTTTTAGTTATGACCCTCGCCCCGTTATGAATTTACTTAGCAGCGTCATTTTTTTCTTGCTTACCGTCACATTGCTGATGGTATAGTCGAAAACTGCAAATACATATTCTGATAAAACGCAAATACAACCACATTAATATATAAGAGGTTTTTATATCTATGGATCAGACATGTTCTCTGGAATCGTTCCTCAACCATGTACAAAAGCGCGACCCGCATCAAACCGAGTTCGCGCAAGCCGTCCGTGAAGTCATGACCACCCTGTGGCCGTTTCTTGAACAAAACCCCCGTTACCGCCACATGTCTTTACTGGAACGTTTGGTTGAACCAGAGCGCGTAATTCAGTTTCGCGTAGTGTGGCTGGACGACAAAAACCAGGTGCAGGTAAATCGCGCCTGGCGCGTGCAGTTCAACTCTGCTATCGGCCCCTATAAAGGCGGTATGCGCTTCCATCCTTCGGTAAACCTTTCCATCCTTAAGTTCCTCGGCTTTGAGCAAACCTTTAAAAATGCCCTCACCACGTTGCCGATGGGCGGCGGTAAAGGCGGCAGCGATTTCGATCCGAAAGGGAAAAGCGAAGGCGAAGTGATGCGTTTCTGCCAGGCGCTGATGACTGAACTATATCGCCATTTAGGGCCGGATACCGACGTGCCTGCCGGGGATATCGGCGTGGGCGGGCGCGAAGTGGGCTTTATGGCGGGAATGATGCGCAAGCTTTCCAATAACAGCGCCTGCGTCTTCACCGGCAAAGGGCTTTCCTTCGGCGGCAGCCTGATTCGCCCGGAGGCGACGGGCTATGGCCTGGTCTACTTCACCGAAGCGATGCTTAAACGTCATGGTCTCGGTTTCGAAGGGATGCGCGTCGCCGTGTCCGGCTCCGGCAACGTCGCGCAATACGCCATTGAGAAAGCGATGGCCTTTGGCGCACGCGTGGTTACCGCGTCGGATTCGAGCGGGACGGTGGTCGATGAAAGTGGCTTCACGCCAGAGAAGCTGGCGCGTCTGTGTGAAATTAAAGCCAGCCGTGACGGTCGCGTCGCTGACTACGCCCGTGAGTTTGGCTTAACCTATCTGGAAGGCCAGCAGCCCTGGAGCGTACCGGTGGATATCGCCCTGCCATGCGCGACGCAGAACGAACTGGACGTTGACGCCGCGCGCGTACTGATTGCCAATGGCGTAAAAGCCGTGGCGGAAGGGGCAAATATGCCAACCACGATTGAAGCGACCGATCTCTTCCTTGAGGCGGGCGTACTGTTTGCGCCGGGTAAAGCCGCCAACGCGGGCGGCGTGGCGACATCGGGGCTGGAAATGGCGCAGAACGCCGCGCGGTTGAGCTGGAAAGCCGAGAAAGTGGACGCCCGTCTGCATCACATTATGCTGGATATCCACCACGCCTGTGTCGAGTACGGCGGCGATAATAAGCATACCAACTACGTTCAGGGCGCCAACATCGCCGGTTTCGTGAAAGTCGCCGACGCCATGCTGGCGCAGGGCGTCATTTAATCCCGTCGTCAGGCCAGATAGCTTTACGCTTATTCGGTCTGACGGCCTGTCTCCTCAGCAGGCGGGCTTTTTTTGCCCGCTCGCTTACGCGGCGCGCTCTTTTTCTTTTCTCCGCCGCCTGGCGCGACTATCCCTCTGAAGCGCTTCACCGGCGTGCGCTTAGCCTGATCGATCAGCTGATATAACGTGCCGACCAGCGGTTGCATAAAATCCTGGTAACGGCACTGTTTTTCGCTGATTTGCGTCAAAACAGATTCCCAGTGCGCGGTCATATCTGGACGGGCCGCCATTTCCGGCAGCGAATGTATTAACGCTTTGCCAGCATCGGTAGAATGAATGTAGCGCCCTTTTTTGGTCAGAAAGCTACGTTTGAACAGCAGTTCGATAATCCCGGCGCGCGTGGCCTCCGTCCCCAGCCCATCGGTCGCGCGCAGGATCTTTTTCAGATCTTTATCCTGCACGAAACGGGCAATTCCGGTCATCGCGGAAAGCAATGTCGCATCGGTGAAATGACGCGGCGGCTGGGTTTGGCGCTCGACCACTTCCCCCTTTTCACACAGCAACTCATCACCTTTGGCGACAACCGGCAGCGGCGTACCGTCGTTTTCCTCGTCGCGCTCTTTACTGCCCAGTAACGTCCGCCAACCGGCCTCCGCCAGAAAACGCGCTTTGGCGACAAATTTTCCTTTGGCGATTTCCAGTTCAATAACGCATTTACGAAACACCGCGTCCGGGCAGAACTGCATCAGATACTGACGCGCAATCAGGGTGTACACTTTCGCTTCGTTTTCCGTCAGATGGACAGAAGAACTGCGCGCCGTCGGGATAATCGCGTGGTGCGCATCCACTTTTTTATCATCCCAGCAGCGATTGCGCGTATCAGGATTAACCACAGACTGCGGCAGTAAATCCGGGGCGTGGACGCTAATCGCGTTCATGACCGCCTGCCGTCCGGCAAAGTGTTCTTCCGGCAGATAACGGCAGTCGGAACGCGGATAGGTAATCAGTTTGTGGGTTTCATATAGCTTCTGACAAATATCAAGCACGTTTTGCGCGCTCAGGCCAAAGCGTTTAGCGGCTTCAATCTGTAGCGTCGAGAGCGAAAACGGCAGCGGCGCGGATTCTGATTCCCGTTTATCATTATAACTGGTTACCAGCGCGGGCTGACCGTTGATTCGGTTCACTACATGCTCCGCCAGCGGACGATGAAGCAAGCGCCCCTCTTCATCCTGATAAGGTTCGCACGCCTCGCTCGGCTGCCAGATAGCGGTAAAACGCTCGTCGGCAGGCGTAACGATGTGCGCCTTCACTTCAAAGAAGTCTTTGGCGACGAAGTTCTCAATCTCTTCGTCTCGCCGCACCACCAGCCCCAGTACCGGCGTCTGCACGCGTCCCACGGATAACACGCCCTGATAGCCGGCATTCCGGCCCAGGATCGTGTAAGCGCGGGTCATATTAATGCCATACAGCCAGTCCGCTCGCGCTCGCGCCAGCGCGGAGACGCACAGCGGCACGAAGTCGCTGTTCGCCCGCAGCCTGTCGATAGCACGCTCGACCGCCTGCGGGTTAAGGTCGTTTATCAGACAACGCCGCACCTGCTGGCGCTTTTCGGCAGGAAGCTGGAGATAATCCAGCACTTCATCAACCAGAAGCTGTCCTTCGCGATCCGGGTCGCCGGCGTGAATAATTTCACCGGCTTGATGCAAAAAGCGCTTAATCACATTGAGCTGTTTGGTGACGGAAGGACGAGGCTGAAGCTGCCATTTTTCCGGCACGATAGGCAGGTCAGCCAGATTCCAGCGCGCATAACGGCTGTCATACGCATCCGGCTGCGCCTGTTCCAGCAAATGACCAATACACCAGGTGACGACCTGCCCGTTTCCGCACTCAATAAAACCATCGCCTTTACGGTGCGGTTTTGGCAGCACATCCGCAATGGCGCGCCCCAGACTCGGTTTTTCGGCAATAAACAACCGCATCAGGTTAACGAATCTCAACCATAGCGCGACCGCCGCGGGCCTCGACCAGTTCGCCAATCGCGGTCAGATCGATACCAAATTCCGCCGCGGTGGCTTTAACATCGTCTTCGGCGTCCGGCGTTACCGCCAACAACAGACCGCCTGACGTTTGCGGATCGCACAGCAGGCTACGAACTTCACGCGACATGTCGCCCATCAAATGACCATAGCTGGCGAAGTTGCGCTCTGTGCCGCCCGGTACGGCGCCCAGAGCAATATACTCTTCCACGCCCGGCAGTTTAGGGATGTCCTGATAGCAAAGCAGCGCCTGCACGCCTGCGCCCTGGCACATCTCGCTCAGGTGCCCCAGCAGGCCAAAACCGGTAACGTCAGTCATAGCTTTTACGCCGTCGATATTGGCAAACGCCGCGCCAGCAATGTTCATCCGACACATGACTTCCGTCGCCAGCCCCTGATGTTCAGGCTTAAGCAGCGATTTTTTCTCGGCGGTGGTCAACACGCCAATCCCCAACGGTTTGGTCAGAAAGAGTTTGCATCCCGCCTGCGCGGTACTGTTTTTCTTCACCCGTTCGGTCGGCACTACGCCTGTGACCGCGAGACCAAAGATCGGCTCCGGGGCGTCAATAGAGTGTCCGCCCGCCAGCGCGATACCGGCCTGACGGCAGGCAAAACGCCCCCCCTCGGTCACTTCACGCGCAATATCGGGCGACAGGGTATTAATCGGCCAGCCAAGGATCGCGATCGCCATAATCGGTTTGCCGCCCATCGCAAAAATATCGCTGATGGCGTTTGTTGCCGCAATGCGGCCAAAATCAAACGGGTTGTCGACTATCGGCATAAAGAAGTCGGTGGTGCTGATAATACTGGTGCCATTACCCAGATCGTAAACCGCCGCATCATCGCGGGTTTCATTACCCACCAGCAGGTTCGGGTCGACGAACTTCGCCTGCTCGCTATGCAGGATAGTCTCCAGCACTTTAGGGGAAATTTTACAACCGCAACCAGCGCCGTGGCTGTATTGCGTTAAACGAATGGCTTGCTCGCTCATGGACATCTCCTGTCATTGCATTCGCGCTATGGTAGCGCTCATTCCCTGATGTGGTAAGTATCACTGTCTGAATTACCGCGCCTTTGCTCAGAATCCAGACAGTTTTATCCCTCAGCGTCAGAAATAACGCACAAACGGCGTGGGATCGGGGGTACTGATCGTCGTTGACGCTTTGAGCTGCGGCGTGCCGAGATAGAGAAAACCAACAATTTTATCCTGCGGGCGGCACTCAAAGGCTTCCCGCACGATAGCGCTCTCCGTTAATGCGCCGCTACGCCAGATACCATTAAACCCTTGCGCAATCGCCGCCATTTGCATCGCCATCACCGCGCATCCGGCAGACATCTCCTGCTCCCACACTGGAACCTTATGGTTTTCTTCGCATTTCGCCACCACGGTAATGATCAGCGGTGCGCGAAACGGCGCATTACGCGCTTTTTCGATCGCTTTCTCATCGCCCCCGGCAGCGACAGCGCCTTGTTCAAGCACGGCGCTGAAGCGGTCGCGCCCCTCTCCTTCAATCACAAAAAAACGCCACGGCTGTAGAGATTTATGATCGGGAACACGCATTCCCGCCCGCAGAATGTTCTGTAATTGCTCTCCGACAGGCGCCGGTTCTGCGAGACGAGAGGCGCTACGACGGTTGACCAGCAGTTCTAGTGCATCCATTTGATTAACTCCAGCAATGATATTTATTCACAAAATTAACACGGGAGCGGATTTTGTTACAGCGCAGGCAGTGATTCCTGCTGACAACTGCCTGATGGGTCATTACGATAGCCACATCTTAATGCTTTATCCTCACCAAGGTATAAGCGTTGTTACTCAGATAGGGAGAATACATGCGAACCCTGTGGCGATTTATTGCCGGATTTTTTAAATGGACGTGGCGAGTGTTGAACCTCGTCCGTGAAATGGTACTCAACCTGTTCTTTATTTTTTTGGTTCTGGTGGGCGTTGGGATCTGGATGCAGATCGGTAACGGCAGCAACAGTGAGCAAACGGCGCGCGGCGCTCTGCTGCTGGATATTTCCGGCGTCATTGTGGATAAACCGTCCACCAATCACCGTCTGGGCGCGCTGGGTCGCCAGTTATTTGGCGCCAGCTCCGACCGTCTGCAGGAAAACTCCCTGTTTGACATCGTCAACGCTATTCGTCAGGCGAAAGATGACCGTAACATCACGGGTATCGTTCTGGATCTGAAAAACTTCACCGGCGCCGATCAGCCGTCAATGCGCTATATCGGTAAAGCGCTGCGCGAATTCCGCGACAGCGGCAAACCGGTTTTCGCCGTGGGTGAAAACTACAGCCAGGGTCAGTATTACCTCGCCAGTTTCGCCAATAAAATTTGGCTTTCCCCACAGGGTCAGGTAGATCTTCACGGCTTCGCTACGAATGGCCTGTACTACAAAACGCTGCTGGATAAACTGAAAGTCTCTACCCACGTTTTCCGGGTCGGCACCTATAAATCCGCCGTCGAGCCGTTTATCCGCGACGATATGTCGCCCGCCGCCCGCGAGGCCGACAGCCGCTGGATAGGCGAACTGTGGCAGAACTACCTGCATACCGTTTCTGCCAATCGCCAGATTTCGCCGCAACAACTGTTCCCCGGCGCGCAGGCTATTATCGACGGGTTAACCAGCGTGGGCGGCGACACCGCCAAATATGCGCTCGACCATAAACTGGTGGACGCCCTCGCCTCCAGCGCAGATGTTGAAAAAGCGCTGACGAAGCAGTTTGGCTGGAGCAAAACCGAAAATAACTATCGCGCGATCAGCTATTACGATTATTCGCTGAAAACGCCTGCGGATACCGGCGGTACTATTGCGGTTATTTTCGCCAATGGCGCGATTATGGATGGCGAAGAAACGCCAGGGAATGTCGGCGGCGACACTACGGCATCGCAGATCCGCGACGCACGTCTTGATCCTAAAGTGAAAGCGATTGTGCTGCGCGTCAATAGCCCTGGCGGTAGCGTCAACGCCTCCGAAGTTATCCGCGCCGAACTGGCGGCGGCAAGAGCGGCTGGCAAACCGGTGGTGGTCTCAATGGGCGGTATGGCGGCCTCCGGCGGTTACTGGATCTCTACGCCGGCAAACTATATCGTGGCCAGCCCCAGCACGCTGACGGGTTCAATTGGCATCTTCGGCGTCATCAATACGGTAGAAAACAGCCTGTCGTCGATTGGCGTACACAGCGACGGCGTTTCCACCTCGCCGCTGGCGGATATTTCGATGACCAAAGCGCTGTCACCGGAAGTGCAGCAGATGATGCAACTCAGTATTGAGTACGGCTACAAACGCTTTATCACGCTGGTGGCAGACGCGCGTAAGCGTACGCCGGAGCAGATTGACAAAATCGCTCAAGGCCATGTCTGGACCGGAGAAGACGCGAAAGCCAATGGTCTGGTGGACAGTCTCGGCGACTTTGACGACGCCGTCGCCAAAGCGGCGGAGCTGGCGAAACTGAAACAGTGGCATCTTGATTACTATCAGGACGAACCGACTGTCCTTGATATGGTCATGGACAGTATGACCGGATCTGTACGCGCCATGCTGCCGGAGGCCATTCAGGCGATGCTCCCGGCGCCGCTCGTTTCCGCCGCCAACACGGTGAAGGCCGAGGGGGATAAACTGGCGGCATTTAACGATCCGCAAAACCGTTATGCGTTCTGTTTGACTTGCGCGAACGTGCGCTAATGCTTCATCAATAGCCATACCGGATGGCGGCGTCTGCTCATAGCCGCCATCCGATAATCATTAATACGTCCTTCGCGACACGACTGAACATTATCATGCAAAAGAAATCAATTTACGTTGCCTATACCGGCGGTACTATCGGTATGCAGCGCTCAGATAAAGGGTATATCCCGGTGTCCGGGCACCTTCAGCGTCAGCTGGCGCTGATGCCGGAATTCCACCGCCCGGAGATGCCGGATTTTACCATCCATGAATATGCCCCGCTGATGGATTCATCAGATATGACGCCGGAAGACTGGCAGCATATCGCTGAAGATATCAAAGCGCACTACGATGAGTATGACGGTTTTGTTATTCTGCACGGCACCGACACGATGGCGTATACCGCATCGGCGCTCTCTTTCATGCTGGAAAATCTGGGTAAACCAGTTATTGTGACAGGGTCACAAATTCCGCTGGCTGAGCTGCGCTCCGACGGGCAAATTAATTTGCTGAATGCGCTTTATGTCGCCGCCAACTACCCTGTTAATGAAGTAACGCTGTTTTTTAATAATCGTCTGTTCCGCGGCAATCGCACGACCAAAGCACATGCGGATGGTTTTGACGCTTTTGCCTCTCCTAATCTGCCGCCCTTGCTGGAAGCAGGAATTCACATTCGCCGTTTAAATACGCCTCCCGCGCCCTACGGTTCTGGTGAATTAATCGTTCACCCTATTACGCCGCAGCCGATAGGCGTAGTGACGATTTATCCGGGGATTTCCGCCGAGGTAGTACGTAACTTTCTGCGTCAGCCGGTAAAAGCGCTGATTCTGCGCTCTTATGGCGTAGGCAACGCGCCGCAAAATAAAGCGTTTTTACAGGAGCTGAAAGAGGCCAGTTCGCGCGGCATCGTGGTGGTTAACCTGACGCAATGCATGTCAGGGCGAGTCAATATGGGCGGGTACGCTACCGGTAATGCACTGGCGCACGCTGGCGTGATTGGTGGTGCCGATATGACTGTCGAAGCCACCTTAACCAAACTGCATTATTTGTTAAGCCAGGGTCTGGACACTCAGGCGATTCGTAGCGCGATGGCGCAAAACTTGCGTGGTGAATTGACGCCGGATGATTAAAAAATCCCGACGACAAGGAGAAGATAATGACAAACCGGGCCTTATTACTGGTCGACTTGCAAAATGACTTTTGCGCCGGCGGCGCGCTGGCTGTAGCGGAAGGCGACAGCACCATCGACATCGCCAACGCTCTTATTGACTGGTGCCAGCCCCGGCAGATTCCGGTGCTGGCCAGCCAGGACTGGCATCCCGCGCAGCATGGCAGCTTCGCCAGCCAGCATCAGGCGGAACCCTATAGTCAGGGAGAGTTGGACGGGCTGCCGCAAACGCTCTGGCCGGATCACTGCGTTCAACATACCGACGGCGCGGCGTTACATCCCCTGCTTAACCAACATGCGATTGACGCCTGCATCTATAAGGGTGAAAACCCGCTGATTGATAGCTACAGTGCGTTTTTTGACAACGAACATCGGCAGAAAACTACCCTTGATACCTGGCTTCGCGAGCATGACGTTACCGAGCTTATCGTGATGGGGTTGGCGACCGATTACTGCGTAAAATTTACGGTGCTGGATGCGCTAGAGTTGGGCTATACCGTTAACGTTATCACCGATGGCTGTCGCGGCGTGAATATTCACCCGCAGGATAGCGCACACGCGTTTATGGAGATGGCGGCGGCAGGCGCGACGCTGTATACGCTGGCAGACTGGGAAGAGACGCAGGGCCAGGCTGTCGCCAGGTAGCGGAGCAGGTATCGTATCCGGTCACTACATCACGCAACGGTGAGACCATTGCATAGATCTTTGGGCCGGATACGTCACGTCAGCGTCGCTACCAGGCAAAGCTCAACGCAGGCTGGAGAGCGCTTCTAACAAAACAGATTAAAAAGCGCGGGCTGGCTGGCGCAATGTTCTGGGAATAAGGCACCGATGACAATAATCAGTTAGCGACACAGTTGGCGGACTCGCTGGACATTAAGCGTAATGGGTAAAAATATGGCGGGCCTGTGCCTGACAGCAATGTGCAGGCCCGGTAAGCACAACGCATCGGCAATGAAACCGCCGGATGGCGGCTACCTCTTATCTGGCTGCCGTTACTGCATTTTCAATGTCGCAATCGGCTTTGACGTAATACCGAAATCCGCTTTGAGCTGCTGCTTGCTTTTCATCACCATCTGACCGTGAGTATCGATCGTCATATGTTGCGCTTCGGTATTGTGCCGCGCCTGCCATAGCATCACCAGTTGCAGGCTGTTTTCTTTCTGTTCCGGCGTCAACGCCACGCCATCCGGCCATTTACCCAGCTCAACGGCGGTGGATAAACGTTGATACACTTCCGGCGTCATGCTGTTAATGATCTCATCAAGATTCATGATGTGTCCGCTCCTGTGGAATAATTTGCTGAATCGTTTTTTCAGCCTTTCAGTTGATCGCCGTTTTTCTCGTCAGAAAAGGCCAGCGAGGCCGAGTTAACGCAATAGCGCTCACCGGTTGGCTGCGGCCCGTCCGGGAAAACGTGTCCGAGATGCGCATCGCAGTTACCGCAACGAATTTCGACACGCTGCATGCCATGAGAAAAATCGTCTATGTAACGAATCGCCTCTTCGCTGACAGGCTGGTAAAAGCTAGGCCAGCCGCAGCCTGAATCGTATTTGGTGTGGGAGTGAAAAAGCGGCGTATCACAGACCAGGCAGTGATAAACCCCATCGCGTTTATTATGTAGCAGGCGTCCGGTAAATGGCGGTTCTGTGCCACGATCCTGCGTCACATAGAATTGCATTTCGGACAATTTTTTCTTGAGTTCTTCTGCTGAAGGTTGGTTAGCCATTTGCTCACATCTCACTTTAAACGTGCTCACATTGCCTGACCGATTCTAACAAAACATTAACACCTCAGTACCAACTTTTGTTCTAAACTTGATCATTGCGAAATGGCGGCTCACGAATCGTGACTGATGTCACATTATTATCTCGGTTGCCCTTTAAAATTCGGGGCGGCGCCCCCATGTGGTTTCAAGCCGAAAGGAAGAGTGAGGCGAATCAGCCGCGCAAAGGTTGTGCAGAGGATTGATTTGTCGCAATGATTGACACGATTCCGCTTGACGCTGCGTAAGGTTTTTGTAATTTTACAGGCAACCTTTTATTCACTAACAAATAGCTGGTGGAATATATGACTATCAAAGTAGGTATCAACGGTTTTGGCCGTATCGGTCGCATTGTTTTCCGTGCTGCTCAGAAACGTTCTGACATCGAGATCGTTGCAATCAACGACCTGTTAGACGCAGAGTACATGGCATACATGCTGAAATATGACTCCACTCACGGCCGTTTCGACGGTACTGTTGAAGTGAAAGACGGTCATCTGATCGTTAACGGTAAAAAAATCCGTGTTACCGCTGAACGCGATCCGGCTAACCTGAAATGGGACGAAGTTGGTGTTGACGTAGTGGCTGAAGCTACCGGTATCTTCCTGACTGACGAAACCGCGCGTAAACACATCACCGCTGGCGCGAAAAAAGTGGTTCTGACGGGTCCGTCTAAAGACAACACCCCAATGTTTGTTAAAGGCGCTAACTTTGACAAATACGAAGGCCAGGACATCGTTTCCAACGCTTCCTGCACCACCAACTGCCTGGCGCCGCTGGCTAAAGTTATCAACGACAACTTCGGCATCATCGAAGGTCTGATGACTACTGTTCACGCGACTACCGCAACCCAGAAAACCGTTGATGGCCCGTCTCACAAAGACTGGCGCGGCGGCCGCGGCGCATCTCAGAACATCATCCCGTCCTCTACTGGCGCTGCTAAAGCGGTAGGTAAAGTACTGCCGGAACTGAATGGCAAACTGACTGGTATGGCGTTCCGCGTTCCTACTCCGAACGTATCCGTTGTTGACCTGACCGTTCGTCTGGAAAAAGCGGCTACCTACGAGCAGATCAAAGCTGCTGTTAAAGCTGCTGCCGAAGGCGAAATGAAAGGCGTTCTGGGTTACACCGAAGACGACGTTGTATCTACCGATTTCAACGGCGAAGTATGCACTTCCGTGTTCGATGCTAAAGCAGGCATCGCGCTGAACGACAACTTCGTGAAACTGGTCTCCTGGTACGATAACGAAACCGGTTACTCCAACAAAGTACTGGACCTGATTGCTCACATCTCCAAATAAGTTGAGATGACACAGTCATTGGTAAGAGCGACTCAGGTCGCTCTTTTTTTTGCTTAAAGATATACCCGTCATACTTCAAGTTGCAGGTGTGTTGGCTATGCTTTCTCACCCGAATCACTGACGGAAGTCGAACTTATCGGGATGAATCAGGGATGTCCATGTCCCTGGCCGGAGATGACCTACGGTTGTTCAAATTCGTTCCCGATGAATTTGTCGTTCACTTGCCGCGTTACTCGGCCTGCGGCCTCGCCTCTACGGGCCAGCGCAAGCACTGGTCAAGGCACAAGCGCCTTGTCATGCAACTCGAATTATTTAGGGTTAAGAGGATTGCGTAATGATTAATAAAATTTTTGCCCTCCCGGTTATCGAACAGCTTACCCCTGTCCTTTCCCGTCGTCAGCTTGATGACCTGGATCTGATCGTCGTTGACCATCCGCAGGTGAAAGCCTCTTTTGCATTACAGGGCGCGCACCTTCTCTCCTGGAAACCCGTTGGCGAGGAAGAGGTATTGTGGCTCAGTAATAATACGCCTTTCAAAACCGGCGTGGCGCTACGCGGCGGCGTACCGATCTGCTGGCCCTGGTTTGGACCTGCGGCTCAACAGGGTCTGCCGTCACACGGCTTTGCGCGTAATCTTCCGTGGGCGCTAAAAGCGCATAATGAAGATGATAATGGCGTAATGCTGACATTTGAGCTGCAAAGCAGTGAGGTCACCCGGAAATACTGGCCGCACGATTTCACGCTGCTGGCACGTTTTAAAGTGGGTAAAACCTGTGAAATTGAACTGGAAGCGCATGGCGAATTTGCAACCACATCCGCGCTCCACAGCTATTTTAACGTTGGCAACATCGCCAACGTTAAGGTCAGCGGACTCGGCGATCGGTTTATTGATAAAGTTAACGACGCTAAAGAAGATGTCCTGGCCGACGGTATACAAACCTTTCCGGACCGTACCGATCGCGTTTACCTCAATCCTGAAGCATGTAGCGTGATCCACGATGCGACATTAAACCGCACGATTGATGTGGTCCACCACCATCACCTTAACGTCGTAGGCTGGAACCCTGGCCCGGCGTTGTCCGTTAGCATGGGCGACATGCCGGATGACGGCTATAAAACGTTTGTCTGCGTTGAAACGGTTTACGCTACTGCGCCGCAACAAGCCACAGAAGAAAAACCCTCTCGTCTGGCGCAGACTATCTGCGTCGCTAAACGCTAAAAGTGAATGGATAACGGCGTTGCTATAGACTCTGGAAGGCGTCAGCCGCCATCAGGTATGACTTGCCGGATGGCGGCGCTTACACATTTTATCCGGCGTCACACCATATCCAACGCGGTTTTCCCTTTTGGCGCAGGCCAGGCGTTGTCCAGTAAGGCAAGTTCGTTTGCTGACAAGGCGATCTCAAGCGCCGCCGCATTTTGCTTCACGTGTTCTGTACTTCCGGCTTTCGGGATCGCCATCACGCCCGGATGCGCAATCACCCACGTCAGTAAGATTTGCGCCGCCGTAGCGTTATGCGCTTGCGCAATTTCATTCACCACTGGATGATTCAGTAAACCGCTACGTAACCGGCCAGCCTGCGCCAGCGGGCTATAGGCCATCACTGGCATTCGCTGTTGTTGACACCACGGCAATAAATCATACTCAATACCACGTGACGCCAGATGATAGAGCACCTGATTTGTCGCGCATTGCTGTCCCCCAGGAATGCGCCACAGCGCCTGCATATCGTCATAATCAAGATTAGAGACTCCCCAACGGCGAATTTTCCCCTGCGCGATTAGCCGCTCCATACCTTCAACGGTCTCTTCGAATGAAAAGCTTCCGGCCCAGTGCAATAGATAGAGATCGAGATAATCTGTTTTCAGACGACGCAGGCTTTCCTCACAGGCGGCAACTATCTTCTGGCCACCAGCGTTCCACGGGTACACTTTTGACACCAGAAATGCCTCATCGCGTCGCCCTGCTAACGCCTCGCCCACGACCTTTTCCGCCCCGCCGTCGGCATACATTTCCGCCGTATCAATAAGGCGTAACCCCAAATCCAGCCCCGCGCGCAGCGCCGAAACCTCGCGCTGACGTTGATCCGCGCGCTCGCCCATATACCATGTTCCCTGTCCGATGGCAGGAAGCGTCACCTGCCCGCAAAACGTTACGTTTTTCACTGATTTCATTTCCTTTTCAATGTCACTCGACGGTAAAACAATACAGGACTCTTAGCCCCTACGGTAATGTCCGGCATCATACCGCGCAAGGGGGCGATTTTCTTGTCACTGACGAACGTCATCCGCAATCATGTCGACGATGCGGGTAATATGCGCGGCGGGTCGCTGATTCAGTAATAATTGACGCATCACATTCATATAGGGCGTCACATGTTGAAAGAACTCCAGATATCCTTTACAGAGATAATTTTGCCGTTCGCCGCCGTTTATGCAAATTCGATGTTTCGGACAACCGCCGTGACAGGCAAAGCGCCACGTACAGTTCTGGCAGCGTGAGGAAAGGTTTGCTTTAGCCGCGCCAAACTGCTGCTGAAAAGGAGAGGCCGCCATTTCTTCTAAAGAGTGTTGCTGCAGATTGCCCAGTTTATAGGCGGGAAAAACAAAATGGTCACAGCTAAACACGTCGCCATTCTGCTCCACCAGCAAACTTTGTCCGCAGGTCGACTGCATCGTACAAAGCGTGGCGGGCTCCCCCATCCAGACGCCAAGTAAGTTGTCAAAAAGCTGTACGAATATGCGTCCGACATCGTGACGTATCCATTGATCAAAAACATCGCACATAAAGGCGCCCCACCCTTCAGGCGTGACGGAAAAGGGCATCAGCGAAGGCGAATCTTCATTGTCAGATAACGTCAAAGAACGCTGCGCTTTTTGCGCGAGCGGCTCAACAATGGGAATAAATTGCAGGTGTTTACTTTCCAGTTCCTGCGTCAAAAAATGATAAATAGCGTTGCCATGGCGGCATGATGCATCATTCACGACAGTGAGCGTATTGAACTCGACATCATTTGCCTGCAGAAGGCGGATAGCATTAACGACTCGGGAAAAAGACGCCCGCCCTGACGGCGTTCTCCGGTAATTATCATGAACGACTTGCGGCCCATCAATCGATATACCAATCAGGAACTGGTGCTGCGCAAAGAAAGCCGCCCACTCTTCATTGATTAATACGCCATTGGTTTGCAGACTGTTGTAAATAGTTTTGCCGTTGGCATAGCGTTGCTGCAAGCACACCACTTTTTGATAAAAAGAAAGACCGCATAGCGTCGGCTCTCCCCCCTGCCAACAAAACGAGACCTCTGATGATGGCGTATCATCAATTACCCGGCGGATATACGTCTCCAGCACATCGTCAGACATGACGCGCTGGCCCCGGGGTTTATCAAGATAGAAACAGTACTTGCAGGATAAGTTACACAGACTGCCGCTGGGCTTGGCTACGGTATCGAATACTATGCTCATTCGTCTTACTCGCTGTGAAGAATGGGTATAGCATAAGCGGGACGTGACAGGGCGATATCAGCCAGCATTGCAACAATTATTACGCTAATTGTTAGCGCAGTTGTAATCACCTGGATTTTTCATATAAAAGGCTAGTTTTTTAAATTGATGTAACAAAGTATAAATCACATAAGGCTGCGCCATACCCGGTCAACAGCGCATTTATGCAAGCCGTCATGTTCGCGTTTCAGACAGCACAAAGCCCGCATAACGCAGGCTTTGTCGTGGTTTTTCCGGCAAATTCAATCAATCAGAATCTATAGGTCACGCCAGTAGAAAGGATACCGGTCCAGGATTTATCCACCATCGGGCTGTCGGTAATTTCATCCGACAGGCGGGTGTAGCGCGCAGTACCATATACGCTCCAGTTACCGGCGAAATTATAGTTAGCGCTCAGTTCAAGATACGGGTTCCAGCTATCGTTCGGGTTATAGCCGCGCAGGCCGCTACGCGAAGATTCTTTACGTGATACGCCGTAATAGTAATCGTTCTGGTTCTCGCTATTCCATTCAACCCCGATACCTGGCGTTAAGGTCAGCCCGCCATTGGTATACCGATACAGCCAGGCCAGATCCCAGACAATACCGTTACTGTTATCCAACGTATCCCCTGCCAGTGAGGTACGCAGGAATCCATACTGGGTGTGGTGCGCGTAAGAAACGCCCGCCATCATAGTACTTTTACGCCTGTCCAGACGACGCAACTGATGGTCATCGCTGTCGCCCGGTTTGAAGTACATCGGGGACCAGTATGCCATGATTGACAACTTATCGGCATTGTCATTCCACAAGTAGTACCCGCCGCCCAGACCACGGAACCAGAAGTTTTCGCTTTCATAAGCGATGACCGGTATCGGATAAACATCGCTATCGTAATCTTTATAAGGGTGTTCAACCACACCAACGCCTGCGCCCAACGTCAGGTTGCTTTCAGCGTGCGCGACGCTGGCGGATGTTGCAATAAACACGCCAAGAGCCAGAAGTTTAAGTTTGGTCACAATCCATAATTCCTTATTCAAATGTTCTGCGGCAAAAGTGTAACCGCCAATACCTGTAAGCCCAACTATTTTACACAATGTAACCGTTTAATATCACCACCACCGATTATTTTCAGATGATCGGCTGATGATCGTTATGTGACCGGGAACGCTTTTTCTGATATCCACCAGCCTTTTCTACCTGATGAGTTATTGATATGTCATCGAAATCCACTGACGCGTACAGGCAAGTTTTGCAAATGCCATCTACGCTTAATGTTAAGAAGGTGTATCACCGGACACGTTGATCTTCTGACCAATAAAATGGCATGAGAGTTGCTTTTTTTTCTTAGCAGAGACGGCGTTCAGTCTACCTCTTCCGGGAGCCTCTACTATTCATATGAACGGCTCTTAACATGTGCGAAAAAACGAAAGGATGGCATATCATGAATATATTCGATCACTATCGCCAGCGTTACGAAGCTGCCAAGGACGAAGAGTTCACACTGCAGGATTTTCTTACCATTTGTCGGCAAGATCGCAGTGCTTATGCCAACGCGGCAGAGCGGCTATTAATGGCTATCGGCGAGCCTAATATGGTCGACACTGCCCAGGAACCCCGACTTTCCCGACTCTTCTCCAACCGGGTTATTGCTCGCTATCCTGCGTTTGAAGAGTTTTACGGCATGGAAGACGCGATTGAACAGATTGTCTCTTATCTGAAACATGCGGCGCAAGGGCTGGAAGAGAAGAAGCAAATTCTCTATTTGCTGGGACCTGTGGGGGGTGGCAAATCATCGCTCGCTGAACGGCTGAAATCGCTAATGCAGCGCGTGCCAATTTATGTTTTAAGCGCCAACGGCGAGCGTAGTCCGGTCAACGATCATCCGTTATGCCTGTTTAATCCGCAGGAAGACGCGCAGATTCTGGAAAAAGAGTACGGTATTCCGCGCCGCTATCTCGGTACGATTATGTCCCCGTGGGCGGCCAAACGCCTGCATGAGTTTGGCGGCGATATTACTAAATTCCGCGTGGTGAAAGTCTGGCCCTCCATTCTGGAGCAGATTGCCATCGCCAAAACGGAACCCGGCGATGAAAACAACCAGGATATTTCGGCGCTGGTCGGCAAGGTGGATATTCGTAAACTCGAACATCACGCCCAGAACGATCCGGATGCGTATGGTTACTCTGGCGCGCTATGCCGCGCTAACCAGGGGATCATGGAGTTCGTCGAGATGTTTAAAGCGCCTATTAAGGTGCTGCACCCCTTGCTGACCGCAACTCAGGAAGGTAACTACAATGGTACGGAAGGTATTTCCGCCCTGCCCTTTAATGGCATCATACTTGCCCACTCAAACGAATCTGAATGGGTGACTTTCCGTAACAATAAAAATAACGAAGCGTTCCTCGACCGTGTCTATATTGTGAAGGTGCCTTATTGCCTGCGAATCTCCGAAGAGATCAAAATCTACGAGAAACTACTTAATCATAGCGAGCTGGCTCATGCGCCCTGCGCGCCGGGCACATTGGAAACGCTTTCGCGCTTCTCGATTCTTTCCCGCCTGAAAGAGCCGGAAAATTCCAGTATTTACTCGAAAATGCGCGTTTATGACGGTGAAAGCCTGAAAGATACCGACCCCAAAGCTAAATCGTACCAGGAGTATCGCGACTATGCGGGCGTGGATGAAGGGATGAACGGTCTCTCCACCCGATTCGCCTTTAAGATCCTCTCCCGCGTATTCAACTTCGACCATGCGGAAGTGGCGGCAAACCCGGTACATCTGTTCTACGTTCTGGAACAACAAATCGAGCGCGAGCAGTTCCCGCAGGAGCAAGCTGAGCGTTATCTGGAGTTCCTGAAAGGCTACCTGATCCCGAAATACGCCGAATTTATCGGCAAGGAGATCCAGACGGCCTATCTCGAATCTTACTCTGAGTACGGGCAGAACATTTTTGATCGTTACGTGACTTATGCGGATTTCTGGATTCAGGATCAGGAGTATCGCGACCCGGATACCGGTCAACTGTTCGATCGCGAGTCGCTGAACGCCGAACTGGAAAAAATTGAAAAACCAGCGGGTATCAGTAACCCGAAAGATTTCCGTAATGAGATAGTAAACTTTGTCCTGCGCGCCAGAGCCAACAATAGCGGCCGTAATCCAAACTGGACCAGTTACGAGAAGCTGCGCACGGTGATTGAGAAAAAAATGTTCTCTAATACTGAAGAGCTGTTGCCGGTCATTTCTTTTAACGCCAAAACGTCGACTGACGAGCAGAAAAAGCATGACGACTTTGTCGATCGGATGATGGAAAAAGGGTATACCCGTAAGCAGGTTCGTTTGCTGTGCGAGTGGTACCTGCGCGTGCGTAAATCGTCGTGATGTTAATGCCCGGTGGCGCTTGCGCTTACCGGGCCTACAAAGTAATGTTCTGTAGACTGGCTAAGCATTAGCGCTATCCGGCACTGACAGAACAGGCGCTCAGTTGGCAGTACGGGGGGCATATGACCTGGTTCATAGACCGACGTCTTAACGGCAAAAATAAAAGCACGGTGAATCGCCAGCGCTTTTTGCGCCGTTATAAAGCACAAATTAAGCAGTCGATTTCCGAAGCGATTAATAAACGCTCTGTGACCGATGTCGACAGCGGAGAGTCCGTCTCTATTCCAACCGATGATATTAGCGAACCGATGTTTCATCAGGGGCGCGGCGGTCTGCGCCATCGCGTCCATCCGGGTAACGATCACTTTATCCAGAATGATCGCATTGAGCGTCCGCAAGGCGGTGGCGGCGGCGGTTCCGGCAGCGGTCAAGGTCAGGCCAGCCAGGACGGCGAAGGCCAGGATGAGTTTGTTTTTCAGATTTCAAAAGATGAGTATCTGGATTTGCTCTTTGAAGATTTAGCGCTGCCTAATCTGAAGAAAAACCAGCATCGCCAGCTTAACGAGTATAAAACTCACCGCGCCGGTTTCACCTCAAACGGCGTACCGGCCAATATCAGCGTGGTACGTTCGCTACAAAACTCTCTGGCGCGCCGTACAGCAATGACGGCAGGAAAACGCCGCGAACTGCACGCGCTGGAAACGGAACTGGAGACCATCAGCCACAGCGAACCAGCGCAACTGCTTGAAGAGGAGCGGTTACGTCGGGAGATTGCCGAACTACGGGCTAAAATCGAGCGAGTGCCGTTTATCGACACCTTTGATTTACGCTATAAAAATTATGAAAAACGGCCTGAGCCCTCCAGCCAGGCGGTGATGTTCTGTCTGATGGACGTCTCGGGTTCGATGGACCAGGCAACCAAAGATATGGCCAAGCGTTTTTACATTCTGCTTTATCTGTTTTTGAGCCGAACGTATAAGAACGTAGAAGTGGTTTATATCCGCCACCATACCCAGGCGAAGGAAGTGGACGAACATGAGTTCTTTTATTCGCAAGAGACCGGGGGGACGATTGTCTCCAGCGCGCTTAAACTCATGGATGAAGTGGTTAAAGAGCGCTACGACCCGGGGCAATGGAACATCTATGCGGCGCAAGCGTCAGACGGTGATAACTGGGCCGACGATTCACCGCTGTGTCATGAGATTCTGGCGAAAAAGCTGCTGCCGGTAGTGCGCTATTACAGCTATATTGAGATTACCCGCCGCGCCCACCAGACCTTATGGCGCGAGTATGAACATCTACAGGCGACGTTCGATAACTTCGCCATGCAGCATATTCGCGATCAGGAGGATATTTATCCGGTATTCCGCGAATTGTTTCAGAAACAGAGCGCCAATCAAAGTGCATAACCCTAAACCTGCCCGTTGTTATTACGGGCAGGTTTATTAGCAACTTAACGTTCACCCTTCGCGACTGACATCATTATTCGCGTATAGCGTGAATGAAGCTGTTTGGCCTATGTTACAAATTGATTCGTTAGCGTTATGCCTTTGCGTTAATGTTAAGAACAATACGGCCATCTCCTGCCTGGCAACGGCGGCAACTCCATACCATCTGGATCAAAGAGAGTACACCAGTGTGCATGTTCACCAACGGGCTTAACTTTAGCTGCTGGAACTCCTCCAGGCTTTTGGCCGTCTGCCATAGCCGATGCGGAGAAACCCGCCGCCAATAATGTAAAAAGCGAGATAGCAGCCATTTCTTTCAACTTTTTCATCATTCCCCCTACAGGAATAAGAGAATAAATAAATATCCTTCCCTCTCGCACCTCCTTTCACGGTAATAATAATGGTTTTTCTATTTTTAAAAGAAATAATGTAACATCGTTACCTGAAAATTTACTTTCGCCACCATTAATAACCATTGAAAATATCAACACATCGAATTATTGCCGCAATTAAATCGAGAATGATTTTTATTCCATAACATCAACACGTTTTATTTTTAAACAGTCTATTAGAGGAATTCTCATCGCTATGGTAAACTAACGCATCCGACTTTCAGGGCTGTAGTTCATCATGAATTTGCATCATAAAGCGCTCAGGCACTTTATCTCGGCAAGCGTCATCGTTTTGACATCGTCCTTCCTGATTTACGAACTTATTGCCAGCGACAGGGCAATGAATGCCTATATGCGTTATATCATGGAGAGAGCCGATTCGTCGTTTTTGTACGATAAGTATCAGAATCAGAGCATCGCCGCACATTTGATGCGAACTTTTGAAGCGCCGGGAGACCCCGTCACCGCAGAAAAACGCCGCGCTTTTTGCGACGCCTTTGAGGCTATTAACGGTACGCACGGCGTCAACCTGACCCGGCATAATTATCCGGCGCTACATGGTACCCTGCAAACCGCCGCTACACAGTGTACCGATAATCTTGATGACGCCCTTTTACTGCCTGCATTTGATCAGGCGGTAAGCATCAACCGTTCGCAGGACGACCACAGTCACGGGCTGGGCACACTGGAGCTTAAATTCCGTTATTACGTTGATTTAAATAAACATTATGTCTATTTCTATGATTTAATCAACTCACGGCGCTTCGCCATGCATCGTTGGACTTTTTTACAAAAAGGCACAATGGGTATTAACAGAAAAGATATAGATAAACTTTTTACCGGCCGTACGGTTATTTCCAGTATTTACATGGATGATATTACCCAGGAAAACGTCATGAGCTTTTTAACGCCAGTCTATCTGGCGGGAACGTTAAAAGGTATCGTGATGGTGGATGTTAACCAGGATAATTTAAAAAATATTTTTTATACCCAGGACCGTCCGCTGGTTTGGCGTTATCTTAACGTAACACTAAAGGATATGGACTCCGGAAAAGAAATTATTATTAATCAAAGCAAAAATAATCTGTTTCAATATGTGAATTATAGCCATGATATCCCTGGTGGGCTGCGCGTTTCGTTGTCCCTTGATTTTACCTATTTCCTTGTCTCGTCCTGGAAGGCGCTGGCCTTTTACTTACTGGCAACGGCGCTCCTGCTTAATATGGTACGGATGCACTTTCGGCTTTATCGCAACGTCACACGCGAAAATATTAGCGATGCCATGACCGGGCTTTACAACCGTAAAATATTAACACCGGAGCTGGAACAGCGACTGCAACGCCTGGTCAATGCCGGGACGCCGGTGACATTTGTCGCTATTGATTGCGATAGGTTAAAACTGATCAACGATACCCAGGGGCACCAGGAAGGCGACCGAATTATTACCCTGTTGGCGAAAGCGATTAAAACATCGATTCGTAAAAGCGATTACGCCATTCGCCTCGGCGGCGATGAGTTCTGTATTATTCTTGTTGATTACGCGGCGGATTTGGCTATCCATCTGCCGGAGCGTATTATTCGTAACCTGCAAATTATCGCACCGGATAAGACAGTCCATTTTTCTGCCGGGATTTATAATATGCAGCCCAATGATACGATTAATGATGCCTACCAGGCTTCCGATGCGCAGCTGTATCTGAACAAACAACAAAAACAACATCGTTCATCATAGTGCTTCGCAGTAAATGTTCATATTGCACCAGGAGTGAGAAATGGCCGAAATGACTGAAGTCGCGAAGGGTGTCGCTACACACCAACGTTTAGTGGCTTTATTAACCCAGGAGAACGCGCGCTATCGTGTGGTGAACCATGAAGCGGTAGGGAAATGCGAAGCGGTATCTGAAATACGCGGTACTGCGCTGGGCCAGGGCGCAAAAGCGCTGGTCTGTAAAGTCAAAGGCAACGGCGTCAACCAGCACGTTCTTGCTATTCTGGCGGCCGATCAGCAAGCCGACCTCTCTCAGCTTGCTTCACATCTGGGCGGCTTACGCGCTTCCCTTGCCAGCCCGGCGGAAGTCGATATGCTGACCGGCTGCGTTTTTGGCGCGATCCCGCCTTTCAGTTTTCACCCCAATCTGAAACTGGTCGCCGATCCGCTCCTGTTTGAGCGTTTCGATGAAATTGCCTTTAATGCCGGCCTGCTGGAAAAATCAGTCATTATGAATACACAGGACTATCTGCGCATCGCCCGACCAGAACTGGCAGTCTTCCGCCGCTTTCAGTCATCGCCAACGGCTTAGTCCCCTTCCCCTTCAAGGAGCAATACAGACACAACGATAATGATAAAAATGGCGAAAAACGACGCCGTAATCATCAGCGCTTCAAGAAACGGTGGATCGTACATAATTGTATCCTCAGGAAGACAACAATGACGGTTCACCTGTTAGCAATACGCGGCGTTGATGGCAATTTAATGACAACGCCGTTTTTCACGTAGAGATTGTCTTTCAGGCAGTTGCCTGAAATCCGCATCAATCGTTAAAAAGGCCTGTGCGCTTTGCCGTTTGGGCGTAAAGTAGTCAGGCTTACTTTTTGGCAAGGAAACCATAATGTTTGATGTCACTCTGCTGATCCTGCTCGGACTGGCAGCTCTGGGATTTATCAGCCACAACACCACTGTCGCCGTCTCAATTCTGGTGCTGATTATTGTCCGCGTAACCCCGTTGAATACCTTTTTTCCCTGGATTGAAAAACAGGGACTCACCGTCGGGATTATCATTCTGACCATCGGCGTAATGGCTCCCATCGCCAGCGGAACCCTACCGCCCTCCACATTGATCCACTCTTTTGTGAACTGGAAATCGCTGGTCGCGATTGCCGTCGGCGTTTTCGTCTCCTGGCTGGGCGGTCGCGGCATTACGCTGATGGGAAACCAACCGCAGCTCGTCGCCGGGCTGCTGGTCGGTACGGTACTTGGCGTCGCGCTGTTTCGCGGCGTGCCGGTCGGCCCACTGATTGCGGCGGGGCTGGTCTCTTTAATTGTGGGGAAGCAGTAACTCGCCCGTCAGATACTGGCCTGGCGTCTGCCCCAGGCCTTTTTTAAACATGGTAATGAATGCCGTGGTGGAATCATAACCCAGCATTTGCGCCGTCTGTTGTACATTACGTCCCGCGATCAGCGCTTGTAGCGCCAGAATTAATTGCAACTGATGACGCCAGCGACGAAAGCTTAGTCCCGTCTCTTTGACGACCAGCCGGGCAAGGTTACGCTCGCTCATCGCGAATACGCTGGCCCACTGCCCTAATGTATTCCATCGCGCGGGCTCCTGCGCCATTGTCTCAACCATTTGGCGGATTTTCGGATGCCCCGATACCGGTAATTGCAATTGTTCCTGCGGCTGCTGCGGCAGTTCATCAAACAACACCTGAATAAGGCGCTGCGTTGGCATTTGCGCTCTTTCGGAATCGGTTCTGCGCGCCAGCGACAAAATCAACTCCCGGCATAACGGCGAAATTTTCAGCGTGCAGCAACGCTCCGGCATGACGACCGCCGCAGGTTCAATAAATAAAAAGCACAGCTCCGCCCCTGCGGTCACATGATTACTGTGCGGCAGCGAGCCGGGGAGCCAGACGGCATACTGGGGCGGAACCATCCACATCGCATTTTCCACCTCACAGGTGATCGCGCCGTGCAGAGCGAGGATCAACTGTCCCTTGCGATGCTGATGGCGAGGGCTAAACAGTTCATCATCCCTGGCGCGAATACAAAAGGCCACAGCGGCATCGTGGTGAAGGTCGGGATCGTAACCGTCCAGTCTCAGGCCAATCATTATGTTGTCCGATTTTAGCGATAAATTGTCATTTTAGCTTGATTCATCCAAACAGTAAAAACTGTTAAGGTATCGCCTCGCCTGACGAGATGAGAAAACGATGACGACAGCCCTTTCACCACGCGGCAAACAGGGCGCTTTACTGATTGCCGGTATTTTGATGATAGCCACTACGCTGCGCGTAACATTTACCGGCGCTGCGCCGTTGCTGGAGACAATCCGTTCGGATTACGGTCTTTCCACCGCCCAGACGGGCCTGCTAACAACCTTGCCGCTTCTGGCGTTTGCACTGGTTTCGCCGCTGGCGGCCGGTATTGCCCGCCGGTTTGGGATGGAACGCAGTCTGTTTGCCGCAATGCTGCTGATTTGCGCGGGTATTGCTCTCCGCTCCCTGCCCTCCGCTGCATTGTTGTTTGCCGGAACTGCCATTATTGGGTGCGGGATAGCGCTGGGTAATGTGCTGCTCCCAGGATTGATTAAGCGCGATTTTTCACAACATGTCGCCAGGCTGACGGGCGCGTATTCATTGACGATGGGTGCCGCCGCCGCGTTGGGGTCTGCGCTGGTGGTTCCGCTGGCGTTGCACGGTTTTGGCTGGCGCGGCGCGCTGTTAATGCTGATGCTGTTTCCGCTGTTGGCGTTTCTTATCTGGTTGCCGCAGTGGCGCACTACCCGCTCAGCTAACCTGAGTAGCTCCCGGGCATTACATGAACGCGGTATCTGGCGTTCGCCTTTAGCCTGGCAAGTTACTCTGTTTCTTGGGCTTAACTCACTGATTTATTATGTGATTATCGGCTGGTTACCAACAATACTCATCAGCCACGGTTACAGCGAAGCACAGGCAGGATCGCTACATGGCCTGCTGCAACTGGCGACCGCGGCGCCTGGGTTAGCCATTCCGCTTATTTTGCCTCGCTTTAACGATCAACGCTGGATTGCCGCGCTGGTCTCACTCTTGTGCGCGGTGGGCGCGGCGGGGCTTTGGTTTGTGCCGGGCCAGGCTGTCATCTGGACGCTACTGTTCGGCTTCGGTTCAGGCGCGACGATGATCCTCGGCCTGACGTTTATCGGCCTGCGCGCCAGTTCGGCGCATCAGGCGGCGGCGCTTTCCGGCATGGCGCAGTCGGTCGGGTATTTACTGGCGGCATGTGGGCCGCCCGTCATGGGAAAACTTCATGATGCCAGCGGTAGCTGGTATCTGCCGCTATCGGGCGTAACGGTTCTGGCTATCATCATGGCGATTTTCGGCCTCTACGCCGGACGCGATCGAGAGATAGCGTCATAAATAAACCTGATACCCACTTGAATGCCTGATGACGCTTCGTTTATCAGGCCTGATCCATTAAAATCATTACCGCTATCCGACAAAAGTACCGTAAGCGACACCAACACAGGAGGGAAAAATGCGAATCCAGTGTAAGCGCGTCTATTTCCCGGCGGAAAAAGACGATGGTTATCGGGTATTGGTTGACAGGCTATGGCCGCGCGGCATTAAAAAAGCAGCGCTGGTCTATGATGAATGGAATAAGGCCATTACGCCCTCCACCGAATTGCGCAAAGCCTTTCATAGCGAACTGATTGATTTTAACCACTTCGCGCAGCAATACCGGGCAGAACTTGCGCAACAGCATCAAGAAGGCAAACGGCTGGCGGATATTGCCCGACACCAACCGCTAACGTTGCTATACGCCGCTAAAGATACTCGCCAGAACCATGCCATTGTGCTGGCAGAGTGGCTACGAGAGCTGTGATTGTCGTGCCGCCGCCTGGCCTGGTTGTCTGTCCGGGGACAACGGCATCAAATGTTCTTCCCGCACCCAGGCAAAACCGTGCTGACCATCGGCGGAGGCTACATCGCCCGTGACCAGCCACAGCGCCCGAGGCGCTTCTTTCGGCAGTAAGGTGACGTGTCCATTTACCGGGTTAATGAATTCATCTCCGGGTTGACACAGGCAAAATAGCTCAACCGATTTACCAATATTCTGCCGTCCGGCGGGTGTTTTAGCGCCAATAACTATTGCCAACGCGCCCGGCTTTAACTGAAACATATTTTCTTGCGCCGCATGAAACTCATTATCAGATTGTTCTTAATCATATCCTGTCGGACCGCAGGTTGTCACTTTTTCGTATCAGGGTGCTCTCTGCGCCATAATGTCCACTCATCAATGATTTCGCCATTGGGCAATTTGCAATCGGAACGCACGCCTTGTGGGGTCTGCACCGGCATCAGCGTACCGCCCTGTTGCTCACAGTAGACGGCTGCCGGATTAGGCATCCCAATACGCGGCGGCCTGGGGGCGTTGGGTTGCGACGATGAACAAGCGCTCAGCAGCAATACGCCTGGCAACGCAATCCACGTAAATTTCATAACGACTCCTTAAAGCGATATTTTGTCCAGGATAACCTGGCGGGTACGCTATTTCCATACTTTCTGTCAGCGCTTTAGCGGGTGTTTATCCCGGGTTAAGTCAGTAATAACCACGCCCTGTCACAAAGCAACCGACCTTTTGTCGCTGAGAAAACCCTGCTATTCTGGCGCCCCCTGAACAGTGAAGGTAATAGCATGAGAGTGGGTATCCTCTTCCCTGTCGTCATTTTCATTACGGCAATATTATTTTTGGCATGGTTTTTTATTGGCGGTTACGCCGCGCCAGGAGCATAACCATGAGGAAAACAATGATGGTGTTGATGGGCATCGCGCTAATTGCGGCGGCGGGTACCGAACTGGGCTGGTGGTAAATTCATTTTGAATAATAAAGGCTACCTGTCGTAGCCTTTATTATCTCTGAAAGTTCTGCGTTTAGCTTTTGATTTTTCTGTAGATTAACAGCACGACAATCGCGCCGATCACCGCGACTGCAAAGCTGCCGAAGTTGAAACCATCCACTTTGCCAAAGCCAAAGAACGTACTGATCCATCCTCCGACTACCGCACCAACGATCCCCAGAATGATCGTCATAAAGAATCCGCCGCCATCTTTACCTGGCATGATCCACTTAGCCAAAATACCCGCAATAAGTCCAAAAATAATCCATGAAAGAATGCCCATTTTTTCCTCACTTATGTCTTTACGTTAGCGGTTTATTTGCCGTTAAAAAGAATAGCACATCGTCAGGAAAGTGAAGTTTGTGATATCCATCACCTTTTAGCGTCGTGGATAAAAGCGCATAAATATCAGGGTTGCAATCATTAATGATAACGATTATCTTTATCAATACCGAGTGGTTGAGTTTATAACCCACCTGTTCGGTACGACATTGCTCACATTGCTTCCAGTATTATTTGCCCGCCTCACCGAGTGCGGGCTTTTTTTGCTAACCGCTATCTATCCCATGCCGAATTCATGGTCTTTTTCAGCCGCGCTATTTTGCGTGATACGGGGTCATCTCCAGCGCAGTACATTCATCCTGCTTGTCCTGCTGCATAAACCCCACGGTAACCATAAACAAACCGATCATAAATGGCACTTCATAAAGCTCTTCAATCAAATCTGTGTAACGAGCGTTATGCAGGAATATCGGCGACAACCACCGATGATGCTCGACAGTGTCGGAAATCAGATATGAACATGCCGTCACGGCAAAAAGCCACAATGGCAGAGGAACGTCCCGCAGACGACGAACAATCTCCTTACGTAGCCCGGCAGAAAACAGGACTGGCAATACCAACGCAGCAATTAATAGTACTGAAATCGTTCTGAACAGCATACGCGGCTCGTCAGGGAAATAGTCACGCCCCCAACTGGTGCTTCTACCCAACAGCACCACCCACCAGACAACAGCCCATAGCCAAAACTGCTTTGCCCCTTCGGGACGGGAAAGTGGCCGTATATACCAGGCGGTAAATAGCGCCCCAAACAGTAACCATAACGCTTGTCCGTTTTCAATCCATCGGACCACCACGCCGTTAAGCAAAGGCAATTGCCAGTCCGCCGTAAACGGGATGACCACAGCGGCAAGCGCAAGAGTAAGTGCTGACGAAGTTAATCGGGTATCGAGTTTCATGATCATAAGACTCTTCTGGTTTTTAATACCCAATCATAAGTTTTATGAATACGCTCTCATTAGCAAACAATGCGATATTCTTAATGTTTTCTTAATGTTTCTTTTCAACCCATGTCTGATGTAAATAAACAGCGCTTTTCAATACGCAAAAACCGCATCACGCTGGCGACGCGCGATGCGGCTTCTGATTTAAAAAATCATTTTATATCAAATAGATACTACAGCATCTTTACCAACCGCAAACGTCGTGTTCGTTTTCGGTATCGTAGGAACGCACGGTATTGACCAAATCCTTCACAACTTCTGCTGCAACTTCAGGTACCAGCAACGTCATCGGTGCTTCCGTTTCATAGTCCACAGAGACGCCGTTGCTATTATTCGTGACCGTGACGGTATAAGTAGCTTTTCCCATTATTATTCTCTCCCGGCATGAATGACTTTTCGTGAGGTCGCCCCTTCCATCAGTACTTCCGGCGCGACAAAAAAGTCGATGTTAAAATAGGTATCATCCGTCATGACCTCAATATTGTGCCACTTTTCCGGAGGAAACACGCCAAACTCGCCGGCATTGATCACCATGATCTCTTCCGGCTCAGAGCAATGTTCATCAGCGTATCCGAGATATTTGACCGCCCCCTGCATCACCGAGAGACGAGGATAAACGCCGGGTCGCGTTCCCTTATCAAGGTGGCGTTCGAAAATTCCGGCAGGCGCCGTCTCTTTGTTCCAGAAGGGCGTGGAACGTGTATGGATATGATTTTGTGGAATTTGCCGCATTTGCTTCCCTCTTCCCGCAGGTTACTCAGCGATAATCTCATCGCTGTCGTAAAAAGGTTACGCTCCAAAAACAGCATTTTAAATACCATTTATTGGTTACTATTTTGCTGTTTTCCACGCAATAAAACCGAAAGGAGAGCAATGACCCGCCGTTGTCGACGGGTCCAGGGGTTAAGACTGGAGCGTTGCCAGCCGGGCGGCAAATCCGACGAAAAGAAGGCCAATCAACGAATTGCCCACTTTTGCCAGTTTCTTTTTGGTACCAATATAGTGGGTTACAAAAGCGCCAGAAAGAATTAAAAAGCTCAGATAGCAAAAACTGACGATTTCAAGGGTGGTAGCCAAAATAAAAAATGACACCCCAGTATGCGGCGCAGTAACGTCAATAAATTGCACAAAAAAGGAAACATAAAAAAGTATGGCTTTAGGATTCGTCAGGCTAAGAATTAAAGCACGCTTAAAAATAGCGCCAAAAGGAACTACCGTTTCCGTCGCCGCACGCCCCTTTGAGGTCAGCGTAGCGTAAAGGATTTTTGCGCCAAGGTAGAGCAGATAAAACGCGCCGAGATAGCGAACAATGTTAAACAGAACCGGCGTTGTTTTGATCAGCGTCGCCACGCCCGCATACGCCAGAAACATTAATATCGCATCGCCGATAAACACGCCGCATGCGGCAAGATATCCTCCTTTAACCCCGCGTCCCACGCTGTTTTTAAGCACAAAAAGCGTATTCGGCCCCGGTACCAGAACGATAAAAATCGCCCCAACCAGGTACGTCCAATAATTCAGAACACCATACTCCGCGAACACATTAACCTCTTCCTGAAAACATTTACGCTTAGCTGCGAAACAGTATGCTAACGAATGCACCGGAAGATGGGAAGCGAAACCACGTCTCTCCAGGCCGCTATTCCGCCACGCTTATATCCACATCACCCAAAAACGTTCTTGTATCGCGCCCCCCGCAGGCAATCACCCGGTATTGGCCCACGTTTCCTCATGGGGAATTAACGCGCGCGTCGTACCAGAGATAGGGCTGCCAACACATCACTGATATCGCTCTCATTCAGATTCGGCGCATTAAACTTCGCTCTCAGCCACACCATATCCTCGTGGCTGAAAGCGCCGACCATCAAGCGCTGGCTGATAATGATCAACATTTGATTATCAAGTTGTCGAATACGTTGCCGGGTGACCGACAAGGTTTGTATCGGAAAGGAGGGTTCTGAGCCGGTTCGCCACTGCGCTAAATAGCGGTACTGTATCGCTTTACTGGCATCCATTAGCGAACGAATAAAAGGGGTTATCGAATGCGGGTCCAGACCGTTATTTTTCGCTTCTTCTTCAGCCTCGGCAAAAACATTTTGTTCACGTGTGAAATCCTCTATCGGCAGATGGTGCTTCATTTTATAAGCAGCCACATCTTTCATTAATAACATGCGTTCATTGAGCGCGGTTAAGAGCGCGCCAAGCGATACCGACGTTACCGAATCGGCAAAAGTGGTGCTGCACATCAATAAAGAACAAAGAAAAATGGCGATATGACGAATCATTAATCAACCTCCTTTTACGGAGGCCTGACAGTAATTTACCTTTATTAAGATAACATTAAGTAATTATTACGGATTGGTATTAATGCTTATTCGTTTAAACTGGAGTGATAAAAAGAACAGGCCGTTGATTCTACGGAATCTTCACCTTCACTTAAAGTGTATAAAATATACAACAAATCACACAAATGTGATGCGCATCACGTTTTTATGATTTTTTATTACGGTTTTATGATATAGGTCTAATTTTAATAGGTCACTAATTTCTCTCCCCCGCTCAGGGAGATCGGCTTCAATTTACATCGAATATGGTGAAATATGACTACCATTACACTAGTCAACGAACAAAATAGTACTGGCAATCCTTTTTCTGCACATATGTTATGTGAACAGCGAGCTATTCAGGAAATTACTTACGAACTATTGCAATCGCAGCAGCATGTCTCAAATAAGGATATCATCGCCAAACTTATTGAAAAACTGGAAACAGAAAAAGACGTAGTGCAGCTTGATATTTACCGTAATGCCTTAGAAGCCGTTTTGTTTCAGACACCTGACGACATCTAATATATACCCAAAATAATGCGAGTTGCTTAAAGGCGGCAAGGGAGTGAGTCCCCAGGAGCATAGATAACTATGTGACTGGGGTGAACGACAAATCTGCCGGGAGCAGATGTGAACGTCGCGAGCGACGGCCCGTCAGGGCGAGGCCCATGGATGGGCCGAGTAATCCGTAGCCAACACATAAGCAACTTGAAGTATGAAGGGTATAAACAAGGGAGGGGGTTACTCCTCCCCTGTTCGTTAATAATGCAGATGCCTCAACGTGCGGTGCCTGATTTTTCGTAGCCGTTTGCATGGATTTGCGGTGCAACATGCTGCATGCTTTCTGGCATCTCATGCTGCCGATATACGGCTGGCAGTAATGTTAAGCCTGAGCCATTTTTCACATGAAGACTAAATTTACCCGATTCTTTTAAAGCCTGAATAAGATTTTCCTGCGCGGGAGTTAATGTCTCATCATGCCACAGAACAATATGCTCGAAAGACGTTGATAAAAGATCGGGCATCGGCGCCTGCCAGGGGATGACTTCAACTCGCATACCTTCACTACAATATTTAATCGTTTCCAGCCATAGCTCAATGGGGTCGTTCAGCGAAAACGCAGCAATAAGCATTGTGCCTGCTGGCGCCTTTCGTACGCTACTTAGCTGGAACGTGGCGTATTCAATAATCGCAGTATCCAGTAATGCCTTTTCAAATCGGCGTGCATCATCATCGCCTGCGGACAACCACAGCCGTAAAGGACGCAGTATTGACTCAATGACGATACACGGCGGAATTTCCCGACCATAACGCCAGAGTAATTTTCGCAATTTGGCGGGTTCGAATTTTCTACACTGCGCTAAAATCTCTTCCTGGTAAAATAACCATCCCGAGCGGCAATGCGTTTCTTCACCATAGAGTGCAGGTTTAATCTCTTTTAATGAGAAGCCTTTGCTTAACGCGTCGATAATATGCTGTATTCTGATAGCATCTTCTATGCAATAAAAACGATTGCCAGCTTCATCCTTGGTAGGTTGAAGCAGGCCATAGCGTTCCCAGGACCTGATATTTGCTGTTGTGACACCACACTGCGCCGCCATTGCGCTAATACTAAAAGTAGCCATGCCTGTCTGGCCTCATGATGATGTAAGAAAGCATAGTGAACCTAAACGCCATCAGAAGCAAATCATTATTAAGCAATGACCTTACTATTTACACGGGAAATTACATTATCAACATTATTTATTGTAAGCCAGTGCATAAAGGCTTTAGAGACGGACAGTATTTGATAATCCAGAACTGTTCTACAACCTAATTTAGTCAGAACATGGTAGCGTACTGAGTAAATAGTTTTTAAATGTACATTTAGCTCACAGCTTATTTGTCGGATATCCATTCCTTTAACAAGCATCGCCAAAACATTTCTTTCATTCGCCGTTAATCTGACTTTCTCTGGCCTGGGAAAAAATTGACCAGCAGCGGCCAAAATCAGTAACTCACGCCACTCAGCAATAGAGGCATCGACCTTTATTCGATATATGGCATGATGTTCATCAATAAAGTTATATTCATTATGGGTAACAATTCCAATGAGTACCGTTTTAAATGCGGAAGTAATATACTGCTGTACGGTGTAGTAATCGTCGATATCAAAAATAATATAATTTACGTTACCAGCTATTATTGCGACGTCCTTAAATAAGGACTCCAGACCATAATTAAGAAACAGGTTTTCGCTCAATAGTCTTGTATCTGTCTTTAAAACAGATGATGCGGAACCAGTCATATCCACCTCAACAAAACGAGAGCCATGTGGAAATATCCATTCGATGGCCCGCATAAGATCATCTGCTTACTTCAGCGATGAGAACCTATTAAGTAGTAGTTGAGGAACGCCGTTTGCGCAACCTGACAGACGTCCTGGGGCATCTTATGTGAACTGCGTGGGGATGTGCGCTTTCGCAAAATCCACAAAGCGTACGACCGCAGGCAGCAAAATATGCCAGTCCTGTTGCTCCAGACCTAAATATTCACGCTGCGCCGCACGCAACGTGGCAGCATACTCTTCCGGCAACTGAGGTAACAGCCAGTCAGCCGCCGCATCCTTAGAGGTAAATCTCCCGGTAGAAAGGGTGTACCAGATACGCGCCAGGGTTAAAACGATATGATACTCATCTCCCTGCACATCTGCCGTGGATTGCCAAAGGTCGAGGGGATAACGCAAGGCCTTCAGCAACTGCGCCGCAGGGGCTGGCGTGAACAGCCGTTCCGCGCGTTCTCCCTTTAGCGGTATACTGGTTTCCAGAATCTGGGTTATCAATAACACAATGTCCCAGTCCTGTTGCGCTGGTTCATAAATCCCCTGATAAATGTCCTCTCTTAGCCACTCGCCAAATTGCATTTCCCGGGAAGGTGGAAAACACCAGGGAACCAGCTGCGAATAAAGCACGACAGTGACCTCCAGAGCGCGTTTTTCTGCCGACGCCCCCGGCGGCGATGAAAGCGCCAGCAATTCCTGCATCAGCGTTGCGCGTTGGGCCTCCGTCAGCGGCTGGCATATTGTCACCAGTAGATCAATGTCGCTGTTTGGCTTCAGACCGCCCGCGACAGCGGAACCATATAAATGAATAGCACGCAACGTATCGCCTGTGACACGAGTAATCAGGCGACATGCCGCTTCCGTTTGGCATTGAATCGAGGGCGGTATGGACAGCGTCATCGTTGCTCCGGGGGCGCAGGTATTTTTTATATTGGTTGCCAGAAATATGGCATAACGGCAGAAAAAAGCTCACTATTCATAGCGAGCTTTTAACATTGCAATCAGACTTAATGATGTAGCATTTCGTCAACGACCTCATTCGCCTTTAACTGATAAGGATAATAGGTAGGCCAGTTTTCCATCTCTTGCAACAATGCCTGCTGCGAGGTATTTCCCATAAAGATATGGAAGTGCGCCGATTTGCGCGGGGCAATGATATGATCGCTAAACTGAACATATTTAGGCGCTTTGCTATTCGCATCTTTACATTCGAACAGGTAGCGCACCCCTTTTTTACCCGATGCGTAAGTCAGAATTTTATAGCCGGCATAATTGTATTTACAGGATGCAACGTTATTGTCGCGATGGAATTCTATAACGCCATTTTCAATGCCAATAGTCTCAACATTCGTCGCGTATCCTTTGCGATAATACGCTTTAATATCCTCAAACGTTTTCTCCGGGTCTTTCTTCGCCTTTTGTCTGAAGACAGGGTCCAGCTCGCCGCTGACCAGGTAAGGATAGACGGATTGCCACATACCATCCCAGTCGGTGAGCGCGCGATCGCGTACATTGGCGTCATCAAACACACCCGCTGCCGCTTTTTGCTCAACCTCCGTCATCGGCGCGCCATGAGCATGATGACCATGCGCGAAGGCAGGACTATTTACCAACAGCATTCCCAGAAGCATTGTCAGTTTTTTTAAATGAATCACCAAAACGTTACCCTCATCTTTCTTAGAAAGATGATTGTTATATTATAACATTGCATTTATTTCAACAGAAACTCAGCGGCCACCGCGCAGGTGGCCTTTTTTGATATCAACTGGTCCGCCATCGAGGAATTGAACCCCGAACCTTAGAGGTAGAAGCTCTATGCTCTATCCGGTTGAGCTAATGGCGGAAGAAAAATTACGCGGCCATTTTAAGGCAGGCGTCTGCGCATTGGCTGCATGCCCGCGCGCAATTCTGGCAATGGTCGTGATCGTGCCTTGCACACTCTTCGGCGCAGGCTTTGCAGATATCCGCGCACAGGCGGCATAATTTTTGTGAGTACTCGCTTTCCAATGCCATAAATTGCGCCGCCAGGCGACAAATGGCCGCACATTGCATATCTAACTGGATGCAGTGCTTCATCATTTCGACGTTATCTTCACGCAGACAAGAAGAGGCGCAGATATCACACGCCGCCGCGCATTCATAACACTGCTCAATACACTCACGATGTTCTTGTTGCATAAATGACTCCTTATTTTATTAAGAGGAGTAGATAAGTCTGCACAGAAACGCCGGGATAGCCAAACGGCTACCCCTCTTTTTCATACTTTTTGAACAAAAGTGCTGAATAAAACAGCAATAGTAAAGCCGGAAATCGGCCTCCGTGATGTGACGTCTATACTGTAATGTTCATCTGCTTTTCATCGGAGGTAAAATGGAGTATTTAGCACGACTAAATATCGTTGCGATGCTGATGTCAACGACGTTCTGGATCAATCTGGCGGTCGTTTTTTTCGTCACCCTCATTACTTACTGGCTCATCAACTGGCTACTTAATGTGGTCTATAAAGCGCTACAACGCCCGGATAAAAAGGATGATGCTCATGGGCGGCTGCGGCCTATTGTTTTCGAGATGCTGAAAAAGACCAGTAAGATGCTCATCTTTTTTGCCGCATTTCTCTTTAGCCTGCGCTTTGTCGCCCTGCCCGACCGGTTATTCTCTACCCTCTCTCACGCCTGGTTTTTAGTGGTTGCGATTCAAATGGCGATTTGGCTTGATCAGGGCGTACAGTCATGGATGCGTCATTTACTGTATGCCCCAGGCTCCAATAAAAACCCGGTGACGTTAGTCATTCTTGGTATGATTTTGCGCGTGCTCGTCTGGTCTATGATGCTGCTCTCCATCCTGGCGAACGTCGGCGTGGATATTACCGCACTGGTAGCCAGCCTCGGCGTGGGCGGTATTGCTATTGCCCTGGCGGTACAAACCGTTCTGAGCGATGTCTTCGCTTCGCTGTCGATTGGTTTCGATAAGCCCTTCGAGATCGGCGATTTCGTCGTCTTTAATGATGTAGCCGGTACGATTGAACATATCGGTTTGAAAACCACTCGCATCCGTAGCCTCAGCGGCGAACAGATCGTTTGTGCGAACGCGCAGTTGTTGCAGCAAACCATACACAACTATAAGCGGATGCAAACGCGTCGTATCGTGTTTACTTTTGGCGTCGCCACTGCGACACCGCCGGAAAAGTTACGCCTCATCGGCGATATGGTGAAAAAGATTATTACCGATGTCGGCGAAACACAATTCGACCGCGCCCATCTACTGGCCTTTGGTCAGGATCGGCTGACCTATGAGGTGGTGCATATCGTCAATACCGCGGATTACAATAAATACATGGATATTCAGCAAGAGATAAATATCCGTATTATTGAAAAACTCATTGAGAATGATATCGAACTGGCGCTGCCAAGTCTGGTCGTCAGAGCCCCTGTACAGGTTGAAGAGACCAGGGACTACAGTAATACCGCTGATGCAAAAAACGCAGATAAACGCGTCATGCAGTAAAATCTCTGCCGACAATACCGGGAACCCATGGGCTCCCGGTGCGTTAACGGCGACACGGCAATGCGGAGAAACGACTTGCGGCTATTCCACCTGTAAATGGCGGGTACAGACTTGATCAAGTAGCGCAGACTGATGACTAATCACCAACATCCCTAATGAACGGCTGCGGCACACCTCAAGCACGTATACCCATATCGCTTTTTGAATAGACGGATCGAGTTGCGCCGTCATTTCGTCGGCAATCAGAAAACGCGTTCGTGGGTCAAGCGCGCGCAGTATCGCAATACGCGCCAACTCCCCGCCTGAGAGCTGCATTGGCCGACGCGTCAGCCACTCGGGCTGCACATGCAAACGCCTCATTGTTTCCGGATCAGGCTGCCAGGCATCACGCACAGCGTCTCCGGCGCTTCGCCAGGGATTAAACGTCAGTTCAGGATGCTGAGGAACAAGCTGTACCGGACAATACTGATGCAGGGGTAACGGGCTGCCGTCCAGCAGAACGTCGCCCGCCGTCGGCTTTTGCCATCCGGCCAGGACGCGCCCCAACGTTGTTTTCCCCGTTCCGCTTGGCGCATGAATTCCTACCCGTTCACCGGCAGAAATCGTAAACGTCAGGTTCTGCCATAAGACTTTCCCGCCCTGACGAATAACGAGGTCGCGGCAGCTCAACATTCTATTCCCTCTCCGGTCGGCATAAATAACGGGCTTAGTTCAGGCAATGCTTGCCATTGCCGTTTTAACGGCTCACTCATCTCTTCCGGCTGTAACTGCTCGCAGCGGATATTGTCCGTGATATAACCCTGATGCAGCGCCACAATGCGATCGGCATACCGCGCCGCCAGCAGCAGGTCATGAGTCACCCACAGCACGCCGCATCCCCGCTTGCAAAGACCTCGCAAGTGCTCGAGCAACTGGTTTGCCAGTGCGGTATCAAGCCAGGCGGTGATCTCATCCGCGAGGATATAACGTGCCTGGCTAAGCGAGGCGTGGCACGCCAGAATTCGTTTAGCCATCCCGCCGGAGAGCTGGCGGGGAAAGCGTTCCAGGACTGTCGGTTCAAGATCGCTTTGCTGTAATAGCTGTACCATCTGCGTCTCATCCCAGGCGCGTCCGGTCAGATGACATGCTCTGCTCAAATGTTTTCTGATATTCAGCATGGGATTAAGCGCCTGTACCCCCTGCGGCACGTAGCTAAACGTATTGCCCCTAAGCTGCCTGATGGTATGTCTGTCCAGCCGGTTGCCATCAAGCGTAATCTCCCCCCGAAAGCGTAAGTTTTCCGGCAGCAGATCGAGCAGACATTGCAGCAGCAGACTTTTTCCCTCCCCGCTGCCGCCAACCAATGCCACCATTTCGCCGGGCGCGATATCAAAAGAGACATTCTGTAATAACGGCGACCAGCGTCTCGCGCCATACCAGCGATAACGCGCGCTTTCCAGCGTAACCTGTTGTAAACTCAGCATACGTCACTCCTTAGCCACAGCCGCTGAATGGCGCGCGCAAACTGATCGAAGAGCATCACCAGCGTGAATAACATTAGGCCGGGAAACAGCACCAGCCACCAGTTTCCATGGCTAATAAACCGTAACGCATCCGCCAGCAACAGCCCCAGCGAAGGCTCATGCGGCGCCAGCCCAAACCCCAGAAAACTTAACGCCGCGCTGTGCAATACCGCATGAGGAAACATCAATAACGTTCCCGTCAACCATTGCGGCAATAGCGCCGGAAAATAGTGATATCGCCAGCAATAAAGGTGTCCATGCCCCAGACGATAGGTCAATGTCAGGTAGTCACTCTGCGCTACCCGCTCCGCGTCGGCGCGCAGAATCAGCGCCAGACGGGGCCAGTGCGTTAACGCTACGGCCGCAATGACGCCGCTTTTACCGCCGCCGAGCGTAAAACAGATAAGGATCAGCAAAAGTAAATGCGGCATGGCGAGCATGGCATCGGTTATCAGCCGCATCAGGAGGTCCAGCCGGGGATGAATACGCGCCACTGCCGCCATCACTAGCGCGATAACGCCGCTGCACAGCGCAGCGCCAACGCCAATTTGTAAACTGGTGAAGGCCCCCTGAAAGCAACGAAGCCATACATCACGCCCCAGATTATCGGTGCCAAACCAGTGCTGGATATCAGGCGACAGATGCCGGGCAAGCAGATTAACCTCTGGCGGCTGGCTCAACGTGGCATAACCGTATCCGGCAATAAACAGCAGACAGGTAACGGAGAGGATCAGACGAAACAACGTCGGGGCAGGATTATAGAGCATCGGGACGCTCCAGCGATCGATTAAGCCCCACCACAAGCCAGGCTGAAATCGTATTTCCGGCAAACACTAATAGCGTACAGAATAAAACGATCCCCATGAGTAGCGGGACATCGCCACGCAGGCCGGCATCGATAGTGGCCTGCCCCAGCCCCGGATACGCAAAGACTTTTTCTGCCAGTAACGCCCCCCCCATCAGTTCGCCCAGAGAAGCAAATTGTAAGCAGAGCGCTGGGGTAATCGCATGACGTAACACCTGGTGACGTAACAGCGACCATCCTTTATCCCCCTGAGCGCGCGCAAAACGAATAAATTCGCTCTTCATTACGCTGGCTATTTTTTCTCGCGTATGCAGCGCAATTTGCCCCATGCCCAACAGACTTAACGCACATACCGGCAACACAAGATGGCGTAAACGTTCCGATAAAAGAGCTGTTCCTGCATTATTTCCGGGGTCCCAGGCGCAACAAACAGGTAATATCGGCCAGCGGACGGCAAACAGCGCCAGCAACAGCATTGCTATCCAGAAAGTGGGCAACGATGACAATAAGTAGCTGATACGGCAAATCATCTTATCCGGCCAGCGGTGGAGAAAACGTCCGGCCAGAAAACCCAATGTCACGCCCAGCACACCAGACAATAGCCAGGCGCCTGCCAGCAGCGCGAATGACGTCGCAAAACGTTCCCGGATCACGCTGGCGACAGGCATGTTGAACAGCATGGAATACCCCATGTCACCCTGGAGCAAACGCCAAAACCAGTGACCGAAACGCTCCCACAGCGGCTGGTCGAGCCCCCAGCGCGCCGCAATCCGCGCATATTGTTCTGGCGGAACATAGAGCAGATCGTTGCCAATATAAGCACGGATAGGATCAACGGGCGAAAAGCTAAGCAAAATGAAGGTGCCGGCAGCCACCAGCACCAACAGAATAATCAGCCGCAAAAAATGACTGAAGAACAATTTCATCACCGACAGGTCCAGGTCCAGTCATCAAGATTGTTTAACACCGACCAGCTACCGTGGATTTCTGGCGCGCCTTTTCCCAGATCAATACAGGGGTTGGCCAGATAGGTATGCTGAATATTAAGCAGCCATGCCCATGCCGCATCGCCCTGGACGCCCGCGCCCTGCTTTCCATCCCACTCAACCTGCTGCCAGAAAGGAATCGCCTTTTGCCAGTCAGGCGCATCTATAGCCTGTTTCAGATGTGCTTCTACCGCAGGGTTGCTGTAATAGCCCGGGTTATAATATTCCACACCAGCGGCTTTCCCACTGTAGTGATGGAAGAGTTCCATCGGGTCCAGACTTCCCCAGCCAAACAGCGTAGGGTTAGCGTGCATATGGCGCTCTACAGTTTCCCAGCTTCCCGATTGCAACGAGACGACAATGCCTAAAGGCTGCAACATGGCGCGCACCGCCTCGGCCAGATCCCGTCGGGTGCTGTCGCCACTGGCATACCATAAGGTCAGACGCGCTTCTTTACCTGCTTTTTCACGCACGCCCGCACTGTTTATCTTCCAGCCAGCCTCTTCCAGGATGGCGCGCGCTTTTGCAATATCGCCATCGCTGAATACCACTGAAGGATTTTGCCACGGCAATCCCTGCACCGCGCTATAGGCGGGTATCGCATGGCCTTCCATCACCTGTTCCGCCAGTTGCTTACGATTAATGGCATAGTTAATTGCGCGTCTGATAGCGACATCAGCGGTCACATCGTTGCCGACAGGATAACCGTTAGCATCCTTTTTACCGGCAGGCACCATCGGGAAGACAATGCCCCGGTTTTCAACGCTATCGCGTACCCAGAGTTTAAGATTATCCTGCTGCGGGGCCACCGCCATAGAAGGGGCAATGCGCACCAGACCTAACTGTCCGCTGCGCGCGGCGGCATAAGCATTATCTTCATCCAGAAAGACAAAAACCAGCCGGTTAAAGTCATTCTTTTTACCCGCATACCAGGGATTAGCTTCAACGATCAGTTGCTGACCCGGCTGAAAGCTGACCAGTCGGTATGGACCGGCGCCTATCGGTTCGCGGGCGAACGTTTTTTCATCATAACGGCTGGCCGGAACAATCCCTAACGATCCTAATACATTCACAAAGGTGCTCTGCGGATGGCTCAGCGTCATCTCAATTCGGCGCGCATCCAGCGCTCGCGCATGACTAAAGTTGCCCATGTCAATTTTACCGCCGCTCTTCGCCGCTTTGTTATATGTAAATACGACATCTTCGGCAGTTAATGGCGAGCCATCGGAGAATTTCAGATCGGGTTTTAAGGTCAGTATCCAGGTTTTACCATCGGGGCTGGTGTCCACTTTTTCCGTCAGTAAATTACCCCAACTCATATCGGCGTTTTGCTTGAGCAACGGCGCATGAAGCAATAAGTAACTGCCGTGGCTCCAGCCCAGCATAGGATCAAATCCTTCCGTTGGCTCAGGGCCAATGGCCAGCTTTAAGGTATGGCCATCTGCCGTGTCCGACGCGGCGAAAAGCGACGAAGTGAATACCAGAGTCAGCGCGCACGTTATGAGCGCCAGTTTGCCTTTAATCATCAGTTTACCCCAGATTATACGTTGTTTTTGTTTCTCCCGGCGCAGCATAAACGTCGGGAGACCTCCTGAGGACGGCATTATGGCGAGCATTTGTAATGAAAAAATTGATGCAGAACAGAAAGTATGACGATCTTTTAAAAACATCATACGCACAAACGTCGGGAGCGCCAACGTGGGCTAAAGGCCGCTTTTGACGGGGATAAAACGCAAGGGAAATGACGCCAGGAATACCGGGTTAATTAACGCCATCTTATTCTCTTATTTCCTTTCTATTCTGTATTACGTCTTCCCATCCGACGCTGTTCATTTTCTCAACGTTATTAGTCAGTACTGAAACGTAAGAAGGTATCGTAATTAGCGCTTCCTGGCTTTAAACCTAAACCAATATTAAACGAACCGGGCGTTAATGAAACTTACCAGCAGAACGCCAGTCATATGGCAACCCGATGAAATGACATGCTATGGAGTCCAACCGAAAAATGTTAACGCCGCCAGGGCTCGTGATGATTTTTTTAGCCGTACTGTTCTCATTGCTGACAGGATGCGCAAGTTATAAAAACATGGCATGGGGAATATATCCGGCTTCAACGGATATTTGTCCATCAGGTACGACATCAACAGGAGGGTGCAAAGAGTAATATCGCATATTTAATATACACCACTTTTTAAATGACTGTCCGGACATTTTCGGACGGTAAGTTTTCTATTAATTTATAATGGACTAATCCCATGACAAATAAAAAACACATTTTTTCAATTATCTTTATTGGTTCTCTTTTAACGGGGTGTGCTACAGGACCATCACCGACAGGGATTGGCTTATATACGGATGTTAAAGGGCCAATTACTGCCACGAGTCTCCCGGCAACCAAAACCGGTAAAGCGTGTGCGCAAACGGTATTGGGTATTGTAAATACCGGCGACGCATCTATTGATTCAGCGAAAAAAGCGGGCGATATTTCTTTAGTGTCGAGTGTTGATTATGAAACTACAGGCTCATATCCGTTTTATGGTAAAACCTGTGTTGTCGTAAGAGGACAATAACAACAGTAAGCCGGCGATGCCGCCGGCTTTTTATCCCATTTTACGTGCCGCTATCTCTGTCTGTTCCTTGCGACTCAGCCCCCGCTTTAAGGTTCTGTTAAGATTTTACGCATACCCTACAAGCAGTTGTTAATAAAGGATAATAATAATGGCACATTTCTCAAGACTGCAAATAACGCTTCACTGGTTAACACTGCTCCTGACAGGCATCGCATATGCTGCTATTGAGTTACGGGGGTGGGCGCCAAAAGGCTCCAGCGTTTACCTGTTTATGAAAGACACGCACTATGATATGGGCGTTCTGGTCTGGGCGCTGATGTTTTTACGGTTATATCTTAAACACAAATACCCGGATCCAGTCATTACGCCTCCCCCTCCTCACTGGCAGCACGTAGCCGCTAAATTAATGCATATCGCGCTTTATCTCACTTTTCTCGCCTTACCGCTGCTGGGCGTCGCGATGATGGCGTCAGGCGGGAAAAGCTGGAGCTTTTTTGGTTTTACTGTACCGGTATTTTTGACGCCAGATAGCAACCTAAAATCGGATATAAAGCGTATTCATGAAATGCTGGCCAATATCGGCTATTTCCTGATTGCCATGCATGCAGCAGCGGCGTTGTTTCACCATTACATACAAAAAGACGATACATTTTCAAGGATGTTACCCGGTAAATCATGACTATTTCGGCCATCCCGGCGAGAGAGAGCACGCCGGGCAAGGCATTATTATTCCAGCGCTATCGGTTTCGACTGATAGCGCCTTATACCGTTTGTAATCGACAATATACGATATTTTTCCGGTTCCACGTGTAGGTGATATGTACGACGCCGCCCTCGCTAATAATAGCGGGATAAGAATACTCACCGTGGTCACTTTCCAGGTCCAGTAGCGGTAGCCATGATTCGCCATTATCCTGGGAAGCAATCAGTGAAAGCGGATAGCGCTTTCCCCAGTTGCCGTTGACCGGATTTAACGCAAGAATCAGCGTACCGTCCTGCATACTAACCAGATCGATACCACTATTATTATTCGGTAACGATGTCGCGCGGGCAACAGACCAGGTAGCGCCATAGTCGATTGAATCACTGCGAAAAATTGCCCCGCGTGTGCTTCGTAACAACATATGGATATGCCCCGGAGAAGACTCCCACAGCGTAGGCTGAATAACGCCATCCCAGCGCAGGAGGTTTTCCAGACAACATTCCCACAACATCCCCTTTTTTACACCATCCCACAACGCTACGTTTGTCCCGGAAATAGCGTTATCAGGCTTCAGCGGAACAAAAGAGATATTCCAGTGTTTTCCTTCGTCAGAGGATCGATCCACAAATGCCCTCCACCGTTCAGGACTTTCAATCGACCCTGGCGCAATCCAGGCGCCATTTGATGCCAGCAGGAGTTTATTTTTTACGGGACCGCGCGGCAAAATATCATCGTTAACCAACGGAGCTGACGTACTCCAGGTAAATCCTCGATCGCTGGAGGTGATAAACCAGGTTTTCCACACGTGTACGTCGCTGCCTACTTTATAAAATAACCACAATTTATCCGACGGGTAAAATAACACCGGATTCCAGTGCGCTTCCCCCTCGCGTGCCGCCACTCGCTGCGGTGTTGTCCAGATATTATGTTCATAGCGAGATAGCCAGATGGCTGTATCTTCGCTTCCTTCGCGCAACCCCGCGAACCATGCGGCCACGAGCGTACCGCACGGTAAGCGAACAAGCGTAGAGGCATGGCACTGGAAGGACTCGGTTCTGCTTTCCGGTAAAATGACCTGCCGATTGACGAGCGCTAATTTCATACCTGCCTCTATTAAATAAGGTAAAAAGCATCAGCTTTTTTATGTATGAAAGTAGTGTTAGCAGAAATAGCATCAACGCGGTGAAAACGATGAACTGCTATACGAATTTATGTTCAGATATCGCGCCCATAACAGGCAGAATGTCGAGAGTGGACAAAAATTGGACTGACCTCGCGGATAATTCCAACTTACCGCCGTCCAATGGCGACGAGGTCAGTGGCACGGGATAATATAGAGGTCAGGGCTATAATATTTAGCGATCTGTGCCTACAAGCATGACGGGATACTTTTCGCTACAGGCAATGAAGGCCCGTCTAAACGGGCCTCCATTAACGCGATTATGATTTGTGTTCAATCGCCTTTGGTTTGCTTTCTATGGCAATTTTTTTCGGTTTCTCGCTTTCAGGGATCTCCTGGTAAATCTCGACCAACAAGAGGCCCTGTTCCAGTTTCGCATTATTCACCTTAGCATGTTCAGGCAAAGAAAAACTCAACTGGAAATCCGCCTTACGAATACCACGATAAATCCAGTGCGTCTGATCCTCTACCGTCTCTTCAGTGTGTTTACCCGTAATATTCAGGTTGCCACCAACCGTTTCAATTTCAAGCTCTTCCTCTTTCCAGCCAGGAACGCTCACGGTAAGCAGATAGTTATTCGCATCGCGCTTTTGCAGATCGTAAGCTGGCGTCGCAGCGACTGGCGTATCTCCTGTTAATTGACTGAAAAGTCTATCAATACGGTTGAAACGGTCAGAGAAAAGAGAATCAGCAAACACGGGAAGTGCTGACAAGGTTCTGAGTGCCATCATTAACCTCCTGAATCACTATTCAAAAGTTCAACATCAAGGCAAGCATTGCTTGTCCACTGACTACATAGGGACGGAAAAAACATTTTCAAGCCTATAAAAGCTTTTTTTAGTCACGAATTTAAGTGGTTAACGAAAAGTCTCATCCCGTTCATTGCCATTTCCGCTGTCCCTTCATCTTTACAATTTTTCTTCATCAGCAGAATTGATAATGATTATCAATTGCATTAGTGTATACAGGTTGGTTATGGCAGTGACCAACGCCCTTCTCCATTATCAAACCCAGCGCCGCTTTCGGGCGGCCTTTTGGGAGGAAATATGGTCGCCAAAAATAAAATTCACGGTCGTCGTATTCGTCAATCTCTGCAACAGTTACATCATCGTTGTCTTTTTCAGCAACTGGCGGTAAGCCCACCAGGAACAAAATATGTTTCAGTCACCGCTGAAACAAAAAACTGGCTTATTCATCTTGTGACTTCAGAGGGCCGCTAGCACGCGGTAGTGACTGTCCATGTTGTCGCTAAAATTTTAATGAAATGACATTTATACACCTACAATTTGCGCCCGGCTACTCCGGGCGCCATACCTGAAGATATGACCCCCGTTGCCAACTGACTGGAATTTTAGCTATCGTCTCCGACGTAGAAAAATTCGATATCTTTATTAAACCATTTATCAATGTTGTGCCACATCAGACAACCGGTCAGAAAACTTGCGATCAATATCCCTCCTATAAGCCACTTTTTCACATATACTCCTGAATAACCCCTGTTGATGCCATTATCTGATCGATAATAAAAAGACCATCATTTGAAGAAATAGTTTCACTGACAGATACCGTATGAAACGAGACAGTGAACAGTACCGTTTTCTTCGGTTTTTATGCCATAGTATTGAGCAGTGGTGACAATCATTTTCTATCGCACCATAATGATTTGCAGCCTATAGTTTATGCTTTTAAGATTTGTCTACTCATCACATATGTCAGTGATGGATAAATTATAATACGCTTTTCTGGCGCACTTTTCGTCAGTAAACAGGAATACTACAGCATTCATCGTATTGATGCCGCTTTATCTCCCGTTCTTCAGGGAATTAACGACAATTTTATGCACAAAGGATACTAATGATGAAACGTAAATTGATCCCATTTACCCTCTTTCTCGCTGCGCTTAGCGCCAGTTCCACATCTATAGCAGCTTCGCAGGAGATTTCTAAATCTATATACACCTGTAATGATAACCAGGTTATGGAGGTGATTTACGTCAACACCGAGGCTGGAAACGCCTATGCGATTATCAGTCAGGTAAACGAGATGATCCCGATGCGGTTAATGAAAATGGCCTCCGGAGCAAATTACGAAGCCATAGACAAAAATTATACTTATAAACTTTATACCAAAGGCAAAACGGCTGAACTGGTGGAAGGTGATGATAAACCTGTTCTCAGTAACTGTTCCTTAGCTAACTAACCTTAAGAAATGCCTGAAGGCTCATCAGGCATTTCCACTTCAACTTTCCTGTAACGTAACGTTAAAGAATATGTGAATCACTACCATAGTATAATGGCTAATTAGTAACCACTTTTAAACATGGTTAATCCTATTTTTAAAGAAAAGTTCGAACTGTCTGAATTGTCGTTGTTGAGTGTTTAAATGTTTTGCTTTATTAAGTGACCCAGGTAGAATTCGCAGCGGCTGGTAACCATTCATATTCGCACTATTGAACGATCACCGGCCAACCGCGCCAGGGTCTTGCATACGCTCTGGCGCGGTTAAATCCCCAGGCCATAAACGAAATCACTGGTTTCTGCTATTGCTCGTATCTTTCACGTTAACCTGCATTATGCTTGCCCACCTGATGTAAAAAGACACCGCTCTGAACCATAGGGTGTGAATTTCATTTTATAAAAAATTGCGGTGCCGGGTGCCTCCCGGTGAACCATACCACAGTCAATATGGTTCGCGAGGAACATTAACTATTTGACTGGACGCCCCGCCGCAAAGGGGGATTCACCGCATAAGAAAAATCTACAACTCACAAGTAATAAAAGACAATAACATTTTTGTGCATTTTTTATAAATGACTATCTTGTCACGTAATAAATGAAATTATTCTGTAACAGGATTGCAAGACAATACTTATTCAAAACTGAAGTGGTCAGTAGGAATCGAACCCACATCATCAGCCTGACACTGAGGTAATAACATTATACGATAACCACATTGGACCGCCACCGAGGCCTCGAACCTCGCACCATCAACTTAGGAGGTTGATGCTCTATCCAGCTGAGCTAGTGGCGGCTGGGGACTTCTGCCAGGCGCAAAAAAGGTGCTCTCCTGGATAAAATACATACCTTGCTACTTTTCAGTAGTCGTTCAACGGCAGGTACAATATGCGAAGGCGGTCACAAAATCTTGATGACATTGTGATTAATTCCAGGAAAATTTTTCAGAGTGAATCTTGTGAGATCTGGCGTTATTTACACCAGATTTTCCTTCCTGCTTATCACCTACCTGAGCAACCTTGATTGTTTACCACAATCCTTTATCTGTGCTTATGCTGGTGAGATGTTATGTACAGCGTCATTATGACGAAGAGAGTATGACGAAGAGAGAAAAGACAGGCAGGTACGTGTCACTGGTAAAGAAGCCCTGTTTTATTGACTGGCGGTGCGGAAGGCGAACCTTCCGCATAGCTTATGCTTTTCAGAAACGGTATCCAACCCCGACGTTGAAGCCGTTTATTTTTGTAGAGGAGATGTTGCTTCCTTCATACCCAACATCGACGACGATATTCTCCAGCGGATTCATCTGTACACCCGCGCCCCAGGCAAATCCCGTTTTCCTTGAGGAAATTTTGTTAGAAAAAGAATCGCCATCCTGAGTGGAATGTTCTTTAAATGTCGCCTTTACCGTGCCGACACCCGCCAGCGCGTATAACGAAAAATTGTCAGACAATCGATAGGCTGGCCCAACCATTAAAGAACCGTACTTCACCTCAAACTTGTCATGGTAATGAATACCTTCAGGCTCAACAGACCCGGAAGCCTGTCTGTCTCCATATAAGTAACTTAGCGAGGAAATAAAACTTACCGGAGAGTCATCCTCATAACGGTATTTCACATTTACCCCTCGGATATTTTTGAAATCCTGAACTTTACTTTGTGCATACCCCACGGAAAAGGCGTTAGTATCGGCCTGTGCAACATTTACAACCAAAACGCTTGTAGTAATAACTAAAGTGGATAAAATAATATTTTTCATAACAACTCCTTAATACTACTTATTATTTACGGTGTGTTTAAACACCTGCAGTACCGATCCGGCATTCAGTTATCGCCACTATGCCGAATCGACAAAACCACGAATAATTCACCGCTATCGCTCCTGATGTGTTTACTTCCTGAAAGATATTTTTACTACCGAAGCACTCTATCGCTCATTTAGGTAACCGGTTCTACAATGTCATCTAACTTTTATAGATTTGAATGCTAATTTTTCTCACGCATATATATTTAACAGAAACCATAAAGTGTTTAGCCACTATAGAACAACAAATCACCCATGCAACATTTTGATATTTAAAGAGAAAATCTCACAACCACATTAAGAAACTTGACACCGTTCGGCTAAAAACATGTCATTAAGCAAACTCGCCATATAATCAGAACATATCGCATTGTGCTTCACAGTCCTCACGTGACGCTCCAGCCACAATACGGTTATATGCCATCGCAGGCGCTGTAATCATATTCACGATGATGCTTAGCACGCTTTATTCCCGCTCCGATTTAATCTTTTAATATGTCTATCAGTTACAACATTTCTTGTTATAAGAATAGAATCAACACCACAATTCCAACATAAATATCACCTGTGTTGAGAGAGAGTTTACATTCCAGAAAAATAATAACGGACGCAAATATTGAACACGCGATAAAAAAGTCTATTTCGCTATAAAACCCATTATTATTAAGAGTGGTTAACTCTTCGTTGAATAAAAAATGCCAATGACGTTCCATAATTCATTAGATGAACTTCACAAGTCATTACATATAACAGGAGGTGTTATGAGACATCATGCTTTTATGCTTTGGTCATTACTTATTTTTTCATTCCATGTTTTGGCCAGTTCAGGCCATTGTTTTGGTTTACAACAGGCATCATGGGATATTTTTATCTACGATTTTGGTAGTAAAACCCCGCAACCACCTACAAATACTGATAAAAAGCAAGCCAGGCAGATTAGTTCACCATCCTGCCCGACGACAAAACCCATGATGTCCGCACCAACCAACGACGCCAGGAAAGGGAATACTTTCTCCAGAACATAATGTTATTTATCTACAATGGTGCCGAACGACTACTTTTAGCCATCCGGAAATCTTGATTGCCATCAAATATAGCTGGCATTATTTTTCCTGACGTGTATAGTGCGCCTCGTTATCCCCATTAAGGAATTTGTTTGTCTCGTAAAATGACAGGAATTGTCAAAACCTTTGATTGTAAGAGCGGTAAAGGTCTCATCACCCCCTCCGATGGACGCAAAGATGTTCAGGTCCACATTTCAGCATGTCGCCAACACGAAACAGAAGCGCTTATCCCCGGTATACGCGTTGAGTTTTGTCGTATTAATGGCCTCCGCGGACCTACCGCCGCCAACGTTTATCTTTCATAATTCGTCACTCGGCATTTTTTCAGAAAAATTTAGCGAGCCCGTATACCTCCGCAGTCTGTGCTATGAGGCTTTGCCTGAAAGGCTGCAGAATGTTTTCAGTGGCGAAAATCTAAAGGATTTATTTTGCTAATGACTCCTGTGACCTCTTTTATCATATATCGGGTGTCCCCCCCCTTCTCACTTTGTTTAACGTGAAGAAATGTACAGCCGTTTTTCACTGTGATAGCATCTAATATTGCAAAAGTATTTAACGCTATATACCCATCGTCACAGGAGTGGCTGGCTGCGCGCATTTAACCGAAGTATTTATGTGATTCTATCGGAATTATCTCTATTGTCGCTCAATGCTACGTCATATTCAGTGGGTATAAATCGCCAATATAGTTGTAACGCTATTTATTTTTAGGGTAATAATTGAATGACTTTGCTTTCAGGAAAAACCACACTGGTTCTCTGCCTCTCCTCTATTTTATGTGGATGTACGACGAACGGCTTACCCGCACCTTATAGTATTAATTTGTCGTTCCCGGTCATTACACAAAACCAAATTAATTCCGGTGGTTATTACATAAATGACGCGGAACAAATTCGGACAACTGATGGTCTGTGCCTTGATACAGGTTCAGATCAACAGAATCGTTTGACGCTGCGGGAGTGTAAGCATGTGCAATCTCAGCTTTTCTCATTTCACCGAGACAGAATCACGCAGGGTGAGAAATGTCTGGATGCCGCAGGACAAGGTACAAAAGAAGGCACACCAATCATTCTTTATTCATGCACGGGTAATGATAACCAGCGCTGGCTCACTGATGATAACAAAATTAAGGGGAAACAGAGCCGAAAATGCCTGGGCACAAATAGCATTATTGTCAGAAAAGGCGACCCTGTTGTGTTGGCCGATTGCGATTTTAGTCGCGCCCTGGAATTTACCATCAGGTAGCAGGACACCGCTGTGAAGAGATAGCCGCTAACCTCATGACACGACAACAGGTTAGCGACCTTTACTTCCACGTGCGGTCAATTTACTTTACGTCCGCAACGTCAGGATGACAAAACGGCGGCTAAACCTTGACACCAGTTATATACCCAGCTTAAATACTGGTCATCCAACCAGTAAAAAGGAAATGGCGATGTTCGTCGAACTCGTTTATGACAAGCGAAATGTTGAAGGTTTGCCAGGCGCACGCGAAATCATCCTCAATGAACTCACAAAACGCGTACATCAACTTTTTCCCGACGCGCAAGTGAAAGTTAAGCCAATGCAGGCGAACGCATTAAACAGTGACTGTACAAAAACCGAGAAAGAACGGCTGCACCGTATGCTGGAAGAGATGTTTGAAGAGGCTGATATGTGGCTGGTCGCCGAATAACGTCCCCTCCTGCGAAAGCGACATATCCGATCGAAAACAGCGCCCTGAGGCGCTGTCTGTGACGATATAACGCAAACGCCACCACTCAGAACATGTTGTTGTTGATATCTCAGACCGGTATGTGGAACCGACATTCATCGCTTCACTGGCCTGTCGGTATGAGTAGCCCTTATCAACAATCAGCTATGCGCATTCCAGCCTGAACTCTGAAAGTACGTTTGGTTTTTTTGTTTATTAATAGCCTATCCCATTAGACTCTTTTATTCGCCAAACTGGCTTTAACGATTACGCCTACTGGGATAGGTTCTAAACTTATCATCAATACGTAAAATACCTATTTACGAACAAAAAGTAACAGGTAAAAATCCGAAATAAAACCAGCATAACTAAAACTTACTGCAGATATGCACACGCATTATTACTATGTTTCCAGGATAGTCTCGACCAGTCAAGACTATCTATTTTATATAAAAAAGGGAAATACTTCACATGAATAAAATACATGTTACATATAAAAATCTCTTACTTCCGATTACCTTCATCGCGGCAACTCTAATTAGCGCCTGTGATAACGTTAAAGATGCCATGGCGGAAGCTGAAAAAAATCAAGAGAAATACATGCAAGAAATCCAGCAAAAAGAGCACCAGCAATCAATGTTCTTTTACGACAAAGCCGAAATGCAAAAAGCTATTGCCAATATCAACGCAAAAGGTGGAGCCAATCTTGCGATTATTGAAGTCCGTTTCTTCAAGGGCGGGTATTCATTCATTCGACAAAGCGTTAACGCCCCGGTGATGCTGCCAACTTACTGATTTAGTGTATGATGGTGTTTTTGAGGTGCTCCAGTGGCTTCTGTTTCTATCAGCTGTCCCTCCTGTTCAGCTACTGACGGGGTGGTGCGTAACGGCAAAAGCACTGCCGGACACCAGCGCTATCTCTGCTCTCACTGCCGTAAAACATGGCAACTGCAGTTCACTTACACCGCTTCTCAACCCGGTACGCACCAGAAAATCATTGATATGGCCATGAATGGCGTTGGATGCCGGGCAACTGCCCGCATTATGGGCGTTGGCCTCAACACGGTTTTACGTCACTTAAAAAACTCAGGCCGCAGTCGGTAACCTCGCGCATACAACCGGGCAGTGATGTGATTGTCTGCGCTGAAATGGACGAACAGTGGGGCTACGTCGGTGCTAAATCACGTCAGCGCTGGCTGTTTTACGCGTATGACAGGATACGGAGGACAGTTGTGGCGCACGTTTTCGGTGAACGCACTCTGGCCACACTGGAGCGTCTTCTGAGCCTGCTGTCACCCTTTGACGTGGTGATATGGATGACGGATGGCTGGCCGCTGTATGAATCCCGCCTGAAGGGAAAGCTGCACGTAATCAGCAAGCGATATACGCAGCGAATTGAGCGGCATAACCTGAATCTGAGGCAGCACCTGGCACGGCTGGGACGGAAGTCGCTGTCGTTCTCAAAATCGGTGGAGCTGCATGACAAAGTCATCGGGCATTATCTGAACATAAAACACTATCAATAAGTTGGAGTCATTACC